>CAYMTR010000004.1:0-113603 GCA_964393405.1 uncultured Prolixibacteraceae bacterium
CAGAAGATGAAATACATACCAAATCACTGAACGAATATAAAGAAGATTATAAGCAACAGATTAAAGTCGGCAATATTCAGAAAGCGTATAAGGGTATTATGGATTTCATGAAGCGGCTCAGAACTTATTTCTATAACACTTATCCTGCAGGTTTTTATATTGGTTCTGTTTATTCAGGCGATATGACTATTACTTATTTCCCCTTTACGCCTGAAATCCTTAAAGAACAAAAGCTTAAAATAGCAATAGTCTTTAATCATCAGGAAATGAGATTTGAAATATGGTTAGCCGGACAAAATAAGCAGATTCAAAAAAAGTACTGGGAAATGTTCAGGGATAGCGATTGGATTAAATATCATGTGCCTGACAGTATCGATAAAAGCTTTTCAATCGTTGATAATATTCTGGTTAATAATCCTGATTTTGATAATTTGGATTCTCTTATTGAACAAATAGAAGCTAGTGTGATGGATTTTATAAATGAAATAAAACAAGTCCTCAAATAAGAACTTAACAGAATATTTTAAAAAAAGCTATCTTTATAATTATGAAACAAGCCCATCTTATATTGTCGATTCTATTTGCAGTTATTCTTATAAGTTGCGATAAAGGAGACGGCGACTACCCTGAATTAGTGAAAGTTGGTGATGATAAGGATATGATAATTGAATATTACGACACAACAATTACAGGAGGTTACTATTCTCCGGAATTATTCAATATTGATATTGACTTTGATGGAATTGATGATATTCAATTTGTGAGTGATATATGGGGTTCCCCGGCAGTTGGTCAGAAACGCAGGTCAGCAATTAAATCAATCAATAGAGAAGTACAGTTTTATGGATATCCAACGATGGATACCTTGTTTGTTTATAATGTGTTTGATACTATAAGTGGAGTAGAAAATGAAGTTATTATTTATCAAAGTATTATAAGTTCATATCATCGGTACAATGAAAATGATTCAATTGCGAATATTTCTCCGGCTTTCAAATTGACACCCTTAGTCAGGGGAGATTATATCAATAAAAATGATGCTTTTAATGCAGATTCTATCATTTTAAACAATGAATCACATAATTATCATCCTTCATATTATCAAATAAGCACTGATACTGTATTGTACAGGAATTATGCATTCCTTAATGATAGCCATACATTTCCGACAAATGAAATAAGGTATATTGGTTTTCGGGTCGAAAAGGATTTCAGGTTAGGATGGATAAGGATTGGTGTTTTTGACAATTACAAGATTCTTTTATTAGAGAGCGGAATTCAGGAATAATTATATTAAAGACATTATTATGTTTCAATTATAAGTGTTATTTTTATGTTTTAAAAGGTGGACTAACAGGTCAACTTTAATCGTTCATCCTTTTGAACCTAAACCAATAACACCCTTATAATATGAAGAGCGCCAAATTCATTTTTAGTATTCTAATTCTGTTTCTTATTAGTTCGATAAATTACATCGGGCAAGCTTCTGAAGTTCAAGACAGTCAATTCCAATTGACTAATACTACATTGCAGGAAAACAATTCAATAACATTTCGAGTAAACATGTCAAACTACATAACTCTTGGTTTCTTTAATCCAACAGTTCACAAAGTTTATCTGGCTGGGGAATTCAATGGCTGGGCATTAAACAATGTTATGACAAAACAGTCGGGGAGCAATATTTACAGTGTGACTGTTTTACTTCCCCCGGGCAAGGTATATGAATACAAGTTTTATATTGATGTAACTCAAAATTGTGATCAGTATGAAGGACTTGTTGGTAATGGAAAAAACGGTAACAGAATATTGAATACCGGGTCAGCAGGCATTGAACTTCCGGTTGTTAATTTTGGTAATTACATCATAGACACTAAAACTATCTCAAGGGAAAAGGCAGAAACAATTGCAAAAAACTGGTACAAACACTGGAATCCTGATAAGACTGTAAGCACGGAAATCAAAAGGTATAACAGTGAAACTTTCTGGGGGCAACCATCTTTTCATGTTTTTAATTTCACTTCAGGAGGATGGGTTGCAGTTTCTGCTGTTGAGCGTATGAGTCCAATAATTGGCTACGACTTTAAAGGTGAGGCAAACTGGATAGGAAGCAACATTTATCAAAGCCATATGGGCGAAGTTGTTACTGATGAAGTACTACTGGAGTGGGATAATCTTTATTCCAACGACTTCAGCAGCTACGGCACCAAGCAAGTCCTTCCTTTATTAACTACACATTGGCACCAGTGGTGGCCTTACAATGCATATTACCCTATAAATCCAACTTTTTATAAAGAAGAAAAAGGGCATTATCGTACGGGTTGTACAATTACCGCCGGTGTTCAGATGATGAAGTACTGGAATCACCCTGAAAAGGGCAAGGGCGTTGTTCATGTTAATGATCAAGCATGGGGCGATTACTATTATGACCTTGCTGAAGCAAGTTATGATTGGGATAATATGCCTGATTTCTTGCCAAATGATACATCCTTGACCGAAGATGTATATGGTCCTTCAGCTTTATTAAACTCTACCTTATGTATTTCTCTTGAGAATATGAGAGGGGAACTTTATACAAACTGGCTTACATCATGGGCTGTCCACTTTGGATATTCTCCTACATCTGAGTTGCTACAGCGCAGTAATCTCTCATACGAACAATGGCTGAATTCTTGTAAAAGTGAACTTGATAATAAAAGACCAATTATGTTAGCCGGCTCAGGTGATGTTTCAGGCCAAGGAGGGCATGCATTTATTACAGACGGATATCAACCAAACGGATATTTCCACATAAATTTTGGATGGGCTGACATAAATGGTTACCTCGACGGATATTACCCTTTAAATAATTTAGGTGGGCATCATTTTAACAATTTAGCAATCATTAAGCTTGAGCCCGATTATTATGAGCCAAGCTATAAAAAAGAATATTGGCCAGATGAAAATACAGTGCTGCTGATGCATTTCAATGGTGATCTTAAGAATGAATCATTTATTGGCGGCTCTGCAACAAGTCAGGGTTCAGGCATTTCATTTCCTCAGAATGATATACCAGGATTGGGGAATTGTGCAAGAATTGATAATACTACGGTTGACAAAAGATCTTTAATATCATTTGCTCATAATGAAGCCCTCAACTTGCAAAGCGACTGGACAATTGAATTCTGGTGTTTTATTAATTCATGGGAAACGAATTCATTCCTTGTCAACAAAATGACCAGTGATTGGTTAAACATAAACTACAACCTGAGGCTTAATAAATCGGAAAGCTCATTGTTTTATGAATACAAAGCGTCGGGCTCTGGATACTATACATCTCTTGACATGAATCCGTATATTCTCGAAACCGGGAAATGGTATCATTTCACGTATATCAGGAAGACAGATACAAAAAACCTTCAGCTTTTGATTCATGATTCTAATGATGAATTGGTTTATTATAAATCTCAACCTTATAACGGCAAAGAAGAATGGATGCCGGGGGTCAATTCAAGCCCCTTGTTTATCGGTGGGTGTTCTCATGGGTTTGACTTTTTTGATGGATATATTGATGAGCTGAGGATAAGTAATATTGCCCGTACTTATGACATTTTCTTCGCGGAGAGCCCTGATGTGCCAATTCTAAGAACACCATTGAATGAATCCGTAGTGGGTACAGGTGACTTTTCTTTAAGTTGGAACAATACTCCAAATGTTAACAGTTATTCTTTGCAGGTATCCACAAATTCTGATTTCAGCACAACAATTATAAATGAAAACGGATTAACTGACGCTGGCAAACAAATGAACGGTCTGTCGGAAAACACACCTTACTATTGGAGGGTAAAAGCGGCAAATATGGCCGGGACAAGTGATTGGTCAGAAACCCGCAGCTTTACGATTGTTTATAATTTGCCTGGGGTAGTAACTTTGGCAAGTCCGGCAAACAACTCAGAAGGTGTACCATTCAACACTTTGCTGAGTTGGAACATTGCATCTGATGCGAACAGCTATAATTTGCAATTATCAACAACTCTTGATTTCAGCACAACAATTTTAAATGAGAGAGGGATAACAACTACGGCTAAATCGATAGAAGGGCTTATTAACAACACTACTTATTTTTGGAGGGTGAATGCTACAAACGCAGCAGGAACAAACAACTGGTCTGATGTATGGAGTTTTACCACTTTAAAACCCGAAGGAACTGAAAAGATTAATTCTTTTGAGTCAGTTATGATTTTTCCAAACCCAGCAAATGACAAGCTATTTATTGAAGGATTAAAAGATAAGAATACTTCAGTTTCAATTCTGTCGCTAGATGGCAAGTTGATTAAACAAATCAACATGAAAGGGAATAATTCGATTGACATAAGCGATATTCGGCAAGGAGTATTTCTTATACATTTAATAAATTCTGAATCATATTTAATTGAGAAACTTATTATTCAGAGATAACCATAAGTTAGTCTAAATTATAAGATATAGTTATGCCAAGTTTATCACCGGGTACATCAGGAGCAAAAGAAGCTTACGGAGTTTCAATTTTAAGAGAAGATAAGACAATTCACATACCCCCGAAAGCCTTCTTAAGATATAATCTCAAAGAAAGGGATGTTGTATTATTGACATCGACCAGAGAAGGAGAATGTGGATTTGCAATAATTAGTGTTGAAAAAGCAAAGGATAGTGTTTTCAAAAAAATCATTGATAAGATAGAATTGATAGATAAACCGATCTTGATAAACTCAAGACCCTATGCTCTTGTTCAGACAAAGAATATGTCGGTTAAATTCAATGATGATATAATAAAGGCATTTGATTTAAAAATTGGGGAACAGTTTGTTGTTATTAAAAGTACCACAATGACAATGAGCTATAATCCAATTAAAATTTTTAAAGGAAAGCTTGCAAGTCATGGTTTCCTTGAGGCGGTAAAGAATATAGACAAACTTGAAATATTCTAAATGAACAATTAAAAGGAACCATGAAAGGTGCAGTTATATTTTTAACAATTGCGCACATATTAAGAATAAAAACAATTGTGGGGAGTGTGATTATTTTCCGTGCGATAAAATAGAGTCAGTATAATTATTCGGGGGAAAACTAAGACAAGATTGTATTTGAGATGGGAATATAAAAACGCAAACAAGGTAAGATGACAGGAATGGATAAAATTTATATAGAAGAAAAGACATTCGAGAAAGTCAATTTTCAGGAGAGTCCACTGAAAAAGGGGGAATACGAGAGTTGTATTTTCAATCAGTGTGATTTTTCAAACGCTGACCTTTCTGAATTTGGTTTTTCTGAGTGTGTTTTCAATGCTTGTAATTTAAGTTTGGCAAGGCTGATGAAAACAGCATTCCGGGAGGTAAGGTTCAAAGATTGTAAAATGTTAGGTCTTCACTTTGAAAACTGCAATGAGTTTGGGCTTTCATTTTCCTTTGAGAATTGTCAGCTCAACGATTCTTCCTTCTACAAGATTAAGATGAAAAATACAAGCTTCAGAAATTCTAGATTACTGGATACTGATTTTGCTGAATGTGATTTGTCTGGTTCCTTGTTTGATGGCTGCGACTTAAGCGGGGCATTGTTTGATCACACAAACATTGAAAAGGTTGATTTTCGGACTTCTTATAACTATTCTATTGATCCTGAGACTAACAAAGTCAAAAAGGCTAAATTCTCGATATTGGGAGTTGCGGGACTATTAAATAAATATGGCATTGAAATAGAAAGGAATATGAATTTCGAAAATCATGGATAAACGCTTTACTGATATAATCCTGCTAATTAAACAATCCCGTTCAAATGTAATAAGATTAATTAACGAAGAATTGATTAATCTATATTGGCAAATTGGGAAATATGTAAGCAAGAAAATTGAACAAACTGAATGGGGAGATTCTGTTGTAGAAGAATTGGCAAGTTATATCAAATTAAATGAACCTGAAATTAAGGGATTCTCTGATAAGAATATTTGGAGAATGAAGCAGTTTTATGAAACATATAAGGATTCTCCAAAACTCTCAACATTGCTGAGAGAAATCAGTTGGTCCCATAATCTGGCAATTTTTTCACGTTGCAAGACTCCTGAAGAGAGAGAATTCTATTTAAAACTGGCCAAGAAAGAGAATTACAGTTATAGAGAGCTTGACAGACAAATTTCTGCAAGTCTTTTTGAAAGAACAATTTTAGGAAACTCAAAACTCTCAACAGTGTTGAGAGAATCTAATAGAGACTTGACCAACACCTTTAGAGATAGCTATGTTTTTGATTTTCTAAACTTTTCTGAACCATATAATGAGAGTGACTTGAAGAGGGGGTTAGTTAAACAAATGAAAGAATTAATTCTTGAACTTGGGAAAGATTTCTTATTTATAGCAGAAGAGTACAAATTACAAGTAGGAAATTCAGATTTTTACATAGATCTACTCTTTTATCATAGAGGGTTACAATGCTTGGTTTCTTTCGAATTGAAAGTCGACAAGTTCAAGCCGGAACATTTAGGACAATTAAATTTTTATTTGGAAGCATTAGATCGAGACATAAAGAAACCAAACGAAAATCCTAGTATTGGAATTTTGTTATGTAAAGACAAGGATAGTGAAGTAGTTGAATATGCGTTAAGCAGAAGTCTTTCTCCTACATTGGTTGCTGAGTATAGGACTCAACTTCCTGATAAAAAAATATTGCAACAGAAGCTTCACGAACTTTTTGACAAAGGGAATAATATACGGTTTATTTAATATCAATAATTTATGACTCAAGATTTAGACAGCAAAGCAAATTGGGACAAATTATTAAAGATTGGCGGTATCGCCGCAATAATTATTGTTTCGATTATCCCGGTTCAGATTATAATATTTGCTTTATTTCCCCCTCCAGATAGTCCGGTTGGTTTTTTTGAATTATTTGGGAGAAACCCTTTACTGGGATTGCTAAGTCTTGACTTTCTTTACGTGATCAACAATTCAGTAATGATCTTTCTGTACCTGGGCCTTTTTGCTGCCCTGAAAAAGACTAACTTCACTTATATGCTGATTGCTATAGTGGTTGGATTGATTGGTATCACTGCATACTATTCTTCGACGGTTGCTTTCGAGATGATGTCAATCAGTAAGCAGTATAACCTTGCTGAATCTTCTGAGTTAAGGCAACAGTTTATTTCTGCAGGTCATACACTTTTAGCTACTTATAAGGGGACAGCCTTTGATGTTTATTATGTGCTTAATGCAATAACATTACTGCTTATTTCAAGGGTAATGTTTATGGATAATACTTTTAGCAAAACAACTGCTGTATTTGGATTGACATCAGGGATATTTATGATTATTCCATCAACAGCCGGACAAATAGGATTGATATTTTCTTTATTGTCGCTTATTCCCTGGGTGGTTTTTTCAATTTTAGTGGCTAAAAGGTTGTTTGTGTTATATAATAAAAGACAGACAGTTATTTGAATTTAGGAATCGTAAGGATTATTTATATGCAGAAAGTGATTATGAAATTAGACAATTTGAAATATGATAGATAAACAAGATTTCCCGAATAAAGCCTTCAGGATAATAATCATTTTATTAGGAATTTTCTCCTTTATTGGAATAGCAGGGTACGGGTTGACCTATATTTTTAATATGCCTGATATAAGTCCTGATAAGTTTGTTCCAAAAACCATAGAACCAACTGAGAGCACTGGATTTGGGTTTGGGAATATTCTGGCTGTTTTTATTTTAATATATGCTTTCGCATTATTACCTGTTGTAGTTCTTTTTACTACAAAAAAATATAAGACTAACCCCTATGCAATGGTTATAGCCGGCAGTTTAATAGTTGTTTCATTGTTTTTTGAAATATTTAATAATCTACCATTAATTGGATTGACATTGGTAAATATAAATTTAGGTGATGTTCCTCCGGAAACTCTTCTTTATATTCGTCAGACAGAAACCATAAGATACCTTTCATTTGATGTTGCCGGGTTTACTTTAATGTATCTAGGTTTCTTTATATATGCTATAATATTTTACAAAACAATCAGGTTTCTTTCTTCTTTAGTTATTGTCAGCATAGTATTGTTTTTGGCGAATGTGCCTTTCCTTTGGGTTGAGCCAAAGATTGCAATTATTTTAATGGTGATATCAATTTTAGCATTTGCCCTTGTTCCAATCATTATGGTTAAAATGATTATTAATCAACCTGAAAAAACATAGACAACTTATTCACCCTAATAAAATGAAATTTGAAGATTTAGGATATAATGATAAAATTGAAAAGCTTAGGGTTGAGAACAACCTTCAGGACTTTGAGATTGGAAGAGTAATTCTGGAACACAAAGAAAGGTATATTGTAAGTACAGAAAAGGGAGAAATGGAAGCTGAGATTACAGGAAATATGCGTTTCTCTGCTAAAGGGCGCGAAGATTTTCCTGCAGTAGGCGATTGGGTTGCCTTGTCGGTATTCGACTCAGGTTTTTCGATTATTCACAAGGTGCTTCCACGATTCTCGGTTATTTCACGGCAGGCAGTTGGTCAGTTTGGAGAGATACAAATCATCGCTGCAAATATAGATTATGCACTTTTGGTTCAGGCTGCCGATAGGGATTTTAACATCAACAGGCTTGAAAGATACCTGACAATTTGCTATTCCTCTAAAGTAAATCCAATAATTGTACTGACAAAGACAGACTTGATTGATGAACAATTAAAAGCTGAGATTATCGGAAGTATAAACCAGCGTATAAAAAGCATTCCTGTTTTTGCTATCAGCAATGAAATACATGATGGATATGATGATTTAAAGCAGATTATAGGTAAGGGTATGACTTTCTGTATGCTTGGCTCATCTGGTGTTGGGAAATCAACTTTATTGAATAATCTCTTAGGAAGGGCTGATATGCGGACCGATGCAATAAGTCAGAGCACAGGTAAGGGGAGGCATATTACAACACACAGAGAATTGATTGTTTTGGAGGATGGAGGAATACTTATTGACAATCCGGGAATGAGGGAAGTAGGAATTGTAGATATAGACGGGGGATTGGAAACTACTTTCGATTCGATATTCAGCATTGGGAAGGATTGTAAATTTAAAGACTGTACGCATACAAGCGAGATAGGTTGTGCTGTAATTGAAGCTGTTGAAAGTGGGGAAATAGACAGAAGGGCTTATGAAAATTATCTGAAGATGGAAAAGGAGAAAGCGCATTTTGACTCATCAGTAGCAGACAGGCGGAAGAAGGATAAGGATTTTGGGAAAATGTTAAAAAACTATAAAAAAGGATTGCCCTAATGAAGGGCAATCCTTACAAAATAATAATTAGATCTTTTTCCCTATATAGAAAACGTAACCGTAATACTCTTTATATTTAGAATATAACTGAGCTTCCCGGATTTCGTTTGCAATAAGGTCTTCGGCAGTTGAATTTCCTTTATACTTTTTCAGAAATACTTCTTGTGCTTTTACTTGGGGCACGTAGAAATTATCTGTCCAGCAGTTTTCAGGAAGAATAAAGGTAGCAACAGGAATATATCCTGATTTCTGCAACTGCATGACTTTATTCGGGATAGTATCTATCCCGGGGTATGCTTCCTGCCAGAATGTATTGATCTCATCTGGTCTTTCATCGGTAAACCATGATGCTTCAGTAACAGCAATATAGCCTCCTTTCTTCAGAAACTTATTCCATTCTATCAATCCCCGTTCAAAACCTATATTGTAGATAGCCCCTTCTGACCAAATTAGATCAAATTCCTCACTTTGAAAAGGGAGGTCATCCATTGAACCGGTTATTCCTTTTACCCTTTCGGCAAGATTCATTTTTTGGGCATTGTCATTGAAAATATCAATGAATTTTTGAAATAAGTCTACACCGGTGATATTTCCGGGAGCATTGTTTGCCAATACCATAGTCTGACCGCCCGTACCACAACCAATATCTGCGATAAGTGATTTATCGTTGAGGTTATCGATAAAGCTCAGTGCTTTTATTGTTGTTTCCCGACTGCCTGGTCCTTGGCGTTCTATAAGTGAAAAATACTCACAGATTAAATTAAAGTCGAATTCGTGAATTGATTTATTTTCGTTACTCATGATGTTAAAATTTAATAATTTAATTCATGACAAAAGAATAAGGCTTTTGGTCATGGTTCAATTTGTTATTATATGTAAAAATAGATTTACTCCGACAAGAATTTGTCTGAGTTCAACTGATGTATAACCTTTGGCAAAGAGCCTTAGGTTATTTATTATACACGATCCTTCTTAATTTTAAGCATCCAAAGTTTTTAGATGTTGCAAAAATATATAATTTTTCACAATATTGAATAAAACTTCAGAACAATCAGAAAATTAACAGTTAGAATATGACATCTCTTTTACTAAAACAAGCCTTTGATAAGTACTACACTTTTCCTATTGAGTTTTGGGATTCCATATCATATTTGGGGGAAGTGTTTGTATGCGATAGAGAAATAATCTTAAAAGAGTCACATAAAAAAGAAAACTATCTATATCTAATAATGGAAGGAAGTGGTGGCATTCTTTTATGGAATAAAAGCAATTTTGTATGTACAGATATGGTTTTGGAAAGAGATTTTCTCTGCGATTATTTATCATTAATTACAAGAAAAGCTACTCCATATGAAGTAAGGACATTCGAAAAATCTAAGTTATTCAGGATTTCATATTCTGCTTTGAATGAATTTCTATTGATTAACGACTATGGTGATAAGTTCTGGAGATACGCCACAAATGCACTTTATGTTGATAAGCATCTTCAATATATACAAACATTTACGAGTACAGCTTCAGATATTTACACCTTATTTCAGAAATATCAACCGGAAATAATCAAAAGAATTCCACTAAAATATATTGCATCCTATTTAGGTATTACCCCTCAAAGTTTAAGTAGGATTAGAAAAGAACTTATTCAATGATTTTTTACCATAAGGTAACTTTTCTTAAGATTTTGCTATGCAATATTGCATAAGATTAATCTTTAAAAAATGAAAGTAAAAATATTTTTAATTTTAGCTATGTGTATTTTATTTCAAACAAATAAAAAGGGGTTTGGTCAGATTCGGCCTGACGAAATAAAGAGCATTGTCTCTGAGGCACGTGAAAAGTATAATTTACCAAGTGTTGCCGTTGTGCTTTTAAATTCTGAAGAAGTCATCCATTATGAAATTCAGGGGTTACGCATTGCTAATACAGATAATGCAGTATCTGAGAATGATTTTTACCATATAGGCTCATGTTCTAAGTCTGTTTTGGCGTTAATAGCCGGAAAGTTGGTCGAGGAGAACAAAATTGATTGGGGGACCCGATTCTTTGCTCTTTTCCCTGAGCTAAGAACGGATTCAGATATTAGATTTTATGATATATCACTCGAAGATTTACTAACGTGCACAGCGGGAATAAAATCTTATACTAATATGCTAAAGGAACCTTTTCCTGAAATTGAAGAAGGGAAGGAAGAAAAATACCAATTTGCCAAATATCTTTTAAATGGAGAACCTGCTTCCAAATATAAAAACGGAAGATTCAAATATCTATACTCCAATGCAAGTTATACCCTAGCTTTACTTATGTTGGAAAAGATAACAGGCTTTACTTATGAGCAACTTATAGATTTATATGTTGTCAAAGAAATGGGGATTGAAACATTGATTGGATTCCCTAATAAACACGATAAAGAGCAACCTTGGGGACACCTATTTACAGGCACAAAGCTCGAAGTTTTTTCCCCCGATCATCAATATGTGCTGCCATCATTAATTAAACCTGCAGGTGATTTAAGCATGCAACCCTTAGGATTTGCGAAATATATCCAAGAAAACTTAAGAGGCTTATTAGGTAATGGTAATTTTGTTTCAAAAGAAACTTATGAGAAAATTCATTTCGGGCATAAAGAATTTTCACTTGGAGTTGGTAATGGACGGTTCCGAGGTTATAAATTAAGTGGGATAGACGGGTCGGCTGGAACTTTTTTTTGTAGATCTCTTGTATTACCTGACATAGATATTGCTTTAATTATTATGACCAATGCCGGTTCAGGAAAAGGGCAAATGAAAGCAGTTGAATATATTACTAATAAGGTGGCAAAAAAGTTTTTTAAATAATTTTGGGGACAATATTTTTTAAAATTATGCGGGTATTCTTAGCTAAGTAAGTGTTTATTGCTATGTTATTTTTTGTAGAGGGTTAGGAATTATAAATATAATTAACAGTGTTTGCAAATATTAACAATGTTAATTATATTTGCACTGTTAATTATAAATTTTACAGTGATGAAAAACAAAGATCTACAAGAGAAGAGGATGAAAGAATACTTCATTCAGGCAACAAAAGACATATTGAAAGGGGAGGGTTTAAAAAGTATAAGTGTCAGGAACATTGCTGATCAGGCTGGTTATTCGTATGCTACTTTGTATAATTACTTCAAAGATGTCAATGATTTAGTATTTCTATGCGTCCATGATTTTCAAGAGGAATGCAAATTATTTGTTGAAAATCAGACTAAGAAAAGTCCCAAGGGTTTAGAGAAAGTGAAAGCTTCAGTTTTAGCCTACATCGACTATTTTATTGAATACCCGGGAATTTTTGACTTATTTTATTTGGCAAAGGTTGGTGATTTCGGAAATAAGGAGACAACAATTAATTTGATAGGCAAATCTCTTGATAGTATTTGTGAGAAAGATTGGGATTATTGCATGAGTCATAATATATTACCAATTGAAAAGGTTGAAATTATCAAATCACAATTGAAGTATACGGTAATAGGACTATTGTTGTTATACATTAATAGGATTACTCCTAATTCGTATTCTGAGTTTATTAATCAGGCAAATACACAAATTAATTATATATTAGAAGAGTAAGTTTTTAGTACAGTTCAATATAAATTCCATATCTAGATTTTCTATTATGATAAAAATATTATTTAAGAAACAATTTTCATTATTATTGATAATAATCACTATGCCTTTTATAGTGAGATGTCAGACATTGGAGAAGGATTATCTGAAAGAGATAAGAAAGAATTGTGACAATCCTGATATTGTTGAAATAGAACGCAAGAAAGATTATATTGAGATTGAATACTTATGTGACGGTAAGTTATTTGAATTGGTAATTGACCGCAAGAGTGATGCAATGGTCACAGAATCTGAGACAGATATGTCAAAGATAACCACAGGGATATTGAAAAAATTGAATAAAAGTTACCCTGATTGGACTGTCGATGAGTTTACTAAGGTAACCTTAAATGATACTACTCTCTATAAAGTTGAAATGGTAAAAGACGGTATTGAGCAGAATGTATATTTCACTTTGACAGGTAAAATTTTCAAGGCAAGTAACTTCTTAGCTTCAGACAAATGGAACAGCGACGTTTTGAAAGATAATGATATTTACAATTCAAGTTCATATGATTTCTTTAACCCTCTTAAAGCTATAGATTTGCCTGAAATTCTAAATGAAGTATCTGGGATTTCAATTAAAGACCAGGGAATGGTTTATTGTATTCAGGATGAAATTGGTTCAGTCTTTTTCTACAATATGGATAAAGAGACGATTGAAGGAATTTATAGATTCTCAGAAATTGGAGATTTTGAGGACATTACCTTTCACGATAAAACAGCATACATTTTAAGAAGCGACGGAGCAATATTTACTGTTAATCTTGAAGATTACTCCAAAAATACCAACATGCAATACTTGCCAATTCAATCGCTGAACTTTGAAGGTATATCATATGATGCTATGAATGAGTCTTTTTTAATAGCCTGTCACGACAAAAATATTTCCGACACTATTAATAACAAGAATATTTTTCGTTATTATCCCAAAAAGAATTCAGACAATATTTACAAGGAGCTTTCAATCTCAGTTGATAATGTGAACGAATTCTTTAAAAAACATTACTCGGCTATAAAAGTTTCAACCATTAGTTTTTCTCCTTCAGCGATAGCCTTGCATCCTCTTACCGGAGATTATTATATTTTATCGGCGACAGATAGGATGATTATTATTTATGATTCAAAGAAGAATTTTAAAACGATATACGCTTTGCCGTCAAATATTTTTTATAAACCTGAAGGAATTGGGTTTTATCCCAACGGTGATTTGTTGATATCAAACGAAGGGACAAAGAACGGGTTTATAAAACCTAATTTATTGTTGTTCAAATACGATTAAAAAGGAGATACTCAGTATTATCTACTGAATAATACTCCAAAATAAAACCTTGGTCCGGAAGCTACAAAATCAGGGTAATCAAGGCCGGGGTAAAGAAGGTAGTCGGCCTTAACTACAAAATTGATATTGTGGGTTACCTTGTATTCAAAGCTGACATGTGGAGCAATTACCATAGTTCCAAATACTTTATAAATGGCAATATCACCAACATTATCCTTAAAGTCGCCCGAAAGAGGATATAGGTCGGTAATTTTCCCTCCCCCGAATGTAACTCCAACAACAGGTGTATATTTTTTGTTCAAGAATTGATATTCAGCAAGTAGGCCTCCCCAACCAAGCTTGTAAAAACCTTCGGTATCCTTATATTCGTATGTCGATACATACCCTTCGGTGCCAAACCTGAAATGATTTCCTGTACGGAACGATATCTTACCGCCAATACCTGTGCAAAGACCATCGATGCGAGGATTAGCGTTAGTATTTGAAACATATCCGGCATGAAGGAACATGCCCCCTTTGAAAAGCTCTATTTTCTCTCCGGTGAAGCCATGAAAAGCAAAAAGAAGTAGTATTGCTGTAATTAGTATTCTTCTCATTAATTATTATTTTGCGGCAAGATAAAATTATTCATTCCTTAAACCCTCAACAGGATTCATTTTTTTGAGCTGTGAGCTTGCAGAGATGACAATCCATAACATTCCGTTTACAATTACTACTGCAATAAGCATTATTACAAATCCCGGAGAAATATCTGAGATTGATGAAGCGATTACCGGAAATACAGATACAAATGCAGCGAGCAACCCTGCCAAGACACCAGCCAAAAGGAGGATGGCATATTCGCTTATTGCTGTCCACAATATGGTCTTTCTTTTATAGCCTAATGAAGCAAGAAGTGAGAACTCACCTTTTCTTTCAATTAATGTGCGTTGAAGTACCACTGCAAGTCCAATGGTTCCTATCAATAAGCCTAATGCACCAAGTACCAGAAAGATGCTTAGGTATGTGTTTTCAACAGACAGAAAGCGGGCAAGTCTTTCTGGAGCTTCTTCGGTTTCAATTCCATTATCCCTAAGAAGCAATTCCAATTCATCACTTATTTCTTGTTTCCGCTCCTTGTCGCCGTCGATAAGGAAGAAACCTGACCCTCCGGAGTTAATGAAATTCTCAAGGAAATAACTGTTGTCGATTATTATTCGCCCTTGGAAAATTGAAGGCTTCAACCCTGCCACCAGTAATAGTTTTACCTCTTCACCTTTGGAGTTTAAATATGTGAGAGTATCTCCAACCTTTTTGCCAAGCCCCCATTGTATCACTGTTTGGTCGGCAATGGCAGGAATGCATCCTGAATGCTTGTCCTGGAGTATCTCCCAACCGCTATCCTTGCTTATTCCCGGGGCAAATGTCTGGAATGAAAATCTTCCTTTTAGCTTTTCTGCATCGACACCCATTACGGCTGGGTTGGAAATGCGGTTAAGGTTAAGGCAGCTTGCATCATCGCCTTCAGCCACACTAAACTGAACTGCGCTGAATTCTTCAGTGAAACCCATTTCATTTCGGTACCTCTTATCATTTAGGTTATGCAGAACAGGCAGTGTTGATTCTGAAACAAGAAGATATCCCCCTGACCCACTATTCTTGTTATCAGCATTGCGGAACAGGTCCTTGCGATTAAGACCTGTGGTAACAACAATGAAAGTTGCTATCGACAGGAGTATTATAATTGTTAGGTTTCTTTTTCTATTGTGCTTAATATTAGCTGATAAAAGCCTTTTTATAGTAAGCTGACTTGTATTATTTATTGTCTCTTTTGAAAGAATGATGTCGGCAATAAGGATGAACACTATCAGCAGAGATCCGCCTGCCATAAAGAAAAGGCCCGGGTTTTGAGAGCCTCCCGAAGTGAATTGGGCAATAATAACCCCTAAAGCAAAGGCTGAAAGAATAATAGAAATTATCAATTCGAAAGTTATACGTCCTTTGGGCGATTCTTCAGAGTCGTGCCTTTGAAGTCTGCTTTTACTTAATCTTAATGTTCTGTTCAGTAGCTGCCTTATTGTGATGGCTGAAATAAAAACACTTACGGCAAATCCAAGTATTATTGTTGAAAGTTTGTATTTACTAACCAGAACATCGGTACGCACGATATCATTCCATACTTTATTCAATGCGTAAAATATGAGCTCATTATAGATGAAAGCAAGCAGTATTCCGGCAAGGGCTCCTGCAATTGCAATAATCACACCTTCCCTTAGGAATATTCTTCTTATCGATTTATTGGAAAAACCAACAGCTGAAAGGGTGCCAATTTCTGAAGTTCTTCTTTCAATATGAAGATTGAATAGCAGCGATGTAAGGATTAAAGCTGCAATGATGATAAAGAAACTTAATCCGATAAATAGCGAACTGAAATCAGTACCATTACGGGCAGCACTTAGTCCTTCTTCCTTGACATTACGAATCTGAAACCCCAGTTCAAAAGGGTTTGTTTGAGCACGAACTACTTCGGTAAGTTCATCTTCAGAAATTATGTCCCTGCTCAGTCTGAAGGAAGTCACCGAGCCATAGAGATTTTTCCAAATATCCTGAGCGGTGTTTAAGGATATAAATGCTTTAGGAAGGCCACGGTAATTATACCAGTAATCTTCATCCTTGGCACGTATGGTTTTAAGGTTTATAGGAACCCCTGTTTGCCAGTCGCGGCAGTTCTCTGCATCCGATAATCCCGGAATCATAGGCATAAGAGAGCGGTCGGCGAAATAATCTTCTATTTCAACAACCTTACTTACTCTAAATTTTCTAGTGTTTTCTGTTAGTTCACGCAAATGACCAATGGTGTAATATTTCATGGTAACAGAGTCACCGGAATTTGCTCCTATGTCTTCGGAAAGCCACCTATTTATGACCATTTCATTAGCATCAATCTCTTCAGCAGAAAGAGAAGAAATAAATGAGTACGGAGTTTCTTTTCCATTGAAGCTTACGCTATTGGCAAAATATGTGAAGACCGGGGCGAATTCAAGACCTGTGTTTTCCACGGCATTTTTTGTAGCATCATCGATAAAGACCCTATCGGAAATAATCTCCCACTGATTTGTGATATCTGAACTGCGGATTGAGAGGTTGATATCTTCGAGGGTAAAGCCGGAAAGGATTATTTCTGATATCTTTTTTTCGCTTTCCGAAGAAGAAACTAGCAACACATTTGCACGGTTTTCAAGTTCCATGATACTGTCGAGCACCTGCAGTGGTATAAATGCGTTAAACGGGGCTGTCTGGGTGTTTTGCAAAGAAAGGCGACCCAATCCTTCGGTTGGTAGTATTTCGCTTATTTTAGCCCTGTAAGTGACGTTCTGGTGCTCATCTGAAACGAAGGGAGCATTGGCTGGTATCAACCCTGC
Organism: uncultured Prolixibacteraceae bacterium; assembly: GCA_964393405.1. GTDB lineage: Bacteria > Bacteroidota > Bacteroidia > Bacteroidales > Prolixibacteraceae > CAYMTR01. Next base: position 17,580 of record CAYMTR010000004.1, read on the forward strand.
TTTTTTTATTATCAGGTTTAGTTCATCGCCTTTGGAAAGGTTGAGTCGTTGAGCAAGGTTGGAGGATATGGAAAGGAAATTTGTTTGTGGTAATTGGTCTTTTGGAGCAATAAAAGATGATGGGTCTATTCCCCAGATATTTACTTTGTTGAGCTTCATTTGTCCCCCTTCGGTTGATGCAATAGCTTCAAGTTTAAGTACGGGGGTTGTTGTAATATTTTCATTATTTAAGCTTTCTGCCAGCCGGGTGGTGAAAAACCTGTCGCCCGAGGTAACAGCATGAGTGATATCACCCAAGCGGAGCCTTGCCGATTGTTCTAGACTGTATATTACTGAATCTCCTACAATCAGTGCCCCGGTAAGTACTGCAGTAGTGACAGTAACGCCAATGGCTATTAGTATGCCTGACTTAAAATAATGGCGCAGACTGTTTAATATCAGCTTAAATATTGTCATGAAACTAGGTTATTGAAGCATTAATTTTCCGTCGGTGAGGCGATAAACTCTGCCCATTCGTGAAGCTATATCCTCTGAGTGAGTGACCACTATCAGTGAGGTATTGTAGTTATTGTTTAACTCAACAAGTGTATCTATCAGTCTGACTGCATTTACATGGTCTAAGGCTCCTGTAGGTTCATCAGCAAGTATAAGCTCAGGATTGTTTATAAGTGCACGTACAACGGCAGTCCTCTGGCATTCTCCTCCTGATAGAGAGTTGGGTTTACGGAATCTCAGATCCCACATTCCGGTTTGCCTGAGAAGTTCCTCTGCCTTTTTTTCAACTGAGGCAATACTTTGCTTTAGAGGAACGGAGGGGAGGAGGACATTCTCCCAAACATTGCACTGTGGAAGGAGGTGGTGGAGCTGAAACACCATTCCAACGTTCTTGTTTCTGAAAGCTGAAAGTTCATTGGGCGACATACCCTGAAGGTTATTACCGTTGAAGATTACTTCACCTGAATCAGCCTTGTCGAGGGTACCAATAATGTTCAGCAGTGTTGTCTTACCTGACCCTGAAGGTCCTATTATAGCAATGGTTTCTCCTTTATTCAGTTCAAGTGAAAGATTATCAAGAACGTTTCTTACTGAAGTCCCTGATAGGTATGATTTTGTTATATTACTGAGCTTAAGCATTTATTCAATTAAAAATAATGTATTTAGAATTGGAAAGATACATTATATTTTTCTAAAGGGGTAACCGAATAAATGAAAAACTATTCTATAGTAATTCCTACCTCATCACAAGGAACACTTTCACCGTTCTTATCAGAAATTGAAGTGATAGTATAGAAATATGTTCCTTTCTCTGATATATTGTCATTATATCCAGTAGTACCGCTTTCTGTTGATTCAAGAAGAGACTTCTTTTCTCCAAGCTTTTCACGGTAAATGTTGAATCCTTTTAGTCCTTCGAAAGCCGGAGTATCCCAATTGAGGATTATTCCCTCATTTGTTTTTGTTGCCCTTAGTCCTGCCGGGGGCACCGGAAGGAGTTGTTTTAGAGTGAATTCGAAAGGTGAGCTAATACTGCTCTCGCTGTTAATTATTCCTGTCGCCTGGACAAAATAGAGGTATTTTATTCCACGCTGAACAGTTGAATCTAGGAAAGTGTTAGCTTCAACTTCTATGTCTTTTGAAATGAGTTCTTTGTCAGAAGAGCCGAATGTTTGTCTCCAGACGTTGTAACCTGTTATATTATCAGAAATAGATTTCATGTCTTCCCATATCAGTAAAGCACTGCCGTTATAATTTCGCACTTCGAGGTTGAGAGGTGTTGGCAGAGAAGGGGTTATGATACTTGCAATTACAGTTTCTGACATTGTGCTTAGTAGATTGCTGGTATTTACAGATTTGACGGCATAACAGTAAGGTTGTCCGGCACGAAGGATTGAAGCTGAATCTGTGAATGAGATAGTATCTTCGGAAACAGGTAGAAGGTCAGATATTTGTTCTGTAGGATCTGAATACCCTTCGCCTCTGAACACAACATATCCTTTGGTATCGTGACCGGTATGATTCCAGCTGATCTTATTTCCTTCGGGTGATGATTTTATTTTCACGCCCATCGGAGGTAGAAGGGGTTTCCTTAAGCCTTTGACCATTCCTATGACCTTGGCTGTTTCGGGGCTATCGCCGTATGCACCGTTGAAGACCAGATAGTAATAATAATTGGTAATAGGTTCGACGTTCGTGTCGATAAAAACAGTGTCGGCAGGTAGGGCTTTTGAATATAGTGTATATCCATCGTCGAAATTGGTGCTTCTGAATATTGAAATACTCCGGAGGTTGATTGCAGGAGTTGATTTCCACCTTAGCTTTATTGCTAAACGGTCGTCGAGGGAGATGGCTTCAAGATCTCTGATTGCGGGTACCATACCAAATACCGGAACATTGTTTATCATTACGGTGTCGCTGATTTGGCCGTCGTTACCATAGAGATCGTAAGGGATTACTACATAGCGGTATATCATCCCGGGGCTTATAAGAGTGTCGGTAAGGAGCATGGTATATCCCGACTTGCCTGTAATAAAACTTGTCATAGGGCGATGTTCGCGGAAGGGAGTCTGTAGGTAATTCTGTCGGTAAACCCTAAATCCTGTGGGGCGCGTAGATCCGCTGATATTATATCTGATATTGATTTTTTCGCCCCAAGCTGTCGATTCGTAGGATACAGCCCTAAAGTCTTTTCTTTCACCGGGAAATGAAACTACTTTTGTAAGAGATGATTCCAGTACTTTACCTTTGCTGTCAGTCTTAGAAACCCTGTATTCATATTTAACTCCCGGTCGTGTAGAATTGTCGAAATATCCGGTGCCGAGTAATTCAAGATATGGAGGGTAAGCATTGAAAACCCATATAGAATCTATTGTTTTCTTTCCTCTTACAAGACTTATGAACTTTTGCAGGGTAACAGAATCGGGAACGGAGTAAAAGGGCATCTTCGCATTGAAAGACAGCAATTTGTTGTATACATCGATGTAGTCCAAAGAAGGAGTTGAAGACGTATAAACATCTTGCCAAATATTTTTTTCATCATAAGCCTTTCTTTCAAGCTTGTAATTGAAACCTGCCGGGAGAGTTTTGCTGAAGTAGACAAAAATTCCTTCTTTTCCGGGCAATGCTGCAGGATATTGGGCTAAGCCTTTCAATGTAGCTGACATTAAAATGAATAAAAGCAAATATCCGATTTTATAATTTTTATGCTGTTTCATGTGAATATATTTTTCTAGAAATTGAGATACATTTTTACATCAAAACCTTTGCCGGTACCAAGGATAAAATTAAATCCCCCGGATACATCATACCCAATTGAGAGAGCTTCTTCGCAACCAAATGGGGTTGGTATTCCTTGGCTTACTGTTAGCGAAGTGCCAAAATCAGCACCACCTTTAAAATCAAGGTCACCATCAACATATTTACCTCCCGCAATTACATTAGCTTCAGCATGACCGGAAAGGTCTGTACAGGTAATAGCCCCTAAGCCGAATTCAATTCTTAACATGCCGTTTAGTCCCATGCCTACTTCGTTGCTGCCACCTGCAAAGTTACCATAGAATGAAGCATCAACTGCAGCAATTGGAACTTTCACATAAGCTTTGGCTACTTTCACATCAATTCCTATGTCGAGACCTGAGAGTGGCAGGTTGCGTCCTCCAACCATGAAGAAGCCAAGAAGTCCTTTATTGAAAGTTTCGGGCATTGTTTTGTTTATTGAATATTTCAGTACAGTGCTGCTCATATCGGAAGTAAGGTCTGATGTGTAATTGCCGATCAGGATTCCCATGTTCACAGTAGTTGGTTCAGGGGCAAGGACCCCTTCAGCAGAAGCGTTTGAATAAAAAGCCCAGCCTACTTCGTCCATAAGAATATTGGCTACTCCAGAGACAATTGCGCCTGCCAAAGGAATTCTATCCATTACCAATGAGCCGAGAAGTCTTCCTTTGTTATAAGAAATCTTCATTAATCCAAAATCAGCATTTATACCCTCTGCAGCAAATTTATCTTGTTCAGCTTCTATTTCTCCGTGGACAGTAAATACCATATGTTTTTCCGATTTAGCATCTATGCCCGAAAATCCGGTCATATCGCCTTCAAATGTAAATAAAGACCAGTCGTCCTGTCCGGCATTCATGTTACATTTTATTTTTTCGAGGTATGTTTTACTTTCTCCAATGTTGACTGTCTGTCCTTTAGCCTTAGGCGATTCTATAATAGTTGTATTAATATCCTTCACCTGAGGCATTGATTGATATGTCATTAACACTTTTATTGGGTTGAGTTTGCCAACTTCCTCGACGGTACCATAAGTGGTAAATGTCTTCTTTGACTTACTAAACCTTTGCCCAATAGCGTTAGTGCTAAAAGAAATATTTCCTTTTGATTCAAAACTTAAGTCGATAGGGTCGGCTTTTGGGTTAATAGAATCATGGGCATTTTTAGTGAATGTCAATAAAGTCCCAACGTTTGATTTAACCCTTGGTATGTGAAAATTGAGAGATCCGGCAAGTATAAGTCCGTCGTTCAGAGATGATGCAAGTATAGGTTTAAAGTCAACAACATCGTATAGTTTCATTGGTGCTGCGCCTGTACCTATTGTGAATACATCTTCGCCATTGCTGAGAAGAGATACAGTTTCGAGCTGCAGGTCGGCATTCATATTCGGAAGATTTTTAACAACAGCAGGTGTTTTTCCCGATTTAGGAGGGTGAATTATAAGTTGCCAGTGGCCTTTGCTATCGCTACCGCATGATTGGTTGAAACCTGTCGTTGTTTCTGCCTGCGGATCAACATCTACCTTGTAACCACCCATAGTAAGGTTGTTACAATCGGCTTTTCCAATATATGCAAAGTCATTTCTAAGATTGAACTCTGCAATTGGGATATCAATTTTTCCTGTATGTAGGGTGACATCTTTTGATATCAAACCACCAACTTTAGGATCTACTTTCCAGTTACGGGCTTCCAGTTTCCATGCTTTATCGACATCATAAATGCCCTCGTCAATCAGGGAAACAATAATAGGTGTAGAACCTGAAGAAGGAAGAACTGCATTGTTTTTCAAGACTATTTTGCCCACTTCGACGTTTACTTCGCCGGCATTCTTTACCTGAGCGTGAAGCACTGCATTAAGTGTGATTTCTTGTCCTTCGATGAATGATTTTTCGACGTCGGCGGTTGTATTGAAGTTTATGAATTTGAACTTCAAATCTCTGGCTAAAGAATTATCGAGATTGCAAAGGTTGAATTTCACAACAGAACTACCGTTACCCTTTTCCTTTGAATTGAAAACATCGATAACGGGACTATACATTGATAAGTTCTGAATCTTCATCTTACGGCAAAAGTAAAAGTCGACACCGTCGAAATCGAGATAACTGCTTGGGTACTGGAAAGAGTTGTCAATAATATGGACGGCAGCATTAAGCCTGCCGCTGCTACTATTCTGATTTTCCCTGGTAATAGCTAGGAGTGAACCATCAGCAGTTGTGAGGTTGACATTGAAGGCATTTGAATATCTCATTTTTAGTTGCCTTTTTGAGTTGACATTCACTTTTGATTCTACAGGGATTCCAACAGGTATATTGTTAATCATCTGGTCAGATGGTTGGTACACTACGTAGAATACATCAAGCGAAAGAGGTTCGAGTGGGTCGAAACCGGGAGAGTAGCCTTCAGGTTTAACCCTTCCATATACGATAACATTATTTGAATTTGTCTGTTTTTCGATCTTGGTTATTTCTATTGGGAATCCCCAGAGGTCTTTAATTACCATATCGTTGAATGTGGTCATGTTAAGAGTGAAATTTCCCGAAGTATTTGGTACTACTACATCCTTAGAATCACCAATAACAGTTTTATTGGATTCCATTGTATTGCCACGATTTTCAACTGGAGTAGATCCTTGTTGTTGAATATTATCTTGTTCTGTTTTTTCGGAATAGCCTACTTGACGACCAAATCCACTAAAAGCTTTTTTGTACACAGCTTTAACAGTTATTGTTTTGTTTTTAAGTTCAGGAGGGATTGTAGTTATTTCGAAAGTACCATCGCTTTTAGTATGGGTTGTGAACAGATACTGTGACTCTGCCTCTGACTTTTCACCCTCGGCAGTAAAATTTATATCTACGTCAGTTTGTGTGTATTTGCTAAGCTCTATGTATACTTCGGCGTCGGGAGTTGGTTTGCCGTCAAGCAGCACTTTCCCTTTCAGTGAAATACCAGGTTCGAGAATTACAGAAGGAAGCATTACCGGTGATTCACTTTCCTCATTAACAAAAGATACCATTTTAGGAACATAATTGCTACCTGTTGGACCGGTTACCTTAAGAGTAAGGTTTGTTTCAGAGACATTCTTAAAACTGAGGTTGACCTTACCATTCTGATCGGAGATAAAAGGGGGAATATTCGGGCAACCGATAATTGAAACTTTAGCTCCTTTCAAGGGGGAACTTATTGAGTATAGACCTGATGAAGCAGCTTTGACATAGAAATAAATTCTGTGGGATCGCTCAAATACTTTTATATCTCCCATTTCTGTGTCGGCATCATTAAGGACATTGACGCTTATGGTATCTGCGAAATAGGCCACATCCTTGGGTATTACAACAAGCCTGTGATTTCCGGGAATAGCTGGAATATCGAATTTGCCGTTAGCGATTCCAGAAACTCCCGAGCCTCCAAGAGTTGAAATTGTTGAAAAGTTAAGGTTGCTTCCGGTTTTATGCATTTCGCCCGCGCCCACTGAAGTTGCTCCTGATGAGTTTTCAAGGAACTGCACGTAAGCATCGACAGGAGTATTGCTTTCATTAACAATTCTTCCTTTTATATTTCCGTTAGCGTTAAGGGGTATGGTCTCGAAAATTACCTGTCGCCCCATTTGAAATAAAGATTTATCCAGATTTTGTTCCCATTTGGTTTTCTTAACACCGTTTTCCAAATAGTGGAATTTGTACTTGCCAACCCGTAGGTTTACGTTATTGATTTTATCTAAAAGTTTTGCATTTACAAGGTATTCAAAATCAGGGGTGAAGTCAAACTTACCTGTAGTATCGGTTTTGATATGGTTCTTATATTCGGGAGCTCCGTTAAAAGTTATAGTGAGATATGCAAGAGCTTCGTTAAGTCCTTTCTGCATGTTAACATTGCTTACTACCCTACCTTTTAGGGTTGGGTTTGCAGGTATCATCTTAGTTGAGAAACCTGTTATTTCAGAATAATCATAATCGTTTCTGAAGAAGTATGCTGGTTTTGCAAAGGCATTTACTTTAGGAGTTTGAGTTACAGGTTCAAACCTGACCAGTCCGGCCATATCTTTAGTTCTGAAATGTAGAAGTACAGGAGCAGGATTATTCCTGAAGATAAGGTTGTCGAATTCAAATTCGCCCTGTGAGTCGGTAGTATATCTTGCAATAATCTTGAAATTTGGAAAATCGTCGAGGGTACCGACGATATTTTGCCCTTCATCGGAAGGTAGTCCATATTGATTAATCTGGTAATTGCTTCTGAGTACATAACATTCGGCATCTTTTATCGGGAAAATATATGGTTGCCAGATATACTTTGTTACTTTTTGGTTTATTGTATCTTTTGGATCCCAGAATTCATAATTTAATCCACCTTTGAGTTTATAACTGAAAACTTCAGCGGTAATTGTTCCCACGTCGGAAGATTTAAGTGGGTCGATAATAAAGTTTTCGCAGGGGCTAAGAAAAATACCGGCTTCATCCTCAATTACAATTCTTAAGACTCTTTTTACTTTTACCGGTTTCTTTGAGTATAGGATTTCAAATTCGGTGCCCGGATCGCTTTCCCATGACGTCCACGACTGGTTACGGTTTAGTTTTCCTGTAGATACATCAAATTCACCTTGTGTTGGATCAATATTTTTAATATTTGGCAGGATGTTTGGGAACTGGAAGTTGAAGTACCCGTTGGCATCGGTCTGAGAGGTGAACAAGGTATATGAGCCTGGAAAAGATCCGGGATCTTTGGCATTGGAGGGGCTTTTGATGAGTTTTGATGCTTCACCGGGTTCATCTGTCACGAGACATGAAATCAGGCTTATTTTACGGCTGTTCAGAGGTCGTGAATTTCCTGTCTTTGCCGGGAATTCGTAAACGATACGTCCGCTTATGCCCGACATAGGGGGGAGGTCGCTGATGATAGTAAATGATGATTCAACAGTGAAACTGTATTCAGTAATATCACTATATACGCCTGTTTCTTCGCTGATTTTATCAATTCCGAAGTCAAATTCAGGTACTTCGACGACTACTGATTCATTTAGACCATATGCATTTAAAGTGCTTTCCTGTAAAGTAATATCGTTACTTGAAAATACTGTAGGCTCATTTAAACTATAAGTCTTAGATTCTTTTTTGGATTTTTCATCAGTTACTAAGCTATTTCCTATTGAAAAGTCAATACCATTTATTTCAAGAATATTTCCATTTTCTTCTTCTGACATTGACACATAATATCTGAAAGGTTCAACATTCATAATGTTTGTTCCTTTTATCCACAGGTAGTAATCATCATCGTTGACAAGATTCTGTATCAGCCGGGGGAAGGTGACAGTAGCAACATCTTTGCCCTGAGAGTCCTTTCCTGCTTGGGTAAGTCCGGTTGAAACAACGCTGTAACCTGCATTACTGATTTCAGCAGGAATGAAGGTGTGGGGAGAGCTTGAAAAATGTGAACCTTCATACCTTGGTTGTCCCGGTTTTTTCGGCTTACGGAGTATATAAACATTCCTGTTTTCAAGGTTCTTTTTAACACTTGGGGCATCTTTATATCCTTCATATAAGATAGCATTCAGTTTATAGCTGTATACGTAAGTTGTAAGTGTACCCAGATTATAATTTTCCTGACTGAAAGTAATTATATCAGTCAAACCGCTATAATAAGGATTGTCGAGAACAGGTTTCAGGTAAAGCATCAGGTCGCCTTGATATTCATTTCCTCCCAGCGAATAAGAAAAACCCTTTTTAATAGTTCCCGGGACTATATTATCAGGGAGAAAGAAAGAAAAGATAAAATTGCCGTTTACTGCAGTGCTTGTTGAAGCTAGCGGCAAAGCTGTCAGGTTGAACATTCCTATATTTAAAAATTCGGCAGGGACTTCATTTTCTGGCACAGGTATTCTGACTTTATTAACAGTATCATTAAGCAGGAATCCTGCAACAAGTTTAATCTGAGCGTTAGAAGCAGGATAAGTTGAAGGGTCGTCCTTTTCGAATTTATATTCTATTTTACCGCTTATTTTAAATTCTTTCATTCCGGCAATATTGCCCCATTGATATTTAAAGGCGGTAAGATCTCCATTAAGAATGGTTTCCTGAGTTGATGTATTAACTATTGATACTCTTTCCCAGTATGATTTTCCGTCGACAAAAGGGAGCTTATCTGCAGATGGGTCTAAGTGAAAATAAGTAGCTTTAGTAAATTCTTTAAGTATAGGAGTTTGCCCTTTTTTATCTTCAAAAAATTCGACTAAAAACTGACAATCAGGATAATCGTCAAGGGGATCTTCGTATTCAAGTGTATCGAATGGTTCTACCCTCCACGAAGAATGGAACCCAGTATGCGTATCGGCCGACAGAATTGAATCAGGGTCGTCGTAAGCTGGTCTGACAAGGCGGATGTATTTTTCGTTACCAGTCAATGATTGGTTTTGGACCTCATACTTAAAAAAGCAAACTTCGCTTGTACCATTATTTCTGAAATGCGAAGTGCCGGTAGGATCTTCGATAGTAACCCTCATAACATATGTGTAGCCGGGGTTCAGACTTACCTTGTCAACAGTGAGGTAGAGCAAAGTTTGGCTAAGCTCCTCTTCATACAATACCGGATATTTAGCTGTCAGAAAAGCTTCATTTGGGTCTAGATCAACATTTTCGGGTATTTCAACAATTTCAAAAAGGTATTTGGCATTTGGGGTTACAGCTGAGGGTTGCAACCAGCTGACCATTACGGCTTGAGGGCCAAGACCTGTATATGTCTCACCGCAATATGTATTGTTGAAAATAGGAGGGTCGAGGTTAGTAACCATAAAGAAAGTGCTGCAGCCCATAGGTTCTTCGAGCGAAAGTGCTTGTTCTGTGTTGAAATCGTAAGCAGTTACACACAATTGGTAATATCCTTCGGGCAGACCTGCACCTGTTACAAGTTCAGCAAGGGTAATGCCTTCAATAACAATATGGCGAAGGTTAAAGGCTTCTGAAATATTATCAGTGTTGACAATACGGGTTGAACCGGGTTGAAGAGTAATGGGGTTTACAGGCTTGTAATCGGGTTCAGAAACAGCGCTTACACCATTGTCTCCTCGGATAGAGATTTTAAGGTAAAGGTCAATTTCCGGATAATCAATAGCAGTATGCGTGAGAGTGATCATTATCTTATTCGGGATATTCATATAATCCGATATTGAGGAAGTATATGGGGGTGTGACTGTTACGTTTACAGTGACAGGGTAAGATTGAGACATTGAGAGAAGGGGCAATGTCAGGATAATTAGGAGTATGAGCATTTTGAATTGTTGGGATGTTGTGCGGGGGGATTGCTTCGCAAGCTCGCAATGACGGGTTATTAGGGGGGATTGCTTCGCTTTGCTAGCAATGGCGATGCTTTCCATGGGATGGATGATGTCAGATTTTGTATACATAGCTTATCATGACTTTAGTTTCGTTAAAACTTTTGATTGTAGAAGACTCGGGATACATGTTTTGTATGAGTCCAAGATTAAGTTTAAAAGAGTGTTTTGGATGGGGACGCCATGACATTGCTACGGTCAGGTTATTGACCCATCCATCTTCATTATTAAGATTGCTACGATTAATGGCAATCCCCAGATTGGAGTTCAGTTTTCCTTTAAAGAAAGATTTTCCTGCATTGGCACTGATACCGTAGATCAGTTGTTCCATATATGCTGAAATCATTGAAGTATAATTTAATCCAGCTGTTACGCTTACGCCCGACTTCAGATGGTTAAAGAAATAGTTCATTAAGGCCATCCTGCTGTAAACTTCTGTATTATTGGCTGTAAATGGGTTATGGTCAGTAAGGTCCATCATCATAAGGTTTAGCTGCACCATCTGCTGGTTTTTTGTGTTATTGAAAGTAAGCATTGGTGTGATAGAAATGTTTCTGTTACTTTGATAAAGTTTTATAGTATCGTTTAGGGGTAGTCGGCCGGCCTGTTGATTTATGCTGTAATTACTGAAAGAACCGTTTAAGCTGAATACTTTTCCGCTATTATAGCTGAAACTGGCCATTGAAATAATACGGCTTGAACGGGATGCTTTATTCTTTTTCAGGTTGTCGTTTTGCAGTCCTATGTTGCCGCTGAAAGAAAATTTGTTTTTAAACAGCCTGAATTTAGTGTTTACGGTAATATTTTCAATATCTGTATTAAAGTAGTATGCACCAAATGACTGATAATTAGGATCGACTCTCCTATATTGTAATCCTATTGAGAACTTTCCTGCGTTATAGTTCAATGTAGAAAGTAATGCAGTAGAATATTCGGATGATGAGTTGACATTGAAGTTGGCAAGAAGATTTTGGAGAGTGGCGTTTCCTGTTTCAAATGGCTGGACACTTGAGAGGTTCTTGGTTAACAAACTTGCTGCTCCTTCAGTTTCCCATGTAAGCTTTTTAAAGAAAGTAAATTTGCAATGAGCACCAAAGACCGAATTTGCCTGAGGGGTTTTCGAGCCGTAAAGATTATTATCAAATGAAAGCGTATCGTCTTTTATCTGTAGGAAAATAATGTCAAAAAAGTTTTTCTGTGAACCTACTCCTATTTTAAAGCTATAACCTTTTCTTGTCGGGGTTTGAAGTGTGTCGTTAGGGTTTACAGTGTTTGGGATGGTCTTTTGATTGAAGTTGCCGTATACAGCACCAAAGCGGAAAATGCCCGGATTCAGCTCGACACCTGCACCAAGGAAAGAGTGTCCGGCAAGTGTAAAAGGAGAGAATGACATATTTCTGTATCCCAGGTGGAGTTTTATCCATTTGTAACTTGGGCTAAGTCCGAAACGGTTGAATGGTTGAGCATAGTCGAAGCTGTTGTTGCTATACAAGAATGAGAAAGGTAGCTGGAAGCTGTAGACAGAAAGATTAACATTACCCGATAGGATATAAGAGAATGGGTCTCGGGTAGGCTCTTTGCCTGTCATGCTATAAATATTTGCAGTTGCAGAAAGGGAGCCGTCGATAGAAAAAGGCTTCTCATTTTTTAGGTTTGTCAAATCTTGCGCAAAGGCAGTATTTGTTAATGAAAAGAGAATTAGGAGAACAAGTTTAAAGCGTTTCATAAATAATATGTTGCCGGTAATGTTATTATGAATATCCCTTAATTCAAATTTAAGTAAAAAACATAATATGGGGCATAAGGGTAGTCATATTTTATTGATTATAAAATTGCTGACTGATGTTTTGTTAAAAGAAAAAGGCTGCCTTTAGGGCAGCCTTTTTGAAAAGATATAAGTTTAAATTATTTCTTTATAACTTTAATCTTGGCAACTTGCTGATTATTGTTGTCAACATTGATCATATAGAAACCATTCGGAAGCGACTCTAGAGAAACAGATTCCTTTGAAGAATAAACCTTCTGTTTCATTACAACCTGACCTGAAAGATTGACAACACTTATCACGTTGTCTTTTTGCAAGCCGGTAACAGTCAACATACCTGTAGTTGGGTTAGGATATGCAAATACGCTATTGTTATTAAAATCAACAACAGAAGTTTTAACACCTACCCGATAAGTTGTAACAGCTAATCCGTTTTCTGAAGTCACAACAACCCTGTCATTGTTAGCCATTGTGGCAGCAGTTTTAGGAACGCCCTTGTTATCATGAAGTACATAAGTTGCACCATCTGACACCCAAATATTGGCAAGGAAAGTTTCAACAGGAGTTTCAGCACTTACGCCATTTATTTTTCGAGTACCTGTGTTTACAACCTGATAAAGATCTGAATAAACTAAAGCTTCATACCTTTTTGCAAAATCGCTCCACAGCTCAAGGGTATAAGTTTTCTTAGTAACACCATCGGCGGCAGTAACAACAAGTACATCATCTTCATAGATGGTACCCATTTCCCTGACTTGTCCCATATTGTTTTGAAGAACAAAAGTTGCACCCGGTGCAGCAATAAGGTAAGTGAAAAGACCTTGAACACTTGATCCATCAGGAATAAGTTTAATCATTGAAGCAGCCTGGTCAATTTCAAACACTTCTGAAATAACAAAAGCATCAGAAGACAGACTATTAGGTTTCAACTGGTAAGTAATTTTTGTTTCACCGTCTTGAGCGATAACTTCGAAGAAGATATTGTCAGAAGCAATTACGTCAGCATAAGTTGAATCATGTTTCATCTGAACAAACGGTGCATAAGAACCGTCAGATTTGAATGCACCATAGAGTGCTGAATTTGCTGGAGGCGTACAATTTTCGAATACCTCTTTTAATGTAGTACCAAAATTGAAGCCAGAAATAGTTCCAGTAGTTTCATTTACAGCAACAGTGTACTTTGTAGAAGTTAGCAGTGCATTATTGTCGAGGCCCTCAGCTGTAACACTAATTGTATACTTTGTAGTATTGTTCTTATTTCGAGATACAACAGTCATCTGATCGCCGTTTTGAAGCGGATCTGATCCCGTAAGGACTGTCGTTCCTCTGGTTAAAGTAATAGTTTGGCCTTCAATTGTAATAATGCGTTGCATAAACTGATCGATAGTAGTTCCGGTTTGAACACCACCACCAATTGTTTCACTTAAAGAGTACCCTTTGCTTACAGTATATGAAGCAGAAGCAACTGTTGAAATGAATTCAGTGATTGGGTCAAGTTCCTGTGAACCGATATCGTTACAAATCATACTACGACCTTCAGGATATGGATAGCCTTCAGCTGTCCAGTATGCTTCAGTATGGTAGAACCATTCAGAAGGCTTATCAGTAATAGTATCGAGGAAAGAACCAGCGGGTTCAGGGTTACCTTTATAAATACTAGGAAGCCTTGTTAATCCGGAATTTTGATCATAAGTTGTATTGGGAAGTTCAATAAGTCCCCATGAATTACCATCACAGCGGCCTAATACATCAATTACCTCAACATCATTAGGATCTCCAAGCGGTTTAAGGCCTTCACGAACTGAGTCGCCAACAATTTTATATAAAATCCAATCAGTACCATGCCATCCCCCACAAATATTTGAATAGTTTGTATTTGCATCTTCAGTAGTAAATTCATATCCCCATGGGTTATAGCCATTTTTAAAATTGACATCTGCTTCGTCAAAAGCCGGATATAAGAAAGAAGTAGCATCCTGGTCATTAGGGAAAGCCCAAGCGAGTACAAATACGTCTCCACCTTCAACAATTGGATTGACGCTTAGATCAGGTTGTAATATTCCTGGTTGAACCTGCCAGCTTGCTTCATCCTGCCACACTAAGCCAGGAACATATCTGTTAAATCTACTTGCCCAATCAGCATCAGTACTGGCGGTTTTTATAGCATCCCCCGGATTCTGACCACTGGTACGTGTTATTACATAATAGCTCAAATCAATTGGTTGATTTCCAGGATTGCATATTTCCAGGAAGAATTGTCTCCATCCTGCACGGAAAATCAATTCGGAGAAGAATGGTTCAGCAGGGAAGGGTTGTTCATTGCCTGAAACATCAGATTCTTTCTCAAGCCTTATACTGTAAGTGAGCAATGTAGTATCATCTTCTGCAGTTGTATAGAATTTTACAGTTTTTGCATCGGTGGAACCAAAAAGGGAAGGCGCTCGAACAACATTAATTTTACAATCAGGATCTTCAGGTTTTGCAACAAGAGCTGGAATTCCGTCCCAGCTTGCAGGAACTTTAAGGACGTAATTGAATTTTGTTGGAGAGAAATCAGGTATAGTATCACCCTTCCATCCGTAAATTCCTTTAAGATCTTCAGGAATATCAGGCCATGTTATTGAAGCAAGGTTTGCGTTATGGCTAGGAATATACAATTGAGCTTTTATAAAATATTCTTTAGTTGAAGAACCGTTTTCAGCAGTAACTTTAAGTTTGTCGCCTCTTTTAATGTCAGGTCTTTTAACACCATCTACCCAAACGATTTCCCATTTTGCTTTTTCAGGTTTTTCGAGGTATTTTAATAGTGAGTCAACTCGTTCACTATATCCAGTGAAAATTGTATCCATTACAGATCCATATTCGCTTACGACATAAGGTGTGTACCATGTTCCATTATTGTTTCTTCCATTTTTGGGCAGAACTCTGCATTCAGAAGTGATAGGAGGTAATAATTTAAGACCGAACTTCTGAATATCCATTTGATTTCCGCATGAATATAAAGTAAGAGAGTCTCCTGTCCTTACTGATGTATAGGCAGAGTCAATTTTGTTGTGTGTGAAATGGTATTTCCATGCAATACCGTCAACATATTCAAATTCGTTCATGATAGAGTCCTGACGGCGTGCACCCCAGTCAACATCCATAGTTTTGTTTGTCCAGTCAATTTTGATTGAACTTGATTTAAGTCTGTCGGCATTAAGTCTGTAATCGCCATGATTTCCTATTGTCCAGAATTCCTTGCGACCCATTTCCCATCCACCGCTTACAAGAGTTGGGACAGGCAGCCATTCTGAGTCAGTTAAGTCAACTCCACGGGCTTTTTCCCAATCGGTAGTACCTTTTGTAACGCTGTATTTACGTACTAGGATAGAATTACCGGTAGCATCAGGTACACCGGCAACGTCGCTTGCGCCATAATCACCGGGACGTGTTGAGGTAGAACTAGTAAAAACTCCATTAACAGCATCAACTACAATCGAATCATATGGAGTGTAATGATGCATTAAATAGAAGCAATAAGTGCCAGACCAGCAAACTAAGGCGTTTGCTCCGGTAGAAATACTATCTGTAGGGTCTGAAGTAGGTGATTCTGAGGCATGAATTTGCATGTCTGCTTTCATCCACATGTCGTGTTTTGTATTAGAACCTCCATTTTCAAGTGGGTGTAGGATTGCTTGTTCATCTCCCCAGTCACGGACTGTGGCAATTAGAAATGTTTCACCCGGATAAAGCTTCTTTTGCGGGAGCTTCACAAAACCATCAGCAGCACGTGAGAATGCGTTTACAGTATCCCATGGAGCAGTTGACCATGGTGAAACACTTCCCACATCAAACTGGGATAAATCAATAGTATCCTTCCCCATGTTACATAATTCCACATAGGAATGGTGGTAAGTATCCATTCTGACTTCAGAGAAAATCAGATTCTGGTAAGGTAGTTTCTGAGCCCTTAAATAAAAGGCAGATACCAGAAGGAGTAAGAGTAAAAGTTTAAACTTCATAGTCTTAAAATTTATGTTAATAATGTTTACTTGTATTGAATTTTATACGATATCAATTTGATTAAATATTCATTTTAAGTGTTTCTTTAATTTAAGGAACCTTAAAATTAGAAATTATTTAAAGATATTAAAAACGTACTATAAAATATATCCATATTTATCATGCAATTTGGGAGGACAATTATTTCTTTTGTCACATTACGATGTTTTTTTTGAACCCCTATTAATCAAATTCTACCCCTATTTGAATGGAAAAATTAAAATTATTCAATTAAGATTGATTAGAAAAATGGGGGGTATTGATGACCAAGAATGTCATAAATAATTATAAGGGAAATTGATTTTATTAGTATTCACTTATATTAGCAATGATATAATTGTATTGAACAATTCTTAAAGGCATATTTAAAGTGCAGATAAATACGATAAATTTTTCTGATGTTTTACAGTAGAATTTTTTTTTGGTGAAGGAACTTTTAGGAATGATACAAATGTTATAAAATTATTTGAAAACGAAATTTTTAACCTCTGTGAATTAATATTCATTTTATTACATTTGTCGGATATTAAAACATTATATTTTAATTTAGAGAAAAGATGATCAAAAGAAAATATTTTTTTGGTGCATTTTTACTTGCAATATCTATTTTTTCGTGTAAAGAAGAAGAATTTGACAAGTATGAAAGGCCGGAATGGTTAACAGGTAAGGTTTATTCTCAGATTAAGGAAGAGGATGACCTGAAGACATTTACTGAATGTCTTCAGTTAACAGGATATGACAGCATCATTGATAAATCAGGAAGTTATACTGTGTTTGCTCCGACGGATGAAGCATTTAATCTTTATTTTTCGAATCATTCCAGATATAAGAAGATTTCTGATATTCCTCTAGATGAGCTTACCTCAATGGTGAAATATCACATTGTTCAGAATCCATGGAGTAAGATTCAACTCAGGCAGCTTGACGTGCACGGATGGATTGATCCAGAGGATGAATTCAATGATAAACCAAGGGGATTCAAAAGGGAGACAATATTACTTAAGAAAGATACTAAGTATGGAGTAAAGGCATTGCCAAATGAAATTGATAAATATATAATTGTTGATTCGACAAAGGGGGATTGGTCAAGGAGGGTGATTACTGATTCCAGGAAATTTGCGCCGGTATTTTACTCTGAATATTTTTCTATTTACAATCTTCAGCTATCTGACTATTCATATTATTTCAATAGGTCGTTTGAAAATCTTGATGACATGTTTTTTGTAAATGCAAAGATTACGGGAGATGAGATATTTGCTGAAAACGGATTTATTTATAGGGTGGATAGGGTTGTTGAGCCATTAAAAAACGCTGATGAAATTCTTCGTTCAGATAAAGATCAACAGGACTATTCTAAATTTCTGGAGCTAGTAAATCAGTTTCCAAATTTTTCTTACAACCCAGATAAAACATTTGATCAGCCTGGGGCAAATGAAGGTTACAAGGTGGATTCATTATTTGATTTAACCTATACTGATCTTGCATTCAATATTACCAGTGAAAAGACAAAAGCGCCCGCAACTGGATCAGGATTGCCTGGAAATGTTACCATTCGTTTTCATCATGGATTGGTTGCACCAACAAACGAAGCTTTCGATGAATTTATCAGACAGTATGTGGAAGGGAGTAGTCAGTGGGGTAGCCTTGATGCAATGCCATATAAGATAAAAAGAATAATAGCAAATACATATTTCTCGACCAATCCAATTTATGAGACTGATTTAAACAATGGTTTTTACAATGGGGAATCAGATATTATCAGGATAAACCAGGGAGATATTGTTCAAAAAGAATACGGAAGCAACTGTACATTTATTGGAGTTGACAAAGCTGTTATTCCAAGAGCCTTTAAAAGTATAACGGGCCCAATATATAGGCAGAGAGGGTTCAAGATATTAATGAACGCGATTGAGTTTTCAGGGTTGATATCAGCACTTAAACGCGAAGGTTCAGGGAATATGCTTTTTGCTGTTCCGGACTTTAAGCTTGAAACTGACTCATCTCTATTTTACAATTACGTTAAGTCTAATAATATTGTAAGGGAAAGTTTTACCGCTGAATTGCTTGCCCCTGCAATGAAAAGATATACTTTTTCGAAAAATGATATAAGGTTGTTGCTACTTAATCAGGTGGCAGTTGAGTCTCCCAATGGAATTGCCAGGAAGGAATTCTTAAAGACATTGGCAGGAAATCATTTGATTTGGGATAACGAAAAGAGGACAGTGAGTGGTACTGCTTCATCAACTTTTGGATATCAGGGATCTGTCAATGTTACACTTTATCCACAAAAAATAAGCACTGATACAGACAATGGTGATACTTATAGTGTTGATGCATTCTTTAGGTTTGCAAACGAAGAAATTTACCAGAAAATTAAATCAGGATTCCCAGGTTTTTACAACCTTATGGATAAGGCAGGATATGTGCTTCCTAAGGAATACAAGTACACCTTTATTTCTGACAATAAGATTTATACGGTTTTTGCACCTTCAGATCAGGCATTAATAGATATACAGGCGGATACTCTTTCAGGGAAAAATCTTGAAAATTTTATAAAGATACATTTCGTTCAGGATGATATGATTTTCACCGATGGAAAGAAATCTCCGGGTTATTATAAAACTATTTACGAAATTCCCGTTGGCGGAGGGCGTAATAAAAATGCAGAGATATATATTGAGCCCGGCATTGATCAGATAATAATTAAAGGGAAGAACAACAATAATTATTTAACTGTTAGCGAATCTTCATTATCAAATTTGATAACCGCGAGGAGCCTCAGTGAAGGTTCTGAAACTAATTTCCCAAATATTATGTCGACCGGTGTTGTACACAAAATTGATAAAGCTTTTATGCCTGATTTGTTGGATGTTAAATAACTTGACCAAAAAGAAAAATTTTCTTATGAAAAGAATAAATAAATACACCATTCTGGTTTTTGCTTTAATGCTGATTTGCATTGCGGATGTTGCAGCACAAACCCGGCAAGTAATCAGGGGAAGGGTGTTCGATAAGAACGGAAAAGAAACAATTATTGGTGCAACTATTGCTGAGATAGATAAGGATAACCGAATTATTGGAGGGACAACAACTGATATTAATGGTGACTTTATTTACACTATGAAAGATTTTACTTCCAATATGCTTCGTATAAGTGTAATTGGATATCATGGTAAGGATGTGAAGCCGGTTGCCAACAGTCCGATGAGTATTGCCCTTGAATCGAGTGATGTAGAAATCGATGCAGTTACTGTTACCGCAACAAGGACTTCAGGATCCGGATTGACAAACATTGAAGACCGTGATAAGGCCTCTTCGTCAGTAAAAATTGACTTCATGGAAATGAAAGAAGGTGGTGTTTCTTCTGCTGCTGATGCCTTACAAGGAAAAATTTCAGGACTCGATATTATTAGTGCTTCAGGTGACCCGGGCTCAGGTTCTCAGATTGTTATCAGAGGACTGAGTTCAATTGGCAACAATAAGCCTTTGATTGTTATTGACGGAATTCCCCAGGACAGGGTTCAACAGGATATTGACCTTAGTGCTGCAGACCAGGAAGATATAAGCAACATGATAAATATTGCACTTCAGGACATAAAATCGATTGAAGTTCTTAAAGATGCAGGTGCAACAGCAATATACGGATCAAAAGGTGCAGATGGAGTTTTGCTTATTGAAACCCGGAAGGGAAAGATGGGGGATGTTCAGTTCGAATACCAATATAAACACAGTTTTAATTTTCAACCTGCCCCTATTCCAATGTTGGATGGTGATGAATACATAATGCTTCAGCTTGAAGAACTACATAACGCACGTGGGGTATTTGATCTTCCAAGAGAAATTGCCTATGATCCGGATTTTGATGAGTTTTATAACTATTCACAGAATACTGACTGGCTTGGTGCAATAACAACTGTGGGGCAGACAATGGACCATTATTTTTCGCTTGCAGGAGGTGGTGATAAAACACGTTACTCTGCTTCTGTTAGTTATCTCGACGAAGGTGGAACCACAATAAATACAAGATCAAAAAGGTTTTCAACCCGTATCAATCTTGACTACATTCTTTCAAAGAAACTTATGTATACTGTTCTTTTCAGCTATACAACCAACGATATTGACAGGAATTATGCATGGAATGTTGGCCAATATAATGAAATGAACATTAGGAAAATGGCTTACATTAAAGCTCCTAATATGAGTATTTGGGAGTATGACAATCAAGGAAACCCAACCGGTGAATATTTCACACCGATTAACAGTTACCAAGGTAACGGAACTGATTTTTTTAATCCGGTAGCTGTTGGCGAACTGGGTAATAGAAATCAAAAACAATATGGTCTGGAGACTACATTCAAACTAAGGTATATGATTACTGACTGGCTTCAGTTCAGACAATCATTATCATTTCAGTATAACGGTGAAAAGAGCAATACTTTTCTTCCTTACAGTGCTTTGGGAGTTGATTGGTTAAATTGGCAAGTAAACAAAATTGAAGAAGGGAATAATATCAGTTCTTCAATCAGGACTGAGTCACAAATAACAATCAATGCCCCCTTTGATGCTAAGATTCACGATCTTTCCGGTGCGTTTTCATGGGTAACATCACAATCAAATTATGAGTGGATGAACACTCAAACGAACTGTACCCCATCGGTCGATATTCAGGATCCATCTGTTAATGCCCAAATTAACTGGATTGGTTCAGGGTCTGGAGACAACAGAGATCTTGGGGCAGTAGCAAATATTAACTATAAACTATTGGACCGTTATATGGTTCAGATTAATGCAAGAGCAGATGCAAGTTCTGCTTTTGGGATAAATAGCAGATGGGGATTATTTAAAGGGGTTTCAGTTGGATGGCGTTTTTCAAATGAGCCATTTCTTGCTGAAGCTGGCTGGTTAGGTGAAAGTAAACTCCGTTTTAGCTGGGGAACAGCAGGAAGGCAACCGGGGGACACTTATGCCAGGTATGCTCTTTATGAGACTTCCGGATCAGGTTCATATGTAGGGAACCCAACAATATCACCCTCAAGGATTCAGCTTGATAATCTAAAATGGGAAAACGTTGAATCATTTGATGCTGGTATAAACCTAAATCTTTTCAAAGACAGGTTATATATTGAAGCAGATATTTATACTAAGAAAACAACAGATTTGCTGTTCCAATTTTATGATATACCATACTCTTCAGGGTTTAATCAGCTTAGGTATTTTAACGGTGGGGAAATGACTAATGATGGCTGGGAGCTAATGATTAATGGGAAGCTAATTCAAACAAAAGATATTGTATGGAGTGTAAACTTCAATACATCGCACAATGTAAACAGTTTTACAAAGTTACCGGAGAACTTCAATAACGAGAAGTCAACTTCTATATCTAACGGACAGTACCCATTGCGAATTGTTGAGGGACAACCGATAGGATCTTTCTTTGGGTTCGAGTATTTGGGTGTTTGGTCAAAAGATGAAGATGTAGTTGCCAGAGCCGAAAATGGGGAAATACTTCGTGATTCGGATGGAAAGATTATTCCTCTGACATATATGGGTACCTATACCTTTAAAGGTGGTGACGCCAGGTACAATGACCGTAACCATGATGCAAAGATTGACCTAAACGACGTAGTATACATTGGAGACTCTAACCCTGATTTTGTTGGAGGTTTTGGAACATCTTTTAATTACAAAGATTTTGATATTACACTCAGTTTCCATTATCGTATTGGTTTTGATATTATAAACAAGATTGCTATTGAAACTGAGGGTATGAGTGACAGAAATAATCAGAGTAAGGCTGTTCTCCGCAGGTGGAGAGTGCAGGGTCAGGATGAGCCTAACATGTTACCACGTGCATTTGAAAACCACCCTTGTAATAATCTTGGATCTGACAGATATGTTGAGCCGGGTGATTACCTGAGGCTTAATAGTATTAAGATAGGCTATAAAATGCCCAAAAGGATATGTAACGCCATGGGTTTAAAACGTATGGAACTTGGTCTTAATGCCCGCAAGCTATTGACCTTTACAAATTATTCAGGACAAGACCCTGAGATCAGTCAGAATGCTACTGACCCATTTTGGATAGGTATAGATGAAGCGAGAACCCCTCCTTCAAGAATGTTTACTGCTAACGTGAATATATATTTCTAATCCTGAAAAGCTATAAATATGAAATACATATATTCAATATTAAAGAAGTCGGTTGAAGAATTCAAACAGATGAATATAAAAAGAAAAATTACGCATTTCTTCATTGCCATTGCCTTGTTAATGCAGTTTGGCTGCAGTGGGGAGTGGCTTGAACTTCTACCTCCAAGCGGTCTTACCCGAGAGGAATTCTGGAGGACCAAGGAAGACGTAGAAGCAGTACTTATGGCTTCATACAGCACATTCTCGACCATGGATAATCTGATGTTCATCCATGGTGAGTCGAGAGGAGACATGGTTACTGATGACATTAATCTTGATGAAAATGTCAGGAATATAATGAACGGTAACATATATCCCGACAACTGGCTTTGTAACTGGGAAAATTTCTACAAAGTAATTAATTACTGTAACGAGATAATTGATAATGCTGCTGGTGTTCAAGAGATTGATAAGACCTTTACTGATTACCAGCTTAAAGGTTTTGTGTCAGAGGCCTATTTTATAAGAAGTCTTGCTTATTTCTACTTAGTCAGGATTTTTAAGGATGTTCCTTATATAACAAAACCAAGCGAGACAGATGATGCTGAACTTTATGTTACAAAGACTGACGGGAATGCGATACTTGATTCTTTGAGGAAAGATCTTTCAGAAGCGCGGAAATATTTATCTGATACTTACATTGTGGTTGCTGAAATTAAGGGTAGGGCATCTAAGGAAGCTTGTGAAGCATTACTTGCCGATATTGCTCTTTGGCAGTTTGACTATAATGCTGTAATAGAACATGTTGATAATATTATCATGTCGGATAAAGTTGAGTTGTTACCAAGTGCGTTATGGTTTGGAAATTATTATCCGGGAAATTCTCTTGAGAGCATTTTTGAATTTCAATTTGATGATTTACAGAATCAAAGGAATAATATTTATGGTATGACCCAGGTTGATGGGAGGGAATTTGATCCAAGTGCTACAGCAGTCCAGATGTTTTCAAGGAAATATTCAAATGAACCTTTTAGGGGTGAAGATATATCTATTAGAAAAAATATGGAGGACGATTATACTATTTGGAAGTACGTCGGACTTCAACCTGATGGTAATACTGTTCGCCCGGGTTATATGCAGGCGGGAGCCAACTGGATAGTATACAGATACGCTGAAGTGTTATTAATGAAAGCAGAAGCTCTATCACAGTTAGGGAGATACAATGAAGCTTTGGAATTAATTAATGAAATTCGCAAAAGAGCGGGGGTGATATTACTTTCTATTGCTGATTCTCCAATTGCATACGAAGATGCGATATTGAACGAAAGGGCACTTGAACTTGCATTTGAAGGAAAGCGATGGTTTGATCTGGTAAGAATGGGTAGAAGGAATAACTACGCCAGGAAGGAAAAGCTAGTTGAGCAGATAATAAAGAATGTTCCCTCTACGCAAAAGAGAATTTTAGGTTCTAAACTTACGAATCCTAACGGATGGTATATGCCAATTTATAAATTAGAATTGGAAAGAAATCTTAATCTGGTTCAGAATCCGTATTATAATAAGTAGTATGAAGAAAAAGGTTATATATATTTTTATAGTTGTTTTGCTCGCATTTTCCATACAATCATGCGATAAAGGAGAACCTATAGAAGCTGGTTTTGAGGATATGATTGACCAGACAATTTACGATTACGTTGAAGACAATGATTCTTTGTATTCAAAGTTTTTGCAAATACTTAAAGCAGGGGGACTTGATAAAACGGTAAGTGCATATAATCCTAATGGCGATGGTTATACTTTGTTCTTACCAACCGACCAAGCAATTGATGACTTTATCGATAAAAGTTCAAGGTTTTCTACATTTGAAGAATTGTTGTCTGATAAGGAATATGTTGCTGCTATGGCGAGATTCCATGTTGTTGACATTGCAATAATATCAAATGATTTTCCATTTGGGGCTTTACCTGAACTTAACCTTGACGGGGAGTATCTTACTATCGGGATTGAGATGACTGAAGACTCTTCATTTTATAAAGTTAATAACATTGCACCTGTTATGGAAAGTAACATTGAGGTATCGAATGGTTATGTACATATTATAGGCAAAGCACTTGAACCTGTTACTTATTCATCCTATCAGTGGTTGATGCAAAATCCTTCATTTTCAATTTTTGCTGAAGCAGTAAAGGCTACTGGATTTGAAAGTGTCCTCAGTAGGGTTATTGAACGTGATACTGTAAGTGAAAATCCACTAACCCTCTTAATAGAACCGGATTCAGTATTCAATAAAAACAAAATATTCAGTTTCAATGATCTCGTTTCAAGGATTAGCCCTGAAAATTCTGACTATAAAGATGAATTTAATGCACTTCATAATTTTGTGGGCTATCATATATTATCAGGTAGTTATTTTTTGTCAGACTTTGAATCAGTAACGTCTAAATCAACTAACTACACTACATTTGCCGATAGTCCTATAACAATCTCAAAACCTGATATTGAAAAGGATAAACTTGATATTCAGATTTACAGCGAGGATACACTGTTGGTAAGTCCTGGAGATACAACTTTTATCAAATACGTTACTTTTTATTACGATATTAGCAATGTACTTACACAGAGTGGAGTAGTCCACATATTGAATCATTTAATGGTTCCTGTAAAAGCAAATATCGCTGAACTCAGTTTTGAATTTTACGAAGAAATATTATTTAATCAGTATCGTGAAGAGGGAGGTGAATTTATTGTTGAGGATCCATCATTACTTACTTCTTTGACATGGACCGGCGGTAATGACCAATTATTATTTGTGCAAACTGATGATGAAACAAATACTGCATGGAACCTCAATTACTTAGTAATGGAAGGAGATTTTTCAATAAGTTATACATTGCCACCAATTGTTCAAGGAAATTACGAATTAAGCATTAGGGCTCATGCATTTAGTTCTGATAACGCACTGGTAGAGATTTTCTTTGATGGAGTAAAAATCGGAGGACTTGTTGATTTGACAACGGGGGGTACAGCACAAGCACCATATATTGAAGTAGAGCTTGGAACTGTTTCGATAGTTTCATACGAATCTCATGTTGTTACAGTGAAGTCTTTAATTCCTGGATTTTTCAATTGGGATGTTGTCCGTTTTGAACCTATATAATTACAGGTAATAATAATATGATCAGAAAAATGAAAAAAAGAATATACTTAATAATTACAGTGATATTTACTTCACTTTTATGGGGTTGTAATGACGATACCTGGAATGAACACTATTCTACTGAACCTGTGACTATAAACCAGAGTGTTTGGACAGCGTTGAAGAGTGAAAGTAGCGTGTCAAAGTTTGTCGGGCTTATTGAGAAATACAACCTTGATGATTCGTTGTTTTTTGAAGGTTGCAACGATGTGTACACATTATTTGTACCCGACAATAATGCAATAGAAAAATACTCAACAAATAAAGAAATCAGTAAAAAAGATTTAGCTTATCATATTCTTAAGTATTATATCCAACCTAATAATATTGCCGGGGAGAGAAAAGTACAGACGCTTCTTTTAAAGTTTGCTGAAGTTGAAAATACTGGTGATAAAATTTTATTTGACGACATACCTGTAGCATTTACTAGTCCTTTGTATGAGAACGGTCGTTATTTTATTATTGGAGAGGTTGCAAGTCCTCACCCAAGTATATATGAATATATAAGTGAAAATATACCCGCACTTAAAATTTACATTGACGAAAAAGATTCAATTGTACTTGACAAAGAGAGAAGTAAACCACTTGGGTTTGATGAAAAAGGGAACACAATTTATGATTCTGTAGTAACAGTTATTAATCTTTTTGAAGAAGAATTCTTTGAAGTGTCAGAGGAATTCAGATTAAAATCTGCAACTTTAGTTTTCCCAAAGAAAGAAACATATCAGCAGGCTCTGACTAAAATGGCTTTATCTATCGGTGGAGATTATACAACTTATCAGGATATACCAGATAAATGGCAACAAGAGGTTTTGATACCTTATTTATTGGATAGGGGGGTATTTAGCAATCAGCTTGAGATTGTTGACTTTGAAAAGGATACTTTAAGGAACATTCTCGGTGATGATGTGATTTTAGATTATTTTCCTGTAGATAAGTCCATTTGCAGTAATGGTTATGTGTATGATTATGATTATTTTGAAGTACTTGACTCTTTATATTTGAGACCTTTAAGAACTGAAGCTGAATCATTGTTAAAAGTTTTAGGAAAGGATAAATATTCTTGGGGTGATAGTACGACAGTAATAAGTGAACAGACATTTGTTCCTGATGCTGATAACGTAGGGACTGCTTCAAATGATTCAATTCTTATAGTCAACTTCCCATTAAAGTATGAAGGAGCATTCAGTATGGAATTCAAGACTGAACCTCTGTTCCCGAGACGTTATTTATTTGTTGTAAGGACACACATGGACTACGGGGGAGTGTACGATATTTATGTTAACGATGAATTGGTCAAGACTTTTGACTGGTATGATTTTATCAAACTTAAGGGTATTATACCAAGTTCGGTGCCTGGAGTACGTTTTGTTGCAGATGGCAGATATAATAAGTTCGATTTTTGGGTTGAAAACATAACAGAATATGGTAAAGCTAAGGTAAGATTTGAATACAGAGGTCCTGGAACAATGATAAGAGCAAACGGTCTTGTCCTTGATTACGTCGAATGTGTGACTGAGGACATGATTGATAAGATTACTGAAAATCCATGATAAAAACCTTGTATTGAATTTTTCATTCTAAATGGTATGATATGAGACAAAAAATCGATATAAAAATAAATACAGGGTTTTCACCCGAATTGCTAATAAGTTCAAAGATGAATTATAAATCAATATGCCGGAAACTTAAGGGACTTGCATTGACTGTTGCAGTTTTACTGGTAGGTCTACTTTCTGTTAACGCACAGGATTCACAAGTAGTAAAAGGCAAGGTAGTATCTCCTGAAAATAAACCAATACCCAATGTATCGGTAAGTGTAGAAGGATCAAAGGAAATGCCTTCTCTTACAAATGAAGTTGGGGAATTTACTGTAAACACGACAAAAGATAATCAGTGGATTAATGTTGCCCCATCATCAGATTATAAAAGAGAAAGGATTTTTGTCGGGGGTAGAGAAGAGATAAAGGTTATGGTTACACCTATCGATATAGTAAGCGGTGAAGATGAAGTTATAATACTTACTCAACCAGAAAAATCAAAAGATATGATTGCCTCCTTTTCTGAGCTCCAGCTTAAGGATGTTAAGAGTAATTATTCAATTTCAATAGATAAGTATTTGCAAGGAAGACTTTCAGGTGTCTATGTTGTTAATCAATCGGGAGCACCAGGAAGTGGAGCAGTTACTTTTATAAGGGGTATAAACTCATTGAACGCATCTAACCAGCCCTTATATATTGTGGACGGAGTAATTATGGAATCACAGGGTATATTTGGATCAGGGATAGATGGTTTTTCATACAATCCGCTGCAGTCTATTAATCCGCTTGATATATCCAATGCTGCAATAATGAAAGACGCTATATATTCTGCAGCATATGGATCTAAGGCATCTAATGGGGTAGTGATGATTTCAACCCTTGACCCTAGTGCAACAGAGACATCTTTTGAGATTGATTTCAGGAGAGGTTTATCATTGAAACCAGGGAGATACATAAGACAAATGAATGCACAACAGCATAAGACTTTTGCTAATGAACTAGTATATTCATCAGGAATGTACGAAGAAGATTTGGTAGAATTTTATGAAAATCTTTTTGTAGAGCCGGACGATGAAAGGTATATTAACTATCAGCATGACACTGATTGGCAGAAATATATTTTTGAGGATGCTGCTTTCACTAATTTTAATATTAAGGTAAAGGGTGGAGACGAAATAGCACGCTATGGTTTATCTTTTGGATATCTTAATGAAGATGGTATTTTAAAGAGTACAAATTATGATGGCTACAATTTGCGTTTTGTAAGCTTGGTGAATATTTTTAAGTGGTTAAGAATGAATGCTACTGTTTCATTCAATACTTATACATCAAATCTCAGAGAATCTGCCAGGATAAAAGAAACCAGCCCAATTTTAACAAGTTTGGCAAAGTCACCTTTGTTAAATCCATATCAGTACGACACTGAAGGTAAAGAAACTGTAATGCTTTCCGAAGTTGACGAATTTGGAGTAAGTAATCCTTTAGCAACAATACTAAATTTTGAAGCCAGTGCCAGAAATTACCACATTGTAACTGCTATTGGTTTTGAAATTGATATATCAAAAGAACTTCAGGTTAGGACTAATTTAGGGATAACCTACAATTCGTTGAAAGAAAAACTTTTCATGCCGAACCTAGGTATGGAAGTGTATTATGATGGAGAAGCATATAACGTTGCAAAAGCATCTACTAATACTTTTAACGGCTTCAGTAATAATACAATGTTGATTTTTAACAAGAAATTAGGTTCAGGACATACGTTTAACTCAACTACAGGGATGAATATTATGACCAATCAATTTCAATATGATTGGGGAATTGGCAAGAACTCGCATCAAAATGATGAATACAGGATGTTGAACGACGGAGTAGACAATCTTCGTGAGATGGGTGGTGACAACAGAAATTGGAATTGGATCTCGTTTTATGAAAGAGCTTCTTATGCTTTCATGGACAAGTACCTTGCAACTTTAGTCGTGTCTCTAGATGGTTCATCCAGAGTTGGTAGAAAGGCTGCAAATACAATAAGTTTATTTAACAACCCATTTGGTTTATTTTATTCAGCAGGAATTGGATGGAGAGTTTCTAATGAACAATTTCTTAATCAGTTACCTTGGCTTGAAGAGTTAAAACTACGGGCATCATTTGGTCATACTGGCAATGATGATATTGGTGAGTCAAACGCTACGAATTTTTATAAGGTAATAAAATACAGGGAAACTACAGGTATTTATCCTGCAACTATTCCTAATCCGAGTCTTACATACGAGACTGTTGACAAGCTTGATGCAGGGATTGATATTTCGTTATGGGGAAACAGGTTAAGGGCGAATTTTGATGTATTTAAAACGACTATCAGCAATATGTTGATATACCGTCCTCTAGACCCATATTTTGGATTTGATTTCAGGCCTGAGAATTCTGGGAAAATGGAAAATACAGGATGGGATGCCTATGCTTTTGTAAGAATAATAAATGGGAGAAACTTCAAATGGGATATTGAAGCCAATATTTCAAAAGTGCGCAATGTTGTTAAGGAGATAGACAATAATATCTTTATTACAGAATATAAAGACTACAGCATTGTAAATATGGTTGATGCTCCTGCAAATAGCTTTTATGGTTATGTATTTAATGGCACATATGCTACTACAGCTGAAGCTGAGCAAGCAAATATGGTTAACGATAGAGGTATGCCTTATAAAGCTGGAGATGCCAAATTTCAAGATATTTCCGGTCCTAACGGAGAGAAAGACCAAATTATCAATGATTACGATAAAATAGTAATTGGCTCATTACTACCTGATTATACTGGGGGTATTTCAACAACTATTTCATATAAAAATCTATCTTTGAGTGGATTTTTAAATTTTGTGTTGGGGAATGATGTTTATAATTACCTGCGCTATAAAAATGAATCGATGAAAGATTTTTCCAATCAAAGCAGCTATGTTTTAAACCGTTGGCAATATGAAGGACAAATTACTGATGTCCCTAGGGCGATCTGGAACGATCCCATTGGTAACAGTGACTTCTCATCAAGGTGGATTGAAGATGGTTCGTATATAAGATTGAAAAACATTTCTTTGAGTTATAAAATTCCTCATGAATTTTTAGTGTTTAAGAATGCTGAATTTTACATCTCAGCAATTAACTTATTTACATTTAGCAAGTATCTGGGTTACGATCCTGAATTTGCTTTTTCTTATAACCTGGCTGACCAGGGTATTGATTACGGGCAGACTCCCAATCCCCGGCAGTTTCTAATTGGAGTAAAAATTGGTTTATAAAACAGGAGACATGATTATGAATAAAAGAATAAAATCAGTCATAATTATAATTTCAGTCCTTTTTCTGATGGGAAATTTAACTTCGTGTGAAGAATTTTTCTCACCTGATCAGGACATAAAAATTACTGAAGAAGATTTATTTAACGACTGGTACGAATACCGTTCAACTGCTATGGGTCTTTACGGATTACAGCAAGAACTTGTTGAACAGCTTGTAGTTCTGGGAGAGCTTAGAGGAGATCTCCTTACTGTAACAGAAAATGCTGATGTTGATATTATGGAAATCTATAACTTCAACATTTCAAAAGAAAACAAATATGCATCTCCTCAGAATTTTTTTAAACTGATTGCGGCATCAAACCGTTTTTTGTCGATACTTGAAAGAGAACATCCTGAAGTATTGGATAAATCGGTACAAGTAAATAATTATGATCGTCTATATGGTGAAGCGTTATGTATGAGGGCATGGGCGTATTTCAATGCTGTTCGTATATATGGCAAGGTACCGTTCATTGACCAGAGGATTACTACAATTGAAGAGATTAACGATTTTATTAATTCTCCTGTTACTTATATAGATAGTGTTTATGTGCAATATAGTATAAATGGTTATGACAATGATACTATCTTTAATAAGGAGACTACTCTTTCTAAGCAATATTTTGATACAGACATGGTTATTCGCCATTTTACTAACGAACTTGAAGACAAAGTTAAAGCTGTTGGAGTTAATCATTATATTGAAAATAAAGATAATTCGTGGGAGGTTACTATTTGGAGCGATTGGGGCTATAATACACTATTAGGGCATATGTTTTTGACTTTAGGAGACCTTTCCAAGAGCGCATTATACTTTGAAAAAGTTCTTTATAATAGTTCAACAAATAAAAGGTATCAACTTGATAAATCTTTTGCTGACGATCAGTGGTACAATATATTTGTGAACATTGACAGTCGGGAACATATTTACACTATTTGGTTTAATAAAAGCAAGCAACAGCAAAATGGTTTCCAGCGCTTATTCGAATCTTGGTCTTCAAACGAATATATGTTACAACCAACAAAAGAGTGTGTTCATAAATTTGAGTCGCAATGGTGGGGTGCATATGTTCAGTATGATTATACAATACTTGATAGTACAAGAACTATTAGACCTGGTTACCCTGGTCAGGATATAAGAGGATTTGGAAATTCCTATATTTATGTGAGAAACAATTCTGAAGTTCCTGCCTATAATGCTATGCTCGAATATAAAAGGCAGGGTGATTACAGGAGCGTTGAAAGCTTAATGGAAAATGTTGATACACTTGTCTATAAGTACTCTATAAAAAGTACAGGTTTTTCTGGAGATCCGAATTATATAATATATAGGGCAGGTGGTGTAAACTTATATCTAGCTGAAATTTATAACTATTGGAAATTTGAAGATGATAAAGGAAATGCTCAATCATATACATTAAATGCACTAAAAATTATCAATGATGGGAGTAATTATAATTCCAGTACCACAAGAACACAACGTGGAGTTAGGGGTAGAGTTAGTTTAGGAAGCGGAGAATCAGCCTTTAAATTGAATAATATAACTTTCTTTTTCGATCCTTTCACTAACAAAGTATCAGGATGGGTAGACCTTACAGGCAACTTATTAGGAAAACAATATTACCTTGAAGATAATATCCTTGAGGAGAGGGCAAGGGAATTGGCTTTTGAGGGAGAACGATATTACGACTTGATGAGAATAGCTAAGAGGAGGAATGATCCTTCATTCCTTGCTAAAAAGGTTAGTTCCAAATATCCGGCAGGCAAGCGTGAATCTATTTACAACTTGTTAATGGACGAAAGGAATTGGTATATTAAGTACTTCGAATAATATAAAATTCTCATATATGAAAGGCATTCCTATTTTATTGGGAATGCCTTTTTTATTGATTTATATACTTCAGTGAGCTTTAAAGCCTGTTCATTTATGTTAAAGAATTTTTCGACCCCAGAGCGTGCATTTGTGCTTAGTGTTTCGATTTTCTCAAAATCATCGAGCAATTCAATAAGAGCCTTTGAAAGCGCCTCAGGATTATTCTTATCATAGATGACACCTCCACCGGTTTTATTAATTATCTCAGGGAAAGCACCAAGTGCAGGTTGGACAACAGGTATTCCGGAAGCCATTGCTTCAGTAAGATATATTCCAAATGCCTCCCCATTTCTAACAGGAACAGAAATAATATTCATTCTTTTTAAAAAGTTTTTACGATGATTTCCTTCAAATCCGTCCCAGAAATGAGAGAAAGGTTTCATTCCAGATTTTTCTAATTTACCTTTTTGCTCTTTAAGGAATTTAGAATCCTCACCAGTGCTGCCTCCCGTAATATGAAGATGAACATCCTCAAACCTTTTAAGCTTCTTTAACTCTATAAAGGCATCTATTAAAATATCAAGCCCATTTTCATAATTCATACGGGAGATAAAGCCAATTTCACGTTTCTTGTCTTTGGGACTTACGTATTCATACTCGCTAGGGTCAACACCAAGGTGAATGGTTTTTGTCTTTTCAGAAGGTATATACATCCATTGTTTAATTGCTGAAGCATAATAATCGCTAACAGCAATAAATGAATCTACATATTTTGCATTTTCCGACATAAGATCCCATACTTTTTTTCTGAAGGAAGGTTTCATTACTTCTACCCAAACATCTTCATCTTGCAGCGAACAAAATACAGGTACATTCATTTTTTCTTTAATACGTTTAGAAAGACCTAATAGAAGGGCATTTGAAAGGTGAATAATATCTGGCTTGCAATTTTCAGCAATCCAGTCTATCATCTTATTAAGTTCTTCTTTTTGCTTACCTCCTTCTCCCATAAGCATTGAAACTGTCATTTCTTCAAGACCTTTTGCATTTGTTGAGCCTGCCATGCCTGCTGCAAGCTTCATCAGGGGCTTTGAGTTTAACAATTTGTCAAACCATTTAGGTGCTTTTCTAAAAATTGGATATAGCTGTTTTAAATAGATGCTGATCGCCCCATAGAATACCGGGACATCAGATATATCATGTTCATCAGAAAAGAGTGGTAGGTACATCGGTACTTTGATTACAGTATGCCCCTGCTTTTTAAGTGAATCGACAAATTTACTGTCTCGCAGGCAATTTCCACAGTAAAAAGAACCGCCTGAACCCGGTATTATTTGGACAATATTCATTTCTTTAAAATTTATAATCTGATTTATCTTAGTTACTTAATTACTTAATTACCATTATTTATTTTTCGCTATTTAGAAAAAAAATATTCCCATCACTGCAGGCAACTACTATTCCACCTTCTGTAACTGCAGGAGTATTAATTACCGAAGCCCCCAACTCGTAATTCCAAATGGTTTTACCTGATTGCAAATCTAGTAGCATAAGGTCGCCTCTCATATTTACAAGAAGTACCTGTTTCTTATTTACAATGGTAGATGCTTCAATCCTTGAACCTGTATTTTTCTTCCAGATTATTTTACCGTTTTTTTTGTTGAAGCAATAAATAAATTTATCACGGTTTCCAATTAGTATTCTATCATTAGTAATAGACGGGGAGGCAACAAAAGGTAAATCGGAATCCTTGTTTTCATATTTCCAGATAATCTTTTTTGAATTCAAGTCTATACAAGTCAAGCATCCGCTGTAGTCTCCAATATATGCCTTGTTTTCTAAAAGCGCAGGTGAAGAGGCCACATAAGTGGCAATTTCGACCTTTGAGTCCAGTAAGCCTGTCTGCATGTCGACTATGTGTAAAAATCCGTCACAGCCTCCAAAAACAGCTTTATTATTAAAAATTGCAGGGGAACTGTTGAGGTAGTTGTCTGATTCATATTTCCAAATTCCCTTTCCATTTAAAGCATCTACACCGTGGAGATAGAAATCATAACTTCCTGCTGCTATTATTTTCCTTTTGCCGGTATCAATTATTGAGGGAGCTCCCATTATCTGATTGTCAGTTTTATATTCCCAAATCTTTGAGCCTTTTTTTAGGTCAATAGCATAAAGAGTACCTGAAAGATTTCCAAAAAAAACAATATTGTTGTTGATTATTGCAGGACCTTCAATTGAATTTCCAGTACTATACTTCCATATTAATTTACCATTGAAATCAAGGCATAACAAATCGCCGTTTGTTGATCCAACAACAATTTTACCATCTGATATTACAGGTGCAGATTTGAAGGGTGAATCTGTTTTGAATGCCCATTTCTTCTTGATTTTCTGGGGGAAGGAATAATTGGTGATTCCTTGCAAGGCTGCATTTCCTCTCGAATTATTCCATTCAGGTAAAGTTGCAGAATAAGCGAAACTGAAAGATAAAAGGACGAATATCAAAAAAAATAGTCTACGCATCTTTTATTTAGATTTTGTGTGAACCAAAATTAACGATTTAAACAGACTTAGAATACTATTTCCTGTTAATGACCTGTTAAATTTCAGATATTTAGGATAAGGTTATGAAAGCTCAAGCATTCTTTCGATAGGCTTTCTGGCCTTTTCGATTATTTCTTCTGATAAAATAATCTCAGGGATCTCATTTTTCAGACACAGATAGAGTTTGCGCATTGAATTTAGTTTCATATATGAGCAATCGTTACATCCACAAGTTGAATCAGCAGAAGGAGCAGGTATAAAAATCTTGTCGGGACATGCTTTATGCATTTGGTGAAGGATTCCACTTTCGGTTGCCACAATATACTTTGAAGCTTTTCCTGAGATAACATATTTCAACAATCCTGCAGTTGAACCAATATAGTTGGCTAGCAACAATACTGGTTTTTCGCATTCAGGGTGAGCAATGACTTCAGCATCATGATTAAGCCTCATTAATTCAACAATCTTGTCTACCGAAAATTGTTCATGTACCATACAGGCTCCGTTCCAAAGAACCATATTACGACCGGTTATTGAATTGATGTAGTTACCAAGGTTTTTATCAGGACCAAAAATTAGTTTGGCATCCTTGGGAAAACTTTCAACAATTTTTACCGCATTTGATGATGTACAAACAACATCAGTCTCTGTTTTAAGATCTGCTGTGCAGTTTATGTAGCTGATAACTTTGTGTTCAGGATATTTTGCTTTAAACGATCTGAAATCTTCAATCGGAGCAGATTCTGCAAGTGAACATCCTGCTTTAAGATCAGGGAGGAGTACTTTTTTCGAAGGATTTATAATCTTGGCAGTTTCAGCCATGAAATGGACACCCACGAATACAATAATATCTGCATTTGTTCGTGCTGCTTCTTGTGCAAGGGCAAGACTGTCGCCTACAAAATCAGAAATATCCTGTAATTCTGCGTTGATATAGTAATGACCTAATATGACGGCATTCTTCTCCTTTTTAAGCCTTAATATCTCTTCCTTAATATTAATACCTGAAGGAATTTCTTCATTAATGTATCCGTCTCTAATTAATATCTCTTCAACTTGTGATTTTGCTCTATTCATAAACGACATTTGTTTCTCGGTGTAAAGTTAGAAATTTAGAGATTCTAATTGATTATATATTGAAGATAAATAAATCCGATATTAATAATTTTAAGGGAAATGATTAATTAAAATCTAAACTTAACACCTGCTCTATGGAAATTTGGAAATTTGGTTTTATTGTCAGAAGAGAAGAACCCCTCATTTTTATTTAATTTTGAATACTCATAAAAAATGAAAAGGTTTTTATATATTTCATATTGAATCCCAACACCTGTTTCCCATAGAAAGTCCCGACTGTTAGAGACTTGGAATGCTCCGTTTCTGTCGATTCCCCATTCATTTGAAAACATTCCGCTACCAAAAAAGTAAATATCAAGTTTGTTGAGTTTCAATAAAGGTTTTAAGTGGAAGTCGAAACTGATGCTTGTTGGGTATGAGCGTGAATAGAAATTAAAAATGGGACTTTTGTATAAATATGAAGAATATCGATCTTTTTCATAGATGTAAGTATAAGTTAATTTAAACTTTATTAAATCTTCTCCTAACAGATATTTTTCAACATTTTCTTCTTCCAGATTATCTTCTGAAAGATAATTTTGGGGTTTAGAATACATATCCAACATAAAATTCTCAGGATTAAATCTCAACTCAAACAGTGTAGAATCAAATTCTTCCTGTGAGAACAGTACTGTTGGGAGGAGACAAAAAAATATTAAAATCAATCTTTCTTTCATGTTTTTTTTGAGGTATAAATCAATATAAA
The DNA here is from genome assembly GCA_964393405.1 of uncultured Prolixibacteraceae bacterium. GTDB lineage: Bacteria > Bacteroidota > Bacteroidia > Bacteroidales > Prolixibacteraceae > CAYMTR01. The sequence continues at coordinate 54,354 of CAYMTR010000004.1, forward strand.
AATATTCCTATTATTTTTAAGAATAAAGAAAGAGTGTGATTTTTAACATTTTTTAACATTTAATATTTAAGTGTTTAAGTTTAATTATTTTAATGAAATCATTCTTTTTTTAAAATTTTCTGAAAAAAACCCAATATGGGGAAAGCTCACCATATTATTCGTTTAAATATTTTATTTTTGAATTTCTTTACTAACCTTTTAATTGCGAATAAGAATGAATAAATTTTTACTTACACTTGTGGGAGTATTATGTACTGCTTCCCTTTTTGCACAGACAGACTTGATTATTTCTGAGTATGTTGAAGGATGGTCGAATAATAAGGCTATCGAAGTATACAACCCCACTTCATCGGCAGTAAATTTAAAGAACTACAGATTGACCCGTTATTCCAACGGAGCTGATGTACCTCCTGCATCTTCAAATTGGTATATTGTTTTACCAGATGTTGAGTTAAAACCATTTAAGTCTTACGTATGCGTTATTGATAAGAGAGATCCAAATGGAGTAGATCAGGAAGCTCCTGTTTGGGAACAGCTTGCAGACCGAGCAGATGCATTCCTTTGCCCTGATTATGATGTAAGCAAGGCTTTGTATCATAATGGTGATGATGCCATTGCGCTTGAAAGAACTGACGGTACCCTTGTTGATTTGTTCGCAAGGTGGGGATCTCCACGACCTGCAGAAGCTGCAATGCCCGGTTCAACATCACTTGTTAGAAGCTGGACTAACACTTCACCTTTTTTCACAGGTGTAGGTATTGGGATTACAGCCGATCATACTCTTATAAGAAAATCAAATATAGTTGCAGGTGTTACTGCAAATCCTTCAATGTTTAATCCTCTTGCTGAATGGGATTCATTATCAGCAAATACATTCCATAACCTAGGGTGGCATAAATGCGATATTGCTCCGGCCAATGCAACTCCTGTTTTTGCTAAGGATTCATTCGAATTTGTGATATGGAAACAAAGCTCTGGCGGTACTGTTTTGGGCAAACTTGAGGCTTCAGATGCCGAAGGTGATGCATTAAGATATTTTATAAACAAGGGTAATTATGTGTATAACAGTGAAGACGTTAGAAAAGAACCCTTTAAAATAAACAGGGAAACCGGTGAAATTACTGTATCTGATCAGGGAGCAATGTTGGAAAGTACTTGGGATACTTTGTTCATGAGCGTTTCTGTTAATGATGGAACATCTGAAACCGCTTGGATTACTGCTAAAGTAATTTTATCTGATATTCCGGTTTCAAGCAAAAATATTAAGAAAGGGGATCTTAAAATCTTACCGTTCGAAAGATTAGATAACACATTTAAAGTTATAGCATCAGAGGCAATATCAACAATTACTGTTTTGTCGATAGATGGAAGGAAAGTTTATACAAGGAATTACAATAAGGGTTCCAACAATCAAATTGTCCAATTACAAGGAATTAAATCGGGATTATACATATTGTCAGTTTCTTATTCTGACAATAAATTTGAAAGCTGTAAAATTACTGTAAAATAAAGATGCAGTAGATGAAGAAATTTCTATTTGTCGGCATTATGCTGATTTCAGCTATATCATCTTTCGCTCAGTATAAGTTAAACGGTAGGGTAAGAGACATCAATTCCGGAGAAACTTTAATAGGCGCAAATGTCCTAATAAAAGGGACAACATATGGTACAATTACTGATTTGAATGGTAATTACGAAATTGGATTACCAAATGGTAAATATGAAGTTGTATTCTCATATGTTGGTTACACTTCATTTAATCAGAATTTTGAAATAAAGGGGAAGAATGTTGTTTTAAATGTTGAACTTGAAACAGCGCTTGAACTTGATGAAGTTAAAGTTGTGGCAGATGTTGCAAGGGCAAGGGAAACTCCGGTAGCCTTTTCAACGATAAGTCCTAAGAAGCTTGAGGAAATACTTGCAGCACAGGATATTCCGATGGTTTTAAATTCTACTCCAGGTGTTTATGCTACTACCGGTGGAGGAGGTGACGGTGATGCGGAAGTAACAATTCGTGGTTTCAGTTCAAGGAATGTAGGTGTACTTTTAGACGGAGTACCAGTTAACGATATGGAAAACGGACAAGTTTACTGGTCTAATTGGTTTGGCCTTGATGCCGTTACACGTTCTATTCAGGTTCAAAGAGGTCTTGGTGCATCCAAACTTGCTCTTCCTTCTGTTGGGGGTACAATCAATATAATAACTAAAGGATTCGACAGTCGCAAGGAAGCAAGTATAATGCAGGAAGTTGGTTCTGATGGATACCTGCGTACAAGTTTCGGCTATTCTTCAGGTAAAATTGGAAAAAACTGGTCGATAACTGCAGCAGGTTCATACAAGCAAGGAAACGGATGGGTTGATCAAACCTGGACTAAAGGTTTTTTTTATTACCTTAAGGTTGACAAGAAGCTTGGCAAGCATACATTATCATTATCGGCATACGGAGCACCCCAAAGTCACGGTCAGAGATCGTACATGTTGCCTATACAGTATTTCGATTCTGATCTTGCCCGAAAGTTAGGGGTGCCTGAAACGGATATTGCTAAGGTTATTCCTCGCGGAACAAGATATAACCAACATTGGGGATATCTTACACGTACTGCTGATGATCCAGATGCTAAACCTGTACCTTTTAATGAAAGGGTGAATGAGTATCACAAACCCCAATTTACATTTAAAGATACTTGGCTTGTGAATGACAAAATTGTTGTTTCTAATATTGCTTATCTTTCAATTGGTAATGGAGGGGGCGTAAGAGCTAAAGCTACTCCTGCTTCTTTAAGGGATTCTCTGGGTCTTATGGATTTTCAATCAATATATGATAGAAATGGCAGTGATTATTCAGTAAATACATTATTCGACCCTGAGCTTCATAATTCAGGGAATTATATGAGAAGGTTGGTCAACAGCCATCGCTGGTTTGGACTTTTATCAACAATTACATATGAATTAAACGAAAGGAATAACCTTTCAGGAGGTTTAGACCTTCGTAGTTACAGGGGAATTCACTATGAAGAGGTATATGATCTTCTTGGAGGAGATTATGCAGTGTTTGACTATATCACAGACTGGGATGAAAGTACCAAATCTAAATATATTCTTAAGGAGGGGGATGTGAACAACTTTCACAATGATGGATTTGTACGCTGGGGAGGTATTTTCGGACAATGGGAATACAAAGATGACAAGGTTAGTACGTTTGTAAACCTGACTGCTGCCAACTCGGGATACCAGAGGTCTGACTATGTAATAATGAGAAAAACTTTCAACGCTCAAGAGCGTGATGGTTTCATATACAAAGATATCGACGGACAAAAAGTAGAATTTACCAAGTGGAATTGGTTCCCGGGATTTACAGCTAAAGGTGGTGCTAACTATAACTTTACTAAACACATGAATGCCTTTGTTAACCTTGGATTCCTTAGTAAAGCTCCAAGGTTTAATAATGTTTTTGATTACGATAACACATTGTTCAGGGATATCAAAAACGAGATTGTGAAAGCAGTTGAACTTGGATATTCATACAGTAGCAACCGTTTTACTGCTAATCTAAATACCTACTATACTATTTGGGAAAATAAACCTGTTGACAGTGCTTCTAAGATTGCTGTAGAAACTTCACCAGGGGAATATGAAGAGTTTTCGGTTAATATCAACGGTATGAACGCCCTGCATATGGGAGCTGAGTTTGATTTTATTTTTAAAATTACTGATAACTTAGACTTGCAAGGATTAGTATCGCTTGGCGATTGGAAATGGAATTCTGCCGATACTGTACGTGTGTATGACGATAACCAGAATCTTATTAAAAGTCAGTTCTTTGATGCTAAGGGAGTGCATGTGGGTAATTCTGCGCAGACTCAAATAGTAGGAGAAATAAGGTGGGAACCGATTAGGGGTCTTTATATTACTCCAAAGGTTACATACTTTGCTGATTATTATGCCGATTTCGATCCTATATCTCTTAATGGCAAACCTAATTCTTATACGTGGTATGATGAAGCAACCGGAGAACATGGACCTGCAAAGGATTCTTGGGAAATCCCTGCTTATTATATTATTGATTTTCATGCCGGATACAATTTCCGATTGTTTAAGAAAAGGTTTCAATACAGGCTTAATATACTGAATGTACTGGATAAGGACAGGATCATAAATGCCCAAAATAACGATCCGTACAATGGTCAGTCATACAATTCTTTTGACGCCAAATCTGCTGCAGTATTTTTTGGACTTGGTAGATCTTTCAACATGAGCTTGAAAATGACATTTTAAATAAAGGATGATGCGTTTTCTTATTGTTGTTTTTATTTCATTTCTTTTATCAAATATCGTCTTTGCTCAACCTGCAGGTTATTATAATGGTACTTCAGGCAAAAGTGGTGATGAGCTTAAGAGTTTGTTGAATGATATTATCAGCAATCATGTTGATTTTTCATATAGCCAGGCAAGGTATATTATTAATTATTCTGATGCAGATCCGGATAATCCCAATAATGTAATCCTTTTCTATACTCAGAGGTCTCAGGATGCTACTGCTTATGGAACGGGAGGAGATTTTATAAACAGGGAACACGTATGGGCTAAATCACATGGCGACTTTGCAGGGATAAGACCAATGGACGGTGATGCCCACAATCTTAGACCTGCTGATGCTTCTGTTAACGAAGACCGTAGCAATAAGGATTTTAGGGATGTAAAGCCAAATGGATATCAGCATACTGAGGCTAGCGAATGTTGGTATAATAACGATTACTGGGAACCCGGACCTGCTACCAAAGGACAGGTTGCAAGGATTATCTTTTATATGGCTACCCGTTATGAGGGTGAGAATGATGAAAGAGACCTTGAGCCGATTAAAGGGACTACGTCTTCATCACTACCCCAGCATGGAGATCTAAATTCCCTTCTTCAATGGAACAGGCTTTATCCTCCTTCTGATTTTGAAAGGCGAAGGAATGAAAGGATATTTACTGTTCAGCAGAACAGAAATCCATTTGTCGACAATCCGAAGTTTGCTGATCTTATATGGGATAATTTTTCGCCAGATGTGTTATTAATCGACAGCCTTGATATGATTCCGGTTTTTCCAAAGCCGGGAGATAAAGTTACAATAACAGCAACAGTAGAATGTATTGAAGAAATAGAAAATGTAACTATAAACTGGGGTAAGTCGCTAGGTATTGAAACTAATCAGATCCTGATGACTAACCTTGGAAATAAATATTCTGCGATTCTTAATCTTGAAAATTTTAACAGCGGAGATATTCTTTACTTCACTATTTCAGCAGCAACATCCAGTTTTAATAATTCGATAAACGGTTCTATCGAATTGTGCAGAGATATTAAAATTGAAGATATTGCAAATATTGGAGAGGTTCAGGGTTCTACAGATATATCTCCGATGAATGATAAAATAATCACAATTGCCGGAAGAATTAACGCCAACTTCGATAATTCATTTTATTTACAACAGGGTGACGATCCAAATTCAGGTATTTGTGTATTTGGAACCCTAAAAACAGGGCATGTTGGGGACAGTGTAGTTGTTACCGGCAAGGTTGTCGAATACAATAACCTGACTGAATTGTCTGAAGTTGGTTACTGTTATAATTTTAAAAACAATCAGGAGGTTGAACCTATTGAGATTACTGCTTCAGAAGTAGGTGAAAAATACGAAGGGATGCTTGTCAAAATTAAAAACGTCGTATTTACACAGGGAGGATTAACAGTCCCCGATGAGAATACATCTTATATTTTTTCTGATTCAACAGGTTCCTTAACTTTGTTTTCACGCTTCGGATCAAGGTTAGTTGGTAAAAAGATACCTAAAGGAATTACAGATGTGACAGGAGTTGTAAGTCAATACCAAAACACTTATCAGATCCTTGCAAGAGATATAAACGACTTTTCGGCTGGAGATGATAAGGAAGGCCCAGTAATTGTAAATGTCTCTCTTCTTGATAAGGAATGGATAACTATTGAGTTTGATGAAATTATCGATAAGACGACTTCAGAGCAAATATCTAATTATAACTTCAGCGATGGTATTAGTATCATTGCTGCATATCGTTATGAAGAAGGAAATACAGTTATTCTTCAGGTGGCTAACATGAGCAAGGGAGACCATACTCTGACGATAAATGGAATAAGTGATGTTTCAGGCAATATTATTGATAATGCTGTTTTCGTTTTTAATTCTACGTTCTCCTCAGTAAATGAGCTTGCAAATAATGTGTTTAAGATATATTTTAACTCTGATTGCAATGAAATATTTGTTGAATCACAAAACATTATAAGGCAGATACAGGTTTTTGAAATAACAGGTAGATGTATTTACAGAGAAGGTTTTAAAGACAAAGTTGTCTCTCTGAAAATTAACAGTGGTAAAGGGGTATATTTTTTAAGAATTGAAGAGTCGTCAGGTAAGGTGAATAATAAAAAGATAGTAATTCGTTAAAATTTCTGAAATGAAACACTTATTTATTTGTTTAATCTTAGCTATTAGCAATATACTTGTTATAGGTCAGACTCCCATATCTGAAGTACAGGGGCAACAGGACACTTCACCCTTAGACGGACAATCGGTGACTATCACAGGAATAGTCACAGGAGTATCTGCCGGAAATGGATTCTTTGTTCAGGATGGACAAGGAGCATGGTCTGGAATTTATGTTTACGACCCTTCAAGAAATCCAATGCCGGTAATAGGCGATTCAGTTTTACTTATAGGTTCTGTTACTGAATATTATAACCTCACTGAGATAAAAACATTAACATCATTTCAGATACTTGCTTCAGGGAAAGAGATTCCCGCACCTGTTGAGTTGAAGTCTGGTGAAATTGCTGAGCCTTATGAAGGTGTACTTGTCAAAATAAACAATGTTGTTTGTACAAATCCAAACCTTGGTTATGGTGAATGGCAAGCAGACGATGGAAGCGGACCGGTTGTAATAAATGATTTTATTTTTAAGTACACTCCCGAGGAAGGAATTTCTTATTCTGTTACAGGAGTTCTTGATTTTTCTTTCGATTTTTATAAGATAGAACCCAGAAATGCAGATGATGTTATTATCAACGCTCCTTTATACTTCGTTGAGGGACCTCAACAGATTAATATTTCCGGAAACTCTGTAACATTGAAATGGAAGACAAATGAACTGTCAACTACTGAGTTGGTATATGGTAAAACAATAGATATTGAAGTTGGTCCTATTGTTATTAAGGACTCTGTCACTGAACATGAGATCACTATTAATGATCTTGAACCCGGAGAAATTTATTATGTCAAAGCATACTCTGTAATGGGTAATGATACTACTCCCTCCGATATAAAATCTTACACAACCATGTCTAATTCCAGCGGAGAAATGCACTTTTATTTTGGATATGGTTCTTTTACAATGTTGACATCAAGTGGCGGTACTGGAGCAGATGAATTCTATTTGTCTTCATTTACAGACACTATTGCCGCTTATATTCAAAGGGCTCAGAATACTCTTGATATTGCAATTTACGACGTAGTAAACCATTGCCCCTGCAGCGATAAGCAGAATACCAGAATCTTCGATGCAATTACTGAAAGAGCTAAAGCAGGTGTAAAGGTTAGGATCATTACTGATGACACCTCAAGTGACCCATTCTTTACAGAAATCATGAATTACGCTCAGGTTATGTGGGGGAACCAGAATGGGATTATGCACAATAAATTCATTGTGGCCGACCGAGAAAGTGAACAATCAAGCTGGGTTGTTACCGGTTCTGTTAACTGGACTTATAACAACCTTGTAATGGACGCAAATAATCTTGTTTGTATTCAGGATAAATCATTGGCAAAAGCTTATACTGCTGAATTCGATGAGATGTGGGGAGGTTCTTCAGATACTCCCAATTATGATAAAAGTTTTTTTGGTTTAAGAAAGAAGCAGAATACTCCACAAAAATTCATTATTGATGGAACTCCAGTAGAGTTGTATTTTTCTCCTTCAGACAATACTGAAAAACATATAATTGAAGCACTTAAAACAGCCAACCACGAAGTTAGCCTTGCAATGATGGCATTTACTTCCGACGGTCTGGGGCAGGCAATAAGGCAGATCAGCAAAGATGGGATTGAAGTTTTTGGGACTATTGACTATGTAGAATATGACAGTACAGAATATGAACTTATGAGAAAAGAAGGTGCCGATATTGAGGGTTTTTCTAATCCCAACGGGTTATCATGGCCTACTGACCCTACTATTCACCATAAGTTTGCTGTGGTTGACTATTATCATGAAGATTCAGACCCTATGGTAATTACCGGGACTCATAACTGGACCGCTTCTGCCGAAACCAAGAATGATGAGAACACCCTCATAATTCATGATGAAGCAGTAGCACGGATTTTTAATAATGAAATTATCAGGTTGAGGGGTTTAAGTTCTTCATCATCGAAGGCAATAAATGAAAAGAGGTTTAACGTATATCCTAATCCATTTGAATTTGGTATTCATTTAAAAGATTTTTCATCTTATTCTGAAATAACCATAAGAGATTTTAACGGAAGGAGCCTCTTTAAAAGTGGTAAACATGGTACTCAATATTTTGACCTGTCTTTTCTAAAACCGGGTATTTACTTCCTTGAAATATTATCTAATGACAATTTAAGAAAGGCTAATATCCAAAAAATAGTCAAACTTTGAACCCTTTTACTTTATCTATTCATGTTTTCAGGCGCGACTTAAGGCTTCAGGATAACAATGCCCTGATTTCTGCTCTTGAGAATTCTGAGAAAGTTATCCCAGTATTCATACTTGATGAACGTCAGCTTACAAGCCAATACTTCGGTAAGAACAGCTTCAGTTTCATGATAGAATCGCTTAAAGAGCTTGACCATGACTTAAGGAAATATGGCTCTCATCTTTATATTTTTAATGGTATTGCCTCTGATATAATTGAAAGACTGATTAAGGAAAATAAAGTTCAAGCTGTATTTCTAAATAGGGATTATACCCCATTTAGCCGTATCAGAGATAAGGAAATTGAAAGTGTTTGCACAAAAAATAATGTCCGCTTAATTCCCTGTACCGATACATTGTTATGTGAACCAGAATTACTTTTAAAAGCTGACGGAAAGCCTTACTCCCTATTTACTCCTTTCTTTAGAAAAGCAGTATTGATAAGTGTTCCCGAACCGCTTAAAAATGAACTTAGTAATTATTATTCTGAAGGAATAAATTTTCATCCTAAATCAGATATTCTTAGTCAATATAAGAGTGAAATATCAAACGAGAGGTTCTTAATAGGGGGACGCTCTGAAGGAATTAAATTGTTGAATGAGATTCACAACCTTGAAGATTACAATAAACAGAGGGATATTCCTTCTGTAAAAGGCACTTCACACTTATCTCCCCATCATAAATTTGGCACCATTTCTATCAGGGAATCTTATCATACAATAGTTAGATTTTTCGACGAGGAACACCCTTTAATTAGAGCCCTTTTCTGGAGAGACTTCTTCACTCATATTGCTTATCATTTTCCAGAAATATTCGGAAAACCTTTTCAAAAGAAATATGAAAATATTGAATGGGATGACGATAATGCCCTTTTTGAAAAGTGGTGCTCGGGTAAAACAGGTTTTCCAATAGTGGATGCTGGAATGAGGGAGCTCAACAATACAGGATACATGCACAACAGAGTGAGAATGATCGTAGCTTCCTTTTTAGTCAAAGATCTTCATATTGACTGGCGACTTGGTGAGAAATATTTCGCTCAACACCTTGTCGATTATGACCCTTCCGTTAACAACGGCAACTGGCAATGGTGCGCTTCCACCGGTTGCGATGCTCAGCCTTATTTTAGAATCTTTAATCCGTGGACACAGCAAATGAAATTTGACCCTCAGTGCAATTATATTAAAAAATGGATTCCAGAATTAAAGGATATGTCTCCAAAGGAAATTCATAATCCCAAAGGGATATCTACATTAAGTTCGATATACCCTAAGCCCGTGGTTGACCATAAAGAAGAAACTATTATTTCAAAATCGTTATATAGTAATATTAGATGAATTGACTGATTAAATTTGATTTTGCTATTTTTGAATAAAAATCACTAACATGAATATTCCATATAAAAGAATTTTACTTAAGCTTTCAGGTGAATCCCTTATGGGTTCGCAAGGTTATGGCATCGATACTGTGAGGTTGAGCTCTTATGCCCGCCAGATAAAAGAGATTTCAAATCTCGGAATACAGATAGGTATTGTTATTGGGGGTGGTAATATTTTTAGGGGACTAAGTGGTGCCGCTAAAGGTTTTGAAAGGGTAAAGGGAGACCAGATGGGTATGCTTGCTACTGTTATTAATAGCCTTGCTCTTCAGTCTGCTATTGAAAAGGAAGGTATTAAAGCTCATACTTTCTCTGCCATTCGTATGGAACCAATTGGTGAATATTACTCAAAGGCAAAAGCAATAAATGCCCTTCTTAAAGGTGATATTGCTATTATATCTGCAGGGACCGGTAATCCATTTTTTACAACTGATACTGCTTCAGCTCTCAGGGCTGTTGAAATAGAAGCCGACGTAATGCTTAAGGGTACCCGGGTTGATGGTATTTATACTGATGACCCAGAGAAAAACCCAAAGGCTGTAAAATTTGATAAGATATCATACGATGAAGTATATCAACGGGGCTTGAAGGTAATGGACCTCACCGCAACTGCAATGTGTAAGGAGAACAAGATGCCAATCATTGTCTTTGACATGGACACAGAAGGTAACCTGAAAAAAGTACTTTCAGGTGAAAAGATAGGAACATTAGTTTATTGAAAATAATAGAATAAGGATATTCTACCCGTTTTGAATCTCAGAATGGGTATTTTTTTGCCTTTTTATTAATAAATCTATGGATACTATTATCGCAGTAAAACCCCAGAAAGGTACTGATGCTTTGTCTGTGTCAAGGAAGTTATTGAGAATACTATGAAAATAATAGGTTATTAAGCCCAATAAGGCAGATACAAGTAGTGTCTTGAGCCTTTTATCATCTGTGGCTGAATATGCCTTTATTGCTATTGTAATTACTGTAATAATTAAAATAATGAAGCTAAGTGATCCAATGATGCCTGTTTCAGCCATTGCTCCAAGATATTCACTGTGGGCATTACCTCCATCTCCGGAGTTTGTACTTATTATTGTTCTCTGTGAAGTGACCTGGTAGGGAGCATATTTCATAGCATATGTACCAGGTCCATAGCCAAACAGGGGTCTTTCTTTAAACATCTTAAGGGCACAATTCCACCTGTTGATCCTTTCAAGATTGGAAGCATCAGTTGAAATGTTAGTCATTGAAGAGAAGTGGTCAAATAAGTTGGCTGATGAATCCTGGGAGTTTTGCTCTAACCTCTGAAGTATTTGCTGCTGAAAAGTAAAAATAATCAAAATCAGTGATACCAATATGATAAGTATGGTTTTGAATTTTATCTTTAATTTCATTATTACCCAAATTCCTCCTACTAAAAACAGGCTCAGCCAAGCAGCCCTGGTATAAGAGAGTATTTCTGCCACTATGAATAATAATGTAATACCCCAAATCCAAATCCTCAGTTTTTTATTGTCTCTGTACATATATGAAAATCCAATGAGGAATGGAATAAACATTGCAAGTACTGCACCATATGAGGTGTGGTCGTTGAAAAAAGGATCCATCACAAAATGTGCAGCCTGGTCATCGTATAATCCGTAGCCAAGGTGCCTGAATATTGTGTAGCATAGTACCGGAACAAAAGCTATCACGTATAGCCAAATGAATCTCTCAATGTTTTTCTGATCTTTAAACAGATATGTCATTATAAAGAAGAATACAACTACAAACCAAAGGCGGGCTAAGAAAAACTTAAACGAAACAAGCGGTAGACAGCTTACTATGGTAGTAAGTGCAATCCACCCGAGATAAAAATAAATAACCTTTGAAATAGGATGCCTGGTAATTTCGCTGTCAAGATTTTTCTTTATCAGTAGAGATATTAAAAAGATGAGCAATATTCCAACCAACAATGGTTCTGTAGGCATATGCAGATCAAAGGGCATTCCAAAAGCAAATTCAGATAAAGGCATCGATAATGGTGTAAATATTACTGCCAGCCAAATGAGCTTGTCATAAGCATAAAAGGCAGTAAGCATTATCATGAAAATAAAAGGAATAGCAATTCCAAGAAGAGTATCTTTTTTTAGTATCAGATAAGCGTTCAAGAGTATGAACACTATTGATATTGCATAAAAAAGGATATACTTTAACCAGCTGTCTGGTATAATGTTATTATTTTGCTGTATTTCTTTCACGAATGTAGTCGATCAACAAAACTGTGACTATTGAAGCAGCAAAAGCACCTATAGTTGAAAGGAATACTATCAGCCATCTTACAGGATATGATTTCTTGTCGGCCGGGAAAGGTCTTTCAACCACAATACCATATGAAATCTTTTTTGTACCGTGGCTAAGTCCCCAGTCATGAAGTATCTTTAATGAGTCGGCAACATGCTCATATTCCACGAGTATATTTTGTAAGCGTTTGAATTCGCCCCCCTTTTCTCTGAGGTTCTCAAGAAGCTCCTGCGCATTTTTTACATTACCTCCTTTGTTCGATGCTTCCATCAATCCAACAGTGGCTGCTTCAACTTGTGCATCATAGTCAAGCAGACCGTTTTCATTTCTCAACTCGTTCATCCTGTTCATGATTGTATCTATCTCTGCATTCTTTTTTACAAGATCATGAGCTGCAATGTCTGCAACTTCCAGGTATTTTACTGAGTGCTGGTATTGTAACAATTGATTGAAGTATAGCATCAACGAGTCAACCATGTCGGAAGCACGCTGAGGGTTCTCGTCGAGAACTTTTATTTCGACTGTTTCAAACTCTGTTTTCTTGAAGCTTATATTCTTGTTGAACTTATCGAGTATATAAGTTTTGTATAAAGGATCTTGTCTGTTTATTTTATAAACCTTGTCAAGCATGAAGGCGTCAATAAGCCTGAATTTTATGTCCACTGAACGAATGTTCTCAAGTAATTGCTCACTTTCTGATTCCTCACTGTAAACCTGAAAATTCACAGGATATAGCTTACCTGTAGATTTGAACTTTGGTTTTATAAACAAAGATGATGATATTATTACGGAAAGCACAATAGCAGCCACGACTGCAATGGATATATGTATTCTCCATTTCCATAGCGATTTAAGAATTCGCTCGTTGTTAAAAAAGTTCTCCATAAATTTAGATTATCGTTAGTCTATGTTTCAACGTGAAAAATGATATTTTATTATCTGAACTTTCGGTATTATTTATGCTATTTTATTCTTGTTTGGATGCAATTATCAGGAAGTAATTCTTTTTTCCTTTTTGTATTAAAAGATATTTTCCCGAAATAAGGTTTTCTTTATTATATAACTGATCCTGTCCTGAAACTTTCTCTTTGTTAATGCTTAATCCGTTACCTAGAATTGTTCTGCGTAATTCTCCCTTCGATGGGAATATCGCAGCGTTGTCTGTCAGAAGATCCGTAACATTTGCTCCGTTTTCAAAGACTGAAACAGGTACATTAAACTGGGGCACTCCTTCAAATACTGAAAGGAAGGTTCTTTCGTCAAGATTATTTAGTTGCTCTGCTGTTCCTTGACCAAAAAGGATTTGTGATGCTTCAATAGAAGTCTCTAGATCCTTTTTTGAATGGACCATTGTTGTTACTTCCTCAGCTAATTTTTTCTGAAGTATCCTAAGATGAGGTGCTTCTGTATGTTGTTTTACAAGTTCTGATACTTCTTCCTGTGAAAGGAGTGTGAATATTTTGATATATTTTTCTGCATCAGCGTCTGATGTGTTGAGCCAAAACTGATAGAAAGAGTAAGGAGATGTTCTTTCAGGATCTAGCCATACATTACCGGATTCAGTTTTTCCGAATTTACCGCCATCGGCTTTTGTAATCAGCGGACAGGTCATTGCATATGCCTCTCCTCCTGCTACTCTTCTGATAAGTTCGATTCCTGTAGTAATATTGCCCCACTGATCTGATCCACCCATCTGAAGCTTACAGTTGAAATTCTGAAAAAGATGTAGAAAATCAGTTCCCTGAACCAGCTGATATGTGAATTCTGTAAATGAAAGTCCGTTGGATCCTTCTCCCGATAGACGTTTCTTTACCGAATCCTTTGCCATCATGTAATTGACAGTTATATGTTTCCCTATATCCCTTATAAAACCTAAAAACGAAAACTCCTTCATCCAGTCATAATTATTGACCATCAATGCTTCGTTTTCTTTTCCTGATTCGAAATCAAGGAAACGGCTAAGCTGCTTTTTTAGGCAATCCTGATTATGACGTAAAGTTTTTTCGTCGAGCAAGTTTCTTTCCTGCGACTTTCCTGACGGGTCACCAATCATTCCTGTGGCTCCTCCCACAAGCACTATCGGGCGGTGCCCCGAAACCTGCAAATGTTTTAACATCATCACAGAGACAAGATGCCCTATGTGCAACGAATCAGCAGTCGGGTCAATACCAACATAACCGGTGGTCATCTCTTTTTCAAACTGTTTATCTGTTCCGGGAGTCATGTCATGAATCATGCCTCTCCACTTGAGATTCTCAATGAAATTCATAATAATCAGAAGCTTTCAATTATTTAAAAAACAATCACAATACCCGGTTTGGATATTGTGGTCGCAAAAGTACAAAAATATAGTTATCAGAGAAATAATATTAATTGAAAGATGCGATGTCTTCTTTAGGGTCAACTTCTTTCTTTATATCCTCGAAAAGACCTTTCAAAAAAGGCAAAGTATTTATTGAAAGGTTCCTTAGTGGAGTATATAATTTTGCTTCCTGTATTTTCTTTTCAGGAACCACAGGAACTACTTTATCAATCCCTTCTATGAAAAGTAGTATTATCCCTATTACAAAAGCTGATTTTATTGTTGCGAATATCATTCCAAGAATTCTGTTTACTGGTCCCATCGATACCGACTCAAAGGCATGTTCAATAGCTTTTGCCAGGAAGTGAACAAGTATTGAGATAAGAATAAACGTTATGAAAAAAGCAATTATGTTTAAATGTTCATATGTTACATTAAATTGTCGTACAATAAATCCTTCTATTGCACCTGAAAATTTAATTGCTCCCCAAACTCCGGCAACCAGAGCAATTAAAGAAGCAACTTCGTATATTAATCCTTTGGTCAGCCCACCAATTGCAGATGCTACTAAAAGAATGATAATTATTAAATCAATGTAATTCATGGTTTTAGGATTTATGTATTTACCAAATTTACGATGGCCATTTATAAAAAAGAATTTTTTAGCCTATTTTTTTACTAAATTCACCTACGTTTTCATGCCAAAAAAAGGGAAGATGGGTTTTTTTAACAGAAATGTACATCGATTATTTACTCTGCGTTATAAGAAAATTGATTTCTTTATTAACAATCCGGAGATTCAGCAAAACATTGTTTTGAAAGATCTTCTTTCTTCAGCTCGAAATACAGAATGGGGCAAAAGCTTTAATTATAAAGGAATCCCTAATTATTATGAGTTTACAAATGTTGTCCCCTTAAACGACTACGAATCCTTGAAACATCATATTGAGAGAATGGTGGCCGGTGAGAAAAATGTGTTATGGCCCGGACAGGTTAAATGGTTTGCAAAATCTTCTGGTACAACTAATGATAAAAGTAAGTTTATCCCTGTAAGCAACGATAGTTTACATAAATGCCACTTTAAAGCTCCTGTCGATATTTTTGCTCTGTATGTGAAAAATAACCCTGAAAATAATATTCTTCAAGGGAAAAATCTTACTATCGGTGGTAGCCAAAAGGTTAGCAGTCTTAACAAGAAAACAAGAACCGGAGATCTTTCTGCTGTTATGATATCTAACCTTCCTGTTATTTCACGGTTTAAGAATACTCCCTCCTCTGAAATATCACTTATTCCCGATTTCGAGGAGAAAATTGAAAGGATTGTCCGTACTACTATAAACGAAAATATTACTAGCCTTTCAGGAGTCCCTTCGTGGATGCTTGTTATGATAAAGCGGATTCTTGATTTGACGGGAAAAGATAACCTCCTTGAAGTATGGCCTAACCTTGAAGTTTTTGCTCACGGAGGTGTCAACTTTGAACCCTACAAGGAGCAATATAAAAAGCTGATTCCAACAAATCAAATGCATTATATCAATACCTACAATGCTTCTGAAGGTTTCTTTGGAATTCAAGACAATCTTGAGTCTGACGACTTGCTCCTGATGCTTGACTACGGTATCTTTTATGAGTTTATCCCGATGGACTCATTCTTTAATGCAGAAAGAAAGGCTATTCCAATTCAAGAAGTAGAAACTGGAGTAAACTATGCAATGGTTATATCTACCAATGGTGGCTTATGGAGATATATAATCGGAGATACCGTAAAATTTACGTCAAAATTTCCTTTCAAAATAAAGATTACCGGCAGGACTAAGCATTTCATTAATGCTTTCGGTGAAGAACTTATTATTGATAATGCCGAGAAAGGTTTAAAGAAAGCCTGCGAAATTACCGGAGCAGTTATAAATGAATTTACTGCAGGCCCTGTTTATATTGGTACTGAAACTAAGGGTGCCCACCAGTGGATTATTGAGTTCGAAAAGGAACCGGAAGATATTAGCCTATTTATTGAAATTCTTGACAAGGAACTCCAGACTCTCAATTCAGATTATGAAGCTAAAAGATACAAAGACCTCAATTTATGCCTTCCCGAATTAATGATTGCTCCCAAAGGCACTTTTTATGAGTGGATGAAAACAAGAGGGAGAGTAGGCGGTCAAAACAAAATACCACGCCTCGCCAACGACAGGGAATACCTCGACCCGTTGATCGCTGAAATAAATAAAAATTTGTGAGGCTCACAGAATCAGCAATTTATCGTATTGTTCATAAATTGTGCTTATTTATCCTGACTAAATAAAGAAAGAATTTCTTTGTTTTATTACCTTCGTAGAAACGAATATCTTAAACATTATTATTATGCATATTGCTGTTGCCGGAAACATTGGTGCTGGAAAAACAACCCTCACAACTCTGCTTGCTAAACATTATAACTGGAAGCCAAACTTCGAAGTAGTTGATAACAATCCTTACCTCAACGACTTTTATAACGACATGCAACGATGGTCGTTCAACCTTCAAATTTTCTTTCTTAACAGCAGGTTTAAACAGATTGTTGAAATCAATAACTCTAAAGAAGACGTGATTCAAGATCGTACAATATACGAGGATGCCGAAATTTTCGCACCAAACCTTCATGACATGGGCCTTATGTCTAAACGCGATTTTGAAAATTATAAGTCTCTTTTCGACCTTATGATTGGACTTGTTAAACCTCCGGACCTGTTAATTTATCTCAGGGCTTCGGTGCCAACTCTCGTTAATCAAATTCAGCAGAGGGGTAGGGCTTATGAAGAATCGATACGACTCGACTACCTTAAGATGCTCAATGAAAGATACGAACTATGGGTAAGTAAACATACTGGCAGCAATTTGCTGATTTTTAATGTCGATAATCTTGATTTTCAAAATAATCCTGAAGACCTGAGCAAAATTATTGATAACGTCAATTCTTATATTCACGGCCTTTTTTAATTAAATCCAACTTTTTGTTATGAATGATGAAAACGGCCATTTTTTGAGGCTTCTTGACATATTGAATGAACTTAGGGAAAAGTGCCCTTGGGACCGCGAACAGACTTTCGAGAGCTTACGTCATCTTACTATCGAGGAGACTTACGAGCTTGGAGATGCCATTCTTAAAAAAGATATGCCTGAAATTAAAAAAGAATTGGGCGACCTCCTCTTACATATCGTCTTTTATTCCAAAATTGCTGAAGAACAGAAAGCTTTCAATATCAATGATGTTATTGATTCTTTATGCGAAAAGCTAATATACCGACACCCACATGTTTTTAAGGATACTGTCGCTGATACTTCTACAGTAGTGCTTCAAAACTGGGAAGCACTTAAGCTTAAAGAAAAAGGAAGAAAGAAAAGGGTGCTTGAAGGTGTTCCTAAATCTCTTCCTGCTATTGTAAAAGCTCACAGGTTACAAGACAAGGCCCGTGGTGTTGGCTTTGACTGGGAACACCGCGATCAGGTGTGGGATAAGGTCAAGGAAGAATTTGCAGAATTTGAGGATGAAGTTAGGGCTGGAAACACTACTGATATGGAAAAGGAATTTGGCGACCTTCTTTTTTCGCTTGTCAATGCAGCACGGCTGTATAACATCGATCCTGAAGCTGCCCTCGAAAGGACTAATATTAAGTTTATCGACCGATTTAATTACCTTGAAAATCAAACACTCTTGAAAGGGATATCTCTTCACGATATGTCACTTGCAGAAATGGACGTTATTTGGGAAGAAGCAAAAAAATTCGATAAATCTAAATAATGAGAAAATTTTCCCTCCTTATAATTTTTGGCATCCTTATCCATTTTAATTCCTTCGGTACTGAGAAACAAGACTCCTCTATTGTTTGCACTGTCGTTAAACATGGTCTCAGAGATTCACGGGATCTTATTATTTCTCCACTGAAATGGAATGGTAACGAATGGCTCTTGGCTGGAGGAATATCAGTCGCTACAGGTGCGCTAATAGCATGGGGAGACCAGCCTGTTTACAACTTTTCAAATACTCTGCATAACAAAACAACTGATATGATGGGTAATATAGTTCAACCCATGGGTAACTATTATCCTATCTCAGCTATTGCTATAACATTTACTTTAGGTATGCTGGCGAAAGACAATTATGCACTTGAAACTTCCCTGATAGCTGCTGAAAGTATTTTCCTTTCAACTTGTTTGGTGCAATCGGTCAAATATATTGCAGGAAGATCAAGACCTAACGATTTCGGTACTTCAAGCCCCCACGACTGGCGAGGACCTTTCAAGGGTGAGCATTCTTTTTATTCAGGCCACACCACTGCTGCTTTTTCTGTTGCTTCAGTTTATGCATACCGATACCGCGAAACACCATGGGTGCCTTATCTTTGCTATGGTTTGGCTGTGCTTGGTGGATTTGAACGTATCTTTGATAATCGTCATTGGGCCAGCGATGTTCTGCTGGGAGCCGCAATTGGTACTGCTAACGGAATCTTCCTTTGTAAAGCATGGGAAAAATCACCAATAAAATTCTTTCCGGTAGTTTCTACCGATCATGCTCAACTTTCTGTTATAATTCCAATAAAAGAGTAAATTAGTGTCGAATAAAATCCGTACGTTAAAATGAAAAAGTTATTCATTCTTACAGTATTCATTCTGTTTTCTGTTACTTCATTCCCACAAGTAACCGGAGGCGATTATTCTAACATGCACAACCTTCAGCAATTATCTATTGATATTGAAACCCGTCATAATCTCGAAGGAATATATTTTGACGGATCTCCTTATCTTGAAAAGGAATATATCCAAGGGGTGTTTTTTTTTAAAGCCAGCACTCCTATTGAGTCAATGCTAAGAATTAATCTTTTTAAGAATTATTTTGAATTTGAAATAAATAAATCAATTCGCTTCGTATCTCCACAATCTATCGATAGTGTTGTATGCAACAATAGGGTGTATGTTTATAAGTCTTTTGAATATGAAGGGAAGAAAGAAGACCGAATTATTGAAAAACTCTATACTTCAGGAAAAACTGGTCTTTACTCTTATACTCAAATTGTTTTTAAAGACGCTGTTAAGGCTGAAGGTTATAACGAACCAAAACCACCAACTTTTATGCGCTACGATCCTGTCATCGTTATTGAAGTAGACGATAATATTATTCCACTGACAAACTTTAATAAGCTATATAAAACATTCCCCGAGAAAGCAGCTTCAATTAAACTGTTTATCAAAGAAAACAAAATCAGCAAGAACAATTTATCTGAGCTAAAGCTATTATCTGATTTCTTAGATAAAACCATTTGATTCTTCTTTCAATTTGAAAATGTATTTTTGCAACCAAAAGGTTTAAAAGAAAACTCGAAGGGTGAATATCGGTAATATTGAACTTGGTGAACTTCCTCTTTTCCTCGCTCCGATGGAAGACGTTACATATAAATCGTTCAGATTTATGTGCAAAAAGTTTGGTGCCGACGTAATGTATACTGAATTCGTCTCCAGTGAAGCTCTTATCCGCGATGTAAAAAAAACTAAGTTGAAGATGACCCTCTTCGATTTCGACCGCCCCGTTGCAATTCAGATATTCGGTCATAATATTGATTCTATGGTTGAGGCAGCTAAGGTTGCCGAAGAGTTAAACCCTGATTTTATCGATATCAATTACGGCTGCCCTATGAAAAAGATTGTGGCTAAAGGTGCAGGAGCCGGTATGCTTCAGGATGTCCCCAAAATGATCGAAATAACCCGCAGAATTGTTGATGCCGTAAAACTTCCCGTTACAGCTAAAACCCGCCTAGGATGGGATAATGAAAACAAAATTATTGTTGATGTGGCTGAGCGGTTACAAGATACAGGAATCAAAGCCCTTGCTATTCACGGTCGCACACGAAAACAGCTTTACACCGGAGAAGCCGACTGGTCGTTGATAGGTGAAGTTAAAAACAATCCGAGGATGGTTATCCCTATTATTGGTAACGGTGATATTAACGGTCCCTTAAAGGCAAAACAGTTTCTCGACCAAACAGGTGTCGATGCTTTGATGATAGGCCGCGGGGCAATTGGAAGACCATGGATTTTCAGCGAGGTAAAACATTACCTCAAAACAGGGGAGGAGCTGATGCCCTTAACTGTTCCCGAAATTGTTAAAAATGTTAAAGACCAGCTTGCCATTTCTCTCGAATGGAAAGACGATGAGAAAAGGGCAATATATGAAATGAGACGCCATTTTGCAAAATACTTTCCCAACCTGCAAAACTTCAGGGAGCTACGAATCGAACTTCTCCGTTCAGAAACTTACAGTGATGTAAATTCAATACTTGATAAAATAGCAGAAAACTATTACGATACCCGAGTCGATTATTCTAACGTTGGCCTAAAGTAGCTCAAAGTTATGGTCTGTAAATCAACTTATGTACTTCTGTCCTACTCCCGTTAGTAATCCTGAATAATAAAAGTCCCGGCTTAATGTTTAATGAAGTCAAATCAATAGGTGTCATACTTTTTACGGTCAAAGCTGTGACCTTTGCTCCCGACATTGCATAAATCTCAACATATGACTCACCTGAACTTTTTAGCTTCAGATATACTTTACCGGTTGATGGGTTGGGATATAACGAAAGATCACTATCTCCAAGATTTATCTCTTCCTTCGAGTCAACAATTGATTGATCGTCCCTGTAAGGTGATCCATGTAAATTAGACGAAGCAACCCAGTAATCAAAGTTATTTGGATTGCCTGTTGGAAATCTTAATGGAGAAGAAATTGAATATCCGTCTCCGTCGGCAGCTACAGGCCATGGTTCAACATCAAAAAATTGGAAATTCATTATTTCATCACCCTTGGGTGAGGTTACAATTATTCTTTCCCCTGCATTGTTAAAGTTGTTTTTATAATTTCCTAAAGGTGTAATCCCATACCTTTCATAAAACCACTTAGGCTTTGATGCTATTACAAAAAACTGTTTTGGTGGCAGAAAAGTATTATCATTAAATTGGTAACTAACAGATGAAGTAAGCTTGATTCCAGTTAGGTTGATGGGTTTTTCACCAATATTTTTAAATTCAATAAATTCAAATGATTTGTCGTCAATAGTATCGGCACCAATAATTGAATCAAGCGGGTGATAATGTATTTCTGTTACTTTCAGGTTTGTATAATCTTCGTTTTCATCACTGATAAAAATCTCACTTAAAGCACTCCAGTTGTTACCAAGCAAAACCCTACTCTTTATATGTGTCGTTCCGTTTATTGGTAAAAAACCTCCATTGTTAATAGATTTTGCCAACGGACTGACACCCCCTCCTACCGATCTGGGGTCGATGCCGTCAAGACAATAGTATATTATTCCATTATTTGAACTTGTTGATAAAGAGACCTGGTTGATATTATTCCTATTGTACAAATCTTCCGTAAGTGTATTTCCCTCGTTCTTAAAAATTGTTGGACCAACCAAAGGGAAAAGTCCCGCATTAATTAGCTGGTCAATAACAATATCTGTTCGAAAAGGGAAGAACTCGTCGTATATCTTTTCTATTTCCGGAAGCCAGTGATTGTTCCTGGTATATGGTATGCCATTCCTCATATCTCCCCACCTTGCCGATTCAGCAATAATAGCAAGGTCTATCTGTTCAACTCTCTTTGCAAAACGCTCTTGAGCTATTTCAGGTACAAATACCCCGTTATTATAGAAGTGTCTGTAAACTCTGTCTGCAACACGCATCCTGTATTCTGCATTGTCTGAAAGCTTATAGTGAAGCCATTGAGGGTTGAATGTGTAATTGCTTGTAGGTGTCGCCATATAAAGATTAACCCTGTCTTCTTCCAATCCTATTCCGGGATCAGCCCTGTCAATCATCATACTATGTTCAGCATCATGTATAAAATATTTGAATCCTTGTGTTTTATCGTCACGCTTGAATATTGCGAACATATTATTTACTGAACTGTTATTCGAAGAAAATGATGTAACCGGTGAATCAAAATTTCCTGTATAAAAAATAATCAACATGTAATCAATTAGGTTGTCGATATCAACTAGAACCTCTTTCCCTTTAACCATAAAACCCTCGGCATTCTTACCTTCTAGAGCAAAGTACTTTTCATTTGTTTCAAAACCCTTCTGAGTAGCTTTCCAAAGTCTTTCCCATCCTTCCATATTGCCATCGGTGGCTATTACTCCACTATTAAGCCCATCTTTTTTAATTACATCATAATCGTCGTTGTTACCCCCGAAATAACTTTCAGCAAATCTGGCCTCAGCTCTTTCCTGTGTTTGAAATAAACCCCAGTACATTCCATTGATATAAAGATGATAATAACGGCTACGTGTATAAGGGTGCCCCATATCACGTTGGGTATCACGAGAAAAAACTTCTCTAACGCATGTATTTCGGTAATCGCCATTACTCCAGGAATAATTTTGTTCACAACGAAGATCTATTTTGTCAAACTCATCAACGCCCTCATTCTCAAATAGAGGATATTTTAACTTTGCAACTCCATATTCTTCCCTGAAGAAAAGTCTAAACCCATGTTTTGGATAATTATTGTGCCTGCTCCATCCACCCCTGGTTCTTACACCCGCATTTACATTAAAACCTTCCTGACCATTAGGATTAAGTAATTCAACTGAACAAAATCGTTCCCATTCATCACCATGGTTCATTGCATTAACATATATACCGTTTGAAGCACCAAACATATCGCTAAGCTCAGTGACAATAGAAATTGAAGGAATGTCGCTAAGCGACGCCTTCATCTGATTTTTGTAAGAAGCATTCTGCGTTACGTCAGGATCCATCAGAATATCAACTTCCTGACCATTAACCGACCCGATTGGCCAACCTCCTCCTGGATGACTTTGAGTTATTACCTTATCTATAAATATATAGGTCTGTGTAATGGGTTTTGATGCTTTAAGCCCTTCCTTATACAATGAAGCCCTGACAATAAAGCATGGAGTCTTTGGCCTCCCACTCGAAATTGAAGGATCAATTGATATCGTTTTCAATTTCGCACCAAGAATTGCTGTAGCTGATGTTTGAGGATTGCTTCCGTCAATAGTATATTTTATTGAGTATTGCTGATCAGGCACACTCATTTGCAAGCTGAAGTTATTATCGTAAAATCCTCCTTTATGACTGAAGATTACTTTTATAGAATCGGAAACTTCCGGTTGTTTCTTTTCCGCATTAATCTTCATGTCAAAATATAAATCCGAACTGGTAAGGTTAACATTGAAGACAATGATTGCCAAATGGTTTTCTCCTTCGACCAAAGGCAAATCGGAAGCCGGGAGCCTAACTGATTCGGTTGAAGTATATTCATGCGTGGTTGGTGCAACTCCGGTATAAGACAAAGTAGAAGGGGCGTTCCCCCTTATTGCTTCTTTCCCGTTTATCCAAATTACATACCCGTCATCATAGTTTAATGTAAATACCACATCGCCAAGCTCATTTATATTTTGTGCATTAAAATTTGATTTTAGATAAAGAGTAGTGTAGTTGTTTTGCATATCAGACAAATCAGTTCCACCAGCTCCAATTTTATACCTGAATGGAGCTTCACCTACCGACCACGATGTAGAATTGAAGCCTTTATTTATCCAGCTCGAAGATAATCCGGATGCATCCTTACCTTTCAGGTAGAAATAATAAGATTTGAAATCAAACGTAATTTGAGCATTTGAAGACAAAAAACCTGTCATAACGACAAGAAATATCGCCAGTAATCTTTTAAACATTGTATAAACAGTTCAGATTTTTGAAGGTCCCAAAATAACTAAAAAATATTCATATTGGGACTGTTCGTACTAATATGACAACTAAACAGCAGTTTTTACCTATTTTTTATGATTTCATACTTTTTTACGCCTAAAAACACCATTTAATAGCCAAAACATGTAGTTTATTAACTAAAACATGCCGTACATTTATTTTTATTTTTTTTTATTTCTGCTTGCCGTACATTTATATTAGAAAAGAACGAATATTAATAAATACAAATTCTAAGATGAACCAAGGAGAATTTTTTTCATCAGCAGAAGTTCTATCAGAAAATTCTGCAGTCTTGCAAAATGTGCAAACAACAAGAACCCCAAGAGTACTTCTTTATAAGCAAAAAAGAATTGTTTACATTGATTTCTCTGATCTAAAAAAGACCGAAGAGATATACGAATTGATGGATAAATCATCCAAATTTATAAGTAAAAATCTTCCAAAAAGTGTGTTGACAATGACAAATCTGACCGGTATGTATTTCAACCGTGATGTTTACAACCACTTTATATCATATGTTAAAGGAAATAACCCCTATGTGAAGTATTCAGCTGTTTTCGGAATGAACGGATTAATGCAGATATTTTACAACGCCTTCGTTGCCCTCACAGGTCGTGATGTAAAAGCTTTTTCAAGTGAATTTGAAGCCAGAGAATTTCTTGCTTCAAGATAGTCTCCTCTTAAATCATCCCTAAAAGCTGGTAATAAATTATCAGCTTTTTTTTTATAAAAAAACAGCGAACTTAAGTCCGCTGTTAAATAATAATCCCGAATTGATTGTAAACGCACTTGCACGTTTAACAACACTAAAATAATTCCATTCTTTTATTCTGCAATGGTTTTAATATTTTTCTTTTTCACAAAACGTGAACATTTTTAAATTTCTTTAAACATTGAATTTTCTATATATATGTTTGGCTTAATAATCAGGCAAATAACAATTATGTTTTTTAAATGGATTTATTATTTTTGAAAATCAATTATAAACAAATGAAAAACGTATTAACCCTTATCAAAATTGTAATACTGATCTTATTTTCTTTGACAGTTCAGGGTGAAAATATCCGTATAAATCAAGATATCGAGCTGATAGAAATTTCAGAAGGGTTTTATGTGCATAAGGCTATAAGTTCTTTGCCTGGAAGTTCATTCAAATTTTCTTCCAACGGAATGCTTGTTATAAAAAACGGTAAAGCCCTAATAATAGATACTCCCGTTACAATTGAGCAGACAGAAACTATTTACAATTTCCTGAAGGATTCGATGGGCGTTGTTATGGTGGAGACTTTCATCGGAGGCCATTTCCACATTGATTGCATAGGAGGGATGGACTTTTTCAAAAGAATAGGTGTCAAAACAATTCTCAACGAAAGAACAAAGCAAAAATGTATAAACCTCAACCTTCCCTTGCCCGATTTTACTTATGATTCTATTTATGCATTTAACTTTGAGGGAATTATAGTTGAATGCCATTATTTCGGAGGTGGTCACACTGCTGACAATACTGTCGTTTTCTTCCCAGAAAGCAGAATCCTCTTTGGCGACTGCCTGATTAAAAGCCTAGACTCGCCAAACCTCGGGAATCTTCAAGATGCAGTTGTAAGTGAATGGAAACCAACAGTTGAGAAAATAATTAAAACCCTAAGCCCTATAAAATGTGTAGTACCGGGACATGGAGACTTCGGAAATGATGAATTATTAAGGCATACCATCCGGCTAGTGGAGCAACAAAAATAAGCGCTGAAAGTCAAAGATTGAATTTGACGATTAGGTGAGGTATAAATATTAAGAGACCGATTATTGCTGCTGCAAAAGCCGCTACTAAAACTCCCGCTGCTGCAAGGTCTTTGGCTTTTCCAATCTTTTCGTTTCGTTCTGTAGATATTGCATCACCCAAGTTTTCAAGAGCTGAATTGAAAATCTCGGCTACAAACACTATACCTATCGCAAAAACAACAAGAAGCCATTCAGGGAGTGAAAGCTTTAACCAGATGCCTGCCGCAACTACAAGAATTGTTGCAGTAATATGTATCCACGAATTATGCTCTTCCTTGAATAGGTGGGCTATACCCCTGAATGCATACCTGAAACTTATTACCCTCGATTTTACTGAAAAAGACTTGTCCTTTTTATCCATAACAAATATGTTCGAAGGCGAAAGTTAATCAAAGAAATCGTATTTTTCTAACTCAACTTCATCGTACTTCTTTAGTACTTAAACCGAATCTAATCTCAATCTAGTGATATAAGATAGGGTGGAGGTACGGAGGAGGTATTGATGAGGGGTTGATTTGGGGCAGGTGTGTCCTTTACTTGTCCTTTACTGAAATTGGGATACACTTTTTCGGTAAAAGGCAACATGCACAACATCATTTCTAAATAACAATCAAAAAAAAAAGCTGCCCCGGTCTTCAGGGCAGCTAAAACAAATCTACTTATATATTAATTTTCGGCTATTTACAGAGAAGCAATTGTTTCAATTAGGACAACACCCGTTGCTCCTCTCGCTCCGTATATTGATGCTGCTGCATCCTTAAGGAAATTTATACTCTTTACATCACAAGGGGAAATGTCCCCAATATATTGAGTTATAACTCCATCGACAACATAGAGCGCACAGTTGCTTAAGGTAATCGAGGTTATACCTCTGATGATTACCTCCTGCTCTGCTCCCGGCATGTTGCTGGCATTGTTGATTCTTACCCCTGGGCACCTTCCACTTATCAGATCAAAAATATTGGAGTATGAACAGAAATCAACTTGATCACTTGTAATCATTGACTGGGCGTGAGTTGCATTTTCTTTTGTTATGTATCCATACCCTACAGCCATTTGAACGCTTTCCGGCGATTCAATGAAGTGCATTTGTACATTTATGGTGTCTTTCTTCGGAGTTACTCTTCTTCTTTCTTTTTCGAAAACCTTGCTCTCAAAAGTTAGAACATCTTTGTCGAAGCAGACAATAGTGTAATTGCCCATAGAATCAGTTAAAGCTTTGGTCCCGGCTTTTTTTGCAGTTACCAAAATATTCGAGATACTGAGGTCGTCGAACAATCTTACTTTGCCGTAAACAACTTTTGTTTGTCCAAATAAAGCGGATGAAAGTAAGATTCCAAGGATTAAAAATATTATACTTTTCATGACTATTAATTTTTTATGTTTTTGTTCAGGCGAAAATTCTCCGGATTATTTATCTCCCGCCTTCGATAATATGACAAGCTAAGTTTGTTTTTCCCCTATTAAATTTTATATAAAAAAAGTAGGGTAAGGAATGGTAGGTTCGGTATATGAGAAAACAACTTGTATAAAGATTAAAAATTGTAATTATGAAAGCACAAAATTTAGGGTTTTTATTTATTCTTTTTCTGGGATTATATTCCTGTGAAAGAACTGATGTCTCTATTTCATCCTTAACTGGAGAAGATTTGACATTGAAGTCGACAACAATTGCAAATGCTGATATTCTGGCCGAAAGCGTTACCTGCGATGCTGATTATGAGGCTGATTATTTCACTTATGCGCAAAAGATTCTAAAACAAATTGCTCGTACGACCGGCAATACTAATAGGTTGATACATTCTCGTCATCTTGGTCATTATTATTCAGGTGAAGGTCCCTCTGTTTCGATCGACACTACTGAAACAGGCTATCCTGTAATAATTACACTCGATTATGGCGATAGCACCGTCCTGAAACATGGTCAGGTACTCAGCGGAATAATTGTTGTTGAAATTTCAGGCGACAAGAAAACTGACGGGGCATACAGAACTGTTACTTACAACGGTTTTTCGATC
The DNA here is from genome assembly GCA_964393405.1 of uncultured Prolixibacteraceae bacterium. GTDB lineage: Bacteria > Bacteroidota > Bacteroidia > Bacteroidales > Prolixibacteraceae > CAYMTR01. The sequence continues at coordinate 82,587 of CAYMTR010000004.1, forward strand.
GATACTGTTGGAGTTGAAGGTTCAGTATCTGAATTGTACTCTTTAACAAGCGACTCTGCCACAATAGTATCTTCCACCGGGACTGTCATTCTTACTCTTCCTGATGGTGGAACCATTACCAGGAGAATTGAAAAACAAAGGATGTGGATAGAAGGAATTGATACTCCGCTAGAGCATAGCGACGATGTTTTACAGGTTACAGGTAAAACTGAAACTTCTACATCAGCAGGTGAAAGCTTTATTAAGGAGATCACCGAACCATTAATCAAAAGTGGCGACTGCAGACATTTTGTACAAGGAACAGTCCAGTTTGTTCAGGATGGAGTTGTAATTGCTGTACTTGATTATGGCGATGGTGAATGTGATAACATTGCTACATTGACAACTGCCGATGGCGAAAGCGTAGAGATAGAACTCAATGGAAAGGGGTCAGAAAGCATGAGCGGCAAGGGTATGAATCATTCCAATGATAAAGAAAACGGAAAAGGAAAGGGTAAAGATAAAGGCAACGGCAAAGGTAAGGGTTGAAACAGGAAATTGCATATCTTTGATATGAATGAAACTAATTGGTTTTGACAAGAGAAGAGTTTAAGAATATATTCGACACGCATTTTAACGATGTAAGGAAGTTCATCTTTTACAGATCGGGTAATGAGGAACTAGCTACAGACATAGCGCAGGATACATTCTTGCGCTTATGGGAAAAGCAGTTTATTATTGACAGTCGGACTATAAAGAGCCTGCTGTTTAAAATAGCAGGCGATTTTTTCGTCTCGAGATACAGAAAAGAACAAGTTGCCTTTAAATTTTTCAAGAATTTTACCCCCAACTCACATAGCCTTTCACCTGAAGAAGAATTAAATTTTAAAGAATTACAAAGAGCCTATGATAAATCTCTAAAATCAATGCCGGAAAAGCAAAGGCTTGTTTTTCTTATGAGCAGGGTTGACGAACTTAAATATCAGGAAATAGCTGATCAGCTGGGAATCAGCGTTAAAGCTATCGAGAAAAGGATGTCACTCGCCCTTGAACATTTGAAGAAAGACCTTAAAAATAAGATAAACGGAATTGTCCTTTTCATCTTAAGTTTTAGGCCTAAGTTTATCCGGTAAATAATTGCAGTTGATAATGAAAAAAGAAAATGCAGATATAAAAATCTCTAAGATTGACGCACAAAGCAAAAGGCTTTTCTGTGGAGGAAAATTCCAATGGGAAAAGAGCGAGGCTGATATCTGGAATCAAATTGAGACTGCAATTGTTAAGAACCCGGTAGTCGTCAAAAGAAGAAACTTTATTAGACCGCTGACCATGTCGTTTGCTGCGGGAATTGCAATTTTGATAGGAATGACGGGGTTTATGAGATTTTATTCTAAAATCATTAATACTGAAGCAGGTCAGCATCTTCTTGTTACATTGCCCGATAAATCAACAATTGACCTGAATGCTGAATCAAGAGTTGAATTCAGACCTTACTGGTGGAGGTTCGATAGATCAGTTAAGTTTGAAGGTGAAGCTTTCTTTAATGTAGAAAAAGGGAAAAGGTTTGATGTGATTTCCAGAAAAGCTACAGTCAGTGTTCTAGGTACAAGCTTCAATGTTTTCACAAGGGAAGAGGTATATAGGGTTACATGCATAACCGGTAGTATTCGCGTAACGTCACATTCAAGAGATGAGGCTGTTTTAAGCCCGGGTAGCAAAGCTTTGGTTCAACCCGACGGGAAGATAGATATATTGAAAAATATTGAAACATTGCCCGAGATTTCATGGAAAAATAACCTTTTTCTTTTTACCGCTTCGCCTGTTAAAGAAGTGTTTAAAGAAATTGAAAGACAGTATGGTGTAACAATATTAACTGAAATTGATAATTATGTGTTATACACCGGAAATTTTACTAAAGATCAGAATGTTGAAGAAATTTTAGGTTATATTTGTCCTGCTTTAGGATATAAGTATATTCGCGAATCCGGAAAAGTATATCACATATTACCAAACGATGAATGACCAATAAAGCGTTAATATTAGTATTACTTTTATTTGTAAGTATTTCATCCTTTTCCCAACCAACTCAGATAAAGATTGACGTTGCCGATAAGCAATTGAGCGAGGTCCTTGTTGAATTACGAGATAAGTACGATTTCCAATTTTCTTACAGCGACAACCTTCTTTCCAAATTTAAAGTTACAGTTTCCAGAACCTTCGCAAGAAAAGATGAAGCACTAAAGTTTCTTCTAAAAGGGCTTCCTTTCGAGGTTAAGAAATCGGGTGATGTATTTATAATAATTCCATTAAAGGAGGTTTATAAAGAAGAAAGAAAGGCTGAACTGGCAAAGATTGCAGGACAGATTGTTGAGTCAGGGTCTTATGAGCCTTTGCCTTTTTCACATGTGTGGGTCAACAACCAAGCCATGATTTCTGACGTTATGGGCAGTTTCAATTATACTACTTCTGCCGGGACAAGTTTTCATTTAAAGATTTCTCATTTAGGTTATTATATTTACGATACTATTCTTTCGGCAGGGATAAACAAGCAATTCATACTCATACCCTCTTCTGAGAAGATTCCGGAGATAACTGTTCAGAACAATATTGTTGAAAAGGCTACCTTGATTGGTGATAAGCCAGGTAAAATAAAGCTAAATCATAATATTTCAAGATATCTTCCAGGTCAGGGAGATAACTCTGTTTTCAACCTTATTAGGCTTATGCCCGGTATAATGGCCTCAGGAGAGCAATCGACAGGACTGTTGATATGGGGCAGTCCTGAAGGACAAAGTCAAGTTACATTCGATGAGTTTACAATCTTCGGGTTGAAGAACTATAATGACAATATCAGTATTGTTAATCCCTTCATGGTTAAGAATATCGAGATATATAAAGGAGGTTATGAGGCGAAATATGGCAACAGGGTTGGAGGGCTTGTAAACATTGCAGGTAAGAACGGTAATATGACTAGGCCCGTCTTAAGTCTTAATATTAATCAGACAACATTAAGTGGACTACTTGAGCTTCCTTCTCTGCAGAATTCATCAATAATGGTAGGCTACCGGCAGACTTATTACAATCTATATAAAAACACCAGTTTCAACATTTACGACGTGACTAAGCCTGTATCAAAAAGTGCAGGAAAGTCTCAGAATGCAAACAAATACTCATTCGATGTCAATGTATATCCCGATGATTATTTCTTTAGGGACTTCAACGTTAAGTTTTCAGCCAATTTTGATCAAAGCGATAATTTCTATATAAGCTTCTTTGGTGCCAACGATAAATTTGTTCTTGCCTCTGAGACAGAAATTTCGAGGAAGGGTTCAGGGGCAAATAAAGAACCTTTCAAATTTACTATATACAGCAGAGAGTATAATTTGCAACAAGGTGGAAGCCTTTATTACGGGAGAACATGGAACAACGGTAGCTCTTCTTCTTTGTGTATTACCCATTCAGGTTTGTACAAAGAAACAAAAGAGACAATTGAATCGGAAGATAAAACCAACAGCGAATTGTTTAATGATGACCTTGCAAGGTTGGAGAATAGTATTCTTGAGAATTCTTTGAAAATAGACCACACTCACAATTTCATGAATGCACACAAGCTTGAAGCAGGAGTTGGTGTTTTTATGAATGAAGCAGTAATTACCGATCAAAATAAATATGGAGAAGAATGGTCGCTTGACTCAACTTTGATATATAACAATACAAGGGCAGTTGTATATATACAGGACAACATTCCTCTGTTGGAAAACCTTGATATCAAAGCAGGACTCAGGTCGAATCTTCTGTTTAATACAGGGAAGTTTTATTTTGAACCTAGATTTTCCGCTTCTTATAAATTAGAAGATCACATAAAGATAAATGCATCTTGGGGTTTGTACGATCAGTTTATATACAAGGCTTCAAGTGTCGATAGGGATAATAACTTTTCCTTTCTCTGGATTACTGCAAGCAAGAGTACTCCGGTGCTTAAAGCAAGTCATCTTGTTGGGGGATTTAATTACTTCAGGAACGACCTGACAATAAATATTGAAGGGTACTATAAGAAAACTTCTGATATAGTAAGGAGGGTATTTGAATCGAGGCTTATGCCCGATAATTTAATGGGGGAAGGGTTTGCGCCTTATCTGGGTGACGCTCGTGCCTATGGCGTTGACATATATGCTAAAAAGGATTTCGGAAATCATTCGGCATGGATTTCATATACTTTAAGCAAGGCTGAAGAAAAAATATCGAGGTCAGGAAGTGGAGAACCTGAATTTTTACTGGCACCTCACGACCAGAGGCATGAGCTGAAGCTTGCAGCGTTGTTTAATGTGAAAAAGTTCTATATATCTGCCAATTATGTTTATGGTTCAGGAATGCAGATAGTAAAAGATATTTTTGCAGAAGAAGTGGATAATATATTCTATTCGAGGTTTGATGCTTCTGTTACTTACAAGTTCTTTATCAAGAAGATTAACTGTGAGACAGGTCTATCGATAATTAACCTTTTTAATATACAAAACCTTAAGATTGACAACTTCAAGAAGATAAGCATAGCACCGGAGTTTGGAAATATATCTGTTTATACAAATGCAGTACCCTTTTCACCAACAATCTTTCTGAAGATAGTTATATAGGATAAAATCAGATAATTGTTGATATATATTTGAAAAGACGGATAAGATCTTTGTCCCTTTTCTGCTTAAGTTTATTTGTTTTTATTTCCTGTTTTAATAAATCTTTCTTTTCGGGGAAAGCTTTATATAGGTTATTGAATGAAGAAAAAGGAGTAACCTCCCTAGCGTTCAGTTGGAAATAATATAAAGGAGTAGCTTTCTTGAAACTTGGATAAACATCAGCTTTAAATGGCACACCAAAAGATCCGGGTTTGAACTTTACAGTGTGTTTTTTGAGTAGTTTTATCTTATCGGAGTGAAAGAGTACTTCATAAACTTTTTCTTCTTTATTTTCTCTCTTAAATATAAATATTGAGTTATTGAAATAAACAGAGTCGACTGCTGCGCTGTTCAAAAATGTATTTCCCTCGGGGCGGTCAACTTCGAATGCTTCAAAATAGATATTGTATCTGAGGGGTAAGATGTAAACCGTATTACCAGCTTTGATCCTTCCGTCAGTGTACTCATCTAACAAATATGGAGAACCTTCAACATCAACACCACCCTCATGATTAGGGTTGTAAAGTTCGTTGAAGAATTTCTTTTGGACGTAGATATCTGTATAATTGGAGACCTGACATTCTGCAATAATTGATAAAACGATGAGGAACAAAATAAGAGATAGATGTTTCATAGTTGCGAGTTATTTATTTAACGACGAAATAATCTTCTTAAATCCTTTAATCAAAAATGTTTCTATTGTTTTGTAATCAAGAATTTCTTTTTCGGTATATATCACCATGACTATAATCTTCCTCCCACAATTTTTTTCTGTAATTAGTTCTTTATTCAAGCGGTAAGCTTCTTTCATCCTTCTTTTGATGAGGTTTCTTTTTACTGCTTGTTTAAAAATTTTCTTGGGAACAGAAAAAACAACTCTGATATCAGGGTCGTCGGGTTGGCCAACCTCAAGGAAAAAGAATTTATATGGATAAGAGTACGTTGATTTTCCTTCAGAGAAAAGCCTATCCAGTAGTACTTTACTGCATAAGCGTTCTGATTTTCTGAAGATGAGGTGTTTCATGAGATAAAAATAAAAAACGAAAGTAATAAAAAAAACCGCCCTCCCTAATAGGGAAGGCGGTTGAGTACTATTTAAAACAGTAATATTAGTCAGTAAGGGCGTAACGTAAGAACGCACTAACAGTCAAACCTTTATCGGCAGAAGCAAGATATTCTCTAACAGTAATCTTACCATCTTTAACAAATGTTTGGTTTAGCAATGTGCTTTCTTTAAAGAATTTTTCGAGTGCGCCTTGTGAAATTTTATCGAGCATGTTTTCAGGTTTTCCTTCCATACGGAATTTTTCCTTAGCAATTTCGAGTTCTTTAGCAGCCACTTCAGCAGGTACATCGCCTTTGTCAATAGCCACAGGGCTCATGGCAGCAGCCTGCATGGCTACATCCTTAGCAACCTGAAGATCAACATCAGATTTATTGAACCCAATTACAGTGGCAAGTTTGTTGCCAGGGTGAATATATGCAACAGTATATTCAGCTTCAATTTTAGCAAAATATGAAAGTTGAATTTTCTCACCGATAACACCTGTCTGCTCAATAACGTGATCAGCAAGTGAGCGGCCGTCCATATCTAGTTGAAGTACTTCTTCAAGATTAGAAGCATTGCTAGCAAGGGCAACATCAAGCATCTTATTTGTCAAGTCAACGAAACCCTGATTCTTTGCAACAAAGTCAGTTTCGCAGTTCAAAACAATAATACCAGCTTTTTTGCCTGCAACCTTTGCAATAACAGCACCTTCAGTGGCATCACGGTCAGCACGTTTATTAGCAATTGCTTTACCCTTTTCACGGATAATTTCGATTGCGCGGTTAAAATCACCATTTGCATCGGCGAGGGCTGATTTACAGTCCATCATACCGGCGCCAGTTACTTTACGTAACTTCATTACATCTGCAGCAGAAATTTCAGCCATTGTGTATATTTTAAATGAAATTGGTCAATATTATTCTTTGTCTTCTACTTTGGCATCCAAAGGTTTTTCTTCCTCTTCGTCTTCTTCGTCTTCTGTTTCTTCCTCTTCAATCTCTTCTTCATCGACCTTAGCATTAGACCTTCTGGATTTTGGTTTTGGATCTTTCTTATCTGTAGATTCCTTTTCTTTTTCTGACTTACGTTCGCCTAAGCCTTCAGCGATAGCATCACACATTTCACCAACGATAAGCTTAATTGATTCTGAAGCATCGTCATTAGCAGGAATGATAAAATCAAGTCCGTTAGGGTCAGAGTTTGTATCCACTATTGCAAAAACAGGAATACCTAAACGTTGAGCTTCGCGTACAGCAATTTTTTCCTTCATTACGTCAACAATGAAAAGAGCTGCGGGAAGACGAGTAAGGTCAACAATTGATCCGAGGATCTTACCCAGTTTAGCACGCTGACGGGTAATCTGAAGTTTTTCACGTTTTGAAAGGTTATCCCAGCTGCTGTTATCTTTCATCATTTTATCGATAGAAGACATTTTCTTTACAGCTTTACGGATAGTCGGGAAGTTGGTTAACATACCCCCCGGCCAACGTTCAACAACGTAAGGCATGTTTACTTCGCTAACAAGATCAGCAACAATTTGTTTAGCTTGTTTCTTTGTTGCAACGAAAAGGATTTTACGACCTGACTTAGCAATTTGTTTTAACGCTGCAGCAGATTCATCCATCTTTACAGCTGTCTTTTGTAAGTCAAGTAGGTGGATTCCGTTCTTCTCCATGAAGATGTAAGGAGCCATATGAGGATTCCATTTCCTTTTGAGGTGTCCGAAATGACAACCTGCTTTCAATAAATCTTCGAATTGAGCTTTTGGCATATGAATTCTTGTTTACATTCTGTAATATCAATTTACAGGTAGTCCCGGAACATATACATTAGTTGTCTCCGGAAGTCGAGTAAATTTAGATACTAAACAAAATTTGGTTATACAATAAAATATTAACGTTTTGAGAACTGGAAGCGTTTACGTGCTTTTGGTTGACCCGGTTTTTTACGTTCAACTTCACGTGGGTCACGTGTCATAAATCCAGCTTTCTTTAATTCTGACTTGCTTTCAGCATCGATTTTAACCAATGCTCTTGAAATAGCTAAGCGAAGTGCTTCAGCTTGTCCGTTGAAACCACCACCAGTAAGGTTTACTTTTATGTCGTACTGAGTAGCAACATTAAGAAGGTTGAGTGGCTGAAGAACAATATACTGAAGAGTTTCAAGTGGAAAGTATTCTTTCATATCACGATCATTGATTGTGATGTTTCCTTTGCCATCTTTCAGATATATACGGGCAATGGCTGCTTTCCTTCTACCTAATGCATTTATTATTTCCATTATCTAATGCTGTTTAAGTCAATAACTGTGGGTTTCTGTGCTTCGTATTTGTGGTCAGGACCAACAACAACCTTAAGGTTTCTAAAGAGTTCGTCACCTAAACGGTTTTTTGGGAGCATGCCTCTGACAGCTTTCTCTACAATACGTTCAGGATATTTCTTCAAAAGAACTTCAGGTGTCTGAAATGTTTGTCCTCCCGGATGTCCTGAGTGACGAACATATAGTTTGTCAGTCAATTTCTTACCGGTAAATACTACTTTTTCTGCATTGATAACAATTACATTATCACCACAATCAACATGCGGAGTATAACTTGGTTTGTGCTTGCCTCTGATGATTAATGCAATTTTGCTTGCCATTCGACCTAAGATTTGGCCTTCGGCATCTACAACAACCCACTGTTTATCAACAGTAGCCTTGTTGGCTGAAACGGTTTTATAACTTAATGTATCCACTTGGTTTACAAGTTTAAAAATTAATACCAATTAATATTTCTCTTGCTTATTTGTGTGTCGCCTGTAATTTGTGAAGATCATAAAACATTTAGGAACTTCTTCCTGTCTGCTTTATTGCTAGTAAGGATCAGCACATTACCACACCACAAGAACGTTGGATAATCGGGACTGCAAAAGTATTTTATTTTTTTTGAAATACAACACACTAACGAAAATATTTGCATATAAAATGCTATAATCCTATGACAATATATTTATCTTCTCTTTCCATAGCTTCTTTGAGCCACTGTGGTATTATTTCCTTGATAAATACTGACTTGTCTTCGTTAAGTTTGTTCATGTCAAGCCCAATGAATTGTTGGGCTTTTTGCTTTGAAGATATATCGGGGTAGGGTATCTCTTTGTTATAACCCAGTTCTGCTAAGACCCTCGAAAGCTTTATCCTTGCCTCTTGTGCGATAACTATTCCCGTAGAAATAATTCTGCCAATCTCTACCGGGGCGTGAAATGAAGCCCCGTGGCTCGCTGCCGAGAAATCCCATCTCCACTGAGCATGGCGAATGTCGGTAAGTATGTCTTTCATCTGCAATTCAGATGCGCCTTTATCCCACGCTGTCTTTGCTTCGTTATGAGCTCTGACAAGAAGTTCTTCAAGCTTATCCCTGTTTTCAATTATTTTGTCCTGGCGCTCATAAACGTCTTTTATCAGGTTGTCGGTTTCTTCTCTGTGGCATACCTGACAAGAGTTAGATACATTATTCAAAGGACTTTGTATGTGGTGGTCAGTGAATTTCTGACCTCCCTCGCTCATATATGGCATATGGCAGTCGGCGCATGATACCCCCCGACTGGCATGGGTACCTGTTAGGTGTGTTTCAAAACAAGGATGTTGCGCTTTCAGCATTGGCGCCTTGCTCATTGCATGTGTCCAGTCTGAAAAGTTGATTTCATCGTAATATTCTTCAATAGATTCAACACTTTGTCCTTTGTCCCAAGGGAAAGTAAGATACTGTACCCCATCGATTTTCTTCTTGTCAAAATAATATTCAACATGGCACTGGGCGCAAACAAGCGTTCTCATCTCTTGATGTGATGATTTTGTTATATCCTTTCCTGATCTTTCGAATGCTTCAACTAACGCAGGCCTCGAAATATGTAGGTTCATTGTTTTTGCATCGTGACAATCGCCGCAACCGATAGGATTAACTATCTGACTGCCATTTTCATCCCAGGTTCCTTTATAAAACTCGGCAACTCCGATTTCATTCATAAGCCTTGGCACATCAGGACTCTTGCATGTCCAACATGTGTTGGGCTGTGGACTTGGTGTCCCTTCAGTCGGTGCGCCTGTTCTGAGGGTGTTGTTAATATCTTCTATTGCAAACCAGTGGCCTCTCGACTGTTTGTAATCTTTTGAGAAACTGTACCCTGCCCATAATACAACAAGACGTGGGTCGACTTCAAGCATATCAATTTCTGCAGAGCCGTTATATTTACTTCTGAAACTAGTATCCTGCGTTCCTATCCATGATTGATATTCCCGGGGGAAATTCTTACCCCATACTTCATTTCTGGGCTCAAATTGTGAGTGAGTAACCTGTGGTGTATATACAAACATCGATTCTGCTCGTCTTTCAAGAATGGATGAGGCCAGCATTCCTATAATGAAGACCAGCGCCATAGTGCCGAAAAACAACAACCAACCAACAATGGGTTTATTTTTAATTAGCTCAGTAATTGACTTCATATCTTTGTTTTTATTGTTTCTTTTTTTCTTCCTGAATAAGTTTCCTCAACCATTCGGGTATTGGACTTCCTGCAACCGGAACTCTGGCATAAGGAACACTTGAAAGACTGTTGACTCTTCCATGGGGTGTCTCCCGATGACATTCCCAACAATCTCTGTCCTTCCTTTCAACATGAAAATCAGGCGATCGTTGTTTCATCTTTTCATCGGTGAGAAGGTTAGTATGGCATCTTATGCAATTATTTTTGACAACTTTTTGCCCTGCTTCGTGAATGAATATTACCTGAGGTTCAAGTCTTAAGGCAAACATAGAAGAATGACGCAAACCATCCTTGGCTTTAAAGTAATACTTGTTAAAGATGTTGTTGTGGGGGACATGGCAGTCGTTACAGTTTGTAGCTTCTCTGTGACTGCTATGGCTCCAAGTAGCATACTGGGGCGCCATTATATGACAGTTCATACACGTCTCCGGTTTATCCGATAAATAGGATGGAGCTTTTGCAATATTGAAAGTAAAAAGTGTAAGTCCGCATGCAATACCTATAATAATTATCACGGGAACTTTCCATCTGTCGGGAGGTGTAAGTAATCTTACAAGGTATGCTAATATCAATTTTAGCTTTTCCAATACAACAAATTTTGCTTTTCTATAAAGATAAAAATAATTCTTTATTTGCAGATAGTTGTGAAAGTACTTGTTCCGGAATAAGAATAGTTTTAAAATAGATAAGTATAGTAGTTCTCATTCATAATTGGATGATTTTACTCTTCCCTCCAGATTGATTTTAATGAGTTGATTTCAAGGTAATCTACAATAACTTCACCCCCAATTGTGTAAAGTTCGCACCTTTGTTTATCCATATCAGGGATAAAAGAGCTGCTGATTGAATATTTCCCTCCGTCGACAAATATCTCTATTGACGACCGGTCGACAAGTATTTCAATATCTACTTTTTTGTTGACAGGTTTATAATTGATCTTACAGTTAAGCACAGATAGCTGTTCATGTACAACGCTGTAGTTAATCTCTGTGCCATTTCTGTCTTTGTCAGAACGGATGAAAAAGCCGAACTGGTCGCAATTCTTCAGGTCGATAATTCCCTTCAGGTGAAAGGAGGTCTCTTTAACTCTTGAAAGGATGTTGTTGTTTATCCCCGGATAAATCTTCACGTCTTTCCATGTGTAATTTTTATTGTAAAGACTTTTAATTTCATCAATTGGCTTTCTGATTATTTCAATCCCTGAACCATTGTCCTGCAGGTTGATTTCCTTCGGGAAAGATAACTGTCCGTTGGAAGGAAGGTCAGGATGCTGATCGCTTTTCAATTCAGAAAGGACAATATAACGATCTTTGATCTTATCATGGAAACATATCGAGCCTCCTGTTTTTTTACCTTCATCAAACCTACTCAGAGGAGAGGTAAACTCAATTTTATTATCCTTGAAATCACATATTGCATAAATACCCTTTTCAGTAAGAAGGAGCCATTTTTTATCATCGGGTTTGTTTGTAAGAGGTATTTCAATAAAACAAGGAAACCCGTATTTAAAATTAAATGAGATGTGCTTCTGCCAGTTAATCCCCTCAGTTGATTCAAAAAGGTTCATCGTAGAGTCAGCTCTGTTATAATTCAGCATATATAGTTTATCGGATTTATCATCTTCGAATACAAATGGTTCGCTTTTGTTGAATTCTTCCAGACCTGCTACTTTTTCCTTTGTTAAAATGTTTATTTCTTTATCGATTTTAATTTTGTTAATACCTTCACCCCAGCTATTATACCACATCATTGCTCCGTCGCTATTTGCCGTAATGCTTCCCCACCAAGGGGTCAAAAGCATAGAGTCACTTACGTTTTCAGGCTGAGCAATAAAAACACTATCATGAACCCATCTCAATAAATCTTTACTGTGGGCATGCCCTAAATTAACAAATCCTTCCTGGAGATTATGCGGATTTAGCTGATAAAACAGATGGTATGTAGAGTCAACCTGGAAAACGGCAACTGGAGCTCCCATGCGGTTTATCTCAGGCGAAAAATGGTATTGCGGGCGATATGCCTCATTAAATTTAAGTTGCTTGCCCGATTGTGAGAAAGAGGATAATGTTAACGTTGCCAGGAAAATGAAAATAATGGTCTGTTTCATCAGATTGTGTTGGTTTAAAAAAGCAAATATAATTATTTAAACTACCAATTTACCGGTGTCAATCCTTTCGATTCAAGGAATTGGTTTGCTTTGCTGAAATGATGATTACCAAAAAAACCTCTCATTGCTGAAAGAGGAGAGGGATGAACCGATTCAAGCACAAGGTGTTTGTCCTTGTCAATCATTTCTCCCTTTTTTTGAGCATAAGCACCCCAAAGAAGGAATACAACATTGTTTCTTTTTTCAGATACTACTTTTATTACTTCATCGGTAAACTTTTCCCATCCTTTATTTTGGTGAGAACCTGCAAAATGAGCTCTTACAGTTAATGTTGCATTCAGAAGCAACACTCCCTGTTTTGCCCACCTTGACAGATCGCCGCTTTCAGGAACAGGTATGTGAAGGTCAGATTCTATTTCTTTGAAAATATTCCTCAATGAAGGTGGGAAAGTTATTCCATCCCTAACGGAAAAGCAAAGCCCGTGAGCTTGTCCCGGACCATGATACGGATCTTGTCCAATGATTACAACCTTGACGCTTTCGAATGGGCAAAGGTTGAAAGAATTGAATATATCCTTCCCTTGAGGGAAAATCTGATTTGTACGGTATTCTGATTTTACAAAGTCAGTAAGCTGTATGAAATACGGTTTTTCAAATTCATTTTTAAGAATTTCTTTCCAGCCAGGTTCTATTTTTACGTCCATTGATATAGAATTAAAGTGATTAAAATTAACAATACTCACCCCTAAAACAAATTCTCAAATGGAAATATAAAGTGTAATTTTAATGTCAGATTAATATATCGGATAAATTGATACAAATTCATTAGATATTCGTTTTAATTATTGAAGATGACTGAGCAGGAATTTAAAGACAAGGTGCTTCCTTTTTCTAAGAACGTTTTCCCCATGGCAAAGCGGATGCTGGGCGATACCGACTCTGCCAGTGATGCAGTTCAGCATAGCATGATGAAGTTATGGGAGAACAGGAAAAAACTTGTTAAATGCAACAACCTGAAAGCATTTGTTTTTACAGTAGTTAGAAATGTTTGTATTGATGAAATAAAAAGGAAAAAACCTGTGACTTTTAATCAGTCCCCAGTACATATTTCTCATGCACATGTTTTAAACGACCGGCATGAAAAAGATGAACTAATAATCATTGTGCAGCAGGCAATAAATGAATTGCCTGTTAATCAACGTGAAGTTATAAGTATGAGAGACATTGACTGTCTTGAATTTGAAGAAATTGCAGAAGTAACAGAAACAGACATCGCTTATGTTAGGGTACTGTTATCCAGAGCAAGAAAAACGGTAAAAGAAAAAATAGAAAAGATATATGCTTATGAAGCACTTGGAAGAAAATGAGTTTAATGATATTTACGAAGAATATCTGACGCAGATGAAAAAATGTCCAGACAATATTGAAAGCGAAGTCTGGAATGCTATTCAACGTAAAAGACACAGCAAATCTATCGTGCTTTCTATTGTAGGGATTGCAGCATCAATACTAATTCTTGTTGGCATATTTTCAACTATAAGCTATCAGCAAAAAAAAGTAGATATCGAAACTCAGTTTGCTATGATAGAGCAGGCTCTGAACTTTACATCTTCTGAACTGTCGCATGAAGGCAACAGCAATGTCGACATTTTATACGAAGACGATGTAATTACTATTGTTGCTGAATCCCAAATTAGTAAATAAATTCTTTGTTATGAAACTTAACAAATTGCTCGTAGTTTTTTTAATTCTTGCTTCCATTGGTGTTTCAGCTCAGAAACCTTTCAGAGAAATATCAGAAATATACAGACAACAAAAACAATACTTTGCAACTGAGCTCAATAAACGTACTATTAATATGTACCTTAAGGAGAAGAATCCCGGGAAGGAAGTCAGGGAGGTGCTTGAAAATATTGAAGATCTTAAAGTTCTCAATTTTTCAATGACAGGTGTCGATAATATTCCTTTATTTATAGATGATGTTTACCGGAAGTATAGACTCGTAGATTATCAGCCATTCAAGGTTGATAAAAGTACTTATGAAAATAGAATGGTGTTTCTGAAGGAATCGGGTGATACTTACTCTGATCTTTTGCTTATAAATACTAGTATGAACGTTGTTTCGCTTATTGAGATCAAGGGAAAGATTGATATTGAGAAGATTTCAGTGTTGAAGAACGTCCTTAAGGTTAATGGACTTGAAGCTTTGTCTGGAATTAAAAATAAAGTTGAGAATAATAACGAAGGGAACAAGGGAATCAAGGTTTGTAATAAAAACGGTGCGGAACTTATGGGCACAGAAAATGAACCTAAGTTGCTGATAAATGGTTACGCTTCGAAAGAAAACCTTAATAGTACAATGAACAACCTAAACCCTGAATGTATTCAAAGCATTAATGTTGTTAAATCTCAAGAGTCGGCCAAGCATGGTTATCCCAATGGCATGATAGAAGTTCAGCTTAAGGGTAACACTAACGAACTCTTTATTGTATGCGATGGAACTCTTTATTTCGGGCAGAATGGATATATACAGACAATTAAGATTGATGATGACTGTGGTCCAAGTTTATTGGTCGACTGTTCCGAAAAACCATTATCAGAAATAATGAAAATGAAGCCGCAACAGGTCAAATCAATAAAACTTACTACTGACCCCCTTAATTGCAACGGTAAACACTCAGGAGAATTTGTTGTTCTTGAAACAAAGTGACCACTCAATGTTAGGGATATTATAAATAGCGTGCTATTTTTGCGCGATATTTATTAGTCATGGGAGAAAATAAGGAAATTAAGGATGCATTTGATAAATTCATCAAAAGCTTAAACGTAAAGTTTGATTTTAAGAACATTTTTTTTGATATGGATGGCGTGCTCTACGACTCCATGCCTATGCATTCTAAATCATGGTTTCAGGTGTTCAGGGAAAACGGACTCGATGTTGATGAGTCGGAACCTTATATGAACGAAGGGGCTACAGCTGTCTATACTATAAGGAAACTATTCAAAAAATATCTTGGACAAGAGGTGCCTGACGAAGTTTGTGAAAAGATTAAAAACCGGAAACACCATATTATGTCATCACTCCCAGAACCCGGGGTAATGTCCCACATGAAGGAACTTCTCGAACTTATAAAAAAAGATGGTATTGACAGCTGGGTTGTAACAGGCTCTGCCCAGCATAATTTGCTTAACAGGCTTGAAGTGGAATTCAAAGGATCAGTGAGACGTGACAAGATGATCACTGCTCATGATGTTAGGCAAGGGAAACCACACCCTGAACCTTATCTGAAGGGGCTAAATAAATCAGGATATAAAATCTCTGAATCAATTGTTGTTGAAAATGCTCCTCTTGGTGTAGAATCAGCAAAAGCAGCAGGTCTATTTACCATAGCAATTAATACAGGTCCCTTAGATCCTAAGGTACTTAAAGATGCTGGCGCAGATATTGTTCTTCCCGGAAGCAAGGAGTTGTTTGAGTTGTGGCCTATTATTAATAGCGTGCTAAAGAATAATTGATCTTTAATAGAAATCAACTAGCTCAATATCAAACATCACAACTGAATTTGCTGGCACTATGCCCCAGTCAACATCCCCATATCCATAAAACGAAGGTATTAATAGTTTTATCTTTCCCCCTTTTCCAATCTTCGGAATTCCAATCCTCCATCCCGAAATCAAGCGATTTAAAATCGAGGTAAATGTTACACCATCATAAGTTTGGTCAAATACTGTTCCGTCAATAAGATATCCTTTGTACAAGATCGTGATTACAGAATAATCGTTAGGATGATTTTCGTCCCCTGCTTCTTCGATTATATAGTAAATACCGGTAGTGTCTTTTACTGCAACCAAGCTGCTGTCAGTAAGGTATTTTTCAATCGTAACTGTGTCCTTGCCAAATTGCTCCTGAAGCTTTGCATAGTACAACTGCTGTTGCCTCTGGGTTTCTTCATATTCTTCATCAAGGTCAACGCAACTGTTGAAAGCAACCAATCCCGAGATGGCAATAAAGAGGAAGACAAAAAATCTTTTCATATTAGTTGTGTTATAATTTAGTTTCAATAAATGATCGTATATTCTTTTCTATTCGTTCCATCACGTTGCCGACATCTGCTTTTACAAATTTGTCACCCGTAATGTTTTCGTAAAGCTCAATATATCTTTCGCTTACACTGGTTACAAAATCCTCCGACATTTCAGGTATTGTCTGCCCATCCTTGCCTTGGAACCCGTTTTCTATTAACCATTGACGGACAAACTCCTTTGAAAGTTGCTTCTGGGCTTCATTATTTTTAAATCGCTCTTCATATCCCTTAAGATAAAAATACCGTGAAGAGTCAGGCGTATGGATTTCATCAATAAGATAAATCTTGCCGTCTTTCTTTCCAAACTCATATTTTGTATCTACGAGTATAAGTCCCATTTTAGCAGCAATCTCTGTTCCTCTGTGAAATATAGCCTGAGTATATTTTTCAAGCATCTCATAGTCTTCTTTTGAAACTATACCTTGTGAGATAATATCTTCTTTTGAAATATCTTCATCATGTCCAACGGCGGCTTTAGTAGTTGGGGTAATTATAGGCTTTTCAAACTTTTGATTTTCTTTCATTCCTTCAGGCATCACATTTCCACAAAGAGTGCGTTTCCCTTCCTTATATTCACGCCATGCGTGTCCTGTAAGGTAGCCCCTGATTACCATTTCTACTTTGAACGGTTCACACTTGTGTCCTACTGTTACCATTGGATCAGGAGTGGCAATTTTCCAATTAGGTACAATATCGCTTGTGGCATCAAGAAATTTAGCAGCAATCTGATTCAATACCTGACCTTTGTAAGGTATGCCCTTTGGAAGTACAACATCGAAGGCTGAAATACGGTCTGAAACTATCATTACAAAGTAATCGTTGTTAATATCGTATACATCTCTTACTTTACCGTGGTAAACACTTCTTTGTCCCGGAAAGTTAAAGTCTGTTTTTACAATTGCATTGCTCATAATTGGAAATATTTAAATTGTTCATTTATTCATTTATTTCTTTTTGGCTGTTTTTCTTCTCCTCACGGCGGGCATCAATTTCAGCCTGATGTTTTTCGTATGCAGCTACAATGTCGCGTACAAGTTTATGCCTCACAATGTCGTTCTGGTCAAATTTCACAATTGAGATACCATCAATTCCGTTAAGTATCCGCATTGCTTGTATTAAACCCGAATCATTTCTTCTGGGAAGATCAATTTGTGTCTCATCACCTGTCACAATGAATTTTGTGTTCATCCCCATTCTTGTAAGAAACATCTTAAGCTGGTTAATTGTTGTGTTTTGTGCTTCATCAAGAATTACAAAAGCATTGCTTAAAGTTCTACCTCTCATGAATGCCAATGGGGCAATTTCAATTATCTTGTCTTTCATGAATTCCTCAAGTTTCTTCTGTGGAATCATATCCCCAAGTGCATCGTACAATGGCTGTAGGTATGGGTCTATCTTCTCCTTTAGGTCGCCTGGTAAAAACCCGAGCCTTTCTCCTGCCTCAACTGCCGGACGACTTAAGATGATCTTTCGGATTTCATGGTTTTTTAGTGCTTTTACAGCAAGGGCTATAGCTGTATATGTTTTACCTGTTCCTGCAGGACCAATGGCAAATACAAGATCATTCTTTTCTGTCACTTCCACGAGTTTTCTCTGATTTGGAGTGCGGGCTCTGACAGGACGACCGTTGATGCCGAAGACAAGAATATCGGAATTCTCAGGTATTACACCATCAGCCTGCATCTGTTCAGATATTATCTGAATGATTGTTGCTTCAGGCAGAGAGTGAAATTCATGGTAATGATCAAGTAATTCGTTGAATTTCAATTCGAAACCTGCAATATCTTCTTCGCTTCCCTTGGCTTTGACAACATCGCCCCGAGCCATTATTTTTAGCTTGGGAAAGAATGACTTTATAAGGTCAAGCTTTGTATTGTTTACACCATAAAATTCAAGAAGATCAACTCCTTCGAGAAAAAATGTCTTTTCGTACATCAATGATTATTAAAAATTAGACTATCGCAAAAATAACTACTTTTTTGATATAAGATTTATCCTTCTTTCAGCTTGCACTTTTCAATGATTAAAAGATAACAATGCCCTAGCGATTTCTGAAAAAACATCTTTATAGGGATAAAAACCTCCTGTTCGTAGATTCCATTTTTAAAGATGCAAGCATATAAGGTAATTTCACAGCAAAAATATATTTAGCATGAAAATATTCTTTTATAGTTCATTATTGCTGGCACTCCTAATTTTTTCTTCTTCAGAAGGATATTCCCAAAATAAGGGTTGGAGTTTTAATGATTGCAGGAATTATGCTCTCGAACATAATGTTCAGTTACAGAAATCCCTGCTTTCAATCGACAGGAATACAATTCAGGTCAATCAGGCAAAATCAAACAGGTTTCCTTCAGTTAGTGCATCCGTATCCCAAAACTTTAGCTGGGGGAAAAGCATTATCGAAACAGGGGAGGAATACGGAGGTCTTTCCGGGTCAAGTAGAACAGGAGTAAATGTAAGCTCAAACGTTACTATCTTCAACGGTTTCAGGCTACAGAATGAAGTTAAGCAAAGCGAGCTTGACTTTGAAAGCGGAAAATATAATACAGAGTACGTTAAAGAGTCTGTGGAGCTGAATATTTTAAATGCTTTTTTGCAGGTATTGTTTGCCCAAGAGCAGGTCAATAATGCGGAGAAACAGATTGAAGCTACAGATCAGCAATTATTTCTTGCCAAAGAAAGGATGGATCTTGGATCGATCTCCCGCTCCGATTATCTGCAGATCAACTCTGAACTTGCAACTGAAAAACTTACCCTTGCAAATTCAAAGAGTCAACTGAATATGGCAAAGGTAAATCTTATGCAAATGATGGAACTGCCTGTCACTGACGATTTCAACATTTTTCTTCCGTCAATCGAAAGTATTATTGAACAGGACATCTCGCTTTCAGCAGAAGATATCTACAAGGTTTCTCTGAATATCAGGCCTCAAGTTAAAAGTGCCGAACTTTCAACCGAAAGTGCCAAATTGAATGCTGAAATTGCCAAAGCAGGACTTTATCCAAGCTTGTCGGTCAACGCCGGACTTGGGACTAATTATACAAGTCAGAACCCAACTGCTTATTTCGACCAGCTGGGAAGTTTTATCAGCCCTTCCTTAGGCCTATCATTATCAATACCTGTATTTCAGAAGAACCAGAATAAAAACAATATTTCTCTTGCGAAGATCGGTATTCAGGACGCCCAGCTTGAAGAGCTGAACACGAGGAACAACTTGAGAAAAAGCATAGAACAGGCATTCAATGATGTTGTTTCCGCCAGAACTGAATATAAGGCCTCGCTCGACCAGAATGCATCTGTCAACGAGTCTTATCTTCTTGCTTCTGAAAGATATAACCAAGGATTGATAAATTCAGTCGATTTTCTGATTCAAAAAACAAATCTGATATCTTCTGAAAGTAAAATGCTTCAGTCTAAGTATAATCTTGTATTCAACTATAAAATACTCGATTTCTACAGAGGTATACCACTGACACTTGAATAATAAAATAACAATAAAATATAAACGATGAAAAAACGTACAATAATAATCCTGACATCAGCTGTTATAGTAGTAGCAGGAGTTGTCATATTCTTATCAACCGGAAGCCCGAAGGCAACATTCAAACTCGAATCTGCCAAAATAGGCAGGGGATCGATAAGCAATACAATTACAGCAACAGGAACTCTGGAAGCTCTTACCACAGTTGAGGTAGGTACGCAGGTCTCCGGCGTAATTGAAAATATATATGTTGATTTTAATTCTGAAGTTAAGAAAGGTCAGGTAATTGCAAAAATTGATCGTGAGCCTTTGCTTGCACAAATGGTACAGAGCCAGGCAAGTGTTGATAATGCTGAGGCAGAACTGACATATCAGAAGGCAACTTTTGAAAGGTCTAAGGCCCTTAAGGAAAAGAACCTTATAGCACAGTCGGATTATGACCTTGCTCAGTATAATTACAGTAAATCAATTTCTAATCTCAGCAATGCCAAATCAGCGCACGATAGGAATAAGATAAACCTTTCATACGCTACCATCATTTCTCCTATCGACGGTATCATTTTAGACAGGGCTGTTGATGAAGGACAAACCGTAGCAGCAAGTTTCAATACTCCTACTCTTTTCACAATTGCAAACGACCTTACCCAAATGCAGGTTGAGGCAAATATTGACGAAGCAGATATAGGACAGGTAAAGAAAGATCAGCGCGTAGAATTCAAAGTTGATGCCTTCCCTGAAATGGTATTCTCAGGCTCGATATCTGAAGTAAGATTACAGCCGGTATTATCTTCAAATGTTGTTACTTACACTGTTATCATTAATGCTCCAAATCCTGAAAAGAAACTTATGCCGGGAATGACTGCTAGTATTTCAGTATTTGTTAAGGAGAAAAACGACATTCTTGTGATTCCGGGCAAAGCTGTAAGATTCTCACCCGACTTTCAGATTTTAAAAGAATATGTTGACTCAAAAATAAAATCAGGGGCTATTGCTCCTCTAGATATGAACAATATACCTGAACACCTTAAAGGAAAAGACAAAAAGGATAAAAAGTCCTTCGGCGGACAAATGCCTCCAATGGGACAAATGCCTCCAATGGGCAATATGCCTTTTCCGGGAGCCGCACCCAAGGCAGGAGATGGTAACTCTGTATGGGTTAAAGATGGCGAAATGTTACACCCTAAAAAAGTTGAATTAGGAGATAGTGATGGTATTAACTATGAAATTGTTTCAGGACTAGAGGAAGGGGAGGAAGTAATTCTGTCACTCGAAAAGTTCACACCAAATCAGGCAAAGAAGAAAGCTTCTCAGAGCCCATTTATGCCAACACGTCCGGGACAAAACAGAAGGTAATGGATACAAAAAAGAAACCGATAATTCAGGTAACGAACCTAAGAAAGGATTTCTTTGTAGGAGATGTTACTGTTCATGCCTTAAAGGGCGTAACAATGAATATTCTTGAAGGTGATTTTGTTGCAATAATGGGTGCCAGCGGATCAGGAAAATCAACGATGCTGAATATTCTCGGCTGTCTCGATAAACCAACCGGAGGTGATTACTTGCTTGATGGCATCAGTATTGCCGACTTGAATAAAAATCAACTTGCAGAACTTAGAAACAATAAGCTTGGATTTGTATTCCAGTCGTATAATCTGCTTTCAAGGACAACAGCTCTTGAAAATGTTGAACTGCCCTTATTCTATAATTCAAAGATAAGAGCCAGGGAGAGGAAGGAAAGGGCAATAAATGCACTTGAAGCAGTAGGTTTGGCCGATAGAATGCACCATACTCCAAACCAGCTTTCAGGGGGTCAACAGCAGAGGGTGGCTATTGCCCGCTCACTGGTCAACGATCCTGTTGTAATTCTTGCCGACGAGGCGACAGGTAATCTTGACACCCGTACTTCGTACGAGATTATGGACCTATTCCAGAAACTCAATGAAAAAGGAAAGACAATCGTTTTTGTCACCCACGAGCCCGATATCGCGAAGCTGACTTCAAGAAATATTATCTTCCGTGACGGGCATGTAATTAGTGAATTTGAAGTTCAGAATCATGCTCTTGCAGCTGATATTCTTAAGTCATTGCCTGTTGAGGATTTAACTGTTTAAACAACTATGAATTATTCCAATCTTATTAAAATAGCGTGGAGCGCACTGATGCGTAACAAGTTCAGGGCATTCCTGACAATGTTGGGAATCATTATCGGTGTAGCTTCAGTAATTGCAATGCTTGCAATTGGGCAGGGCTCCAAGAAAAGTATACAAGACCAGATGTCGGGGATGGGAACTAACCTTATTTTCGCAGTCCCAGGCTCAGAGCAAAGGGGCGGTGTCAGAATGGGAAATACTAACGCCCAGAACATGAAACTCAGTGATGTCGAAGCTATTGCTCGTGAATGTAGTGCGATAAGTGCTGTGTCACCTGAAGTGAGAGCAGGCGGTCAGGTAATAAATGGAAACCTTAACTGGCCTTCTTCTATTTACGGGGCTAACGAACATTTCTTTACAATCCGGAAGTTTGATATTGCCGAAGGAAGGAGTTACACTCAGAATGAAATA
Source organism: uncultured Prolixibacteraceae bacterium (assembly GCA_964393405.1). Classification (GTDB taxonomy): domain Bacteria; phylum Bacteroidota; class Bacteroidia; order Bacteroidales; family Prolixibacteraceae; genus CAYMTR01. The sequence continues at coordinate 105,044 of CAYMTR010000004.1, forward strand.
AATTCTTTTGCCAAGGTTTGCCTTATCGGTCAGACTATTGTTGAAAATCTTTTTCCTGACGGCTCTGACCCTATAGGCCAAACTATCAGGTTTAATAACATTCCGCTACAAATAATCGGAACTATAGCCGAAAAAGGTGAAAATGGTATGGGAAGCGATCAGGATGATCTGATTGTTGCTCCATTTACCACTGTTCAAAAAAGAATTTTAGCTATTTCTCATATACAATCAATCTATGCTTCAGCAATTAGCGAAGAAAAAAATGAAGAGGCCATTGAGCAATTGACACTGTCCCTGCGACGTTCCCATAAAATTAAAGAAGGTGAAGAAGACGATTTCAGGGTTATGTCGCAGTCTGAGTTGGTACAAACATTCTCTTCAATCAGCGATATTCTGACAGCCCTTCTTGGCGCTATTTCAGGCATTTCTTTATTGGTTGGAGGTATTGGCATTATGAACATCATGTATGTCTCCGTGACTGAAAGAACCAGGGAAATTGGTCTAAGAATGTCGATTGGAGGAAAAGGGAATGATATTCTTATGCAGTTTCTTATTGAATCGACAATGCTCAGTGTAATCGGTGGTGTAATTGGTATTTTGTTAGGTTATTTCGCCAGCAGTATTGTTTCTTCTATTATGAGTTGGCCTACAGTGATTCAAACTCAATCTGTAATACTTGCCTTTGCTGTTTGTACTGCTATCGGCATCTTTTTCGGTTGGTACCCCGCCCGAAAAGCAGCTTCTTTGAATCCGATCGATGCATTAAGATATGAATAATTGCTAATTTTGTAAAAAGCTATGGGCAGAATGAAATTATCGATTATTACAGATAAAAGGCTACAAGTGCTTATTCACTTGATTGGATGGGCATTTGTTTTGCTTATACCCCAGTATATTTACAACATTCTGGGAATCGGTGATAATCGTGCATTTTCCCATTTCTACGCAAACACTGTAACTTATGGTATTATTTTCTATATAAGCTATCTGTATCTTGTTCCTAAGCTATATTTTGAAAACAAAAAGGGCAGCTATATTATCCTGACATTTCTGCTTATTGTAGCCCTCTATTTTTTGTTATTCTTTTTCAATAAATATTTTCTCTATGATGCTGAAAAGAACCGTCAGTTTGAAGAAATGATGAAATTGCTGAACCCCGACAAAAAAATGAGGCCGCCAATGGAAGTGTTCAGAATTATGAACTTTCTTTTTACTTCATTGCTTATTGCGGGCTTTGCTCTTGGACTGGGGTACATGGATAAAAATAGGGAGATTGAGAAAAGAGGTAAAGAACTTGAAAAGGAAAAGCTCCATTCTGAACTTGCTTTCTTGAAAAACCAGGTTAGCCCTCATTTCTTTTTCAACACACTTAATAATATTTATTCTCTCACTACTTTTGATACTCAGGCTGCTCAGGAATCAATACTGCGTTTGTCAAAGCTGATGAGATACCTGCTTTACGATTCTGAACACGGGGAAACTCAGCTTAGCAATGAAATTGAATTCATGAATAATTATATTGCTCTGATGAAGCTGAGGATAAATCCACGGGTTTCACTCAATGTCTCTTTCCCTTCTGAATATAGAGATATTTCTATTCCTCCTCTCTTGTTCGTGCCTTTTATCGAGAATGCTTTCAAACACGGTATTAGCTCTAAAGAAACGTCATTCATCAATATAAAAATGGATATTAATCATGATGTATTGATCTTTACAACCGAAAATTCGATGGGTAGTAACACCCAGCCATCCGATTCAGAACATTCAGGCATTGGACTCGATAACGTAAGGAAAAGGTTATCTTTGCTCTTCCCCGGGAAACATGAAATGAATGTCTCTCAGGATGATAAAGTATTCAGGGTTTCTTTGAAAATCGGCATTTAACTTTCAGAATTATGAAACTTAAGACAGTTGCTATTGACGACGAACCTCTTGCCCTGTCCCTTCTTGCGGACTATATTGGCAAGACTCCATTTCTTGAGTTGTTGCATACTTTTGACAACCCAATTGATGCCCTTGATTTTCTCAACAATAACATCGTGGATCTTGTCTTGGCAGATATTCAAATGCCTGATTTGAAAGGAACTGAACTTGCCCGGCTGATTGAAGGGGGACCAAAGGTTATTTTTACTACTGCTTATCCCCAATATGCTATCGAAGGCTTCAAGCTTAACGCTACGGATTACCTGCTAAAACCTTTCAGCTATGAGGAATTTTTTAAGGCAGCACAGAAAGCATTTAAGCTTGTCGAACTTGAAAATAATACCTCTACAACTATCGATGCCAACAACGATTTTCTCTTTTTAAAGTCGGAATACAAAATCAGAAGAATCAACTTCAACGATATCCTTTATATCGAGGGTCTTAAGGATTATATAAAAGTATATACCCGTAATGATCTCAAACCTGTGATGTCGCTTAATTCTTTAAGGGCTATTGAACAAAAACTTCCAGAAGACAAATTCATGAGGGTTCACCGCTCTTTTATCGTAAACCTCGGGAAGATTGAAGTTATTGACCGCAGCCGTATAGTATTCGGAAAGGAATATATTCCGGTAAGCGACCAATACAAAGAGAAGTTTCAGGCCTACCTAGATAAAAATTTCATCTAATATTTACTTTCTTCTTGAGTTTTCATACCTTTAATAGGCATTAAAAACTCTGATTATGAAAAAGTTATTCTTAATATTCGTTTCAGTAATACTGGTATTGCCAATGATCTCATTCGGGCAGGACAGTAGCGAACCAATTAAGCTTTGGACAATCTATCCTGGTTATATTATAACGAAGTCGAATGATACTATACAGGGTTACCTTATGTTGAAAAACAAGATTTCGAATCAGGGTAAAGTGTTTTTCTTTGATACTCCTGATGCCGAAAAACCTTCTGCTAAGTATAACCCAAAGGACATAAAAGGCTACAAAGTTGCTAACCGTGTATACGAAACCATGAAGTATTCTCCTGAGTATACGACCATGAATTACAGTTTCCTGCTCAGGACTGTCGATGGCAAGGTAAAGTTCTTCAAATCTTATTTTGATGATAAAGAAAGGATCAAAATCGATGAAAATGATATCTGGAACTCAAAGATAGACTTTTATTTTAGCGAAGATGAATTGAAGGAAGTGTGGCTGGGAACAAAGGATGGCAAGAAAATTGAGAATTTCAATTCATTTGGGTACCTGCTAAACTTCAGCAAGAACATGAGCAAGTTCCTATCCGATTGTCCTGAAATTGCCAATAAGATTAAGAACAAAGAGCCCGGCTATGAATATGGTAATCTTGAGAAGATAATCAGGGAGTACAACGAGAAATGCTGTAAATCAAATTAATTCTTAACTATAAAAATTGAAGGAATCTTCTTGATCCACGATTTCTTGAGATTAGAAAGCCGTATCCAATTATTCATGCTTATGATGATAAGGTCTGATTTTGAAACCTGTTCATCATTCTTGTTTTGTTCTCCTAGGACTAAAAAGTTTTCTTGATCAACAGTTCTTGAAATTTCAATTGCTTCAATGAATTCACTGTTTGAAACAAGCGAAGAAACTAATGGCATTACATGTGCCCTTGAACCAACATTCTGAACAAATTTTTCGGCATATTTCATCAAGAAGAGATCATCTTTGGAGTTCAGGACAACAACAATATTTTTTAAAGAAGACATTTCCTCTTCAACTAAAATGCCTACTGGAGTTTCGCATCTTGCTAAAATCAACCTTATTTTATCATCAAATGGGGAATGCTGGAAAAGTTTTTCTTTTCCGGTCACAGTATTAAATAGCCTGTCGGGATTAATAATCTTTGTTGTGAAGCCTAAAATTTTACCAAGGAGTGTGCCCTCATAAATTGATTGTCCCGGACCTATAAGCAAAAGGTCAAACTTCCCCACATTTGATGTTTCGATTATATCGTCGGTGATATCATTTGAAACCTTGAAAAGGGTCGTTATCTTCCTCTTAATCAGTGATGCTTCTTCAATAATCGGGCTAAAGCTTTCACTTTCGTACTCTTCTATGTTATAATTGCTGACATCGTTAGTTGATGACAAGTGCAATGCAGTGATTGTGCTAAATTCCTGTGTGTTTTTTGTCAGCGAATCGGCAAACCGTAATAAGTGCCTGCCTCTTTCGGGATTACCAAATGAAATAAGGATTCTATATTTGTCAGTAGTGATTCTCCTGCTTCTTAATATTTGTGATTTGTCTTTGAACAGTCGGTTTATTATATCCAATGATGGTCCTGTCATGAAAGTTGTCAGCAATGCCATAATTACCATCATTGCAAATATCTGGGGCGTAAGCACTCCAAGTTCATATCCTATATTAAGCACAACAAGTTCCATCAGTCCCCTGGTGTTCATCAGCGAACCAATAGTAAGACTGTCCTTCCAGCTCAGTTTCACATACCTTGCCGCAAGGGCACTGCCGAGGAATTTTCCTGTTATTGCAATTAAAACAATGAGACCGGTTACTTTCCAAAGGTTTATGTCGTTGATAAGACCAATCTGTGTCCTTAATCCAGTGAATACAAAGAACAAAGGAAGTAGAAGCACCAGCGATATATCTTCAACTTTTTCAACAAATATACTCCTGAATTTAGGATTATCGGGCATGATCGTACCTGCCATAAATGCACCGAAGAGTGCATGAATCCCAATTACTTCAGTAGCTACCGACGACGCAATAAGAGTAAGAAAGAATATTGCAACAACCGATTTTGTGAGATTTTCGCGAGTCGAATGTACTTCACCTATTCTTTTAAGGAATGGTCTGACAACCAAAACCATAATCAGTACATAAGCAACTGAAAGTAAAATAACATAAAGCGAACTTACAAACGACCCGGCCTTTGTGATGGCTATAACCGCAGCAAGTAGGCACCATCCAACTATGTCGTTAACTGCCGCACAGCTGATTACGATTGTCCCAACCCTCTTATTGTGTATTCCCCTTTCCCTGACAATCCTTGCTAGTACCGGGAAAGCAGTGATACTCATGGAAATACCGATAAACAGGCTGAAAGGAAGGAATGCCACTCCCCGGGGGGCAAAAGAGGTGTAAATTATATATGCCAATAGCATACCAAGGGCAAAGGGCACAATAATGCTGAACTGGCTGATTACAATTGTTTCTTTGGCTCTGTTTTTTAGTACATTGAAGTCGAGCTCCATTCCTACAATGAACATGAACAATATCAAACCTATCTGGCTTAAAACGTTCAGATTACCTAGCGATTCAACAGGAAACAGAAAACCGGAAATCTCAGGGAAAAGTAGTCCTAACAGCGAGGGGCCAAGTAATATGCCTGCAACAATTTCACCAATAACTGTTGGTTGCCCTATTTTTACGAAAATAATAGCAAAGAGTCTCGAAACAATTAAAATGACAATTATCTGTAGAAGCAGCAAAGCAAGGGGATGAGTGAAATTCTGGCTTATAGAATTTGTGAAAGTCAGCCATGGAGTAAGGTCTCCCTGATGGGAAGTTACGCCGTTATATATTTCAAGCACATGACCTTGACTAACTGTCCAATAAATTAATACTGCAAAAACGATTAAGGAAAAACTATATATAAATATGTTTTTAAATCGCTTCATAATTGAAAATTTGAACAGCCAAAAATAATTATAATTATTAATTCATAATTGATTGTTCAAATTTTCTATGTGTAAAAATTGATATTTTTATTGTGTCTTTTCCCAGTCCAGTATGACTTTACCGCAATTGCCTTCTTCCATTATCCGGAATCCTTCTTCAAAGTCGTCGGCATTAAACCTATGGGTAATTACTGAATTGATATTCAGTCCCCTGGTTAGCATCATCTCCATTTGATACCATGTTTCAAACATCTCACGTCCGTAAATTCCTTTAAGCGTCAGTCCTTTGAAAATGACTTTATTCCAGTTGATTGTCGTATCTGACGGAAGGATGCCTAAAAGCGAAATCTTCCCTCCATTATACATGTGATTTACCATTTCATTGAAAGCAACCGGAGAACCTGAACATTCAAGGCCTATATCGAAACCAGAAACCATACCCATCCGTTTTATTGCTTCATCAATTGAATCGGTACGAGGATCAATTACTTCATCAGCTCCCATCTTCTTTGCCAGTTCACGCCGATAGGGACTTAAATCAGTACCCATGACATTTCGTGCTCCAACATATTTGCAAATAGCTGTTGCCATTGCTCCAATAGGTCCACCAATTCCTGTGATCATAACATCCTCACCTATAAGAGGGAAGGAAAGAGCAGTGTGACAGGCATTGCCAAGCGGGTCCATGATTGAAACTATTTCATCAGGAATACGGCTGTCAATTTTAAGTACATTACTTACCGGAACAGCAACATATTCAGCAAATCCGCCATCACGATTAACACCAATACCAACAGTATGATCGCAGATATGCTGACGACCTCTTCTGCAGTTTCTGCAATGCCCGCATGCAATATGGCCTTCTGCGGTAACACGGTCACCAATTTTATATTGAGTTACTTCAGAGCCAAGTTCCACTATTTCACCTACATACTCATGTCCAATTATCAAAGGAGTCCTGATAGTCTGACGAGCCCATTCATCCCATTTGAATATGTGAAGGTCGGTACCGCAGATTGCCGACTTTCTAATTTTTAAAAGGACTTCATTCACTCCCGGTTTTGGGATAGGAACATCTTCCATCCAAATGCCTCTTTCCGGCTTTGATTTTACAATTGCTTTCATAAAAAAGATCAGTATTTATAAATGCAATTTCATGATAAAAAAGATCAAAACAAATGAGATTATACCATTTGAGGCAAATCGGATTAGTTTTTTTTTAATTGTAAATTAAAACCAAAGAGGTATTTGATTAATACCTGAACCGTCCTTTCTCCCTTTATTAAGGGAGAAAGGACGGTTCAGGTAGCTTTCAGGTATTAATAAGTATGGGGGAAATGTATTTTATTCCCTGCTAACTTTAAAGCTTCCTGATTCCTTGCCGTCAAGTTTCAGTACGATACAGAATATTCCTTTCTGCCCTTTAAAGTCATTTTCATTAATTGCAAGATAGTTGACTGAATAACATATTGAAGTGACATCAACCTTGTTGACCAATTGTCCTATACTGTTGTAGATTTCAATCTCTTTTGTTTTGAAATAGTCCTCAATAGAAAGCTCTATTATAAAAGAGATATTTGAAACGAACGGGTTAGGGTATGCCTTGATTATCTTAGTTGAATTTTGTGAACCTGCCTTATTGTTAATTAATTCCATTGAGGTAACAGCACCTCCTGCATAATCGCCGATAGCATTGTCTGAAACTCCTTCAGGCATAGGATTTGGGACTACAACTGTTGTAAGCTCCCCGTCAACATTCCTGATTAATGAGTCGATAGCTATGAAAGATGTAAACTCGGTGAGAAGATTGTACTTCAATCCAAGGGCAACGATTTCGTTTTTATATTCTTCGTTATTATTATAGACGGCATTATTATAATCACTGAGCATTTGAAGCTTGTACCTTGCCCATAAATATCTTAAAGCTTTATTTTCATCAGAAGGGGTATAGTCATTCATATTCAGAGTTTTGCTATATGGATAATTTTTGCCTGAAATACCGTCTAACTTGATTGATCCTTGAAGTGGAGCCTCCCATTTGCCATAAATAAGGATAGGCCTTTCTGCAAATACATCAGGTATTGTAACCGGCTCAACGTCATAGACTTCGAACCCGTTAAATGAAGCATTGATTCCTGTCAGAACAGGATTCTCAATATAGTTTCTGAAGAGTTCAGCATCAGCAGCTGCTTCTGCTTGTTTTTCAACTACAAATGCTTCGCCCATACCTGCATGCGCCATTCCTTCAATTATATACCTGTTTACCGATGATCCTATTCCAAAAGCAAAGAAATTGGCTTTGTTGAGGTTATTGCGGATAAGATCGAAAGCTTCTTTCTCGACAGTGACATAACCATCGGTTGCAATTACAAATATTCTTGAATATTCATTAGAGGTAGGATAAGTAAGTGCCTGCTGTAGCGCCGGCAAAAGGTTTGTACCTCCTGAGCCGTAAAGTGCATTTAAGAATGTAGTGGCGGCTTCCTTGTTTTCAGGGGTTGCATATTTTGACTCGTCAAACAGGAAAGATGATCCTCCTGCAAAACAGATAATATTGAACTTTTCTAGTGGGTCAAGATTGTTTATCACTTTTGACATTAGCGACTTTGATATTTCAAGCGGAAAGCCGCTCATTGAGCCTGAAACATCAACGATAAAGATATATTCACGGTAGTTGATATCGGTTGGTGCTGGACTCTTTGGAGGCTGGATCATCGAAAGGAAAAAGTTCTCTTCTTCTCCTTCGTATAGCAGTACTCCGGCTTCATTCTTATCGCCGCTGAGCACGTAATCAAGAATAAAGTCTTTGTTTCCCGAGAGAGAATCATCTTCCTGTAAACCCACCTTAACTTTCGTTTCGCTGAGATATTCAATATCAACAGGTTCATGGGAAGGACAACTGACAGCCTGTACCGGCATTCCTCCGTTGATTGAAACGTCAATATCGAATGTATGCATTG
>CAYMTR010000005.1:0-105196 GCA_964393405.1 uncultured Prolixibacteraceae bacterium
GACGGTGCGAATATCGGAAATATTTAAAATATTTGAAACTTTTCTTGCGTAATCATTGTATTTTTCACTAATAGGCAATATTACAGCCTGTTCTGGTGTTAACCACAATGGGAATTTTCCAACAGTATGTTCGATCAATACTGCCACAAATCTCTCCATTGATCCGAACGGCGCCCTGTGAATCATAACCGGTCTATGTCTCTGGTCGTCAGAGCCAATATATTCAAGCTGAAATCTTTCCGGAAGGTTATAATCTACCTGAATGGTGCCTAACTGCCAACTACGTCCAACAGCATCTTTAATCATAAAATCAAGCTTAGGTCCGTAGAATGCAGCTTCACCGATCTCGGTAACTGTATTCAAACCTTTTTCCCGAGCAGCTTCAACTATAGCTTGCTCCGATTTTTCCCAGTTTTCATCAGAACCTATGTATTTTTCTGTGTTTTTAGGATCACGTAATGAAATCTGCGCAGTATATTCTTTAAAATCAAGAGCTTTAAAAATAATGAAAATAATATCAATAACTTTCTTGAATTCGTCTTTCAATTGATCCGGAGTACAGAAAATATGTGCATCATCTTGTGTGAATCCCCTTACTCGTGTTAAACCATGAAGTTCTCCACTCATCTCATAACGATATACTGTTCCAAATTCAGCAAACCGAATCGGAAGATCTTTGTATGAGCGTGGTTTTGTTTTGTAAATTTCACAATGATGAGGACAGTTCATAGGTTTTAACATGTATTCTTCACCTTCCTGAGGTGTTGTTATAACCCTGAATGAATCTTTCCCGTATTTTTCGTAGTGACCTGAAGTTTTATATAACCTGACATCTCCAATATGAGGGGTCATAACCTGCTGGTAACCAAAACCCTTTTGTACTTTACGCAAAAAAGACTCGAGATTATCCCTCAACATTGTTCCCTTTGGCAACCATAATGGCAAACCCATTCCTACTTCCGGTGAAAAAGCGAACAATTCCATTTCCTTGCCAATCTTTCTGTGGTCACGCTTTTTAGCTTCTTCAAGCAGAACTAAGTACTCATCAAGCATTTTTGCTTTCGGGAAAGTGATTGCATAAATCCTTGTAAGCATTTTATTCTTCTCATTCCCCCTCCAATATGCACCGGCAACACTTAATATTTTCAAAGCTTTTATTGGCTCAGTGTTCATTAAGTGAGGACCTCTGCACAAGTCTGTAAAATTACCTTGATGGTATAGTGTTATAGTTCCGTCGGTAAGATCGTTGATCAATTCAAGCTTATACTGGTCACCTTTTTCTTCGAAGAGCTTCAGAGCATCTGCTTTGGAAATATCACTTCTTGTTATATCATTCTTCTGGCGTACCAACTCCGTCATTTTCTTTTCAATTGCTTCAAAATCTTTTTCAGCAATTACCGATCCTGCAGGTAAGTCAACATCGTAATAAAAACCGTTCTCTATCGTTGGCCCAATTCCAAATTTCGTCCCCGGATACAACGCTTCAATCGCTTCTGCCATAACATGGGCTGAAGTATGCCAAAATGCATGCTGCCCTTCTTTGTCATCCCATTTATGTAATTTAACTGAAGCATCACTTGAAATCTTACGATTAAGATCCCATATTTCATTATTAACTGTTACAGATAGTACATCTGCAGCAAGTCTGGGACTAATAGAATATGCAATTTCATATCCTGTAACCTGATTTTCAAATTGTTTTATGCTCCCGTCAGGAAGAGTTATATTAATCATTTCTTTATTTTTTTTCAAGGCAGCAAAGATAATTAATCTATTATGATTACAAGGGTTTTATATTCTTTTATTTGTATTTTTAACACAAAATTTCAGGTTATTGACATCATAAATCAATTACTTTTTTAATTTATAGGATTGAATTCATAACTCAGTAAATATTTTAAAAGATGAAACCTTTAAAATTTACCAGCCCTCTTATTGTTGTCAGTGATATTGACAAATCAAGAAAATTTTATGAGGAAATACTTAAGCAATCTGTGACAGACTTTTAAAGAAAGGAATGAGCATTGAAGAAATTTCATCTGCTACATCATTCCCAATTGATTTTATAAAAGAAAACCTAAATAATACTGATTCATAATTGTAAATTATTTCAAATGAACCAATCACAACCTAATAAAAGTAAATTAACTTGTAATTTGAATTTTGCAATAATGTTGTTCTTTTCTGCTTTATTGGTCCACTTAACTTTGATTTCTTCCGGACAAAAAGTTTCACCTTCAAATGATGCAATCAATGTTAACCCTGATACTCATCTGAAAATTAATTTTGACTCCAAACCCCAATTAGGAAAATCAGGATTCATAAAGATTTTTGATAACGCAAGCGATACTCTTGTCGATTTGCTTGATTTGAGCATTCCCCCCGGTCCTACTTCTCCCGACACAACTAAGGGTGCGATTTATTCCCCTGTCCCTTACAAATATGTCTCTGGAAATTTCACAAATAAGAACACTAAACCGGGCACACCATCAGGATTGGCTCTTCCTACTTCCGATAAATACCAACTTACAATCATTGGGCGGTTCACTGATGGTTTTCACTTTTATCCCGTGATTTTAAACGGAAATTCTGCAACAATTTATCCCCACAATAACATCCTTGATTATGGCAAAACTTATTACGTTCAGATTGATTCTGAAGTCTTCTTAACTGAAGGAGAAGAATTCAAAGGGATAAAGGGTAAAGAATGGTCTTTCTCGACTAAAAGCTCCTCCCCTTCCCTATCTTCTGGCACATTGACTGTCAGCCACGACGGCTCAGGAGATTTTAATACTATCCAAGGTGCCCTTGATTTTATTCCTGACTTAAACCCCAACGGGATTACAATTTTCATTAAAAATGGAACCTACGAAGAAATTGTATATTTCCGCAACAAATCGAATATTAACATTATTGGCGAAAACCGCGATAGTGTTATCATCAAATATGCTAACAATGAAGTATTTAATCCTCATCCGCCAAATATCAAAACTAATGAATTACCCGGTACTTTCCCTTCCCGACGGGCAGCTTTTGCTGCTGACAATTGCAAAGGCTTAAGGCTTGAAAATATGACTATCATGACTACTGCAAAAGGTCAGGCTGAAGGACTATTGCTCAATGGAGAAGAAATGTATGTCAACCATGTAACCATCATTGGGTCAGGCGATGCCCTCCAAACAAACGGTTCAGCTTACTTTAATGACTGTCTGATAATTGGTGACGGTGATACTGTTTTGGGAAGAGGTCCTACATTCTTTAAAAATTGCGAACTCCGTTCCTTTGGTACTTTTATGTGGATAAGAAATACAGAGGCCAACCATGGTAATGTTTTTGTTAATTGCATCTTTAAAGCTTTAGGAAATGAAACTGAAATTGCAAGAACTCCAACAAATCACGGAAAGAACTACCCTTTCTGTGAAGCTGTACTTTTGAATTGCTACTTATCTGGCATTTCACCTGTCGGATGGGGTGATGTTGGTGGTGACCCGACAAATATTCATTATTGGGAATTTAACAGCAAAAACTTAAGCGATAGTATTCTTGTCGATACAAAACATCGTCATACGGCATCTCGACAGCTAATTGCTGATAAGGATTCAATTTTAATTGCTAACTATTTGAACCCATCTTTTGTTCTTGGTGGCTGGAATCCCGAATAAAAAAAGCCCTTATGTTTTTAACGCATAAAGGCTAATTATTAATTACCCGTTTCCTCTACTTATTGAACTTTCCAATTGATAATACCTTATCTCCGGAAATAGCTTTTAGCAAATAAGTCCCTTTAGTTAACGATGATACGTCAATACTTAGTCGCATATTTTCGCTTATTTTGTTAAACCTTTGTTTTAGAACCACCCTACCCTGTATATTTATAATCTCAAATCTCATATTATCAGATTCTTCTTTAAGTCTGATATTTAAAATATCATCTGCAGGATTAGGATACAATTTCATTTTACTGTTAAGGAATTCATTTCTTGAAGTAGCTCCAATATCCACAACTCCATTATAAACCATATTTCCTTCACTATCACGGATTATCAGAGTTGCCTTATTTTCGGGACAATTATAATTGTAAATTGGTATGCTGTCACCTGTCACAATTGTACCATCGCACATTATCCATTCAGCTGAATAACTACTGTCGTTTACGTTATACCTAATATACTGATTATCATCTTTGACATATATCCACCAATCGACAGGAACTTCTGTTACTGTGCCGTCAGAGTTGAATATAAACGAACCTGAAAATTTGCACCCATCAACTGTCAGGGCTGTTACTGTATAAGTATTTGTAGGACACAATTTTTCAATTGTTGGCCCCTCAGTTCCGTCTGACCAATAGAAATATTCAGTATCAATCTTTTGGTCGCCAAGCACAACGCTGGCAGTTACTGTTCCAATACAAGAAGAAGCAGTTGGCGGGTAGTAAGAATCGTATGCAAACTTATAATTACAAACCGAATCTATATATACAACCGTGTCTTGGATCCATGGTGAAAGGAATATTTCTTCACACCATGTAGCCTGGCAACTATCAGTTGTTAAAACTGTTAAGCATACCGTTTGAGAATATCTGAAGATGTCGAACATTGCTATTGGTTCAGCTTCATTGCTTGTATTTCCATCTCCAAAATCCCAATTAAAGCTGACAATATTGCTGTCACTGGAAGGGTAAAACTTATATGCTTTAATTTCAGGAATTGTTACAATATCTTCAGGTTCAGTGTATTTAAACCAAATATGACAGTCCGGTTCAACAGGCCATGTATCCATGAATAGATTAAACATCTGACAGTATTGAGTTTCACATCCTGAAACTGTTGTAACGGTAAGGCAAACTTCAACAAAGGGGTTTGGGAAACCAATCATGGAATCTGAAACTGAAGGCAAAACATAAATATGAGTAGGTGCAGGGTCATCACTTGAAGTTCCATCACCAAATACCCAAAGGTATTTTGCTATTTGCTCGTTAGATTTAGTTTGAAAATCTAAAACAAGAGAAGGCACTAGGGTTTGAACATTTTTATTTACTGAGTAGTAAAAATCAACAAAGCAATCATAATTAATCGTATCCCATGGATATGGATCAATAAATGGTTTAATATACAACATTTTACAAGTCCTGTCTTCACAAGTTTCATTGGAAATTGTAAGGCAAACTTTTCTTTCCCCCGGTTCCTGATCAAATTTCATTACCGGAAATTTTTCATTACTTTGATCACCATAATCAAAATCCCATTGATAAGTAAGGTTTTCACCAATCGACGTATTAATAAAGCTGAAAGTCGAGCTACTATCGTCAGGGTCAATGTTATCAAATGAAATATAGAAATCAGCCCTACAGTCGATTGTATCATGAAAATTCGGATTCTTGATATTAATAACTTCAGTGTAAACACTTCTGCAGCTGTCGAATGTAAGAATTTCAAGAGAAACAGTACTATGAACTTCAGAAATTGCATACAAGCTATCGATATTAATAGGATGGTTGAAAATATGGGTAGGATTTGGTTCATAGCTCTCATCACCGTCGCCGAAAGTCCAGTGCCAGGAAACGATATTTCCTTCTGACATATCTCTGAAATCAATTGCTATAGCAGGTGCAAAAGTATTAATGTCTGTACTAATTGAATATGCAAAAGAAGATTTGCATGTTGGGTTAAAGATTGTATCTTGCCCGCTGACTATCAGGCTGGAAATAATCAGAAGAAAAAGAATAGATTTTTTCATACGGCTATTTTTTTTAAAGTTCTCAGATCATAGATGAAATAAAACTAATAATGGTTGCGTTGAAAAAAAAATTCATCTTTGTCTTATTAATAGTAACAATATTTGAATAAATATTATTTTGCAGCTTTAAAAAATTATAAAATATGAATAAGCTTTTATTAATATTATCACTCATAATCATCTCTCTTTCTGCTTTTTCACAAAACAAGAAAGAACTCTCACTCGAAGATTTTATAACAAAGCAATCTTTTAAACCTGAAAGCATATCTGAAGCAAAACCTATGAACGACGGTTTGCATTTCACTATGCTCAAGGATGGAAACAAAATAGTGAAATACAATTACAGCAAGGGTGAAGAAGTTGGGGTTATATTTGATTTGAAAATGCCTGACGAAGAGTTCAAGCTGAACAACATTACCTCTTATTCATTCAGTGGCGATGAAGGTAGAATACTGATTGAAACCAATAAAAAAAGGATATACAGACGATCATATACAGCTGATTATTATGTCTGGGACTTCTACACCAAAAATTTAATCAAGGTATCGGATAAAGGGTCCCAACAGGTTGCAACGTTTTCGCCCGACGGAGAAAGGGTCGCTTTTGTAAGAGACAATAACATCTTTATCAAGACTATAAAGTTTGGTACAGAAACCCAAGTCACCAACGATGGAAAGAAAAACTTCATCATCAACGGGATACCCGACTGGGTTTATGAAGAAGAGTTTGAGTATAACAAAGCGTTTGAATGGTCGCCCGATAGCAAATCTCTGGCATTTGTTAAGTTTAATGAAACAGAAGTTCCTGATTATAAGTTTCCTTTGTATAAAGGGAGCTACCCTGAATTAACAGAAAACAGTTTGTATCCGGGAGAATATACCTACAAATATCCAAAAGCTGGAGAAAAGAATTCAGTGGTTACGGTGCATGTTTATAATATAAAAACCAAGACTACAATCAGGATGAAGACCGGGGAAAACACTGATATTTATATACCTAAGATTCAGTGGAATATAACAGGCAGCGATTTGGCTGTTTTCAGAATGAACAGACGGCAGGATGAAGTAAATATGCTTTTTGGAAATCCTTACACAGGAGATATGAGGGTTATATATACCGAAAAAAACAACAAATATATTGAAGATGATTTCTTTAAGAACTTTTCATTTATTAATGACAATCAACACTTTGTAGTTGTCAGTGAAAGAAACGGATGGTCGCATTTGTATTTGTATAAAAATTCAGGTTTCATAGAAAAACAAATAAGCACAGGCAGTTTTGATGTAACTGCTTACTATGGTTATGATTCTGAAAGAAAGCTTTTTTATTATCAGGCAGCTAAGAAATCGCCTTTAAGAAGAGAAGTATATGCAATTTCGTTTGATGGTAAAAAGGAATATCCGGTTTCATCAAAGGAAGGGGTAAACACTTCAAGCTTTAATGCAAACTATAGCTATTTTATAAATTACTACTCTTCAATGAACACCCCTTTGCAAGTGACTATCAATGATTACAAAGGTAAAGTTGTTAAAACACTGGTAGATAATTCAGCATTATCGAAAAAGTTGAATGAATATACTCTTCCGGCAAGTGAGTTTTTCAGCTTTAAAAATTCATCGGGAATTGAGCTAAACGGGTATATGATAAAGCCATCTTCGTTTGATCCGTCAAAGAAATATCCGGTAATCATGACCCAATATAGTGGCCCAAATTCACAGGAAGTTAAAGACAGCTGGTCTTTCGACTGGCATAATTTTCTTGCGGAGCAAGGTTATATAATCGTTTGCGTTGATCCTCGCGGGACAGCTGCCAGAGGAGAAGAATTCAGAAAAAGCACCTATATGCAGATTGGCAAACTTGAATCGGACGATCAGGTTGATGCGGCCAGATATTTGACTACCCTGCCCTATGTTGATTCAAAAAATATTGGCATCTGGGGATGGAGCCACGGAGGATTTATGACATCGCTTTGCCTTGAAAAAGGAGGCGATTTGTTTAAGGCCGGAGTGGCTGTGGCGCCTGTTTCAAACTGGAGGTTTTACGATTCGGTGTACACAGAAAGATATATGAGGACACCTCAGGAAAACGGTGATGGCTATGATGATAACTCGCCTGTTTCAAATCCGACGGGTATAAAAGGACATCTGCTGCTGATTCACGGAACGGCTGACGATAACGTACATGCGCAGAACACCTACGAATTTGCCGAAGCTCTTGTCCAGGCCGGAATAGACTTTGACATGCATGTTTACACAAACAGGA
Organism: uncultured Prolixibacteraceae bacterium; assembly: GCA_964393405.1. GTDB lineage: Bacteria > Bacteroidota > Bacteroidia > Bacteroidales > Prolixibacteraceae > CAYMTR01. The sequence goes on from CAYMTR010000005.1 coordinate 8,002, forward strand.
ATCATTCAATTTACGGAGGCAACACAAGGCTTCATTTGTACAACAAGATATTCAGTTACTTTGAGAAACATTTGAAATAATTAAATTAGAGTTTTCTGTATAATATTTGAAGAACTAATCAAAACAAAATTGAACACCTGCTTTAAATCCTATGGAAAAACTGTTTGTATCTTCAAAAAACTGATCTTTAATACGAAATTTTAAACTGGGGGAAGCCTGTAATAATAAGTTATTTGAAATAGCGTATTTAACTCCATATTCAAGAAATAAATCAATGAATTTTATATTTAAAGAATATGTTTCACTTTTCCAGAGTGGTAACTCTCCTGATAAAAAATTTCTCTGACTCACATGATAAAGATACATTTGTCCTTGATCATTATAAGTACTCCGAAATTCTTTCCAATATGTCTTTAATCCGAATGACATACCTGCAGAAAGAAATGAATAAAGTTTATTCTTGCTATAAATGTTTAATGAATAATACAAAGGTATACTAACCTCTCTGAATACAAAGAGTCTTTTATATTCAGATATCACTGACAAAGGGTCATTAACCTGATTGAAGATAAAATATTTGTCATGATCAACTACTCTTGCTGATTGGAAACATATTCCAGTTCCAATTGAACTAATTCTGTCAAAATCATATGCAAAATTTATTTCTATGCAAGGATCGAGGGGGAATGAATAATATGAAGATGTATCAATCTTTATTAAGCTACTTCCCGGAAATGAAAAATGGCTTATCCCGGATCTAACTATTAAATGTGTTTTAGATAAAAAGTTACCTCTTAACAAATTCTCTTTTTCTTTAACAGAAAACCTTGCCCCAACTTTTAATCCATAATAAAAAGGGTCAATATATGGTCCGTTAGTAAGTCTGATAAAACTATATTTTATAAATGGAGAAATTGAAATTCCAAAATTCTTACTTACCTGATATTCAATTCCGGGACAAATAAGTAAATCTGCTCTAATATCTGGGAATACTAAATCTTCTCTAATCTTCCAATAAGCAAGATCGTATGTTTTCCTAACATATGACGAATCTTTATAATAAGATATGTTGCCCAGATAAATGCCTGCAATTGTGAAAAATTTTAATTTGTTTTTTCCTGAAGTAGAAAACTTAGCTAAAAAAGGAGTTGATAATTCCCAAAATTCAGTTCCGGACTTATTATCATAAGATGATATTCTACCCATTTGAAAACTTAATCCGGTACCAATAGAAACATTTTTCGTAAGATCAAACCAAACGCCTGATTCAATTCCAATGTCAGTTGGAAGTGAATATTGAATATTTTCTCCATTATTTGTAAAATGAGCAGAATTTAAATTTAAAAATCCACTAAACCTCGAATCCTGAGAATAGGAGTTTATATTGAAAATAAACAACAGGAAAAGGGTAAGTTTTATTGTTCGTTTCATAATATGGGGATTAAGATAACAATGTTAACAAGTATATGAAAAATATAATTATTATGCAAATAACATCCTAATTGTCTAATCCCTAAATAATAAAATGAAATTCTGAATTGAATATATTTAAGATAATTTCTCTTTGAAATCGTCATATCCAAACTCCCTAATTTGTCTGAAGCCGGTATCGTCATTCCAACTGCCAATTGAAGGGTGGTTTACTCCATTGAAGAATGTAGTTTTCACCATTGTATAATGGATCATATCCTCAAATATTATCTTGTCCCCCACTTTTAAATCACTATCAAATGACCAGTCGCCTACAAAATCTCCCGACAGGCAAGAGTTACCTCCCATTCTGTATGTAGGCTTCTCTATATGAGGATCAAAATAACTCCCAATTATTTTTGGTTTATATGGCATCTCCAGACAATCAGGCATGTGGGCTGCAAATGAAACATCGAGAATGGCTGTTTTTATTCCCTTATTTTCAACAATATCAACTATTGAGGAAACAAGGTAGCCGGTCTCCCATGCAAATGCACTCCCGGGCTCAAGAATAACATCAAGCCCTGTCCTGCTCTTGAAGTTTTTAAGTATTTCGATAAGATGCTCTACGTTATAATCTTTGTGGGTCATAAGATGGCCTCCACCCATATTAACCCACTTTATCTGTGAAAAATATTTACTGAATTTATCTTCAAACGCTTGTAATGTCTTTTCCAGATCATACGATTTTGATTCACAAAGAGTATGAAAATGAAGTCCTTCAATCCCTTCCGGCAATATATCGGGCAATTGTGCAGCTATTATACCAAGTCTGGAACCCGGAGCACATGGATTGTACAGATCTGTTTGTACCTCAGAATATTCAGGGTTGACTCTTATCCCTAAGGATACTTTCTTTCCTGAGTTTTTTAAGATAGGATAAAAATGTTCAAATTGAGATAATGAATTAAAGGTTATATGACTTGAACATTCAAGTATTCCCGGAAAATCTTTGTCTGTATAAACAGGCGCGTAAGTGTGTGCAGGTGTTCCAAATTCTTCTTTAGCCAACCTAGCTTCATTTAATGAACTTGCAGTTGTAGAATTTATGTACTTCCTGATTATTGGAAACATACTCCACATCGCAAATCCCTTGAAGGCTAAAATTATTTCAGCACCCGACCTGTTTTTAACCGAAGATATCAACTCAAGGTTCTTTATAAGCAATTGTTCATCAAGAACAAAACATGGTGATGGTATCTTCGAAAAATCAATTGGCATTGCTGATTTTTTTCAATTCTTCTGCAATCTTTTGAGATGTAGTTTCGCTAACAGGACACATTGGCAACCTTAGGGAATTGTCAATCATCCCCATTTGAGATAACAAAGATTTTACTCCACAAGGATTGCCTTCTAAAAACAGCAATCTGATCATCTCGGCATATTTTTGCTGAAGATCTTTGGCCTCAGGTTTTTTTGCAAGACTTTTCCTGGCAAGTTCAATTGTCTGCACCGGCAAAGCATTAGCCATCACAGATATAACCCCGTCACCACCATTATAACAAACATCAAAAATCATGGAATCGTCTCCCGTAACAACCCCAAAGCCCTTAGGCGCTGCTTTTATAATTGAATTAATTTGATCAATATTTCCCGATGCTTCTTTAATGCCCATAAACTTATCTGAGCTGTTAGCCAATCTTAAAGTTGTTTCTGCGGTCATATTTATACCACAGCGAGAGGGAACATTATAAAGAAAGATAGGTACAGGACAAACTTCGGCGATTGCCATGAAATGCCTGAAAACCCCTTCTTGTGTTGGTTTATTATAATATGGCACTACAGACAAAATTGCATCAATACCTTTGAAGTCGGCCGATTTAATATGCCTGATAACCTCAGCTGTATCATTTCCGCCAAAACCAACCATTAATGGGAGCCTGCCTTTGTTTATACTTTTTATGTGCTGATAAACCAAATGTCTTTCATCATGCGACATTGTAACTGTTTCAGCTGTTGTTCCCAGCGCAACAATGAAATCAATTCCTGAATCGATCTGGAAATTTAATATCCGGTTTAGTGCATCAAAATCTATTGATAGATCATCACTCTTAAATGGTGTTATCACTGCAGGTCCGGTTCCTTTGAAAATATTATCCATAATAGGTTTAGAAATTCTTTAATGTTCGAATTAGTTCTTTAATTAGCAAATATCTTTTATCTTCCTGAATTTCAATTATAAGATCACTTATGTTTCTGTTTGACTTATAACTAACTTTAAATCCCGCTTTTGAAAGAGCATAAACATACGATAAAACTTCGTTTTCCTCACTCGCAAAATTTATGAGAATATCAAAATCATGATTCACAAAATCGTGTAATATCTCTTTTTTAGGCAAACCCCTAAAATCAAGATCCGATTTAAAAATTATGTTCCTGTTTTGTTCATCATTTCTCTTTTCACCTTTATATTGCAAATAAGATATTTTAGTATTTCCGTTAAAATGCTTGAAATCATCAGTATTTACTTTATACCCTTCATCACAAATTACACCTATTGAATGAATTTTCTCAAGCTTTGGAAATAAAACTCTTCTGCGATTGCTCTTAATCGCATCATTCATTGCCCTATTTCTTAAAATACTTTTTAAACCCATTGCATATAAGCATATTAACGTTTATCGTCTTTACTATCTGACCTTATAAAAATACAAAATGATATAATATAAAAATAAAAAAAGGATGCCCCTATTTGGACACCCTTGCACAGGACATAATCCAGGGTTAGTGAATTATACTGTACAAAAGCTATTTAGGTGAAATAGCCTCTACCGGACATACTTCTGCACATGACCCACAGTCAGTACAAATATCAGGATCGATTTTATAGATGTCACCTTCTGAAATTGCCTCTACAGGGCATTCGTCAATACATGTACCACATGCTATGCATTCGTCAGAAATTTGATAAGCCATAACTATAATTTTTAGTTGTTATTCATTATTTGTGAAAACAAAAGTAAAAAGATATTTCAAAATACAATGATTACTTTTATCAGATTATTGGTTTTTTATTCTTAGTTAACCTTTACTTTTCATACTAAATGCTTCAATATTAGATGAAGATTAAATTTTCTATTCTTCCTCCAAATAAAAAATCAAAATTAATTCTGCAATTAAAAAAATATACTTAGTTTTGAATCATTCTAAATAACACCTTATTATGACAGACAACTTTTTGATAGCCTTTATTTTAACAATAATCGCCGGTTTATCCACAGGCATTGGTAGCACCTTGGCTTTTATCACAAAAAAAACAAATACAAAAGTCCTGTCCTATTCTTTAGGATTATCTGCCGGAGTAATGATCTATGTTGCTTTTGTTGAAATTTTCCCTTCGGCAATTGCTCATTTCAGTGAAGACATTACTGAAAAGGCTGCAACCCTATATACCATTATCTCGTTCTTCGGAGGTATGTTTTTAATTGCTCTGATAGACAAATTCATTCCTGCATTTGAAAATCCTCATGAGGTAAGGAAAATTGAAGACATGTCAGATTCAGGCAAGAAAATGAATTTTAAGAAATTGTACAAGATGGGCATTATGACAGCAATAGCCCTTGCAATTCATAATTTTCCGGAAGGAATTGCAACTTTCATGACAGCCATAAACGACCCAAAAGTAGGAGTAGCAATTGCGTTTGCTATAGCAATCCATAACATTCCCGAAGGCATAGCTGTTTCAGTTCCAATATATTATGCAACAGGAAGCAAAAGAAAAGCATTCTTCTTTTCATTCTTGTCGGGTCTTTCTGAGCCCCTTGGTGCAATATTAGCCTGGCTAATAATAATGCCAATCTTTAAAGCTCATGGTTCAGGAATTATTTTAGGAGTTGTACTTGCAGCCGTGTCTGGAATTATGGTTTTCATTTCTCTTGATGAATTGCTTCCGACAGCTGAAGAATATGGAGAACACCACATCTCGATTTACGGAGTTGTAACCGGAATGGCAATTATGGCTTTTAGCCTTTTGATTCTTGGATAGAATTTTTGTAGGTACTTTTATTAGTGCAACTTTTAAAAACTGTGTACTAATTTTAGTATATGACAACCGAGAAAAGGATACAGCACAAAGAGCTACCAAATTAATACCACATTCGTACCACATTCGTCCTTTCTCCCTTAATAAAGGAAGAAAAGACGAATTTGGTAGCTCCGCAAAACTTATGATGGCCTTTGTTTAAATCTGCAAATATCAGCCAACCCACAATTATCACATTCCGGTTTTCTTGCTTTGCAGACATACCTGCCATGAAGTATGAGCCAATGGTGGGCAATAGGTAATAATTCTCCCGGAATATATTTAACAAGCTGTTCCTCTGTTTGCAAAGGATTCTTAGAATTGTCTGTTAACCCAATTCTTTCTGCTACTCTAAAAACATGTGTATCAACGGGCATAGCCGGCTTATTGAATACAACAGCAGCAATAACATTGGCAGTTTTTCTACCTACTCCGGGAAGCTTTTGCAATTCTTCAACATCATCAGGAACAAGGTTATTGAATTTCTCAATAAGGGTTTTCGACATTCCAACCAGATGCTTAGCCTTGTTGTTGGGGAAAGAGCAGCTTTTAATATATTCAAATACAGCGTCTTCACCTGCTGCAGCCATTTCTTTTGCAGTTGGGAATTTTTTAAATAACTCTGGAGTGATTATGTTTACACGCTTATCAGTGCATTGGGCTGAAAGTATGACAGCAACAAGGAGTTCCCAAGGAGTTCGGTAATTAAGTTCTGTTTCAGCAACGGGCACATTCTCCTTAAACCAAAAAATAACTTTATCAAAAAGCTCCTTTTTCTCCATTGCTTTCAATAACTTCTATTTTTAGTATTTTCTTTGTGTCCTCAGTAACCCTATACCTGTCGTCGGTCCTCTTGCCCACTACCCACATAATTTTAGTTCCTGAAAGCATAACCCAGGCATTTTCTTTTTCGGGTATCGACATCTTTTCATCAATAAAGAAATCACTAAGTTTTTTATACCCATTCATACCAAAGGGTCTGAAGAAATCCCCTTGTTTCCACTTTCTCAATACAATAGGAAATTCAATCTCCATAAAATCAAACGCAACTGTTCTAAGAGAACGAGGAATTTTGTAGCCCTCAGAATATTCTTCAACGCTTATTTTGAGCTCGATAGGATCAAAAATTCTTTCTTGTCCTTCTTCAATATAAAAAAACTTCGGAATTTCTTTCTCAATAGGGGTTATTATGTACTTCACTCTGTCGACAACAAGGCGGTGAGAATGGGAAAAAAACTGAGAGCCGGAAATTCGTGCTTGTAAGATATCATCTATTATTTCTGAATTAAAATTGAAAGGTCTCAATATTTCATACAGATATAGTGATTTCGGAGATAATGCTCCAAGCTTTTCAATATCAATAGATATTCCCGCCTCATCGTAGCTTATCAGGAACTCTCTGACTTCTTCAATTTTAGTAAGAAATACCTCCTCAGTTTGATTAAGATTTCTTATTGTATTTTTCAAACTAGTTCTGAAAGAAGGATTTAGTTCTTCCATCAAAGGAAGAATCTGATGGCGGACTTTATTACGCTTGAAGATAACATCATCGTTGGAAGAGTCGAACCTGAAATCCAGATTGTTATCAACAGCATATTTTTCAATTTCAAGACGGGAAGCAAACAGCAAGGGTCTTAATATTTTGCCTGTTTTGGCCTTAATTCCCGATAGACCTCTAATACCGGTGCCCCGGCTAAGATTTAGGAAGAAAGTTTCAAGCACATCGTCAAGCTGATGGCCAACAACAATATAATCAAACCCATTTTCAGAGCGTATCTTCTCAAACCAATCGTATCTCAGTTTGCGGGCAGCCATTTCAATAGAGATACCCATTTCTTCTGCAAAATCATTTGTTTCAAATGAAGTAAGGTAAAATTTTACACCAAGATCTTCAGCGAATCTTTCAACAAAAGATTCATCACCATCCGACTCATCACCACGAAGATTAAAATTGCAGTGAGCTAATGCGAAATCATTTCCATAGCGGCTGATCAGATGCGAAAGGACAACAGAGTCGACTCCTCCGCTAACACCGAGTAAAAGCTTGTCTTTCTTATCAAACAGGCATTCATTTTCAATATTTTGGACAAACCTGTAGTACAATTGATCTATTTTTTTTGAGTTGCTGTAGCCTCATGATGAATATGTTGCTCCTTCTCGTTGACACTTTCAATTAAGCGGGTAAGGTCGATAGGACTAACATTTTCGGTGATGTTGCCATTATATGCATAGGCTATTCTTCCAGTCTCTTCTGAAACAATAATAACCTGAGCATCAGTAGCAGTGCTTAATCCGATAGCAGCCCTGTGCCTTAATCCAAGTTGTGGGTTATTCAGTTTTTTATTAGAAACCGGCAACACACATCTTGCGGCAATAATTTTCCCTTCACCAATGATAACAGCTCCATCGTGCAGAGGTGAATTTTTAAAAAATATATTCTGCAGGAGAGCACTTGAAATCCTTGAATCTATCTTTTCACCAGTATCGACATACTCTTTCAGCTGTGATTTATTAGTAAGGGCAATAAGAGCACCGGTTTTATTACGCGACATAGCTTCGCAAGCCATCACTAACTCTTTTATCTGAATATTGGAAAACTCTTCAGCATCGTTAGAAAAAAGGTTATCAAAGGAAAATTTCTTATTAAGATTATACCGGGTTCCCAGCATAAGAAACATCTTCCTGATTTCTTGCTGAAAAATAATTACCAAAGCCAAAACGCCAACACCAACCACCTGACCTAAAATATCGCTCATCAGCTCCATTTTCAGGCCCCTCATTACCATCCAGACAAGATAGAAAATGAACATTCCGATGATTATATTGAAAGCAGCAGTACCTCTAATTAAAAGGTATAATTCATAAATCAGGAATGCTACAAAAAATATATCAAGTATATCAACAAACCTTAAGTGTATGAATGCCTCTAACATTTCTGAATATTTTTAAGTTGATTAAAAATTTTAACAGCCTCAACAGCAGGTCTTACGTCGTGTACCCTAAGAATGTCTGCTCCTTTTTCAAGAGCAAGAGTATTAAGGACAGTTGTACCGTTAAGACTTTCTTCAGGATCGGTTTCAAGAAACCTGTAAATCATGCTTTTTCTTGAAATGCCAATGAGTAAAGGTAATTCAAAAAAACGAAAAGAATCAAGTTTTGAGAAAAGCTCATAATTATGGTTTAAAGTTTTGCCAAAGCCAAACCCCGGATCAATAATAACATCAGAAACGCCCAAATCGTGAAGCTTGTATACCGCTTCGCTCAATTTTAGAATTACTTCTTTTGTAACATCGTCGTAAGAAGGGTTTTGCTGCATATTTTCAGGCCTTCCCTGCATGTGCATCAGGATGTAAGGCACTTTCAATCTGGCAATTGTACTGAACATATTTTCATCGAGCGTACCCCCCGAAATATCATTAATAATACAATCGCCAATTGAGTCATAAATCTTTTCAGCAACCTCAGCCCTGAAAGTATCGATAGAAATAATCAAAGAAGGAAAGGCTTTCCGTATTTGAGTTACAACGGGCAATAAGCGTCCTAACTCATCATCAACAGAAAGTTCAGAGGCCCCGGGGCGAGTTGAGCATGCGCCAATATCAATGATAGAAGCACCTTCATCGACCATTTGAAAAGTATGTTTCAATGCACTATCAAGGTAAAAATATCTGCCTCCGTCATAGAATGAATCCGGAGTTATATTTAGAATTCCCATAACAAGGGGTATTGATAAATCAATCAATTCTCCGTTGTAGCGTAAAGTCTTTTTTTTGATAAAGTATTTATCTGATTCTGATTCGATTAACATACTTCTTTTTTGATTTTCCGAAAGTGTTAATACTACAAATCTACTATAAATCAGTTTTAATGTTCTGAATTTTCCTATTTTTATTGACCAAATTTACAATTAGATGAACAAGACAAGTAAACAATATGATCAGGTAATTTCCATTTGCAGGGAGATATTTGAAAAGAAGATGAGAGATTACGGCATTGCATGGCGAATACTTCGCCCAAGTTCGATGACAGATCAGATTTACATCAAAGCGCAAAGAATCAGAAGTATCGAAGTTAAAGGTTCACAACAGGTTGACGATGACATTCGTTCAGAATTTATTGGAATCATTAATTACTGCTCGATGGCAATTATACAGCTGGAATTAGGCTCTTCAGAAGTTGAAGACTTATCACATGAAGAAACATTAGCAAGATATTTAAAGAATCTCCAGACAGCAAAAGAGCTGATGATGAGAAAGAATCATGATTATGGAGAAGCGTGGCGCAATATGAGGATCAGTTCATATACCGATTTAATTTTGATGAAATTAAAAAGGACAAAACAGATAGAAGACAACGCAGGGAAGACAATTATTTCGGAAGGCATAGATGCCAACTATCTGGATATGATAAACTATGCTGTATTTGCCATGATTAAACTTGAATTTGGAGAAGAATAAATTGATATTTTTTTGATTCGAATTCGTCAGGTTATAAAACAACATTTAGAATTATGAAATTTTTACGTGAGATTGTACGCATTCTTTTAGGTGCAACATTTGTGTTTTCAGGATTTGTAAAAGCCATTGATCCGCTTGGGTCAACATACAAATTCAGCGATTATTTCACAGCCTTTGGCATGGAGTGGGCTACAGTATTTTCGCTTGCATTGTCCATTATTTTATCTTTATCTGAATTTGGCATTGGAGTTGCTTTATTGCTAAACTACCGAACAAAAATATTTTCATGGTTCTCGCTTATCTTCATGACATTCTTCCTGTTCTTAACACTTTATATTGCTATTAAGAATCCGGTAACAGACTGTGGTTGTTTTGGTGATGCCCTCGTTTTATCGAATTGGGCAACCTTTTATAAAAACATATTTTTCACATCATTTGCCATTATAGTATTCCTCAATAGAGATAAATATCAGAATCGCATTAAGATAAAAACCCAGAATGCATATTTTGCATTTATAATGGGCGCCATGCTTTCCCTGCAAATAAATTGTTACAATCATCTCCCAATAATTGATTTCAGACCATACAAAATAGGCAATAATATAATTGAGGGAATGGAAACTCCTCCCGGTGCTCCATCTGACGTATATCGCAATGAATTTGTATACAAGGAAAAAAGCACTGGCAGAACTGAGAAATTTGATGACACCAATTATCCATGGAAGGACAGCCTTAATTGGGAATTTGTAGAAATGAATTCAATACTTGTAAAAAAAGGGTACCACCCTCCTATCCATGATTTCACAATTGAAAGCAGCGATGGCGAAGACTATTCAGACTATTTCTTAAACGAAAAGAAAAACACTTTTGTACTTATTGCTTACAATCTTGACAAGTCGAGTAAGAAAAACCAGGAAAAGATAAATGAACTCGCCAGAGAAGTGTTGAATAAGGGAGATAATTTTATTTGTCTTACTTCATCTACATCAGAAGAGATAATTGAATTCGAAACTAATTACAATCCTCCTTATCAGTTTTATTTGTGTGATGAAATCACGCTTAAAACCATAATCAGGTCAAACCCGGGTTTAATGTTGATAAGAGAGGGTACGGTAATAGACAAATGGCACTGGAGAGATATTCCAAAAATTGGAGAGGCGAAAAAATAAAGATGCATTAGAAGAGCTATCTGTAATTTTTATTTTTTTATTAGTTATTTTAGTGAGCTCAATTCACTAAATAATAGAAAATGACTCTTAAAAAGCACTTTAAGCCATCAATATTAAGCAAAGAAAATACCGGTTCTTCAGAATCATTTTTATCTAAGAACTTTAATTGGATATTACTGATATTAGTTGGCTTTATCAGTCTGATCTGGTTTATTATAAGAGTTATCCCAAAACCTTCGCGAGCGACTTACCCATGTATGAAAGTTGCGTTTCCATTTGCCACATCCTTTATAATTTATATTACGGGGCTAACGTCTTCAGTGTTTTTCTTTAAGAAAGCAGGGGTTAAGCTTCAAAATAAGAAATACTTTTTAGTCCTTGTTTTTTCAATATTTGCTTTGTTTTCAGTAGGAATTGCCATTTTAAATAAATCAGAAGTTGCCACTGCTGCGAATCCTAAAGGAAGCTTGTTTGAAGACCCCCTTGGACCTAACATGCCAATCGGAGAAGCCAAAGGAGTAATACCGGGAAGGGTTGTATGGGTACACAATCCGGATGCAACAAATGAAAATTGTCTTAACACAAAAGTTTCAGAGGCCTATTTTGCAGAAAAGAACTGTGATCAATCAGTAGTTGATGTGATGTTTTCTTCAGCCATCAAGAAGCTAACAGATAATGAAACAGAAGCCAAATCGTGGGAATCTATTTTTAAATATTTCAACAAGAACCATGAAAAAGGAGAGGTTGGATATTCAAGTGAAGAAACAATTTTTATAAAAATAAACGCAGTAACTGCTCATGGAGGAGCTACAGCAAATGGCAGCAAGCAACCTGAAAACGGTTCAATAGAATATGACACAACACCGCAAGTTGCATTATCGTTGTTAAGACAACTTGTAAATGTTGCAGGGGTACCTCAAAAAAACATATATATTGGAGACCCGATGGCAGACCTTTGGGACCACATGTATCAGAAATTTCATTCTGAATTTCCAGAAATAAACTATGTTACAAAAAGAAACATTACCAATAGGTATCGTTTAACAGCAAGCACCAAGGTAGGAATTGATTATTCAGACCGGGGAAAAGTAATGACCGGTCTTTCTAACCATCAGCATAAATTTTTCAAGGAGATGATGGAAGCAGATTATTTAATAAATATTCCTGTCATGAAGGGACACAGGTGGGGAGGAATAACTTTCTGTGCAAAAAACCATTTTGGATCAAATACGACTGACGGCTCATGGCAATTGCATAAAGGTTTGATGGATGGTAACGACGATTATGATGAAGCAGGAAGGCGATACGACTACGGCATGTATAGGGTGATGGTAGACCTTATGGGCAATAAATATCTGGGAGGCAACACACTGCTATACGTAATGGACGCATTATTTTCAACATCTCACGAGCATCAGCCGCCACAAAAGTTCAGAACGAAGCCTTTCAATAACGACTGGAGTTCTTCATTGCTAATGTCACTCGATCAGGTAGCCCTTGAATCAGTTGGTCTTGATATTTTGCAAAAAGAGTTCACCGAGGATGATCTTTCTGCAAAGCCTCCACGATACACATACGTTCAGTGGGAAGGAATTGACGATCATCTTCATCAGGCAGCAAGTTCAGACTGGTGGCCCGACGATATAACCTATGACCCTGAGAATGATGGAACACCGATTGGAAGTCTGGGAGTACATGAGCATTGGAACAACGATGAAGATATGAAATACTCAAGAAACCTTGGCACCGGTAATGGAGTTGAATTGGTTTTTGTAGAGCAAAAAGGGACAACAAGCAACAAAGTTATCAGTAATTCAAATGATAATTTCTTCATGATATATCCAAATCCGGTGAAACATTCATTTACTTTGAAACTAAACCCTGAATATTCAGGTGAAGTAAAAATTAGTGTATTTGAAACAAACGGAAGAAAGATAAGCGCTGAAACAATTTATAAGACACGAGGTATTGATATTTACAATTACAATTTTGAATCGATAAACCCGGGTCATTATATAATCAATGTTGTAACTGATTATCAATCTTTCACGAAATATATTATAAAAGAATAAACAACACTCACCAAAAAAGTTTTACCGTTTATTATAAGTAAAGATTTCACGGAAAAGAATCAATCTAATTTGAAATATTAGGATTAAGCACATGCAGAAAGTATGATACTTTTTGTATATTGTAATAGTAAATTGAAATCTATATTACTATGAAAAGTCTTTTCCCACTAATAGGTATAATATTTTTAATCGTATCGTGCTGTAACACCAAGAAAGCGGTATATCAAGAAGATGAATTTCAGATCTTTTTTGGCAACTCAGGAGGTTTCACAAATGCTAAGATGGAATATGTTATTAACGGAGACAGGAACGTATTCAAATTAGAACAGGATACTGCCATGTTTGTTAAAAAGATATCCAAGGGAGAAATGAAAGAAATAAGGACTCTCTTTTTAGAATCAGATTTTGGTAATCTGGTGTTAAATAATCCGGGCAACATGACAAACTTCATTGAAATAAAGAGCAGTGAATACAACAACAAGGTAAACTGGTCTGGAAATGAAAATGAAATGATTGCAGACATTTACAAGCAACTTTTAACAATTTTAAAAACTGAGAAATGAAAAATATAGTACTTCTAACGATACTGGTATTTTTGTCTGCAACAGTCTTTAGCCAGCAAAGTAACTTCAAGAAAAAAGTTAAAAATCAACAAGGAACAACACTGAGGACAAAGTTCAAAAAAGTCATTGGATCAGATAATCTTAAATCAACAGCAGTCAATCAGTTTAAAATACCTGCAAAAATGTCAAAACCAGATTTAAGTAACGTTCCGGGTTCAATAAAGAAAATAAGAAGCAACAATAATCCCGTTTATTTTGAGGTCAAGCTACCGAATTTAAAATCGGCATCGTTAGAGGTTCCGGAAGAAAGGTTTTTTAAATTTTTTGAGAAGATAAGGGAAACGACTAAACTCAATAATCCGAGAGAAGTATTAGAAATCACAAAAATAGAAACAGACGATCTTGGAATAACTCATTTAAAATCAAAGCAACAATTCAAAGGTGTTGAGATTCACGGTTCAGAATCGACACTACATCTTGATTCGAAAAAAGAACGTTTTACGGGCAGAATAAAAAATGTGCCTGAGGATTTTGATGTTATTCCCAGTTTATCAAGCAAGGCTGCCATTGGAAACTCCATAGAAAATTTAAAAAAGCATACTAAAGTCAGGGAACTAAGTGAAAAAGAAAAGGAATTTCTGGAGTATGATTCACCAAAGACAAAATTGGTAATATTTGAGAAAGAAGATAATAGTTTTGCTTTAGCATATGAGGTTGAAATAAGACCGAATTTTATTGAAAATTGGAAATATTTCATTGACGCCAAAACAGGAGAAATATTAAGAAAGTACAATGCAACTACATCAGATGGGGCAGTTACAGCTAAAGCGTATGACCTTAACGGAGTTCAAAGGGATATAAACACGTATCTAGAATCAGGCACATATTATCTTATTGATGTATCACAATCGATGTTTAATTCGTCAAATTTTGAGGGAGTAATTATGACCTTCGATGCTCTCAATACTTCAACTCAAAACATGGATTACAAATACATAACATCATCAAATAACACATGGAATAATAAAACTGCTGTTTCTGCACATGCAAATACAATTGCAACATATAAATATCTTGAAAACACCTTTGGCAGAAAATCCTTATCAGGTAGCGGAAGTAACATACTATCCTTTATAAATATTACCAACGATGATGGTACAGCAATGGATAATGCTTTTTGGAATGGCAAAGCATGTTTTTACGGCAACGGATCGGAATATAAACCACTTGCCGGAGCTCAAGATATAATAGCTCATGAGTTAGGACATGGAGTAGTTCAACATACAGCTAATCTGGAATATTATGCCCAATCAGGAGCCATTAACGAATCGTTTGCAGATATATTTGGATCAATGGTTGACAGAGATGACTGGTTGATCGCAGAAGATATAGTAAAAGATGGAAGACCAATGAGAAGCATGCAGGATCCGCATAATGGGGGAACAAATTTATATAATGGATGGATTCCTAAACACATGTCAGAATTTGTTTCCGGTTCAGATCTGGATGCCTTTCATAACAGAGATCAGGAAGGAGTACACATTAATTGTGGCATAGGGAATTATTGTTATTATTTGCTGGCAACATCAATAACAAAAGAAAAAGCAGAACAGATATATTACAGAGCATTAACTAATTATCTAACTTCTACTACTCAATACATTGATTTGCGAATTGGTGCAATACAGTCTGCGAGGGATCTTCACGGAGAAAACTCAAACGAAGTAAAGAAAACACAAGAAGCATTTGACATGGTCGGTATTTACGGAGATGAACCTCCACAGGAGAATAAGGAGTACGAAGTTAATGACGGGGAAGATTTCATGTTAATATATAATACAGATCAAAATTACACTCCAACATTGTACAGATATGATTTGAACGAAGAATTATTAGCATTAACAAATACGGTTATGAAAGGCAAAGTCAGTGTTACTGATGATGGACAATATGCAGTATATGTTGACGAAGATGGAGATGTCAGAATATTGGTAATGGATCCCGACGATCCATCTGAAGTAAAGATAACAGAGGAAGGAGGTTGGGATAATGTAGCAATATCTAAAGATGGAAATCGTATTGCATTAATTTCAACGGAAGTTGATGCTTCAATATATGTGATAGACCTTGTAAATGATGAAGATCCCTACCGACAGTTTGTGCTCTATAATCCTACAACGAACCATGATAATACAAGTGCTGGAGGAGTGCAATATGCAGATGAAATTGAATTCGACCTTACGGGAGAAAATATCATTTACGATGCGTACAATGAACTAACATCTACATTTTACGATAACATAGGCTATTGGGATATAGGTTTTCTTAAAGTGTGGAATAATTCAACTAACAACTGGGGTGACGGATCAATTTCAAAACTTTACGGATCGCTGGAAGAAAATGTAAGCATTGGGAATCCGGTATTTTCTAAGAACTCACCTTATATTATTGCCTTTGATTACTTTGATGAGGTAAACGAAGATTACGCGATAATAGGGGCAGACTTACTCACTTCAGAAATAGATGTTATTTATTTAAACAACACGCTGGGTTTCCCATCATTCTCCAGACTTGACGATATAGTAACTTTTACTGAAATAGGAGAAGACTATAATGAACAAGTGTCTGCAATTTATCTTGCTGACAATAAAATATCTGCTTCAGGTGATGTGATTCCTTTAATAACACAAGCTCGCTGGCCGGTTTTCTATTCTACAGGAACCCGTGTTCTGGGATTACCACCTACTGCTAATTTTTCTGTTGACTTCAAAAATGGAGACGCTCCGCATTTTGTCAGGTTCATTGATGCAAGTACAAATAATCCAACGAGTTGGGAATGGACTTTTACGGGTGGTAGTCCTTCAACTTCAACAGAGCAAAGTCCAATTATAACATATAATACAGCCGGAACATATAAAGTAACTTTAACTGCTTCCAACATGTACGGAAACAACACGATAACAAAAGAAGCATATATTGTTGTTTATCCAACTGATGTTAATAACTTAAGCACAAACAATATCTACACCTATCCTAATCCGGTAAAAGACAACCTTTATGTTTCATGCAGTGAAGATTTTTCTTTGAAGTTATACTCTTTGGATGGGAAGACTATTTATAGGAATAAGAATCAAAGAGTGGTCAATCTTTCAGAATTTGAGTCTGGAATTTACATTCTAGAAATTGAAACTAAAGAAGGAAAATATTTAGACAAGCTTATCAAAAACTGATTTATATGAATGGGAAATTTTATTTAAAATATCCCAGTGACGCCATTAATAAAGGAGAATCTTTCAATTGCACTGAAAGTAATTCTTCTTGTGATTTACACAACAATCCTTTTAAAAAACCATTCCATTTCAAATTCATCTTTGCTTTACTTCTATTCTATATTACACTTTCAACAACGTACGGGCAAATAGATGACAAGTCTTTTATAAACCTAACGACAGAAGCAGGCTTATCGCATGGCGATATAACATGTTTCTGCCAGGACTATGAAGGATATATATGGATAGGCACAAGAGATGGAGTAAACAGATATGACGGGATAAATTTTACTGTTTATAAAAACGATAAAAAAGACAGTACATCTATTTCAAGCAGCCAGGTAGATGTCATCTTTGAAGACAGCAAGAAGAATTTATGGTTTGGTGTTGGGGATGGAATTTGCAGATATGACAGGGATAAAAACAACTTTGAGAAAATAAATTTTTTAGACGACAACAATGAAAACCTTGATATTCATGGTATAGTTTCAATTTTTGAAGATAATACTCAAAGATTATGGTTGGGATCAAACAATAATGGAGTTTACTGGCTGGATTATGAAAATAAAAGACTTCATAATTTCAAGAACAAGGATATTCCATGTATATATGCTACTTCAATCAATCAGGATAGAAAGGGAAATTTGTGGTTTTCATTCAGAAACGACCAGTACATTGCAGGAGGCATGGTCAAATATAATCCTCTGACCAACAATACAAAATGGTATAATTCAAAAGATTCACTCTTTAAAATTGATGATGTTTATAGTTTCACTATTGACAGTAACGAAAACTTATGGATAGGCTCTTCATCCGGATTATATATGATGAATGATGAAGAAAATAAGTTTGCAAAATTGCAGATAGATAAAAAGGATTTGAATTCAAATAACAACAATCAAATACATTTCATCACAAAAGACAAAGAAGGTAATATTCTGATTGCAACAGATGGAAGTGGATTAATCATTTTAGATCCAGAAACGCAAACTTTTCATACTATCCTTTCGACAAATTCAAAAACCTCCTTGTTAAGCAATACAATTTATTCAATCCTACCAGGTGAAGATGGAATAATCTGGATAGGCTGCTGGGGTGCAGGTATAAGTATTTACGATAAAAGATTCAGGAAATTTGATCTTTATCGACAGGAAGAAAATACTCTAAATTCTATTACAGGAAAATCGGTGACAAGTTTTACTGAAGATAAAAATGGGAATATGTGGATTTCAACTGACGGAGGTGGTATCAATTACTTTAACCCAAAAGATAAACGATTTATAAACAACAGGAGTAAGATTGAAGATTCAAATTCACTGACCAATAATAAAGTATTAGCCTTAACTACAGATAACGAAGGCGGATTATGGGCCGGTATGTGGAATGGAGGTCTGAATTATTTTTTAATAGAAGACGACCGACTGATTTTGAAAAAAAAATATAATAAAGTTGACCCTAATCTTCAGACTTACACATCCGTATTCAAGTTATACAGTGATAAAGAGAACAATTTATGGGTTGGAACATATCAATTAGGAGCATATAAACATAGCAAAGGAACGGAAAAGTTCACTTCAGTGAGTAAATTACTTAAGCCTGAAGAAAATGTAAATACCTCGTACAACATTAATGATTTTAAAGAAGATGGAGATTTTGTATGGATAGCTTCTGAATACAATGGTCTAATGAGACTAAACAGTAGAAGCGGAGAATATAAAATTTTCAAACATGACGATAGTGATAGTGCCAGTTTGCCAAACAATTCGGTACATGCCATTCATATAGATAGCAAAAACCGATTATGGGTTGGCAGTGATAAAGGAGGATTAAGTCTTTATGACAGAAAATCAGAAAAGTTTATTAACTACTCAGTTGATGATGGATTACCTGATAATTCTATTGTTGGTATTCTGGAAGACAAAGCCGGGAATTTATGGTTGAGCAGCAACAATGGGATATCAAAAGTATTTATTGATTCTACAATATCTGATCCGGTAAAAAAGTTCAGAAATTACTCTACCAAAGATGGCTTGCAAGGTTCAGTTTTCAACCGTTGGTCTTATTACAAAAGCAGTACAGGTGAAATGTATTTTGGAGGGTTAAATGGGTTTAATGTTTTTCATCCTGACAGTATAAAAGATAATGATTTTATTCCCCCAGTATACATTACAGATTTTTTATTATTCAACAAACCAGTAGAGATAGGAGCAAAAGACTCTCCCCTTGAAAAACACGTATCACAAACGGATAAAATTGTATTGAGATATAAGCAAAACTATTTCACCCTCAAGTTCATAGCCTTAAATTTCATATACAGTGAGAACAATCAATATGCATATTACATGCAAGGGTTTGAAAAAGATTGGAATTATTCACACAACAAAACAGAAGCAACATATACAAATTTGGCACCCGGGAAATACACATTCAGGGTTAAAGCAAGTAATAATGATGGGGTATGGAATGAAGGAGGAGCCTCGTTAAAAATAACAATCTTACCTCCATGGTGGAAAGAACTATGGTTCAAAATCAGCGTAGCTTTGATCATAACAGGTTTTGTAGTAAGCTATTACTATCTCAGATTAAATAGCATTAGAAAGTTAAACGTAAGATTAAAAGAACTTGTAACAGAAAGAACCCGGGAAATTGAATTTAAGAATGAGAAACTAATAAAGCAATCGAATGAATTAAAACTT
The DNA here is from genome assembly GCA_964393405.1 of uncultured Prolixibacteraceae bacterium. Lineage (GTDB taxonomy): Bacteria > Bacteroidota > Bacteroidia > Bacteroidales > Prolixibacteraceae > CAYMTR01. The sequence goes on from CAYMTR010000005.1 coordinate 27,719, forward strand.
ACAAACGCCTTACTTGAGGAAAGGCAAAAACAAATTGAAGATCAAGCAGAAGAATTAATAGCACAGAAAGAGGAACTCATAAGAACAAATACTGAACTTAACGACCTTAATGCAACCAAGGATAAATTCTTCTCAATTATTGCGCATGATATAAAGAATCCTTTCTCTGTGATTTTAGGGTTTTCAGAAATTTTACATCAAGACTTCAATGATTTTTCTGATCATCAGAAGCAGGAAACGGTTGAAATAATATACAATTCTTCCCGAAGTCTGTTTGAATTGCTTGAGAATCTTCTTCAGTGGTCCAAATCACAAAGGGGACTAATTGATTTTAAACCAGCAAAGACCAGCATTAAAAACACGCTAAAACATATACTTTCGGTTTTAAAATACAGTGCTGAATCAAAAGACATAAAAATAAAAAGCAACATTCCAGAAAATGATTTGTTTCTATTTGTTGACAGCCAATCACTGAGTACTATTTTAAGAAATCTGATAGGGAATGCTATAAAATTCACATATGCAGGTGGAAAGATTGAAATAGAAGCAAAAGAAGCTGATGGAGCAGTACTCATTTCAGTTCAAGATAACGGAGTGGGCATGTCGAAAGAAATGATTAATGACCTGTTCCGAATAAACATAAATCATACTTCAGCCGGAACGAACGAAGAAAAAGGATCAGGATTAGGATTAATTCTGGTAAAAGAATTTATCGAACACCAAGGAGGAAAAATATGGGTTGAAAGCGCTGAAGGGAAAGGCAGTAAATTCACCTTTTCGCTGCCAATGTATGATATAAATAATCAGTAATTAGAAACTGTATCACCCACTTTCAACAAAAATGGTTCAGAATCTCCCGTTTTAAATAAGGGATTAACCCAAGTATTATAGTTTCTAATTTTATTGTTGATTATAGAATCAATTCTCGCATTTGAGTAATATACAGTCAATTTCAAGTGAGCACCAATCTGATAGTTTTCTCCTCCGGCAATACCAAGAGCTGTCCCTGATTTTACGCTATCGCCAATACCAACGAACATCATACTATCAGCAAAAACTTCATATTTAGCAAATGAATTATCTGGATGTACAATAGTAAGAGAATTTTCCCCTCTACGAAAACCATCCTTCGATGAAGCTTCAGTCTTCATACAAACTATTCCATCTCGGCAGCTGAAAACTGAATCGCCCTTATTAAGCGAAAAAGCCCATAATATCTTTGATGGATCATCACCTTTGGAAACATCGAAATTAAATATGTTGGTTTGTTTTCCTTTCCCAATAGGCAAAGAGTATAAGGTAGCTGAATCATAATTTACTGGGAAAGCACCTATTCTTGTATTATAGCTATGTTCAAAGGCTCCTGGTATATCAAGAAGTATTCTTTTGACCTTAAACAGAAAAGTCTTACCATGATTTAATGTTGTAATATAAGGCAGTTTGCAAGTTGCAGTCATGTTATCAAACTTGCTGAAATCTAATGATATCTGCATAGGATAGAAATTCGGATTTTCAGCATAAAAGTCATAAAGTCCATCACCTATTTTTACGTATGTAACCTTAACATTCTGAAAGTTTTGTCCATTCACAATACCGAACATCAAGAACAGTAAAACAAAAACTAATAACCTATTCATATCTATAATTTTATTGACAAAATTTAAAAATACAATATTTCAGCTTCCCAAAACAAATATTTTTTAGTTCTTTTACAACTAAACCAGTAAAATCCTAACCTTATGTCAGGTAAATCAACTATTAAACCATGGTCGTGGGTCCCCTCGCTATATTTTGCAGAAGGTCTGCCATATGCAATAGTGATAACTGTTTCAACAATAATATATAAGAACCTTGGCCTATCCAACACTGAAATCACATTCTACACAGGTTGGCTCTATTTGCCATGGGTAATAAAGCCTTTCTGGAGTCCTTTTGTTGACAATTTTCGTACCAAACGATTTTGGATAGTACTGACTCAAACTTTAATGGGGGCATTGATAGCATCAGCCGGACTAGCTTTACCAGCAGATAATTTTGTGAAGTGGACCCTAATAATGTTTTGGCTCATAGCGTTTAGTTCAGCCACTCATGACATTGCAGCAGATGGGTTTTATATGCTAGGTCTTGATCCTCATCAACAATCGTTTTTTGTTGGTATTAGAAACACATTTTGGAGGATAGCGGCAATTGCAGGTCAGGGTGGACTCGTATATGTGTCAGGATTAATGATGAAAAATAACATTACAGTAAAAACAACCTGGTTAATACTATTAATAGTTGCGGGAAGTATTTATTTTATGATTGGCATCTATCACAAACTTATACTACCCCACCCTGATAATGACCCATATAAAACCATATCAGGAGCTAAAGATATCATACGTAAATATTTTACGGCATTTCTCACTTTCTTCAAAAAGAAGAATTTTATAATTTTTTTACTATTCATTTTACTTTACAGGTTAGGTGAAGCTCAACTCACTAAAATTGCTGCTCCATTCTTTCTTGATTCTCTTGAGACCGGAGGTTTGGGACTAAGCAATGAACAAGTAGGCTGGGCTTATGGGACATTAGGGATGATTGGGCTTGTAGCCGGAGGAATACTTGGAGGAATGGCAGCATCTAAGAATGGATTAAGATATTGGATATGGCCAATGATTATTTTGATGAATATTCCTGATATATTATATGTAATAATGTCGCATTATCAACCCACAAGCTTTGCTTTAATTCAATTATTCATTGCAATTGAGCAGTTTGGATACGGTTTTGGATTTACTGCTTTTACGCTTTATCTGATATACTTTGTTCAGGGAGAAAACAAAACTTCACATTATGCATTTGCGACAGGCATTATGGCTTTAGGAATGATGATTCCTGGAATGTTAAGTGGTTGGATTCAGGAATCATTGAATTATGAAAAATTCTTTATTTGGGTAACAATTTGTACAATACCCGGATTTCTAATAATTCCATTTCTTAAAATAGATAAATATTTTGGTAAGAAGTTAAAAGATTGAATACAGAAGGTTTCTTTCCGGGAAATTAGACTTTAAAAGCCCTATCAATATCTCTTTTTGCGTCGTTTTGTTTTAGGGTTTCTCTTTTATCGAAAAGCTTTTTCCCTTTAGCTAAGCCGATTTCGAGTTTTGCCCATCCCCTTTCATCAACAAAAAGTCTAAGAGGAATTATCGTTAGCCCGGTCTCTCTCACTTTTCTTTCAAGCTTATGCAGCTCTTTCTTCTGCAGCAACAATTTCCTTTCTCTTTTGGCTTCGTGGTTATTGTAAGTGCCATAAAAATATTCAGCTATGTGCATATTCTTCACGTACAAAGCTCCTTCAAAAAACTGGCAATAGGAATCAACAAGACCTGCTTTACCATCCCTTATTGACTTTATTTCAGTTCCCTGTAACATTAATCCGGCAGTGAAAGTTTCGAGTATTTCATATTCGAAAAAAGCCTTCTTATTTTTAATATTTATTTTATTTTGAGGTTTTAATCCCATCTTCTAATACATTAGATTGAATGATATTCTTTTTAAAATAAAAGAAAAGATCATCGTTATAAAAAACATGCCAACAAATAATACAAAAAAGTAATAAAATCTTTTGTTCTCATCAATTGCGCAATATTTAATTATTCCAAGATATGCAATATAAAGACCGTACCAAGGTAAAAATCCGCCAAGATTTAGAAAAGGCAACAACCCGGTAACAATACTCGTCATAATAGCCGGCATCATGGAATAAATTGAAACTCTTTTAGTAATAGCCTTTGAAACTTCGACATGAAAAAGTTTGGATACTTCTAAAATTACAGTTTGGGAAACTATAAATACAAAAAGTAGAAGAACAACTTTTAGTGAAGCTTTGATTAACGAATCTTTCCAGAGGTAGCCATATTCAGAATTGAAGATTAAATCCCCCAGTTGAGAAAAGAAGAAAATAATTATTAATCCCGGAAGAAGAAATTTTCTTAAAACCAAAGTAGAATTGTTCCTCCCAGACTTAATCATTTCCCAATGCAGTCTTGGTCTGAAGAACAAAAACATTGTTTCATTAAAGATTTTCTTAATCAAATTAATTAAGTTCATAGAAATATAAAATGAGCAGTACAAAAATACATTAGTTTTGCAATTATAGTGCCTCTTAATATTTCATTTTATCAGATATGAAGCAATTTAACCTTATTACAATACTTGGATCAACAGCAACGGGCAAAACAGGAGTTGCAAGTCATCTAGCAAAAGAAATCAATGGTGAAGTAATATCTGCAGATTCGCGTCAGGTATATCGAGGAATGGATATTGGAACAGGAAAAGACTTAATGGAATATACGATTAATGAATTTAAAGTGCCATATCATTTAATTGATATTGCAGATGCAGGCTTTGAATATAATGTGTTTGAATATCAGCACGATTTCATTAAAGCCTTTACAGAAATAACTGAAAGACAAAAACTTCCAATATTATGCGGAGGAAGCGGAATGTATATTGAATCAGTCCTTAAAGGTTACAAATTAATTAATGTTCCTGTAAATGAAGAATTAAGGATGCATCTTCGAGGAAAAGACATGCATGAATTATCAACAATCTTAAAGTCATATAAAACTTTGCACAACAAGACAGATGTTGATACGATAAAACGTGCAATAAGAGCAATTGAGATAGAAGAATACTACTTAACAAATCCGGAAACAGATATCAATTATCCCGAAATAAAAAGCTTGATTATTGGGATACAATTTGATAGGGAAATCAGAAGAAGAAGGATTTCGGAAAGATTGAAAGATAGATTGGAACATGGAATGATTGATGAAGTGAAAGGGCTTTTATCATCAGGAGTTAAGAAAGAGACGTTGATTTATTATGGTCTGGAATACAAACACATAACACTTTTCCTGTCAGGAGAAATAGATTATCAGACAATGTTTAATCAGCTTGAAACTGCTATACATCAATTCAGCAAACGACAGATGACATGGTTCAGACGCATGGAAAAAAACGGTTTTAAAATACACTGGATTGACGGCTTTGAACCAATGGAGCAAAAAATCAATATAATAAAGGGGCTACTTAAAAGTGAATAATAATAACACTAATTCCATTTGATTCTGGTCCTTACCATTTCGACTTCATCAGACTCACGATTGATACTACACAAAAACTCATTATCAGCAACTTGTTCACGGGAAACACTAAGGTTATCACCAGGAAGAGCTTCTTTAATAAAGTTAATTTCAAAGTCGACAACTGAGTGATTAGCAATATATTCAAAATCAAAACTATTAATTATCCTTTCTATATAACTCACATTGTTAACGTGAAAATTCATATCAGTCTCAGTAAAAGTAACAATAGATGGAATAAAGATTTGTTTATCAGTAAGACTTGGAATCTTTTCTGGATCAACATCAAATAATTTCTCTGCACATAAAGGAAAATCTCTCATAAAATCATCAGGCCTGACAATTCTTCTTGTCTCAATATTAACCATTAGCCACATACTAGATGCTTTTACGAATACCTTACCACTTTCATCCTCGACCAGAAAGTTTCTGTAGGCGAATAATCCGTCAGATCCGTTTGACCAAGTAGAAACTTTTACCTTTTGTCGCCATTCAGGGAATTCAACAATATGAATCTTCATTCTTGATAATACCCAAAAAACATTTTGTTCCTGCATTGTTTCCCACCCAACTCCACATTCAATAGTATGGTTTCCTGCTATATCCTGGAAGAAACTGCACAGTTTGTATATTGTTAATCTACGATTTAAATCAGTATGATAAGACCTGATTGTAAAATTTTCAGAAAACACTACAGGAGAATTAGGAAGTATTTCAAATGCACTCATCTGATAATTATTAAATTTATGTAAAAATAAATATGGTATCTTAACATACAAATCAAAAACGAAATATTACTTTAAAATAAACAATGAATTAATTAATTTGTAGTTCAAATTCAAACAGATGGATAGATATATCAAGATACAGGAACTGAAGCACAACAACAACAAAGTATTCTTTGCATACCGTTCTATGGTAGAAAATTACAATCTTAATTCAGGTAAGGCAGACATTCCTCACATGCATGATTTTTATACTATTATTTTTGTAAAAGAAGCATATGGCTCACACTTCATTGACTTCTCTGAATATAAAATAATTCCCGGAAGTGTTTTTTTTGTAAGCCCGGGACAAGTCCATCAAATTGTAGTTCAGAAACCTGATCCTGAAGGTGACATTCTAATGTTTAATGAAGAATTCCTTGCTCATAATTTTATTAGTGAATCATTTATCAAGAATATTGGGCTCTTTTCTTGCACAATTGACACTCCCCCACTTGAACTCCCCGATGACGCGTTAAAAACACTTACAAGATTTTCAGAAGAAATAAGAGAGGCCTTTAACAGTGATTCCTCCTACAAGTTCGAAATAATTAGTTCATATCTCAAACTCTTTTTTATTGAATGTATTAAATACTCCGTAATTCCGGATTCAGATAACACGCAAAAACTTCAAAGCGGGAGACAAATAATTTTTACGTTCAAGGATCTATTAAAAAAGAATTATAAAGATTGGCACAAAGTATCAGAATACGCTGAAGAGATGAATATCAGTCCTGATTATCTGAATAGCGTTTTGAAAAATAATCTCGGCAAAAGTTCTAAGGAATTAATTACAGACAGGATTATTCTGGAAGCCAAAAGACTCGGACTTCACACAGAGCTTTCCACCAAGGAAATTGCATATCAACTCGGATATGAAGACCCTTCCCATTTTAGCAAGCTTTTCAAGAATCAAACCAGAGAATCCTTCTCTGATTTCAGGAATAATTTAAACAAAAAGATGTATTTCTAATAATAAGGGACATTTATATCTGATTTATACATCATCTCCTCTGATTTATACATTGTCCTCATTATTTGGCTTTTATAATTTTGTATCAAAGAAATTATATAAAGATATGATAACGACAATACATAAATCAAATACACGAGGACACGCTAATCATGGATGGTTAGATTCTCACCACACCTTTAGTTTTGCGAATTATTATGATCCCGCAAGAATTCGTTTTGGTAATCTTAGAGTTCTTAACGATGACATCATAGAACCTGGAAGTGGCTTTGGGAAACATCCTCATGATAATATGGAAATCATTTCCATCCCAATAAAAGGAAGTCTTATGCATCAGGATTCAATGGGACATAAGCAGGTTATATCTGAAAATGAAGTACAGGTTATGAGTGCAGGAAGCGGATTATACCATTCTGAGTATAATGCATCAAATGAAGATTCAGCAAATTTTCTGCAGTTATGGATTTTGCCAGACAAGAAAAATATTAAACCTGTATATAATCAACAAAAATTTGACATCAGCGAAGCACAAAATATATGGCAAGTGTTAGTAGATAATGAATCAGGGCCATTGAAAATCAATCAACATGCCAGAATATCAAGAATTAATCTTGAAGAAGGGAAAGAAACAACTTATAAATTAAAAGAAGAATCAACTCGTTCTTACATTTTTGTAATAAGTGGAACAGTCAAAATAGACGATGAAATATTCACAAAACGTGATGGATTTGGAATTGAAAACACAAAAGAATTTAAGATCAAAGCATTAGAAAGCAGTTTATTATTAAATATTGAATTATAAATTAAAAGTTATGAAAAGAACAATAAATACAGTAGTACTTGTTGTATTAGCGACAATGATGGTTAATGCACAAAATTATAAAGTAAACACTTCAGAATCAGTCTTAAAGTGGAATGGAAAGAAGGTTACAGGTGAGCACTATGGGAAGATAAGCCTAAAAGAAGGGAATTTTACCTTGAAATCAAATAAGATAATAGATGGAAATTTCACAATTGACATGACATCAATCACGAGTGAAGATTTACCTGAAGGAGAATGGAACAAAAAACTTGTAGATCATTTAAAATCAGATGATTTCTTCGGAGCAGAAAAATATCCGGAATCAGTTCTTGTATTAACAGAAAGCACCCCAATAACAAATGGAAAGGCAAAAGTTAAAGGTAAGCTGACAATAAAAGGGATTACTCATCCTGTCGAATTTGAAGCAGTACAACAAGGATTAACAGTTTCTGCGCTAATCACTGTTGACAGGAGTAAATACAATGTCAGATATGGATCAGGTAAGTTTTTCCAAAATCTGGGAGACAAAACAATATATGATGATTTTACACTAGATGTTAAGTTAGTTGCAGAAATACAAAATAAGTAAGAGGAATAAGTAAATTAATTAAAGAGCACCTTAATCGGGGTGCTCTTTTTTTAAATTTAAAAAAATATGAATTAAACCTTTGTGTAGAAAGTAAATCTAAATAAAGGGGAATTATTTATGAAAAATTAAATTTTACTTTAAAATATAAAGAATACAATTTTTTCCGACAATAATTCACTATGTTAACAGCTTTATTTTTTAATAGCCTTGTCCTACAAAGACACAATATTAATCGACCTTTTAGGTATATCAAATAACAGACCGTGAATAAACACATTTTATGGGTATTGTTAATGCTCATTTTCATCGACTTATCAGGGCAAAACATACCCAATGTTGATATTAACAAAGACTACAGCAATCTTTCTTTTAAAGATTTTACAACAAAACTTTTAGATGAGCACAGTATTAAAGTTTTATTTAAATCTGAATGGGTAGATTCAATCGTCACCCCTCAAATAACAACAAAGCAATCGCTGGAAGTATTTCTGAATGATCTTTTACAAAATAACGATTTACATATAATTACTTTTCAAGACAATCTGATAGTCATGCCAGGCAAACTTCAGATGAATTCAGCAGAAAGTCAAAACAATAATGTCATAACAATTGGGGATCCCTTAAATAAAGGGAAGTATAGAAAAGCGATCTTAACGGGGACTGTACTAGATGGAAAAACAAAGACACCAATTCCCGGTGCTCAGATATTTTGTGAATCTATCTCCAAAGCTACTTCATCTAATTCAAATGGAATATTTAACATTGAACTACCCACCGGTCAACATAAACTGAAGTTTTCATTTATTGGGCTTAACGATGAGGTTAGGGATATTGACATTTACAACGATGGAGAAATGGAGATTGAGTTATACGAAAAGTCAATTTCTTTGAACCAGATTAATGTATTGGCTGAGCGCCCTGAAGATAATTTCAGATCTACATCAATGGGGATGGTAAAGCTAAATATGAAGTCAGTTAAGAAACTTTCAGTTTTGATGGGTGAACCCGATATTATTAAAAGTATGCTTATGCTCCCCGGAGTCCAATCAACAGGAGAGAACGCATCGGGATTTAATGTCAGGGGGGGAAATTCTGATCAGAACTTAATTTTAATTCAAGATGCGCCTGTTTATAATACTTCGCATATGTTTGGGCTATTTTCAATGTTAGATCCCGGCGTAGTTAATGATGTTACTCTTTATAAATCAGGGGTGCCATCTAAATATGGAGGGAGGATTTCATCAGTTATGGATATTGACCTAAAAAAACCTGAGTCGAAAAAGTTTAAAATAAATGGAGGGATAGGTATCATTAATAGCAGATTATCGGTTGAAGGACCAATAATAATAGACAAATTAACTTTTTTTGCCGGAGCCCGCTCTACCTATTCTGACTGGGTTTTGAAAATGCTAAACAATTACGAATTACAACAAAGCTCAGTAAGTTTTTATGATTTCAATGCCAAGATTGACTACAATATAAATCCCAAAAATAAACTAAGTGTTTTTGGATATTTAAGTAACGATTACTTCGATTACTACCAAAATGCTAGTTATGGATATGGAAATTTGATAGGATCTGCCAGATGGAATCATATACTTAGCAAGTTAAGCTCAGGTGTCTTAACTGCCAGTTTCAGCCGCTACAACTCTGATTTGGTTGACTACTCTTCAAAAAATTTTGAATATGACCTGAATACATCTATCGAACAGGAACAAATATCGTATCACTTTTCAACTGGAATAATTCCTCGTCATAAAATAAACGCAGGAATAAGTGGGGTAAGATATCTAATTGAGCCGGGATCATCATCTCCGCATAACGAAACTTCTGCTGCAATTCCTGTCGATATTTCTGATGAGAATGCGATAGAAGCAGCAGTATATGCTGAAGATGAATTTGATTTAACTCCTGATTTAGCACTTATTGCCGGGTTGAGATATTCAGGTTTCGCACTTTTGGGAGGTTCTGAAGTCAAACAATATCAAGCAGGATCACCAATAAATGAAAATACTGTAACAGGCAGTAGTTATTATAGAAATGACGATATCGTAAAATATCACAATTGCTTTGAACCAAGAATTGCCTTTAGATATGAATTTCAAAATTCAAGTTCAATTAAAGCAGGATACAACAGAACTGCCCAATATGTACGACAAATATCAAACTCAACATCAATAACCCCTGCTGATTATTGGAAATCAAGTGATTTATTTATATCTCCTTTGATTTCGGATCAAATAGCAATAGGATTTTTCAAGAATTTCAAGAATAATATGTTTGAAACTTCGCTTGAAGTATATTACAAGAAAATTCAAAATGAAATTGATTACAAAAACGGAGCACGTCTGATATTGAATGAAGACTTAGAACAATACATTATTTCAGGTGAAGGCAAGGCATATGGTGCGGAGCTAATGATTAAGAAAAATACCGGAAACCTTACCGGTTGGATATCTTATACCTTCTCCCGTTCATTCAGGAAAATGGATGGTGAATTTGCTGAAGAAAAGATAAACAATGGAAACTGGTACAAATCCAATTACGACAAGCCACACGACCTTACTATCGCTTTGAATTACAAACTATCAAGAAGGTTTACTTTTACTACAAACTTCACTTACAGTACAGGTCGTCCGGTAACACTCCCGGAATATAAGTACAAAGTTAACAGCTATGAAATAATCTTTTTCTCTGATAGAAATAAATATAGACTACCCGATTACCATAGACTCGATATAGCTTTAACATACGAAGGAAGTTTACTGAAACGCCAGAAATGGAGAAGCAGCTGGACTATATCACTATACAACGTTTATGGAAGGCACAATCCTTTCTCAGTATATTACAGTAAACAAGATCCGTCCAGGTTTAATGATTATAAAACATACGGACTTTACCAATTCTCGGTAATTGGCGTGCCAATACCTTCATTTACTTATAATTTTTGGTTTTAAAAGCTCAGGAATATGAAACTATTAGGAATATTTATACTTATATCATTTTCAATAATACTTTTCAGCTGTGAAGATTATTATGTTCCTGAAATTGAGCAATACCCTGATGCTATTGTAATTGAAGGAATGATAACTGATCAGGAAGACTATGTAACAATAAGCGTTACCCGTTCTGCATCATTCAACAAGCAATCCTATTTTTTTAGCGAAAAAAATGCTATTGTCAGCGTTGAGTCAGAATGGGGATGGTCGTATGGGGCGAGAGAAATATCAAGAGGGGTTTATCAAACTATTGAGAAGATTCGCACCACCCCCACTGAAGGTTTTTACGTGAAAGTAATTACTTCAAAGGGAGAAGTTTACGAATCTGAAATAGAAAGGATGCCTTCACACTGTCCGGTTGATTCTATATTCCTGAAAGATTCAGTGTTAAGAGATGTCAATTTTGATTACTGGGGAGAGCCTGTAGTCAGAGATTACAGTGGAATTACATTTTCAGTAATACCACATGAGCCGGTAGATGAAGAAGTAGGATTCCTATATAAATGGAATGCTTTATCAAATTATTTTGTTGTTAGTTCAAGCGGTGGTTCTGAATTCAACTTTTATTGCTGGAAAAGACTTTATTCCAATCAGTTGTATGTTTATGATTTTGACAGAGATGATTACATTGCAGAATTACCTCTTGCTGATATTCATTTTATATCTTATTATGGTTTTAGTCCCTTACCTATTGATTCAAGTCGGTTTAAGCCTAAATTTGATCCACCGTTGCAAGTTGACCCGGTAGTGAAAAATGTTTATACATCAAGCTTCTATTATCAATTAAGGCAATATGTTGTATCAAAAAGAGCTGCAACTTTCTGGCAAGGAGTTAAGAATCAAAGTGAGGCCACAGGAAAACTGTTTGATCCTGTTGAAGAGCAGATATTTGGAAATATAAAATGCGTTTCAGATTCTTCAAAAGTAGCTTTTGGCTATTTTACTACAGCTTCCTACAGCAATAAAATAATTTCCGGAAAAGTTGGTTCAGACTATTTTGGCAAAGTAAAAATTGTTGATTTTATGCCCGTTGTTGAAGAAGAAGAAGATTGTTTTTTTGGCCAAATTCCTGAATTCTGGTATTAAAAATTAGACTAATTATGAAATATTATATTTTGATTTTCACCTTTGTTTTTTCGATCTTAATGTCGATTAACTTTCATGCTAAGGCATGGACTACTCCTGATAAAATTGCTCAAAATCTACAAATTAACAAATATGTCTTTGTCTCTGGCGAGACCATCTGGTTTAAAAACACCTTAGTATCTCATAGCAGCAATGAACATCAAAATATACTGTTTGTGGACTTGTGTGGTGAAGGTAAAATAATTGCATCCCGTATATTACTTCGCAATAATAAACACTGGGAAGGAGACATATCAATACCTGACTCACTTGAAACAGGAATTTATCTTTTAAGAGCTTATATCGGTAATTATAATGGGAAAGCAGAACTAACATCAAAACTAGTTACGGTGATTAATCGCTTCGGGAACAATAAAGAAAATGAAGAAAGAAAACAATTTGCTGACAACAAGCCATTAAATCAAACAGAAAGTAAACCTCAAAATAATGGCAATCAGATATATATCAAGATCGACAACAAAGAAATATCTCAAAAGGAAAAAATTAAATTAGCAATTGAAAAAAGGGGTAGCGATTATCCTTCTGGCATTTCACTATCAGTATATAAGATTGATAAAAGCACTAAATCACTAGTCTCAGAAATATTAGAACCAGAGGAAGAAGTACAGTATGCAAAGGGTGAAAAAACAAAAATATATAATGACCTAACGCTTAATGGGAAAATTGTAAGAAGAGAAGACAAGAGTCCTGTTGAAAATGAGTTCGTACTATTTTCAATACCTGACAGCATTCCGCAGATAATTTATTCAAAAACAAACAATAAGGGAGAGTTCAATTTTCATTTAGAAGATAACTACGGAACAAAAGATGCAATAATTCAAACCATATCAAAAAATGAAGAGTTTGAAATAATCTTATATCCTGGTCTTCTTGATCCCCCGGCAAGAATACCTTTTTATGTGCCATCCGAAGTTCAGGAAAGTGAATCTGTAAAACTATCAGTACAAAGAGCAATATTACATAAGGTATACGGTAGTATAAATCAAAAAAAAGAATCAAAATACACTTCAGTATACCCCTTTTATGGCATTTCAAATGAGATCGTAATACCTGATAATTACTTCGACTTGAATGACTTTGAAGAAATAGCAAAAGAAATATTACCTTTATGCAAGGTCAGAAGAAATAAAGATGATTATTCAATACGGATCTTCAATCCAGAGAAAATAGGGAATTACGATAATCCATGGATTGTGGTTGACGGGATACCTATTTTCGAAGTGAAGGACATTCTGCATCTAAATACATCAAAAGTAAAGAAAGTGGTTACTATTCCAGACACAAGATGTTACGGTGACCTATTTATTGAAGGAGCCATTTCAATATTTACATATTCAAATAAATTTGATGAGGTCGTCTTACCAAAGAATTCCAAAAGAATAAGGGTTGAAACATTCTCTATGCCCACAAAATATAATGCAAATTGCAACTCAGAAGAATCTGCTTTTGCTGATTTCAGAGATGTATTATATTGGGAACCCGTCATTGAAATAAAAAATAATGTTGAATATGTTGATATTCAAACCTCATACGAAAAGGGTGATTATATTTCCATAGCTGAATCTATTGATTCTATGGGTGAAATACACCGCTCAATTGCAGAATTTAAAGTTGAATAACGGTTCAAACAAATTACTAGTTTTTAATGTCTATTAAGTATGAAAAAGATAATATTTGTATTCTTCCTGATAACTCTCGTAAGCACATCATTTGCTTATACTACTGACAGCGATCTGATTACTCCGGATAAAACAAATCTTTCGGGCAAATTATACATCCTTCCAACAGGGTTAGATGGATCTCCATATCTATATGAAGAATGGTCTGATACTGATATATACCTGGAAAACGGGAAAATTGCAAAAAACATTAAATCCAAATTAAACGTCATCACCAATGATCTTGTTTTTTATAACGAATCATTGTTAAGAGTTTTCATGATCGACAAAGAAGTTCTTAAATATTTTGTATTCAATCCCGGGTTAAAAGATAGTAGTTTGTTTATTAAATATAAAGGAGTTGAACAAGGCTTCAGGCTTAAAAAAGATTATTTGGTAGAAGTTTTGCACCAAGGAGAAATTTCATTTATCCTAAAACATTTTGCTGAAGTAATTTCACCAAATGACCTTACTTCAAAGAAAAAAGTATATTCAAAGAAATCTTATTTTTTAATTGCAAACGATATTCCAGTTGAAATAAAGCTTAGATACAGAAGTATTTATAAGTTATTCCCAGAACATAAAAAAGAAATCAAGAAGATTATAAATGAGAATAAAATAAGAAGGGTAAATAAGCAAAATATGGTAAAACTTTTATCAATTATTGAAGTGAAGCCAGAAATAAAGAATTCGATAAGACTCCCAAAATAAAACAGTTTAATTAAAAATCTTTCTAAATAAGACTCTTTTAAAAAAAATAAAGGGAAAATTTGAATCATCAGGTTAATTGTTTTGAAGTCCCAAAGGAGTAAGACTCTATTGATGTTTTTTCATGAGAAAATCAAAAAAACAATTCTAAAAACCGCATCTGCTGCACCTTCCATAAAATTTAGATGTTTGTTTTGTCATGGGTCATTTTTATATTTGTTGGCTTTTTAAAAAACAGAATTTAATTTGTCTAAATACATTATAATGAAAGCTTTTAAAATAGTTGTTTTGGCTAAACAGGTTCCTGACACCAGAAATGTAGGAAAGGACGCCATGAAAGCTGACGGGACAGTTAACAGAGCTGCCCTGCCCGCTATTTTCAATCCCGAAGATCTTAATGCATTAGAACAGGCATTAAGAATAAAGGATAAATTTCCTGGTTCAGTAATTTCAATACTAACCATGGGTCCCGGCCGGGCAGCTGACATAATCCGTGAAGGTATGTTTAGAGGAGTCGATGATGGTTTTTTATTGACCGATAGGGCATTTGCAGGTTCTGATACTTTAGCAACTTCATATGCTTTATCAAGAGCAATTTCAAAATTTGGAACATTTGACATTATAATCTGCGGTCGCCAGGCAATTGATGGTGACACAGCACAAGTAGGACCACAGGTAGCCGAGAAGTTAAAACTTCCTCAGGTAACTTATGTCGAAGAAATTCAAAGTATCGATTCCAAGAGTATAATTCTTAAAAGAAGACTTGAGAATGGAGTTGAAATTGTTAAAGCTCCAATACCTTCTTTGATAACAGTTACAGGTTCTGCCCCATCATGCAGGGCAAGAAATGCTAAGCTTATCATGAAGTACAAACATGCAAAAACGGTTACTGAAAGACAAGCTGCAAATGAAGATTATCTCAGCCTTTACAATGACAGACCTTACCTCAACATTCAGGAATGGACTGTCAATGAAGTTGAAGTAGAATCTATTCAACTTGGGCTTTCCGGCTCACCAACAAAAGTCAAGAAAATTGACAATGTAGTTCTTCAGGCTAAAGATGCAAGAAAGATAGAACCTTCTGATGCTGAAATAAACCTGTTGATGAAAGAGCTTATAGATAGTCACACAATAGGATAAAAAAAGCACGTAATAAAAAAACATACAGAAATGAACAACATAATTGTTTATTGTGAATTAGAAGAAGGGAAAGTTGCAGATGTAAGCCTCGAGTTGCTTACAAAAGGACGTTCTCTTGCCGATCAGCTTAAATGTAATTTAGAAGCAGTTGCAATCGGGCATAAACTTGATGGAATTGAAAAAACAATTATTCCTTATGGAGTTGATGTTTTATATATCGCTGATGATAAAAGGCTTTCACCATATACTACATTACCTCATGCTTCAATAATAATCAATCTTTTTAAAGCTGAAAAGCCTCAGGTTGCACTAATGGGCGCAACTACAATTGGCCGTGATCTTGGACCAAGAGTATCATCAGCTTTGTACAGTGGTCTTACAGCCGATTGTACAAGTCTTGAAATCGGTGATCATGAAGAAAAGAAGGAGGGGAAAATATACAAGAACCTTTTATATCAGATCAGGCCTGCCTTTGGTGGTAACATTATAGCGACTATAATCAACCCTGAATGCAGACCACAGATGGCTACCGTCCGCGAAGGTGTAATGAAGAAAGAAATTCGTTCTGCCAATTATAAAGGAGAAGTAAAAAAACTTGATGTCGCTTCAATGGTTTCATCGGAAGATTTTGTTATTGAAATCATTGAAAGACATATTGAGAAGAAGAAGGTCAATCTTAACTTAGCCTCAGTTATTGTAGCCGGAGGTTATGGTATGGGCAGCAAAGAGAATTTTAATTTACTTTATGAACTAGCTGAAGTTCTTGGTGGAGAAGTTGCTGCATCAAGAGCTGCTGTTGATTCAGGTTTTGCTGAACATGAACGTCAGGTAGGCCAGACAGGTGTTACTGTCAGACCAAAACTTTACATTGCTTGTGGTATTTCAGGCCAAATTCAGCACCGTGCAGGAATGGAAGATTCAGCTCAGATTATTGCTATAAATACTGATCCGGGTGCTCCAATTAATTCTATTGCCGATTATGTTATTAACGGAAACGTTACTGACATAATTCCTAAAATGATAAAGTACTATAAATCAAACAGTAAATAAAAATGGCAAATTTTTATACCGATAATAAATCCCTGAAATTTCATCTCGAACATCCTCTAATGGAGAAGATTGTCGCTTTAAAGGAAAAAAACTTTACCGACAGCACAAAATTCGACTACGCTCCTTTTGATTTCGAAGATGCAATGGACAGTTACAATAAAGTCCTTGAAGTAATTGGCGAACTTTGTAGCGAGATAATTGCTCCAAACGCAGAAAGCATTGACAGCGAAGGTCCACAGGTAATAGATGGACACGTAAAATATGCAAGAGGAACTCAGGAAAATCTGGATGCACTCAACAAAGCAGGTTTGCTTGGAATAACTCTACCCCGTGAGTACGGTGGCTTAAATTTCCCAATCATTCCATATATTATGGCAGCCGATATGGTATCATGTGCTGATGCCGGTTTTGTAAATATATGGGGTCTACAGGACTGTGCTGAAACTATCCACGAATTTGCAGATGAAGAGCAGAAATCAAAATACTTAAAAAGGGTATGCCAAGGTGAAACAATGGCAATGGATTTAACTGAACCTGATGCAGGATCAGACCTTCAGGCAGTTGAACTTAAGGCAACCTTTGATGAGAAAAAAGGTGTATGGTTATTAAATGGAGTAAAACGTTTTATTACAAACGGAGACGGTGATATTGCTTTAGTGCTTGCTCGCTCTGAAGAAGGGACTAAAGATGGTCGCGGTTTGTCTATGTACATTTACGATAAACAAAGCGGTGGTGTAAGTGTTCGCCGAATTGAGCACAAAATGGGTATTATAGGTTCACCTACCTGCGAACTTGTATTCAAAGATGCACCTGCTGAATTGGTTGGCCAGAGAAGAATGGGCCTTATAAAATATGTAATGGCATTAATGAATGGTGCCCGCCTAGGAATTGCTGCTCAATCAGTAGGTATTTCTGAAGCAGCATATCAGGAAGCTCTTAAGTACGCTAAAGAACGTGAACAATTTGGCAAACCAATTATTCAGTTTCCTGCTGTTTACGAAATGATTACCGTAATGAAAGCTAAACTAGATGCATCCCGTACTCTTCTTTATGAAACCGGTCGTTTTGTGGATATCTATAAATCATATTATCATTTATCCAATAATCGTACTCTTGAAAAGGAAGAACGTGAAGAAATGAAAGAATATCAGAAACTAGCTGACATTTATACTCCTCTTGTAAAAGGCATGGCTTCTGAATATTGCAATCAGAATGCTTATGATGCTATTCAGGTTCATGGAGGTTCAGGCTTTATGAAAGATTATCCTGTTGAAAGAATTTATCGTGATGCACGTATTACTTCAATTTATGAAGGAACTACTCAATTACAAGTAGTAGCCGCAATTAGAGGAGTTACAACCGGAGGTTACCTTTCTCAAATACGTGAATATGAGAAAACTTCAATCAAACCGGAACTTGAACAATATCGCAGAGTTCTTATTGGATTAACAGAAGAATATGCTGAGTCTGTTGAAAAGGTTGTTGCTTCAAAGGACAATGAATTCATTGATTTCCATGCAAGAAGGTTAGTCGAAATGGCAGCCAATATTATCATGAGTTATCTTCTTATCCTTGATGCAAACAGGGATAATGATTTTCTACGGTCAGCAAAAGCATATAACAAAATAGCTCGCCAGGTTGTACATGGTCATGGGGAGTTCATAAGAGGTTCTCAGATATCTGACCCTGCTGCCTATAAATTTGAAATGTAATTCCTAAAAAATAATGGTATTGTGAGGCTTGCAGAATCTGCAAGCCTCACTTTTTTTTAACATTCCCTTAATTACTTCTAATATTTTGTCAAAATATCTCCAATATGATATTTTTGCACCATGGAAACACTAATATACATAGGTCTTTTTGGATTAATACTTGCAGGTGTCGTTATTCTTGTTATCTCAAAGAAGAAGAATATTGATACCGTTGAAGAAAAAGCAACTCCAAAAGAAGTCGATCCAAACTGCTGCGGCGCTCATGAAGTCTGCGAAATTGATCGTATTAAGATGAATCCTGAAATTATAGAATACTACGATGACGAAGAACTGGATTCTTATAAAAATATAGAAGAGAAAGATTATACTGATTCCCAAATAGATTCATTCAGAGAGGTATTATATAGCATGAAACCTGCAGAGATTCCTTTCTGGTTAATAAGTCTTTCCCGTAGAAGCATAAACCTACCATACATTCTCCAGGATGAAGCACGTCAGTTAATAATAAATCCTTAGTTACCTGATTCTATCAAGCGACCTAACTAAGGCTTCATCTTTACCTATCGACCGAATTGCCAAATAATTTAGTATCATTGATACTATTGGAAATGCCAAAGCTATTTTGAACATATAAGTGCCCTCTCCTAATAATTTCAGAGAAGCGCTTACAAAATACCAGCTAATCAAAACGAATCCAAGCATCAAGATAATGTTGTAAATGGCAACACGAATCTGAAGTATTCTCTTCTTATAGAGGTTAATAATTACAATCTGAAGAATAATTATTATGGCAAGGAAAATCATAAGTGCTAAACCATTGTAAATACTTACTCCTGTTTGCTCATTAAATATTCCCTTAATGGAAAAAGTATAAATATTTTCCCCTGCTGCTATTTCTCCCAATGGCAACCATGCAACAAGTCCCAAAAGGATTAAAGCAATCCCAAGAAAAACTGTCTGAATTCTTTGTATCATAGATTTAATTTTTTTCTACAAAAATAACTGTTTCGTTTATTCATCCGGCAAAAGCGAGCTATATCCTCCCGAAATATGATCAAAATATAGCTTACCATACAAATGGTCAATTTCATGCTGAAAGATTACTGCAGTAAACCCGCTTACCGTTTCAGATATTTGCTTGCCTGTAGAATCAACATATTCAATGCTTATCTTCTGGGGCCTGTCAACCTGGCCCATTACCCCGGGCACACTTAAACATCCCTCCCTACCCTTTTTAACAGAATCACCATATTCTTTAATTATAGGGTTAAAATACACTTCAAATGGCTCTTCTGATTTATCAAATCGCTGAACATAAATCATTTTCACATTCACACCCACCTGAGGAGCTGCTATACCTACACCAGGATTTAAGGTGTCTTTAACGGTAGCTAATAGTCTTTGCTTGAAAAGAAGTGTCACCTTTGAATTTATATCTCTTTTCGTTAATTGATTTGACTCCTGTCTAAGTTTTATTGAATCTTTATAATCGTCAATCGTTGATAAAGACATGATTATATTTAAATCTTCCGATTCAATTCTTAATCTCTCAACTTTACTATAACCCGATCTATTGCAGGCTGAAAATAAAGCACTTAAAATCATAAAAACAAGCAAGTGATATTTCATATTTTTCCTAGTCGAGTATTATTTTTAATAGGCTCAAATATAACAATTATGTGTTTTCAAACTGATTACTTATCTTTCATTTTGAATACATCAAAAAAAATCAATAGTTTTAAGTATTCTAAAATTTGTAATATGATTCAATCTTCAGAATTAATAATCAACCCGGATGGAACAATATTTCACCTGCATGTAAAAAAAGAAAATGTAGCTGAAACCATATTTCTTGTTGGTGACCCTGCACGGTGTGAAATGATTGCCAGCAACTTCGATAATATTGAATTTTCAATCAAAAGCCGTGAATTCGAGACAATTACCGGGACATATAACGATAAACGTCTATCTGTTATTTCTACGGGAATTGGCACAGACAATATTGATATTGTTGTAAATGAGTTGGACGTCCTATTTAATGTCGATATGAAGACCCGTGAAATTAAGGACAAAAAAACATCACTCAATTTAATCAGAATAGGAACATCGGGCAGTCTTAATAAGGATTTCCCTTTAAACTCATATGTTATTTCTGAGAAATCAATTGGTTTTGATGGCTTGCTTAATTTTTATGCCCACAGGAATGAGGTTTCAGATCTCGATTTTGAAAAAGCCTTTCGCAAACATATGGATTGGAGTAACTTACTTGCAAAGCCTTATGTAGTTGACTGCTCACCAAATCTTTTATCATTGTTTGACGGTACGAACGTAAAGAAAGGCGTAAACATTTCAGCTCCCGGATTTTATGGTCCACAAGGAAGAGTTTTGAGACTCCCGATTGCTGATCCCGATATGAATGAAAAGATCGAAGACTTCATGTATGAAAGGTTTAAAATAACTAACTTTGAAATGGAAAGTTCTGCTATATACGGTCTTTCAAAATTAATGGGACACGAAGCACTTACAATCTGTTTGATAATTGCAAATAGAGTTACCGGTGAAGCCAACGAAAATTATTATCCCGAAATGGAATCATTGATAAAATATGTTCTTGAAAGGATAACTGATAAATAGCACACAGTTCTCAGAATGCTGAAAAGATCTGATTATGGAAAAACTAAAATACTTCGTTGTTTTAATCTTAATCGCATTTTCATATTCTTGTGAGAATTCCAATAAGAGCAACAAATTTTGGGATGAAGATAAATCTCCTGAAAACATTTCTCAGAAAGTAATAGCTGATTTTTTCACTCACGATGATTTTTCAATTTATCCTTCAGATCAGTTTTATGCTATCCACTATTCTGAAGTTTGTGCAGCCTACGGGGCTCTAAAGATTTCTGAAATCGAATATGATAAAAGCACAGTTGAGAATATTTTCCAAAGATATCTTAAAATTATAACTGACTCAATTCCAATTATAGGCGGACATGTTGATGCTAATGTTTATGGAATATTACCTCTTGAGCTTTATATTCTTACTAAAGATGAGCGATTTCTAAAACAGGGATTACAGTTTGCTGACCAACAATGGGAAAATCCTCTTGAAAACGGAATGACAAATCAAACCCGATACTGGATTGATGATATGTATATGATTGGAACACTACAGACTCAGGCATACAGAGCTACCGGAAATAAGATTTATCTTGAAAGGGCTGCGCTGGAACTTAACGATTACATTCAGAAGCTACAACAACCAAACGGATTATTCTTCCATGGTCCTGAAGCTCCAATGTATTGGGGTCGTGGAAATGGGTGGGTTGCTGCAAGCATGGCTGAACTCCTATCTGAACTGCCTGATTCTAATCCCTACTACAAAAATATAGCTACTGGCTACAAGAAAATGATTGATGCACTTGTGAAGTATCAGGCAGAAGATGGAATGTGGCGTCAACTCATTGATGTAGAACATGCATGGAAAGAAACTTCCTCTACTGCAATGTTTGGATTTGCAATTACTATGGGGGTCAAATCAGGTATCCTTAAGGGAGTTCAGTATTCTGATTCGTATGAAAAGGCATGGAACTCATTAACTGATTATCTCGACGACTCAGGTAAAGTAAGGGATGTCTGCGTAGGAACAGGCCAACAAAACAATGTTGACTACTATCTAAGCCGTCCAAAATCAACAGGCGACTTCCATGGGCAAGCTCCAATTCTATGGTTTGCCTACAGTTTATTAAAACACTAACCTGATGAAAAAGATATTTTTATTATTGGTTTTAGCATTACTATCTATGTTGACCATTACCGCTCAGGACACAATCTATTTGTGGCCTTCTCAAGTTCCCGGAGAAACGGAGCCTAAAAGTCTGCCTGAGATTTCTCCAAACAAAAGCAGGGATGTATTAAGGTTCTCAAAAGTAACGAATCCTTATCTTGTCGTTTTTAAGCCCTCTGAGGACATTAAACCCAATGTTGGCATGATTGTGTGTCCTGGAGGAGGATATTCGCATCTTGCTGTTAATATTGAAGGTTACGAAGTCGCTGAGTGGCTCAACTCAATTGGGATTACAGCATATGTTCTTATTTATCGGGTACCTGATAGAAGAGATGGAGCTTTTACAGACATCCAAAGGGCAATTAGAATTGTCAGAAATATCAATTCTAATCAGAAAATTGGAGTTATGGGATTTTCAGCAGGAGGCAACCTGTCAGCCAAAGCTGCCACTTTGTTTAACATTGATACGTACAGTCATATTGATGAAAAGGATAGTTTAAGTTGCAAACCTGA
The DNA here is from genome assembly GCA_964393405.1 of uncultured Prolixibacteraceae bacterium. Taxonomy (GTDB): domain Bacteria; phylum Bacteroidota; class Bacteroidia; order Bacteroidales; family Prolixibacteraceae; genus CAYMTR01. Next base: position 50,689 of record CAYMTR010000005.1, read on the forward strand.
TTTTGCCACACTTATTTATCCTGCGTATCTCGACCTAGGTCCGGGTCGATCTATAACTCCCGATTTAATTCTGGGGAAAGAAACACCTCCATTTTTCATATTTGGATGCAGCGACGATCTGCATGGAAACAGCTGTCTTGTAATGACTTCTGAGCTCAGGGAAAACAAAATACCTATTGAGTTGCATTTCTATAATGAAGGAGGACATGGTTATGGCCTGCGAAAAGGGAACATAGCTGCAGAAAAATGGCCTGAACTGTTTAATTTATGGCTTAAAAAAATTATCATTAACTGAATCAATTATTTATATTTTCACTTATTTTGAACAAAAAAAAGTGAATTCCAAAACACTGATCTGGTCAACAATTTTTGCAATCTCAATGGGCTTCTTCGAAAGTTCAGTTGTCGTTTATTTACGTGAGATTGCTTATCCTGAAGGTTTTTGCTTCCCATTGAAAGCACTTTCACACACTTTATCTGTTACCGAAATACTACGGGAGTTATTTTCAATGGCAATGCTGATTTCAATTTCTTTCTTGCTGACTAAAAGAGGAATAGAACGATTTGCATGGTTCTTGTACAACTTTGCCGTGTGGGATATTTTTTACTACATATTTCTGAAGTTATTAATTGGATGGCCTGAATCCTTTTTAACTACCGACATCCTGTTCTTGATTCCGGTTATTTGGACAGGCCCTGTTCTTTCCCCTATTTTACTATCCGTGCTGATGATACTTTTGGCTGTTTTTATCCTCAACTTTTCAAAAAAGATCAGATATCTTAGGTTCAGAATTAACGAACTGGCAATTTTAACAAGCGGTTCATTATTGGCAATTCTTTCTTTTACACTTGATTATTTCATTGATAGCCGAAGCAATTCGCTCAGCAACATTGGAAATCCATTAGTTAAGTATATACCCGGAGAATTCAACTGGATAATATTTGGCATAGGATTTTTAACTATAACGTGGGGTATACTTCTGTTCTTCTTTCACAATAAAAAGGCAGGAAGAAAATAAAACTACTTATTGTCGTGCTTTGATTCAAAGTGCTTTATAGCATACCTGATTAACAGAAATGACACCACAATTACAATTGGCCAAATAAGCATGTATAATATTCCCTGAATTATCATTTTTCCCTTTTTATAAATTTACGAATTTATCTTTTTACTCCCTAACTTATTTTTCAATATTTGTGCGAACTACTGTCCATTTCTTCTTTGTCTATCTTCTTATTGTTGATGGATTTCCATGCAAACCAAATATATGCAATCACAAACGGAACCATCAATGAAACGTAAGACATCACTTTAAGTGTAAATTCGCTGGATGAACTATTTCTAATGTTCAGCGAAGAAGGAAGATCATAAATCGATGGATAATAACACGTTCCGTTAAAACCCGCTAAAAGAAACAAGGAAAAAACAGTTAAGACTGTTCCAATACCTGAGAACCAAATTCCTTTGCCGTGTTTTTTAAATAAATCTGAATATATTCCAAATAAAACACCTATATTGCCTACCAGCATTAATATCATCACAATGGGCATCTGTAATAGGTTTTGCAGGTATTTAAACTTTTCTTCAGAAACAATCATTGTGTTTTCATCAAAGGCAAAACCCTTCTTTAAAAGCAGCCAAATCAAAAAATAAAGAAAGAATACAAGGAAAAAAACCGAATTATAAAGAAGATGTTTTTTAGACCTTTCAATTATTTCTTTTTCTTCAATAGTATTTAAAAAGTATTGAAGAGCAAGAACCCTTGATAATCCAAATACTGATAATCCTAAAGCAACGTTGTGAAAATTAAGAACAGCCTCAAGTCCCCTCCATGATGTAGCCCATCCAACTTGATTATAGTCGTTAAGAATAAAGTATGCTCCATTGAAAAAAGTACCAACAGCTACTCCAATTAATAGTGTTCCAAGAAATCCGTTTATTATCAGGAAAATCTCATATGTTTTACTCCCAAGAATATTGGCAGGTTTTGATCTGAATTCATAGGAAACTGCTTGAAGGATAAACGACAGTAGTATTGCTGTCCAAACCCAATAGGCTCCTCCAAAGCTTGTTGCATAAAATAATGGGAATGAGGCAAAGAAAGCACCACCAAAAGTCACAAGAGTTGTAAATGTAAATTCCCATTTACGCCCAAGAGTGTTGACAATCATAGTTTTCTGAATATCAGTCTTGCCTATTGTATAAAGCAGCGACTGCCCTCCTTGTACGAACATTAGGAAAACAAGCAATGAACCAAGCAGGGATATTATCATCCACCAATATTCTTGTAAAAATGAATATGTTATTGCAGCAATCATTTCACTGTCCCTCCTTCATCTTTAGGTCCATTTTTAATTTGTTTAAGCATTATGCTTATTTCAGCAATCAGAAGTGTCGTAAATATTACAGCGAACAACATAAACGTAATCATTACCGATTCTTTACCAATCCTTGAAACTGCTGTTGTTGTAGGCATAAGATCCTGAATCACCCATGGTTGTCTTCCAAATTCAGCTACCAGCCACCCTAACTCAGATGCAAGATATGCCAGAGGAATTGATAATAGTGATATCCATAGAAACCATTTATATTTTTCAATCTTGTTCTTATTAACAAACCATAGTGATAGAACGAAAATCCCTAAGAATAAAAATCCAAGCATCACCATAATGTGAAAGCTATAAAACGAAACAGGGACATTTGGTATAAGAAAAGCTGTGTCCTTGATGTAGCCATATCCAAGGTACTTAAAATGCTCCTTCTGAAATTTGTCACTAACCAGAGTGCTCTTTATTTCTTCAGCAAGTAAAAGGTTACCCGATTTCTTTGCTTCTTTGAAATCTGATAATGTTCTTACAGCAATCCTGCCCCTCTTGATTTTCTCGTCTGCCGACATAACACCATATTTTTCATTTCCATATATCAAATCATTGATACCTGGAACAAAAGAATCGGCTTTTCTGAAAGACATAAGAGACAGCAATTTGGGCACCTCAATTTTCATTACAAACTCTCTCAGATTCTCATTATCAGGGTCTTGTTTAGTCGGGGAGAGTACCCCAATTAGAACTAAGCCTGCCCCCTCTTTACCATTGTTAAGTCCTTCCATTGCTGCGAGTTTCATAGGCTGATGTTTTGCAACCTGAACAGCAGAGCCGTCACCAGAGAATATAAGCGCGAAGGAAGAAATAACACCAAATATTCCTGCAACTATGATACTCTTCTTCGCCAGCATGATATTTTTCTTTTTCAATAAAAACCATGCAGATACTCCAATGACAAATATTGAAGAAAGCACAAATCCTGAATTTATCGTATGAATGAATTTATTAACAGCTATAGGAGAAAATAATACTTCCCAGAAATTTGTCATTTCATTTCTTGCAGTTTCAGGATTAAAAACTGTACCAACAGGATTTTGCATCCAAGCATTTGCAACAAGAATCCATAATGCAGAAAGATTTGCACCTATCGCCACAAGCCATGACGAAACAAGGTGAAATTTCTTACCCACTTTATTCCAGCCAAAGAACATTACTGCTATGAATGTCGATTCCATGAAAAAGGCCATAATCCCCTCTATTGCAAGTGGCGCTCCAAAAATATCTCCAACAAACCAAGAATAATTAGACCAGTTAGTCCCGAACTCAAATTCAAGTATTATTCCTGTTGCAACCCCTATTGCAAAGTTCACTCCAAATAATGTCATCCAAAATTTAGTTATCTTCTTCCATTCAGGATTACCGGTTTTCACATAAATAGTTTCCATCATTGCAATAATGAAGGAAGTTCCAAGTGTTAAAGGAACAAACAACCAATGGTACATTGCGGTAAGTGCAAATTGAGCCCGCGACCAGTTTACAAGTGATAAATCAACTGCTTCAAACATATCTAAGTCTTTATTTCAGGTTAGTAAGGTTCTCTAATACATGTTGGCTCCTTTCACTATCGCTCGAGAAATCCCTCTTCAGGATATCCGGGAAAAAGAAAATTTTTAAAACGAAGAATATTATAAACAACTTGATGATTATAATAACCCATACACTTTTCCCCCAGGTCATATTCTTGAATCCGTCGTAATAAAAGTTAAATATGCGTTTAAACAGAGCCATCAATTGAATTTTAAAAACTATGTTAATTTATAAAAAATCGATTAAATAATTTCTTAAAAGTCTTAAATTAATCTAAATATAGCTTGCTTCATTAAACAAAAGAAAGAAAATTGAACAGATAGTAAAAGTAAGATAAGCATTATACTTCATTCAAACTTCACCCCAATTCACTTTAATGGAAGATGAGTAAAAGGGAAATGAAAGCAATAGGTACGAAAAAGACTGTCATTTCTGACAGTCCTCTTCTTAACTAACAAACCTAAATTAAGTGATTACACCTTTCTTAAACCTAAACTTATATGAACGCTAATTCTGTTTCTTTTTGTTGAAAAACATATTCCTCAATCTTCTTCATCATTGAAATACGATTTGGTTCAATATGCTTTCTTCTTTTTCTGATAAATGAGTAGCGGAAAGGAGAATATTTTTCAAACACTTTCACATATAGTGGTTTGTAGAATAACTCATTAATACCTACCGCCTCATTTATAAGGTATGCGAGACTCTTTTTCATCAAACTTCTAAGTTCTTCAAGTTTACTTCCGTTAAACGGACTCATATCGTTCATAACAACATTGCTGAATGAAAAAGTCCTATTTGTAAATTCCTCAAGCTTACCATTATATGTGGCATTTGTAAACATTGTTTCCAATTGACCTTCTATATCTTCTTCAATATCTTGTATATCGTCGACAAACTGCAGAAATGTACCAAACCCAAAGCAAAACCATTCCTGTTCCCTTGTAAGTGAGCCGTTTATCAAATAACCATCAGCAAGAACAGAAGCACCACCTTTTTCAATACAAATTGACAATAAGTCGCTTTCAGTCAAGTTGCTTTTATCATTCATCAGGCATATGCTTTTTGTCTGGGCATCGTGAATTGCAATAAGACTGTCGTATACCCGTGGATAAAGTATTCTGTTCCAATCCAGTTCTATCAATGTAACAAGGTCAAATATCTTTTTTTCATTCTGATTAGCAGGTATAACATGCTCTCCAATTAATCTTCTTCTGAACCTAAGGCTAAACATCAGCTTTTCACTCTTCGAAACTTTAGGATTATCTAGATAATTATCGCTGTATGGATAAAGCATGCTGTATGCAAAAATAGATGGAGTTACAATAACCGGCTCATTCATTAAAAGTTGCAAACTATTGATTATCCACAAATTTCGGCAAGCCTGAAAAATATCGTCCATTTGTATAGTTGAATCAAACTTTCGGGCCATTTTCATAAATTCCTTGGTAGCTGAAGTAAAACCATTGCCGGAAATAACTCCAATTTCATCATCAGAAAAATTAAAAACATTTTTGGCATAAACCATCATGTTCTCTTTAAATTTCTCCTTCACTTGCTTTTTATTTGATGGATTCAGGGCTTGGGAACCTGATTTTTCCATAATTTTTTTTGAAAAACGCTCCATCCCTTCTTCCCTTCTGAGCTTTTCTTTATAATCAATTTCATCCCCTAACTCAGGAATATCTATTGAAGCATTGTCCCAGAGGTTAATAAATTCGTTAACTAATTGATTTGTGTTCATGGCTATTTTCTGAGTGCTTTTATATTTACATGACAAATGAAAGGAGTTTTCCCCTTAAAGAATAATTGTAAAAAGGTGAATGGTGGAAAATAACCTGTGGATGTCGAATAAAGAGAGTAAACTAAATTTCTTCTCTTCTTTTGATAACAGACTTTACAACATCTACTATTTCATCTGATATTGCCAGTCTTCCGTTTACAATACAAGTAGTAGTGACTAATCCCTTAAGACAACATTTCATGTCGGGAAGCCTGAAAATATCCTGATAGAACAGCTGTTTCACTCCTTCCTGTTCGACCCTTAATTTAACAACAAAGCTGTCTCTGCTCCTCAAGGGTGTTTTATAGGCCAGGTCGACTCTTGCAACTACAGCAAAAATATTTCTTTTAAAAAGGTCCTCAAAGTCGAGTCCAATGCTCAGTAGAAACTGATGTCGGGTATGCTCAAGATAATTCTGATATACCGAGTTATTAACAATTCCCTGTAAATCACACTCATAGTCGCGCACTTTAAATTCCAGCTCGTAGTCGTATTTATGATTCATCATTGAAATTTTAAGTTTCCGAAAATAGCTATGTAATATTTAAAATACAATAGTTGTATAAAATCAAGCTAAATTTTACTCTCCTTCAAATAATTCAATCAGTTTATTAATTCTATCAACTAACTCATTCAAGCTGAAATATCTTACTTCTCTGAAGTATTCCTTACCCTGAATAAAAAAAATTATAGCAGGAGTTGTAAAAACAGAATAACTTACTGCCAGTTCCGGAAAATCCACAACAGGAATTTCAACAATCTTTACTGACTTAAGATCTTTGTCCTTGATATCTTTAATTTTTGATTTTAAAGCGTGGCAAACACTACATGAATCGTTGGAGAAAAAACTTAAAAGGTAAACGTTTTCCTTCAAATCTGATTCAAATTGAGATATATCTTTAATAAGTTTCATGACATTCAAATTCTAAATTTTAAAGTTATATTAATGTCACCTATAAAGTTCAACAGTTTACCGAAAAAATGAAGGTAGAATAAAAAAAGTGTTCATATTTTTAGCTGAAAATTAAAAAAAAATCAATAAAATGAGATCACACGAAGTAGATTACAAAATTATAGGAGAAGATTTACAATTAGTAGAAATTGAGCTTGACCCTAACGAAACAGTTATAGCTGAAGCCGGCACAATGCTTTATATGGAACAGGGCATTGAATTTCAGTCTAAAATGGGTGACGGCACAAATCCAAATGAAGGCTTATTTGACAAGTTGTTAAAAGGGGCAGGACGTGTGCTTACTGGCGAATCGCTATTCTTGACACACTTTACTAATGTAGGATACGGTAAAAGTCATGTGGCTTTTGCGGCTCCTTATCCCGGAACTATCATCCCTATTGATTTGATGCAATACGGTGGCAGAATAACTGTTCAGAGAAATGCCTTTTTATGTGCAGCAATGGGAACGAAGGTTTCGGTAACGCTCAACCGTAAGCTTAGTGCAGGGTTTTTTGGTGGAGAAGGATTTATTTTACAAACACTCGAGGGCGATGGAAGAGCATTCATTCATGCTGGAGGAGTTGTTATTGAAAAAGAACTTCAGGGAGAAACATTAAGAATAGATACAGGCTGTGTAGTAGGTTTTACATCAGGAATAGACTTTGACATACAACAGTCGGGCAATTTAAAATCAATGGTTTTTGGTGGAGAGGGAATATTCCTGGCAACATTAAGAGGTCACGGTAAGGTTTGGTTACAATCAATGCCTATAAGCAAGCTTATTAGAGAATTATCTACATATGGAGGAAATACACGCAAGGAAACAGGAGGTTTTCTGAATACCTTCCTTCAGGAATAAAAAGGATTTAAAAAATAAGAATCCCGGATCAGTTTGAATACATATTCAAAACAGATCCGGGATTCTTTATGTAATTATTTGGAGTTTAACCTATAGAATCTTATTCCCGACAAGCAAGTGTAAATGACCATTACAGCAATAATTATCCAAATCCAGAATGGCATACCGGCAGAGCCAGTACCTGAATATGAGTGTATCCCAGAAAGTAAATAGTTGACGCCAAAAAAAGTCATCAGAATTGAAGAGAAAGCCCAAAATGAAGCAAGATTTGAAATAAAATCATCTTTCATTGAAGGAATAAGCCTCATGTGAGAAACAAAGGCGTAAACAAGAATACTTATCAGAGCCCAACTTTCTTTAGGATCCCAGCCCCAGTAACGCCCCCAGGATTCATTTGCCCAGACTGCGCCAAATAACGTTCCAATGGTTAAAAGATAAAGACCAATAATCATTAATACATTATTCAAAGTACCCAAAGAACTTATCTGCCTGATTAACCGGTCGAAATCTTTCTCTTTAACAAATAAAAACAAAGACAGATTAACAAGAGAAATCAACATTACCAGACCGAAAAGAGCATATGAAGAGGTAATAACTGCAACATGAATACTTAGCCAGTAAGATTTTAAAACTGGTACTAAATTACCAATTGAGGGATTTATATTTATAATGTGAGCAACCATTAAAAAAGCAAAAGCAAGAATCATTGATAAAGCAAGAAGTATGGGTTGTTTTCTGCTAAAAATAACACCTACCAGTAGACCAAAGGTTGATAAAAAGATCATTACTTCGTAGGAATTACTTAAAGGGAAAAATCCTCCGGCAAACCATCTCATAATAATTCCTGAAAGAAGAAGAATTAAACAGCCAATTGAAATTATCTGAAAGGAAAGTAAAATCCATTTATTAAAAACACTTGATTTAAGAATACTGACAAAAAACATGACAGTCATAATAATTCCAAACAAACCAATCCAATGTTGGAGTTTATCGAAGGGATTCAATCGGTTATAAATCAATTCAGCAATAATTCTCTTATTAGAAGGATAAACTTCGCTTCCAATATTCATCTGGTAGGTTTTAATCGAGGAAAGATAGATATCTGCTTGTTTGAGATCCTTTGTTTCAGGATAATTAATCAATTCCTTTCTATAAAGATCGAATATGTTCTTCAGGAAAAAAGAATCATTAAAGTTAGATGTTTTCTCATAAGCATCTTCAATAGAATACCATGTATTATTTTGTGCCCCTGTAATGGGAAAAATTTTAAATGCTTTTCTTGTCAGGAATAAATCAAGAATATTTGAGTCATCATTAACCTCAAGAATTGCTTTGTCATATTTATTTCTAGCATTAATCGGTTTAGTGAAAACAGAATCTACATAAGGCGAAATAATAAATTGATAGCTATTATCGTATAAATTAATGTATGATATCCTCTTACCATCCATCTCAAATAACTTCCTAAGCTCTTCATTTTTAATTTCCATTAAAGGATAACTCTCCCAATATTCCGGGAAAGTTAAAAGTGACAGAACAACCTGATCAGCGTTAAGTCCTCCAAGCTTTTCCTTGCCATATATTTTGCGCATAAACTCTCGGTTCAGGGTGTTCATGACTTTCATTCTACCCGATGGATCCTGAACTACAAGTTCACCAAACTTCTTAGCCTGATTTTCAGGAACTACTTTTGAATAATCAATATCATTACTGAAGCTAAAAAGAGGGACAGCTAATAATAAAAGCAAAGGAGTTGATTTACTTAGAAGTTTCAACTGATTACGGAAAAAGGATCCAGGCATAAAAAGAGAAATAATCATTGATAGGATAGCAATGAAATATCCGATATAAGTTATAGTCGTTCCTATTACGTCGCAAGAAGCTGTGAGTATAGTACCTTTACGATCTTCGTCGAAAGAAGTCTGGAAGAATCTCCAACCTTTATATTTCAAAATATGATTCATAAAAATATGAAAATCAAAGTCAGATCTGTCGTCATTCCCGTATACCTTAACAAAACTCGAATAAGAGGATGGAGAATTTGACCCGGGGTATAATTCCATAACGAAATCGTGTAAGTAGATATCAAATGGAAGCTGTTTATTTGAGCCATCTTCAAAAAAGACAATATTTGACCTTTCACCTTCCCTGATATGAACAGTACCTTCAATACCTGTGTAACGGGTAAAGAAAGCACCTATTAAAATAAAAATAAAAGCTAAATGGAATAATGGAACTGTTATCTTTCTCAAACTAAAACTAGAGTAATAAAACATACTTCCCGCTAGGTTCAACACAAGTACCGCAATGATTAATTCAAACCATGTCGCATTATAAACAAATTTGCGAGCAACACCCGTACCAAATGATGCTTCAATAAACGTAGCTGCAATTATTGAAAGTGCGATTAGTAAAAGAATCACAGCAGTAGTTTGGAAACTAAAGAATTTTCTCTTCATTGTTTAAAAAATATATGATGTTTTACTAACTGACGATACTATATTTATGAAATTTCTATCCACCCCTTTTTCTCAACGCTGTCAAGGATTGCATCTATTGTTTTCATGTTTCCAATAGAATCAGAAAATGGTGTTGGCACCTTGGTGTTTTCGATTACACTCTGAGCAAATAATTCAGCCTGGATAGTATACTGATTAACAGGCCCTAACAAGAATTCTTCATTTCTGTCGGGGGTAAATAAAATTATTTTAGCAGGTTTATCATGAGGAGCGTTCACTGGAATTTCTATAACAATTCGCCCTTTTGTACCTGAAATTTCAGCACGTTGATTGTACATAAGCTGAGTTGAGCATGTAAAATTTGAAGTTTGCCCTTTCCCAAAGTCCAACATTGCAGACGTAAGCCTGTCGGTATGCATTTGATTATCATAGTCAATAATACCTACAACCCTCTTTGGCTCCTTTCCAAAGATGAAGCGAGGGAAAGAAATGCAATAACAGCCAATATCCATAAGAGCTCCACCTCCAATATTAGACCGGTTACGTATATCTTCGGGATCGTTATTGAAATAAGAGAAAAAGGAATTCAGGTTTTTTACTTCCCCAATAATGCCACTATCAACTAGCTCCTTGGCCTTTATCCATTGAGGGTGGAAGCGGTACATAAATGCTTCCATGACCTTCAGGTGAGGAAATTTTGCCATCTCATCTTTAAGAATCTTGGTTTCCCTAAGGTTCATACCTATAGGTTTTTCGCATAAAACATGCTTACCGGCTTCAAGTGCTTTAATTGTACAGGGAACATGTAAATGATTAGGCAGTGGGTTATAAACAATATCAATATCCGGGTCTTCGAGAAGACTTTCATAACCTTCATAAACCTTTGGTATACCGAGAGAATTTGCTGTTTTTTCAGCACGATTGTATTCTCTGGATGCGATTGCAACTACTTCACAATTATAGGCTTTTTGAATAGCAGGAATTACTTTTTCTCTGCCAATTCTTGCGGTACTTAATATTCCCCAACGAGTTTTCATCTCACAAATTTAACTTTTAGAGATCAATAATTCTAATCCCATCAGCTAACATTTGATATTTCTTAAATCACTATTATGAACGCTTCAAAACTTTGTGTCCTGAAAGCGCATAATATAGAATAAAAGCAAAACAAGGGATTGGAGCCAGGAACCCGATTGACATAGAATTTGTTGCATCAGCAACTAATCCCATAAGAGGAGGAAATACAGCCCCTCCAACAATCGACATGATAATATATGAAGAAGCCTTTTTTGTTTTTGGTCCAAGATCCTTAATTGCCAAAGCAAAAATTGTAGGGAACATTATCGACATAAAGAAGAAAACGCCATATAAAGCAATAATTGATGTCCACCCTAAATTCGCTGTAACAAGAGGTAATAGAAGGCAACACATTAAGGCATAAAAGAACAACATTTTTGCAGGCTTGAAAAACGACATAAGATAACTTCCTGACATTCTACCGATCATAAATAAAAAGAAGCCTATCGAAAGAAAATAAGGACCATTTGCAACATTAAAATGAACAGGCTGGGTTTCATCAGTGACGTAATTAATTAGATAACTGAATATTCCTGTTTGTGCAGCACAATAACAAAACTGAGCAATTACTCCCAGAACAAGATGCCGCTCTTTCAATAATGCTTTTGGAGAATCGGAAATATGTTGAATATCTTCCTCTTCTTTAATTTCAGGTAATTTTGTAATTAAAAACAATAAAGCAACTAACAAAACAACAAAACCGATTATCATATATGGTAAGGCGAGTGATCCGAGTTTATCACCATCTCCTGAAGAGTTACTACTATAAATCATAAGACCAAACAGAGGACCTACAGTCCAAGCAAGACCATTGAATGATTGTGAAAAATTGATCCTTCTTTCAGAAGTTTCGGGAGGGCCTAGTTTAGTAGTATAAGGATTTGCAGCAGTTTCAAGTGTGGCTAATCCGCATCCTAGAATAAAAAGAAAAATCAGAAAAAGCCAAAATGATTCAAAACCTGTTGTAGCAGCAATTAGTAAAGCACCTGCAGAGAAAAGTATCAATCCAAGAATAATACCTTTTCTATAACCAAACTTTCTCATGAAGAAACCGGCAGGAAGAGCCATTAAAAAATAAGCAGTATACATTGAAAACTGAATCAGACCCGATTTAGCTTTAGAGATATCAAGTATCGTCTGAAAGTGTTTATTTAGAACATCAAGCATTCCATGAGCCATTCCCCATAAAAAGAAAAGAGCAGTGATAAGAATAAAAGGTAAAAGGTTTTCTTTAGTTGTTAGTTTTTGATTCATCATGACGGTTTATTATTAGTTTCGTTTATCCTGATTCTTTGGCTAGAATTCAATTGAAAATTCATTTATAGATTTGTATATATAGCTTTAAAATAAATTAATAAAACTTTCGAACCATAATTTTCAACATTTTATTGAACATACATTTAATTGAAAATTCAGTAAAACACGTACCAAGCATATAAAACATTAATAATCTGTAAAATTTGATGTAAAATTTATCCAGTGATTTTAAATGATTATTATCACATTTCCAAATAAGCTTTCACTTCTCTTCTGTATAAAAATATAAAGATACTTTTACGAACCTTTAAAATATTAGATAAAGAATTTCAAATACTAAATAATTTTTCATGGAAAACTCGAAACGTAACGATGCGCTCAATTACCACAAAAGTGGAAGGCCGGGAAAAATACAGGTAGTTCCAACAAAGCCTCATAGTACACAAAGGGATCTTTCATTAGCATATTCACCGGGGGTTGCTATTCCTTGTCTTGAAATTGAAAAAAATCCGCAGGATGCATATGAATATACATCAAAAGGGAATCTTGTTGCTGTAATTTCAAATGGCACAGCAGTACTTGGATTAGGAGATATTGGTGCGCTTGCCGGCAAACCTGTTATGGAGGGGAAAGGACTTCTGTTTAAAATATTTGCTGATATTGATGTTTTCGATATCGAAGTAGATGAAAAAGACCCAGAAAAATTTATACAAGTAGTAAAAGCCATCGCCCCTACTTTCGGAGGAATTAACCTTGAAGATATCAAAGCACCCGAATGCTTCACAATTGAAGAAAAGCTAAAGGAAGAACTTGATATTCCAATTATGCATGATGACCAACATGGTACTGCCATCATTTCTGGGGCTGCCCTGATCAATGCTCTTGAAATAGTTGGCAAAAAGATTGAAGATGTGAAGATTGTAGTCAATGGAGCCGGTGCTGCCGCTTCTGCATGTGCTAATCTGTACATTAAACTGGGAGCAAATCCAAAGAATTTAATAATGGTAGATAGTAAGGGTGTTATTTCTGTTAGAAGAACAGATTTAAACAGCAGGAAGAAACCTTTTGCTACAGAAAGAGGTTGTAATACCCTTGAAGAAGCACTTCATGACACAGACGTTTTTCTTGGATTATCTGTAAAAGATTGCCTGACAAAAGAAATGGTTCGTTCAATGGCTGCAAATCCAATAGTATTTGCTTGTGCTAATCCTGATCCTGAAATTTCATATGTTGATGCAATTGACTCAAGACCTGATATTATTTTTGCAACAGGAAGGAGTGATCATCCCAATCAGGTAAACAATGTTCTCGGATTTCCTTATATTTTCCGCGGAGCACTTGATGTTAGAGCATCTGCTATAAATGAGGAAATGAAAGTCGCTGCTGTTCATGCTATTGCTGAATTAGCTAAAGAACCCGTACCTGAAGTAGTGACATCAGCATACAATACTTCACATTTAAGCTTTGGTCGGGAATATATAATACCCAAACCCCTTGATCCAAGATTACTTATTACAGTAGCACCAGCCGTAGCAAAAGCTGCAATAGAGAGTGGAGTTGCTCGTAAAACAGATATTAATTGGGAGGAATATTCAAATAATCTTCGCCTAAGAATGGGGCTGGATAATAAATTGATACGTGGATTAAACGATAAAGCAAAAGAAAATCCAAAGAGAGTTGTTTTCGCCGAATCAAACCACCTCAATATGCTTAAAGCAGCTTCAGTTGCAAGGGCTGAAGGTATATGCATACCTGTCCTTTTAGGGAATGAAGAACGTATTGCAAAAATCATTACAGAAAACAGCATAGATCTGAAAGACGTGGAAATAGTCAACATGAGACATGACCGCGAAGAGGCTTGTCGTCAAAGATATGCCCGCCTATTGACACAGAAACGCCAAAGAGAAGGCATGACTTACAACGAGGCATACGAGAAAATGTTTGACAGAAACTATTTCGGCATGATGATGGTTGAAGCCGGAGACGCTGATGCTTTCATTACAGGAGTTTACACAAAATATTCTGATGCAATCAAACCTGCTATTGAAATTGTTGGAATGAGAGAGGGACTACGTCATATTGGAGGTTTAAATATTGTTACAACCAAACTTGGCACTTTCTTTTTCGCTGATACGATGGTCAATAATCACCCTTCAAAAGATACCTTAATTGATATTGCAACACTTACTCATGAGACTGTCAAGTTGTTCAATATTGAACCTGTAATGTCTATGTTATCGTATTCAAATTTTGGAGAACGCCCGGAAGGTAGTCCGGCAATAGTACATGATGCAGTAAAATATATTCATGAAAACAGACCCGATATTTTAATTGACGGAGAAATGCAGGTGAATTTTGCTTTAGACAAAAATTTAAGGCATGACAAATTCCCATTCTCCAAAATTGACGGAATGGATGTTAACACTCTTATTTTTCCTAACCTTAATTCAGCAAATATTTCTTATAAACTTATGCTTGAAATCGGCATGAGTGAAACGATTGGTCCAATCCAAATGGGGTTAAATAAACCAATTCATATACTTAATGTTGAAAGTTCAGTCAGGGATATAATTAACATGGTAATTATTGCAGTTATCGATGCTCAAGTTGAAGAGCAAAAATCAAAGATTAAAACAAAAAACAAAAAGTAAGTTTTATTTTCAATGATAATTGGAATCTAAAGGCCATTAGTCATGTAAAAAAATTCATGACTAATGGCTTTTTCTTCTTGTAACTCACTATTTCTTTTTACAGAAACTGCAATTCAAAGTATTTATTCCAAATAACGTGTAAAGAGGGCAAAACCTTAATAAGCCGGTTAATACAAATACAACGGCCAAAATTATAATAACAACCCCCCATACTCCCGTTATGATTTCAGTAAAAAACAGTACTAAAAAAAGAACTGAAACTACCAATCTTATGATAGAATCTACTAGCCCAACATTTCTCTTCATCTTAAATATTATTTTCAGTAGAACAATTAGGATTGAAAAATGTTTAATCTGGCATTTGTATGTTATATAGGTAGAGAAATATAAAAAGTAGAACCAATGCCTATTTCAGATTCAAACCAAATCTTTCCATCTAATTTTTCTACTATCCTTTTTGATAGAGCCAAACCAAGTCCATTGCCATTGTATTTTCTGGACTTTGATTTCTCCACCTGTGTAAAGCTTTGAAATATTTGGTTTTCAAATTCTTTAGAAATCCCAATACCTGAGTCTTTCACATAAATAACTACTTCTTTGCCTTCAAGGTAATGGCCTATTTCAATAAAACCTGATTTGGTGAATTTTAAAGCGTTGTTCAATAGATTTCTAAGAATTTGTCGAACTCTGGAAATATCACTATTAATGAATATTTCAATATTTAGATGGCCGGGGGAAACTTTAAGTTCTATTCCTCGTTCATTAGTGCAATGATGATACTCTTTCCTCAATTCCTTGATTAGCTTATCAATGTCAAACTCCTTCTTATTTAATCTAAACTGACCGGTTTCTAATAGAGAAAAATCCAAAATATCATTAATTATTGATAATAACTGGTCTACATTGTTCTTTATCATTTTTGAAAATTCTTTCTTCTTTTCAATAGTTATATCCTCTTCAGTAACCAACTTAGTAAATCCCAATATACTATTCAAAGGAGTCCGAATTTCGTGGCTAATATTTGCAAGAAATGCTGATTTCAATTTGTCGCTTAACTCTGCCTTTTCTAATGCTTTTTTTAGTTCTTCATCAGATTTAATTTTTTGTATTGCATGACTCATTTCGTGCGAAACAAACTCGAGCATCTCCTTATCCTCTTCAGTAAATGCATTCTCATTTTCATAACTCTGAACAACAAAAACACCTATGACATCATTTTCGTTGTAAAGTGGAACGCCCAACCAGCTTTTGGCGCTTTGCCCAATAGATTTTACTATACCTGAATCTTTTAATTCTTTAATATCCTGTTCTTTTAACAACATTGATTTTTTTGACCGCAATAAATATGCAGTAAGTGTTTTGTCTGCTTTAAAGAAAGAAATAGAATCTTTCTGATCTTCATAATGAGGAAGGTAAAAGGTATCAGTTTTTTTATCATACAAAGCAAGGTAGTAATTAGTTACATCAATTAAATCCTTCATCAAAAAATGAATTCTGTCAATTAAATCACTTAGGTCACTTGCTATTGTAACAGCCTGAGCTATATTGTAAGTAACTTCTTTAATATCTTCACTTCTCTTCTTCTGTGTAATATCTTCATTAACAGCAAGATAGTTTGTGATACTCCCCTTCTCATCAAATATTGGTGAAACAATAATTGACTCATAATATATCTCTCCATTTTTCTTTTTATTACTAAATTCCCCTCGCCATTCTTTTCCCGATTTTATTGTATTCCATAAATTTATGTAATCAGAAACAGACTTCTTGCCTGATTTAAGGAACCGAGGATTCTTACCTATTACTTCACTAAGATTATAACCGCTTACCTCTGAAAATTTTGGATTGACATATTCAATTCTACCGGCAGTATCGGTTAATACTATTGAGGCCGGACTTTGTTCAATTGCTTGTGATAGCTTTCTTAAAAGTACTTCTATCTCGTTTTTCTCTGCAATTTCATATATAAGAAGATCCTTTTGCTTAAAGAAATCACCAATGATGTTTGAAAGCTTCCCAAATTCGTCTTTCCTCTTTAACATTTTTCTTAACAAATCAGGATCGGAATGTCTGAGACTCAATGAAATCAACCTTAAAGGTCGAAATACCCTAAATAGCATAAATAAAACAAAGGCCGATATTATAAGGAAATAGACAATTGTGTTTAATAATAATTTTCTCGACGAACTCAATTCAATTGATTCACCCAATACAAACTTATATGAAGATTCAACTTTTGCCAAAGGTCGTTTAAACCAATCATAAAGGATAAAATCACTTAAAATATGATATCTATTGTTTTCAACACCTTCAACGAAAGAACCATTTATATCAGGCAGAATAATTTCAACATTACTACCGTTAAACAATCCGATTTCTGATAAATATTTTTCATTCCACAAGCGACCTGCAAAGAAATACCCCATAGGATTAGAAACCCTTTCAAGATCAGATGAAGGATGTACTGAAGATCCACTTATTTCAACAATATTTGAATGTATTTTAATGAAGAAATGAAATGATTTTCCAGATGAAACGATTTTGCCTAACGTATAATTATCGAAAGGTAGCATTTTGACAGGCTCGATTTCAGGCTCACTAAAAGAATAAACTATTGACAGATCAGGTTTATATACCCATACATAATTAGCTTCATAGGTTGAAGCAGAAGCATCAATGTTTTCTTTTGCCCATTGTACGTCTCCACTCTCAATAAAATTCACCATTTCATCCCAATAAGTATAATCGAATGAATATGCTTTAAGATTCTGGGACTTGAACTCAATTGTCTTACTTAATAAATTTGCCTTTTCTAATTTCAGCTCTGAAAAAACTACACTTATCTTATTCCTATCGTATTTATAAAATTGATATAATCCAAATGTTGATGATAAAACATAAATCACCAGGATTAAAATTATCTGACCTCTTGTTGATCTTATCATTTTAAAACTCTTTCCTGAATTTTAATTCAAATGCAGAAGACGGCAAACCATAAATATCTTTTGTTGCCTGCTTGATTTCATCATCCAAAATGTAGTCATAATAGTAGTTTAAATCTACCATAAAACCATCTAAAATAGAATAAGTTACTCCGGCTCTACCTGCTAGGTAGTTAAAAGCACTTTTTTCGATCTCAAAATAACAAGCATTGAATTTTTTTGACCCTACGCCACCTGACAATGAAGAGGAAACTGTGAATTTGTTGATCAACTCTTTTTCAAAGTCAATTCCGAACTCGTAAAATGATGATCCCGGGCAAGATAGAATATCAATATTCAAATCCGCAAATAGGGTAAAATCTCCAATCGGATAAAATAAACCAATAAAAAATTCTAATGTTCCCGGTTCATCTTGACCGGGATAAGTGTATAAATTTAAAGCACTTTCAAAATCAATAAAAGAGAATGAATGATAATAATCAAAATATACATCAATTTCATTTCCCGGAGTGTCATTAATATCCCATATTGGAACATTACCCCAAATATATACTGAGAAATCTTTATAACCTGCATAAACCTGAGGCTGAACAATTACACCTTGGTTCCACACAGCACCCCTCCATAAATATCTTTCAGTGAAAGCCGCATCTGCACCAAAATACCAATCAGACTCTTCTTTAATAGTATCCTGAGAGCTAGGATTGCAAAATCCATCTTTCCACAATACAATTAACAGTATAGTAAAAATCAAAGATACATACTTCATAATATTATTTTTTATTTTAAACACCCAACATTAAATGTCGTAAATAATATTATAAAAGTCAAGGCAAGAAAAGAGTAAATATTTTATTAAAAATGTAAAAGTTGAATTGAAAAAAATATTAAAATGAAACCTCCCCGTAAAGATCAAAATAATCGTTAGAAGAAATCTTGATATCATAAAACTCTCCTACTGATAGTTGGGGAACTAAATTTATAAGGACTTCACCATCGACCTCCGGAGAGTCACATTCAGTTCTCCCAATAAAGAAATTACCCTCTTTGCGGTCAATTATTGTACGCAAAACACTGCCTACTTTTTTAGAATTGAGCTCATTCTGAATGCCTTGCTGAATCTCCATCAAATAATCAGCCCTTTGTTGTTTTACCTCTTGTGGCACATCATCAATGAAATTTATTGCAGCATAAGTATCATCTTCATGTGAATATGGGAATACTCCCATTCTGTCAAACTTTATTTCTTTGACAAAATCAACAAGTTCAATGAAATCTTCGTTTGTTTCACCGGGAAAACCAACAAGCAATGTCGTACGAATTGCAATCCCGGGAACTTCATTTCTAATAAGATTAATTAATTCTCTGGTTTGTTTTCCTGTTATATTTCTTCTCATTCTTGACAGAACATTATCGGAAATATGTTGAAAGGGAATGTCAAGATACTTACAAACTTTTCTATTTTCCCTCATGATTTTTAAAATCTCAACAGGGAACTTTGCTGGGTAAGCGTAATGAAGTCTAATCCATTCTATTCCTTCGATTTTTGAAAGTAGATCTATAAGACTGTCTAATTTCCTTTCTTTATATAGATCTATGCCATAATACGACAATTCCTGAGCAATCAACAATAACTCTTTTACTCCTCTTTGGGCCAATTTTGTTGCTTCTTCAATTAAATATTCAATTGGTACCGACTTGTAGCCTCCAGTAAAGTTTGGTATTGCACAAAATGAGCATGAGCGATCGCAGCCTTCTGCTATTTTCAGATATGCAAAATGAGATGGAGTAGTCAAGTGTCTGTCGAACAATAAATCCTTTCTTTTTTGAATACCAAGCTCATTAATTATGTCGTCTAAATCGAACTTACCAAAGAAGTGATCTACTTCCGGGATCTCTAATGCCAATTCATTTTTATATCTGGCGGATAAACAACCCATCACATAAAGCTTTTTTATCAATCCTTTTTCTTTGGCGTTAATGTATTTCATTATCATGCCTATTGATTCCTCTTTGGCATCAAGGATAAAGCCACAGGTATTAATAATAACAATATCTGAAGGCTTTTCGGAATCGTGAAAAACTTCAAATCCACCTGACTCGATCTGTTTTAACAAATGCTCAGAATCCACAAGATTCTTTGAACATCCCATTGTTATAACATTTACCTTCATTGTGAGATATAAAAACTAAAGAGACTATTAATTTTTGAAAAAAGATTCAACAAATTCTTTTCTGTTGAAAATTTGAAGATCTTCCATTTTTTCACCTATACCGATATATTTTACAGGTATTTTGAATTGATCTGAAATTCCGAGAACCACTCCACCCTTAGCAGTCCCGTCAAGTTTTGTTAAAGCCAAAGCAGTTACTTCAGTCGCTAATGTAAATTGTTTGGCCTGTTCAAAAGCATTTTGGCCTGTAGAGCCATCAAGAATGAGCAAAACCTCGTGTGGAGCGTCAGGCACTACCTTTTGCATTACCCTTTTTATTTTCGACAATTCACCCATGAGGTTTACTTTATTGTGAAGCCTTCCTGCTGTATCAATAATTACAACATCAGCGCCACTTGATTTAGCAGATGAAACAGTGTCAAAGGCAACAGAAGCTGGATCAGAACCCATCTTTTGCTTAATAATTGGAACGTTAACCCTGCTAGCCCATATTTCAAGCTGGTCTATTGCTGCTGCCCTGAAAGTGTCTGCAGCTCCTATTACAACACTTTTACCGGCCTGTTTAAACTGATGGGCAAGTTTACCTATTGTGGTAGTTTTACCTACACCATTAACCCCAACAACCATAATTACGTAAGGGTCTGACGATTGAGGAAGGTCAAAATCAGAAGCATCTCCTGAATTGTTTTCTTCAAGCAATGAAGCAATCTCTTCTTTTAGAATGCTGTTCAATTCTGAAGTATTAACATACTTATCCTTTGAAACCCTTTCTTCAATCCTTTTTATTATTTTTAGAGTAGTCTCAACACCTACATCAGAAGATATCAATATTTCCTCAAGATTATCAAGTACATCATCATCAACTTTCGATTTACCAACGATAGCTCGTGACAATTTCCCAAAGAAACTTTCCTTGGTCTTGGATAAACCTTGTTCAAGGCTTTCTTTTTTCTTTGCAGTAAAACTTCCGAAAATACCCATTTATAAATTTCAATATTAATTTGTTTGTAAACTCAATAAAAAAAGCTTTCACCCAAAGGTAAAAGCTTTTTTTTGTCAACAGAATATTTTTTTTACTTTTTGAAGTATTCCTGAACCAATTCATTTGGAACTACACTTTCCTCAAATACGTAAGCACCGGATTTTTCGGATTTTACCATCTTGATCACTTTGGCATGACCTTTACCAGCACCTTTCTGAAGTGATGCAACTGTTTTCTTTGCCATATCTCAACTATTTTATTTCTTTATGAACTGTAACCTTCTTCAGAACCGGGTTATATTTTTTCATCTCCATTCTATCTGGAGTGTTTTTACGATTCTTAGTAGTAATATAACGTGAAGTACCTGGTAATCCGCTTTCTTTGTGCTCTGTGCACTCAAGGATTACTTGAATTCTATTACCTTTTGCTTTCTTTGCCATTGCGCACTCTTTTTATAAGTTAGAAGAAACGAAACCGCTTTCACGTGCTTCTTTCAATGCTGCTGATAAACCTTTCTTGTTGATGGTACGAATACCTGCAGCTGAAACATTTAATGTTATCCAACGATCTTCTTCAGTGATGAAGAACTTCTTAGTGAACAAATTAAGATTAAATCTACGTTTTGTTCTACGTTTAGAGTGTGAAACATTGTTTCCCACCATTGCTTTTTTTCCGGTTATTTGACAAACTTGTGACATCGTCTTATTTTTTCTTCAGAACTCTTTTTTCAAACAGACCGCAAAATAAATACAATTAAAGTTAACTTACAAATAAAAGTATCAATATTTTTCACTAACCTTAAATTGATTTTAAATGCGTTGAAAACATGAGTATTACATGTTAATTTGAAGTCAATTTACAATTAATATTGAATTTATTGAATTAGTTTTTTACAAATTCTTTTATTGTCTTAATTTGCAGTATGCAACAAAGTAATGAAAAATTTTACCCATCAGTGATCGAGGCTGTTCATTTGCTGGTATTACTGCTTGTTCTTCAGGCATTAATTGATTTTCCTATTGCCTTATACGACTATTATAATGACACCAATATCCTTTCAAATCCTTGGATTAATTCTATCTCAGGAATTGCTATCCTTACTTTCATTTTTATATATGGACTGAAAAAATCAAAGAATAAAATTACTGAAGTTCTGCCAGTTAAGCTTTTTAATCCTCTTGTTATAGTTCCAATAATAATAATTCTTTTATGCTTACAATTCCTTGTTGGACTATTAAACATTGAAATAGAGAAAGTACTGCCTGCACCATCTTGGTTCTGGGAAATATTTGATAAAATATTTGATAATAAATTTGGCTTTTGGGGTGCATTCTTCAAGGTTGCTATCATAGCCCCTATTATTGAAGAGTCGCTTTTCAGGGGAATAATCATGCATGGGTTTATGAAAAATTATAAAAATTGGTATTCAATTCTTATTTCAGCAATTTTATTCTCAGTATACCATTTAAACCCATGGCAAATGTCGTACACTTTCTTCTTAGGATTGCTTTTAGGGTGGATAATGATACGTTCAAAATCTTTAATCCTTTGCATTATAATCCACTCCCTAAACAACCTCTCGGTACTGCTAACTGTGACGTACAACAAGGTGATAACTGAAAAATTTACATTTGATTTTACAAATACAGAAAAGAGTTTAATGAGTATCGCTGCAATAACTGTTTGTTGCATGCTTGTGATATTATTCACAAAGAAGTCTGCAGCTCTGCAAAAATTAACCTAAAACATATTATTCTACTTCTTCATATTCAGTATCAATAGTATCCGGTTCTTCGGGCGTTCTTTTCAAATTCTTGCGTTTTATTATTGACCCGAATATTTTCCATATTCCATAGATAATAATCAATCCTCCAATGATTTTCATTATCGTTTGCTCGCTACCTGTTCTGTTGACTAACATGTATATTCCGGCAAGAACTGCAATAACTGACAATATCACACCTACCCAAGAAAATTTGAAGAACTTATTGCCACCAAACTGTGCCCCCAAGAAAGAAATTCCTACTATTATCAAAATAAAACTCAAAAAGAAAATAATTATTCCTGCCACAAATGCTGGAAACATCAAAAATACAGCTCCAAAAATTAAGCTTGTAATGCCACTCGGCACGGCTAAAAAAGAAGTGGAATTCTGAGAGATTGCCATTGAAGATATCAAACCTGTTATTCCTGTAAAGATTAAGATACCCCCAAGGAACTGAATAAAAACATTCATTGTAATTCCCTGAATGAAAATTACCGCAGAGCCGGCAAATATGTATATCAGACCGGCAATTATTGCGTAAATAGTATTAGATTGCCTTTGAATTATCATTTTTTTCAACAAATATAAAGAAAAAGTGCCCGGTTTTTCCTAAGAAAATATCCGGACACCTTATTGTTTGGCGTGATCCTGACGGGGATCGAACCCATAACCTACGGCTTAGAAGGCCGTTGCTCTATCCAATTGAGCTACAGGACCAGCAAAAACATTCCATTTTGCGGCTGCAAATATAAATATTTGGAATTAATATTGAACCTTTTTAAATAATTATTCAACCTTTAAAGCAGACTTTTCGGAATTCTTTAAACTACATAAGGAAAATACTCTTCTCTTCACATTGTTTTATCATTTCTTCCGGCCATATAGATGATTGAACTTCACCAATATGCGCTTTTTGCAGGAAATACATGCAAATCCTTGACTGGCCAATACCTCCACCAATCGATAATGGTAATTCATCATTTAAAAGCATCTTGTGAAATAAAAGACTTTTCCTTGCTTCCGAACCGGCAATTTTTAATTGTTCGTTTAGTGCTTTTTTGTCAACTCTTATTCCCATAGATGAAATTTCAAACGCACGTTCCAAAATCGGATTCCAAATTATAATATCACCATTTAGTCCTTTATATCCATTATCTGAAGCTGTTGTCCAGTCGTCATAATCCGGAGCCCTGCCATCGTGTTTTTCCCCGTTGGAAAGATCTCCTCCTATACCGATAATAAATACTGCCCCATACTTCTTGGCAACTTCTGTTTCTCGTTCAAACGGAGTCATGTCAGGAAACATTTTCAATAATTCTTCTGAATGGAAAAAAGTAATATCCTCGGGCAGAATAGGGTTAATATCAACAAATTCTTCACAAACCTGAAATTCTGTTCTTTTTAACACAAGAAAGATTCTCCTGACAACATCCTTAAGAAAATCAATGTTTCTTTGTTTTTCAGAAATTGTTACTTCCCAATCCCATTGATCTACATATAGTGAATGAATATTATCAAGCTCTTCATCAGCCCTGATTGCATTCATATCAGTATAGATTCCATAACCAACTGGAATGTCCAATTTGCCAAGTGTCATCCTTTTCCATTTTGCTAAAGAATGAACAACCTCAGCAACTTGACCACCTAAATCCTTAATTGGAAAATTAACTGCCCTTTCAATCCCGTTCAAATCATCGTTTATACCTGTACCCCTCAACACAAAAAGAGGAGCAGTGACTCTTCTTAATTTAAGCTCTGATGAAAGATTAACCTGAAAACAATCTTTTACCAATTTAATCGCTTTCTCTGTTTGCACAGGATCTAAAATAGGTCTGTAACCTTTGGGAATTGTTAATTTCATATATTATTATAATTATTACCTTTTTAACTTATTTAAAAACAAAAATTAAACAATATTCTCTAATTTTACTAAATATTCAGTAAAAACACCCAAAAATATTACTTTTATAATACAAAATGCAAAATTTCCTCTTTAATTGAAAAAAAAGTGCTTTATATTATTTTTAACTTCTGATTGATAATAATAAGAAATTCATTTTTCTTAAATTGGGCTTATAACATATTTTAATAATGATGCGTCGTTTAAGGAAAACATTAAAGATCATTTATAAATTAGCAGAATAATAATCATGCTATTAAAAATATTGAAAAATGAAATATAGACAATTAGGCAAAACCGGGTTTGAAATTTCTGAAATAAGCCTTGGCACTTGGCAGGTTGGTGGTCGTTGGGGTAAGCCTTTTGATTTTAAAAATGCTGAAACCATCTTGAATGAAGCTGTTGACAATGGTATAAATTTCATCGATACTGCCGATGTTTACGGTGATGGTAATGGAGAAAGTGAACACGCTGTAGGAAAATTAATCCGAAGCCGTTCAGAACAAATATATGTAGCTACCAAATGCGGTAGAAGGTTAAATCCTCACACCAATGAGGCTTACACTCCTCAGGCATTACGCAAATTTGTTGAAGACAGCCTTAAAAACTTACAAATTGATACTATCGACCTTATTCAATTGCACTGCCCTCCAACTGAGGTTTATTACAGACCTGAGGTTTTTGCTGAATTCGATAAACTTATTGGAGAAGGTAAAATCCGTAAACTGGGAGTTAGTGTTGAGAAAGTTGAAGAAGCGCTTAAAGCCATTCAATACGACAATGTTAATACGGTGCAAATAATCTTTAACATGTTCCGTCAAAGACCTTCAGAACTCTTTTTTGAACAAGCCCAAAAACGAAACATTGGTATTATTGTTAGAGTCCCTCTTGCAAGTGGTCTGTTGAGTGGAAAATTCTCAAAACAAACAAGCTTCTTACCGGGTGACCACCGTCAGTTTAACCGCAACGGTGAAGCATTCGATAAAGGTGAAACATTTTCAGGAATTGATTACGAAACCGGACTTGAAGCTGTTGAAGAACTTAAAAAGGCCTTCCCAAATGAAAACCTTTCATTAATTGCCTTGCGCTGGATACTCTCATTCAAGGCTGTAAGTTGTGTGATACCAGGCGCTTCAAATGCAGATCAGCTGAAATCGAATATCAGTGCTTCTGAGTTAGAACCGCTAACTACAGCTCAAAAAGATAATGTTGAAATTGTTTACGATAAATACATAAAAAAATTAGTCCACCAACTTTGGTAGAAAAATAAATTGCTAATCAAGTTAATATAGAAGCTTTATTTAATTGGAACTTGTCTCTCAAATTCTATTTCAAGAGACATGAAAGTTTCAGTTCTGGCAATTCCCTCAATTTTCTGAAACTCTTCATCGATAAGCTGTTTTAAATGCTTGTTTGTCTTGGTTTGAATCTTCAGGAAAATAGCATATTGTCCTGTTGTATAATGACATTCTATTATTTCAGGTATTTCTAAAAGTTGTTTAACCACCTCCTTGTGGAAGCTTGCTTTTTCAAGATAAATTCCCATAAAAGCACAGGTATTATATCCTAACTTTTCAGGACTTACTTTAAATTCAGAACCGGATATAACACCTACATTTAAAAGGCGTTGCACTCTCTGATGAATGGCAGCACCTGACACTCCGCATTCCCTGGCAACCTCAAGAAAAGGTATCCTGGCATTTTTTGTAATAAGCCTTAAAATTTTCTGATCAAGTTCATCAATATTTTTACTCTGATATAATACTTCTTCGTTCATCTCAAAAATGATTAGTTTAAAAATTGTAATTTAAATGTATTAATAAATTACAAATAATAAAAAAAAGAAGATAAAATGATTTAAAAAAAAATCAATCTTTAAGAATTTGTTGCTTTAAATGATAATTAAAGTCTCTTTCTCTCTCTTCCTAATGCATCAGCAAGAATCATTGCACTAAGAACTTTTTCAGAAGTCATAATTCCCACTTCGTGATGAATACTGTCCTTTGAGTCACATGCTTTTATTGCCGCCGGCATAATCGAATCCCTATCATAAGAATCAATTCCCAAATCTGAAAATGTAGTTGGCAAACCAATTTCTTCACAAAATGAATAAACAGTATTTATTTCTTTCGGGTCGGCATCTGTTAAATGTAAGCTCGTTAATAGGCCAAATGCGACCTTTTCTCCATGATATGAAGAGTGAGTCTCCTCCAGGGCTGTAAGTCCGTTATGGATCGCGTGTGCTGCTGCTAAGCCTGAGCTCTCAAATCCAATCCCGCTTAAAAGTATGTTTGCCTCAACTATATGATTAAAGGCTGGAGTAACAATTCCATTTTCACATGCAATCTTGGCTGACTTACCGTAAAGCAATAATGTATCGTAACATAGTTTTGCAAGATTTAAACCTGTCATTGTGCTGTAACCGCCGCATTCATTCAACGAAACAGTTCTTTCGCATGATCGTGCTTCAAACCAAGTTGCAAGAGCATCTCCCATCCCTGAAACCAGAAAACTCACAGGAGATTTTGCTATAATATTCAAGTCTACAAGCACAACCTGAGGATTCATTTTTTGATAATAAACAGATTCAAATATTCCGTCTTTGCTATAAATTACAGCACATCCGCTACACGGAGCATCAGTTGATGCTATTGTCGGAACTATTATAACAGGAATATTAGCTCTATCTGATGCAATCTTTACGGTATCAATTGTTTTGCCCCCTCCCATTCCAATAAGAACATCAATTTTGCTCTTAAGAATAATATCCGAAATCCTTCTAATTTCATCTTCACAGCATTCACCCTTGAATTCTTCAATTTCTATATCATCAAAATTATACTTAGGGAGAATATTTTTCTTAACAGTTGGAGAAGCAACAATAAGTCCATTCTTACCTAATAACCTGACCAACTCAGGTAATTCTTTTAATGAATTTTCTCCTTGAATGTATTTTCCGGGAAAGACAGCCTTATAATATTTATTCATCAGTTTAAATTGTTGATATTTGACATTCCCCTCACTACAAATCCACACCTAATTTATAAAATAATTCTATTTCAAAAATGGATTATACGCAATCTCCCAAAGGTTTCCATCAGGATCGGAAATATAACTGCTATACCCTCCCCAGAAAACATTTTGAGGCTCTTTTACAATTTTAACTCCTTTATTTCTTAAATCGTCAATGATTTCATCAACCTCCTCTTTACTATTAACGTTGCTGGAAATCGTAAACCCCCTAAATCCACTACCAAAAGGTTCAATATTTGCATCATCAGCCAACTCAATAAGAGAAAAAAGTGATAAATGAATCCCATTAAGTTCGTAAAATATAATATGTTCCTGACTCAATTCGGAGCGCTTCCAACCAAGCTTATTTTCATAAAAATCAATCGAAGCGTTTAGATCATTTGCACCTAAAGTTATGAAAGTAATATTTTGTACCATTTGATTAATTTGTGTTAGTTAAACAAATTCACTTTAGGTAATATAGCTCCTTCGGATGATATAAGCTATTAATTTTAAAACTATTTCAATTTCATTTTATATTCAATAACTCTAATCGCATCGTCAACTTGCATTTCATTTTCAATTTTTATAATCATTGGAATTAATTTCCCAATCGCTTTAGATTTTCCAAAGTCTTCTTTAACCTTTTCATCAATTTCGAGGTCGTCTATCCCCTGAAGATTCTTTTCTGAAAAATAAAAAACAACCCTAAAATATGAATCCCAAACAGATAGCCAGAATACTGTCTTCTTTTTAAAAACATTTTTACACAACCAAGCTTTCCCGTCATTATAATACCTCCACTCTGATATAATTCCAAAATCGGCCTTTGTTATTATGCCCATTAATTTATCGTAGGCCTTAAAACTTGGACCCAATTCATGCAACAAGACTTCGTTTGTTGGAATAATATTTGGGTCATTTAACTTAGGTTTTAAATCTGTACTCATTCTTAAATAAATTATTTGATTAACAACAATTCAATTTGCTCAAGTAAAATTAAAGACCTTTTATGACAACCCTATGTCAGTAATAAATATTAAAAGTTGAATTTCTTTAGTTCATCTTTTAAGCTATCCGAAATCTCTAAGAGTGGAAGTCTGACTTCCTGACTGGAAATTAAGCTCTTTTCAAACAAACAATATTTTAGTGGCGAAGGATTCGGTTCTTTAAAAAGCAAGGGAATAAAACACTCTATCTGTTTCCATATTTTTAATGCATCTTTCTGATTGTTAGATGACATCAACTTAAATATCTCAACAAATTTTTCAGTTTCAAGATGAGCTGCTGCCAAAATACCTCCATCACCTCCAAGTGCCAGATTTATGTAATAAAGCACATCTTCACCTGTAAGTACAGAAAATCCTTCGGGTCTGTTAAAAATCAATTCCATTGTCTGAAGAACGTTTCCACAAGAGTCTTTTACTCCAACAATGTTATTTAATTCAGCCAGTTTTAAAAGAGTTTCATTTTCAATGTTTCTGCCTGTACGGTGAGGAATATTATAAATTACAATATTTAGATCAGTCGACTCAGAAATTGCTTTAAAATGTTCATATATACCCCTCTGGTCTGGCTTATTATAATAAGGACAAACAGATAGAATTCCGTCAAGTTTATATTTCTCAAAAATTTTCAGCTGTTTTATTACTTTATTAGTATTATTTGCTCCCAAACCCATATAAACAGGAACTCTGTTATTATTGAGCTCAATAGTCTTAGCCACTAATTCTTCCAATTCGTATTCTTCAATTGTTGGGCACTCCCCGGTTGTTCCATTAGGAATGATTCCTGAAATACCCTTCGGAATATAAAAATTTATCAATCTCTCATAAGACTTGAAATCGATTTTACCATTATAAAACGGGGTAATAATTGGGAGCCAAACTCCTTTTAATCTGTTCATATTCATTATTATAAATTACTTCTTATTTTCTTCTATTCTTTTTAAAATTCTACATACGATGAAAGTCAACCATAATGAAGGTTCTTTTTTTTGTCCAAACTCCCAACCCTTCCACGCTTTCCACTCCGACTCAGGAGTGTATAACCCCGAACTATCGGCCTTGTTGCGAATCAACTCTACTAAACCTAAAAATCTTTCATCACTAACGGCATAATTAAAATTTGATAATGTATCTGCAAAATGAATTATATCATACCAAATCATTGGAGCTTTTAATTTTCTAAAGTCATTACCCATATAGAATAAGTACGGATGTACTTCCTTGCTCCTCTCCCAAAGATCTAAAAGGACATTAATTGATTCAATGGCGTTTTCGGATTCTCTGTCATCTTTAAATAAACTCATTAATTTTAACATTAACAAAGTAGAGTATGGACAAGGATCTCCTTTTTTGCCAGGGCCACGGAATCGGCCAAGCTCTTCTGAAACCTTACATTGATAACCATTACCTCCAAATAAACCTATCAAAAAATTCTTCGCCTTAATAACATTTTCATCTTGAGTCAAACCAAGTTTCGCCAAACTATAAACAATAGTAGGGGCATCGCACAACGACCATGCAAACTGATCTTTGCCGGAACCTCCGAAATGCACAGGAATATTTGTTAAAACCTGAAAAACACCCTCTTTTGATGTATTTTTAAATATATTTTCGATTATTTGATTAATTCCTGAATCATTGATGTTAACTCCAATATCAGCAATAAATGAAAGTTTATGAATTAATAAATCTGCCTTTTTATGATTGTTTAAAACACACCCTGGCCATTCAAGTAAATCTTCTATTAGAGAAGATATTTGGGGATGAGCAATCATTTTATCTCTTGCCGAGATAACATTCGATGAGTCTTCTTGTTCGCTCAACAAATCAACCCTGGTTCTATATTCAACCCAAGGATCGCCATTTAACAATTTTGAAACAGGCATCAAAATATTAACTTAGACTTTACTCAAATTATACTTTGCAGCAATTTGTTCGATTGTATATGTTGTATTAGGCAGCAAATCAGGAGGACAGAAACCGAATTCATTTTTAGTCATATATCGCTTACACGTACTCCATTTTTCATCACCTGCTTCACAAAAAAGTTTCTTGTAAGCCTGCGATGTCATTTCTTTACCAGTCAATATACCGTTGAATATTGGACATATCTCATAATTAGGGCATAAACCTTCCATACAATACGATTTTAAATTATTTCTCGAATTTCAATGCTTCGATATCTTTCGAAGAGAAATAAAATTAAGTAAAAAAACGCAAAGTGCGGCTTTAATAGAAGATGAATTTCAATATCCGGAAACAAACAAATGTCAAAGAGGAGTTTGATTAGTGATTGAACTATACCTGAACCGTACCACATTCGTCCTTTCTCCCTTTATAAAGGGAGAAAGGACGAATGTGGTACGAATATGGTATGAATCATTCCCCTATTTGACTCTTGCTGATTTATGTCTTAAGCAATTTCAAAATTGTTTGAATACTGTATACCTTTTTCAGTAAAAAACACGATATATTTTTGTTAATTTGTTTTATCAAAAATGAAAAGATGGAAATAACCTTAGAAAATGAAGGTGGAAACTACTCTAAAACAGAGAAATTTGATACCGAAACAACAAACAGACTATCAGAGCTATATAAAGAAGCAATTCAGCTGCTTGGTGAAAATCCGGACAGAGAGGGGCTTATAAAAACTCCTCAACGAGTAGCAAAATCAATGCAGTTTCTTCTTCATGGTTACGATATGGATCCTGAGAAAATATTAAAATCAGCAATTTTTAAAGAAGAATACAGGCAGATGGTTGTTGTTAAAGACATTGAACTATTTTCAATGTGCGAGCATCATATGCTGCCATTTATTGGTAAGGCCCATGTTGCCTATATACCAAACGGCTATATAACCGGATTAAGCAAAATTGCAAGGGTGGTAGAAGCATTTTCCAGAAGGCTGCAAGTTCAGGAAAGGCTGACTACCCAGATTAAAGAATGCATCAACAGCACGCTTCAACCACTTGGAGTAGCTGTAGTCATTGAAGCACAGCATCTTTGCATGCAAATGAGGGGTGTTCAGAAACAACATTCTGTAACAACAACTTCTGATTTTACAGGAATATTTTTGAAAGAGCCAACCAGGCAAGAATTTCTGAAAATAATAAGCAGCAAACTTCATTAAAAACTCATTCCGGGATATCCTAAACCATGAAAGCTCTGTACTTTGACAAAGAACTTAAATATATTGACGACTATCTTAAGCCTGAGCCTTTGGATGGAGAAGCCTTAATAAAGGTTATTCTGGCAGGTATTTGTAATACAGACCTGGAGATTATCAAAGGGTACATGAATTTTAAAGGGATACCGGGACATGAGTTTGTAGGAGTTGTGGAAAAAATCAATGGCGATGATAAAAGTCTGCTCAATAAAAGAGTTGTTGGGGACATTAATTGCTCATGCCAAAAGTCTGATTGTGTATATTGCTCAAGTAAACTTGGAAGGCACTGTCCGGAAAGAAAGACCCTTGGGATTTCAAATAAAGATGGGTGTTTTGCAGAATATATTACCCTTCCATTAAAAAATTTGTACGAAGTTGCAGAAGCTGTTTCAAATGAAAATGCTGTATTTACTGAGCCTTTAGCGGCAGGATTTGAAATACTTGAACAAATAGAAATTAGCCCAAATAAAGAAATTCTTATTGTTGGTGACGGCAAACTTGGGCTTTTAATCAATCATGCAATATCGACCACGGGGGCTAAAATTACTCATGTAGGTAAACATCAAGAAAAATTAGACCTTATACAATCACGGAGCTGTAAGAAAATTTTAGCAGACCAGCTTAATGACACAAAATTCGATATAACAATTGAAGCAACGGGCAGTATTTCAGGTTTTCAGTATTCAGTTCAACACACTAAACCCCGAGGCACACTTGTTCTTAAAAGCACACTTGCTGAAAACCAAATAATTGACCTTTCACCTGTAGTGGTAAACGAAATAACAATAGTTGGTTCAAGGTGCGGTTTATTTCCGCCGGCGCTTGATTATTTATCAAAGGGAACCGATTTTAGTTCAATTATCAGTAATATTTTCCCGCTTGAAGATTGGGAAGAGGCATTCCAGACTGCAAGACTGAGCAGTTCTAATAAAGTATTGATTGATTTTAGGAATTGATCATTCACTCTATACATTTTAAAATAATGAAGACTTCTGAATAGGGATTTGATTATAATATCCGATATTTGAGTTAGAAAATTTAACCTTATGAGTTTACTAATTAAAAACGTTGAATTGAACAATGAGGTTGTCGACATATTTATTAAAGGCAACACCATAAATAAAATAGGCAGCAATCTGAATTTTTCGGCAGATAAGATTATTGATGGCACAATGAAAGCAGCTATACCGGGACTTCTGAACGGGCATTGCCATGCAGCAATGTCGCTCATGAGGGGTTACGCCGACGATATGCCATTAATGCCGTGGTTGGAAGAAAAAATCTGGCCCCTTGAAAATAAAATTACTGAGGAAGATGTATACTGGGGCACCAAGCTTGCATGCCTTGAGATGATAAAAAACGGTATAACAACATTTGTTGATATGTACCATCATTTCCCCGGAGTAGTAAAAGCGACTGAAGAAATGGGTATAAGAGGCTGTTTGTCAATCGCCACAATGGATTTCAACAAAATTGAGCTTGCAGAACAATATAAATCAATGATTGTTGAGGGCTACAAAAATATGCACCTATATTCAGACAGAATAAAGTTCATATTAGGACCACATGCTATATATACAGTTTCAGCAGAAACATGGAAATGGCTTCGAGATTTTGCTATTGAAAAGAATATCCATATACATACTCACCTATCAGAAACAATAAGTGAAGTTGAAAATTCAAAGATGCTTTTTGGCTGTACGCCAGTTGAATACCTCGATAAATTAGGAATACTTGACAAAAATGTAAGTCTTGCACACTGTGTGCATTTGACAGACAATGACCTTGACATAATAGCAAAAAAAGGGTGTATTATAGTTCATAATCCGGCGTCGAACTTAAAGCTTGTATCAGGGAATCAATTCAGGTATAAGGAAATGAAAGAGAGGGGTATACCTGTTGTATTGGGGACTGACGGACCCTCTTCAGGAAACAATCTGGACATACTTGAAGCGATGAAATTGGCATCGCTGAACGGTAAAACCATATATAATGACCCAACAATTTGGAATACAGAAGAAACCTTCAATTGTGCATGTATCCATAATGAAAAAATGACAGGTTGGAAAACAGGAAAAATTGAAGAAGGATATCTGGCAGATATTTCATTGGTGAATTTGATGATTCCGGACTTGACACCAAACTTTCATTTGATATCTAACCTTGTATATTCAGCCAATGGAAGTTGCATTGATACAGTTATTTGTGACGGAAAGGTACTTATGGAAAACAGGCATGTCAATGGTGAAGAAGAAATCTTGAATAAGGCGAGAGAGGTAGCAGAGAATCTGGTTAGGAGGGTGTAAAAGATCAGAAACTAACAAAAATTTTAAGACCTTAGAAAAAAACAAACAAAATACTTTTTGCCTGCCATAAAACTTATTGTTTTTGTATTTTTGCATTTCTATATAAAGGGAGAAAAGACTATAAATTGATGTTTACAGACCAAAAAATAGCTATAATTGGAAGTGGAAGTTGGGCCACTGCATTGGCAAAAATATTGTTGAACAATATCGGTACGATTAACTGGTATATAAGAAATTCAGACAACATTGATTACTTCAAGAAAAACAGTCACAATCCAAGTTATTTGTGTGATGTTATATTTGATGTCAACAATATAACTTTTTATAACGACATCAATGAAGTATGTGAAAATTCTGATGTTCTGATATTTGTTATCCCTTCAGCTTTCTTGAAAGAATCTCTTGAAAATTTAACTGTTGATATTAGCAAGAAATTTTTAATATCTGCAATTAAGGGAATAGTTCCTGAGGACAATCTTATTGTTGGCAAATTCTTCAATCAGAAATTCAACGTACCCCTTGATTCCATTGGAATTATTGCAGGTCCTTGCCATGCTGAAGAAATAGCACTTGAAAGGCTCTCTTACCTTACAATTGCCTGTCCCGATGTAAAGAAGGCCAGAGCATTTGCTTTAATGATAGAATCGTCATACATAAGAGCTCATATTTCTGACGACATTTATGGTACTGAATACTCTTCAGTGCTGAAGAATGTCATAGCAATTGCTGCAGGAATATGCAACGGTCTACATTATGGAGACAATTTTCAAGCAGTACTTATATCAAATGCTATACAGGAAATAAAAAGGTTTGTAGATAAAGTGCATCCAATTACAAGAGACATAAAAGGCTCGTCATATTTGGGTGACTTGTTGGTAACAGCATATTCTCAATTCAGCAGGAACAGACTTTTTGGGACAATGATTGGCAAAGGATATTCGATAAAAGCTGCTCAATTAGAAATGCGTATGGTTGCTGAAGGCTATTATGCCGTAAAGTGTATAAAAGAAATAAATCAGGAGCACAATGTAAACATGCCGATATGTGATGCAGTTTACAATATATGCTATGAAAATATTTCACCCGCAATAGAAATAAGATTATTAACAGAAAATCTAAGATAAAACAATGGAAAGAATAAAATTAGATCTGGGAAAGGCATTTGCTAAATCAGGAGGGTTCATTTCGCCTTCTGTCTTTGAAACATATAAAAGCGCTACAGAAGAGTTAAATTCAGCTTTACATTCCAAAACAGGAAGAGGAAGTGACTTTGTCGGTTGGGTAAATCTGCCTAATGAAATTGACGATGCTTTTCTTAATGATATAGAACTTACTGCAAAAAATATTCGTAACAAAAATATTGACGTGTATGTCATCATTGGCATTGGTGGCTCATATTTAGGAGCAAAGGCAGTGATAGATGCGCTTAATAATAATTTTTCACAGTTAAACGGATCGAAGCCTGCTGTAATATTCGCAGGACAAAATATTAGTGAAGATTATCTTTCAGAACTCAGGGATCTTTTAAAGGCAAAAGAATGGGCTATATGTGTAATTTCAAAGTCAGGGACAACAACCGAGCCAGCAATAGCTTTTAGAATTCTAAAACAAGACCTTATTGAAAGATACGGAAAAGCTGAATCTGTAAGTAGAATATGTGCTATAACTGATGCTTCTAAGGGTGCATTAAGAACTCTTGCTAACACAGAAGGCTATAAGACATATGTGATACCTGATGATGTTGGAGGAAGATATTCTGTGCTTACACCGGTTGGATTAGTAGCGATTGCTGTCGCTGGATTTGATATCAAGGCTTTAGTCAAAGGAGCCAAAGACATGATGAATCAAACATCGCCGATGGTAAAATTTGAAGAAAACATAGCCTGTCAATATGCTGCAGCAAGGCATATACTTTATTCAAACGGTAAAAAAATTGAAATATTAGTCAACTTTCAGCCAAAGCTCCATTATATTGCTGAATGGTGGAAACAGCTTTATGGTGAAAGTGAAGGTAAAAACGGCAAGGGGATATTTCCTGCTTCAGTAGATTTTTCTTCTGATTTACATTCTATGGGGCAATATATTCAGGAAGGTGAAAGAATTCTGTTTGAAACAGTTTTGTCAGTTATTAAACCTGAATGCGAAATGCTAATTCCAAGTGATGAAGATAATTTAGATAAG
The DNA here is from genome assembly GCA_964393405.1 of uncultured Prolixibacteraceae bacterium. Classification (GTDB taxonomy): domain Bacteria; phylum Bacteroidota; class Bacteroidia; order Bacteroidales; family Prolixibacteraceae; genus CAYMTR01. The sequence continues at coordinate 87,074 of CAYMTR010000005.1, forward strand.
CTCAATTTTCTTTCTGGTAAGAATGTCGATTTTGTGAACAAAATGGCTGAACTGGGAACACAAATTGCTCACGTTGATGGAGATGTACCAAACATAAAAATTGAAATTCCTCGATTGAATGAATATTATCTGGGACAACTAATATATTTCTTTGAAAAAGCATGTGGAATTAGTGGCTATTTATTAAACGTAAATCCTTTTGATCAACCTGGTGTTGAAGCATATAAGAAAAATATGTTTGCCCTATTAGACAAGCCTGGTTTTGAAGAAGAATCAAAAATGATCAAAGGGAGAATATAGTAAGTGCCGGTTTTTTAAAATATAGAAATAAGACACAAAATTCAGGGTTACCTAAAAAATTCACTTCTTTTTTAGGTAACTTCTTTGTTTTGTCAGCAAGCATAAATATGAACTATCTAGGACATGTGTTTCTTTCAGGAAAGAATGAGCAAATTCTTGTAGGGAATTTTATTGCAGATCATGTTAAAGGTAAAAGATTTAAGCTATACCCTGTTGAAATCCAAAAAGGAATACTTCTACACAGACTGATTGATAAATATACTGACAATAACAAGAATTTTCTTTCAATTAAATCATATTTCATTCCATCCTACAATCATTATTCAGGAGTAGTAGCAGATCTCATTGTTGATCATTTTCTTGCCACAGAATGGGAGAACCATTCAGATCTTTCTTTAGATTGCTTTACGAAAAACACATATAATTCCTTATTGAAAAATTATCACTTGATACCTCAAAGAATAAGGCTCTTTATGCATAATTTAATATATCGTGACAGGTTATTTACTTATAAAAATGTTGGAGGAATAGAAGAAGCCTTATTGATTATGTCATACCATTCTTCTTTACCCAAATTAGCTTCTACTGCAATTGAGCTAATGAACGATAATTATTTAGAATTAAGGCTATTAAGCAATAAATTCATAAATGAAATCAAGACCTATATTGCTACAATTGATTTAGAATCAATTTTTATATGTGAAATTGAATACTCTTCTAATGCAACTGCTCAAATCTGTTTCGGTCAAGACTTAAGAGCACGAAAAGCAATATAGTGAAGAACCATAAAGAAGAGCCTCCATAACTAAAAAAGGGTAAAGGAATGCCAATAACAGGTGCCAGACCAATGGTCATCCCTATATTTATGGCGAAATGGAAGAAGATTATTGAAGCTACACAGTAACCGTAAACTCTACTAAAAGTTGATTTCTGCCTTTCAGCTAATCTGATTATTCTATAAAGGAGAAAAATGAAAGCAGCTACAATTAAAGAAGATCCGATAAAGCCCCATTCTTCTCCAACAGTACAAAAAATAAAATCTGTACTTTGCTCCGGCACAAAATCGTATTTCGTTTGAGTTCCTTTAAGAAAGCCTTTACCTAGTATTCCACCTGAACCAATGGCAATTTGAGATTGGTTAACATTGTAGCCTGCTCCAAGAGGATCAGACTCTATACCCAATAGGTTGTTAATTCTGTCTTGGTGATGAGGTTCAAGAATATTTCTAAAAACAAATCCAACTGTAAAGGAAAGCAATATTGTTACAATAAAAATTGAAACAATCATAGCTGCTTGAGGTTTTCTTTTATAAAGAGATGTTGCTAAAAGGATAATTGAAGTTAAAATTGAAGAACGAAGTAGTATGTAATAAAAATCAAGAGGGGTTCCTTTCAGAATTAAATAAAATATTGTCATCAACAATGTAGAAGAAAGAAGCAAGATTAATCCTATTACTAAGTCCTTCTTTTTTTTGATTATTAGATAATAAGCAAGAAAGGAGAACAATAAAAAAAACAGCAATAAAATAATAGGTTTTAGTACTAAGGTCATTATAAATATTAAAACAGCAAGAAACAGAAAAAACAATATTAATCCGGAAAGGCCTTCCCTGAAAAGTGGAAATAGGAAAACCATATAAACAATTGCTGACCCTGTATCATGCTGCAAAAAAATCAATGATACAGGTATGATTACTACTAAAAATAGATTAAATTTAGACTTGCTTTCCTTAAAACTAAAGTTGTACGAGCTCACCAACTTAGCTATTGCAAGAGAGGTGCCAAATTTTGCAAATTCAGAAGGTTGTAATCCAAAATTTCCAATTAAAAACCATGATTTTGAACCATTTACTTCGGTACCAAGGAACAATACAATAAAAAGTAAAAAGATGAATATCCCGTATATTAAAAATGTAAAAGAAACAAAAACTTTACTATCGGTAGCTAATATCAGTACGCCCAAAAAAATGGAACAAATAATCCATATGAGTTGTTTACCATATCTTTGGCTCATATCGAAAATATTCTTATGCTCTTCATTATAAACTGCAGAATAAATATTCAACCATCCTGCAAGAACCATAAAAACATAAAGGAGTATAATTACCCAATCAATTCTTTTCCAAATACTGTAATTCTGTGCCAATTTATTTATAGTATTTAATAAAATTTGGTAAATCCGGATACAACAAATTTGATTCTATCATTTTAGTTTCAAGCCATTGTCTTGAAGGCTGAATTGAATCTTTTAAATATTTTTCAATCATAAGAGTTGCTATAGGCCCTGCGTATAAATTTCCCCATTTCCCATTTTCAACATAGACAGCAATGGCAATTTTAGGGTTTTCTCTAGGAGCAAAAGCAATAAAAGTGGAATGGTCAACTCCAGAGTTTTGAGCTGTTCCGGTTTTTCCACATACACTTATACCCGGAATATTACAGTTACTAGCAGTACCTCCAGTTATTACTCCTTCCATTCCATCCATTATCAACTCGAAATTTATTCTATCAACAGTAGTATGATTCTTCTGAACCAACCTTGCATCAATTTCTTTATTTTCAATCTTTTTAACAACATGAGGAGTATAGTAATAACCCCGATTAGCCAAAATAGCAGCATAATTAGCCATCTGTAAAGGAGTAGTTTGAATTTCTCCCTGTCCTATTGCCAGAGAAACAACCGAAAGAGATCTCCATTTTGAGCTATTAAATGTTTTTTTATCGTAATATTCTGAGGTAGGGATGAATCCTTTTGTCTCTTCTGAAAATTCAAATGAAACCCTTTCTCCAAAACCAAAGCTTAAAACATGTTTTCGCCACTCATTATATCCCTCCTTAGGACTGTTATACTTTTTCGAATCTAATATCCTCCTAAACACCTGAGAAAAGAAAGCATTACAAGAAGCTGAGATTGCGTTATTAAGAGAAAATGATTGATGATGGTGACAAGCTTGATGGAAATTTCCGACGTGATACCCACCATTACATGAAAATTGAGAAGAAGTCGTAATTGCACCTTCTTGAAGACCGATTAGACCGTGAAGCATCTTAAATGTAGATCCGGGAGGATATTGGGCACTTGTAGCCCTATTAAATAAAGGCAATAATGTGTCAGCAAGTAATTTAGGAAAGTTCTCAATTCGTTTTCTACCAACTAAAGATTCAGGTTTATATGATGGGGAGCTAACCAAAGATAGAATTTCGCCGGTAGAAGGCTCAATTGCAACAATACTCCCTGATTTGTTGCTCATTAACAACTCTCCATATTCCTGTAGGCTCCAATCAAGAGTTGAAGTTAAATTATTTCCTTTAAGCGAAGCACTATCTAACCTACCTTCATTATATGCACCTTTTACCCTGTTGTGGACATCAACTAAAAACAATCTAACACCCTTTTTCCCTCTCAGTTCTTTTTCATAAGCACCTTCTATACCACTAATCCCAACATAATCGCCCATTCGATAATAAACATCTTTATCAATCATATTCTGATTGACCTCACCTATGTAACCTAAAACATGAGACGCGATATTGTGAGAGTAATTTCTTAATGTTCGAGTTTGGAAGTAAAATCCAGGATATTTATACATCTTTTCCTGAAGCAAAGCATAACAATCGGGGGAAACTTGCTTAATGATAGCTGAAGGTTTAAACTTAGAATATGATTTAGCCTTTTTAAATTCACTGATAAACTCAGATTTAGGAATCTTCAAATAATTACATAAAGAAGTAGTATCAAAGACACCAACTTCACGAGGTGTAGCCATCAAGTCATAAACTGCTTGATTGTAGACAAGTAACTCCCCATTTCTATCAAAAATTAAACCTCTGGAAGGAAAATCAACTACTTCTCTCAATACATTTTTTGTCGCAGATTTTTTATACGACGAATTTATTACCTGTATAGTAAAAAGTCTAACAATAAAAATTGCACCAATTACTACAAAAATAAGAAGTATAATGTTTTTTCTTTTTGAATAGCTGTCCACTTAATTATTTTCTGAAAATTAAAAATTGACTAATAATCACAAAAATAAAGGTAAAGATAGAACTAAAAAAACATCTTAATAAAGTATTTAAGAAACCATGAAAAGAAAAAACTTCGATATAAAAAAGAAATAAGTGATGAGTAATGATAATAACAGCTGCGTATCGAAGAAACCAAACAAATCCTAAGTTACTAATTGTAGGCAACATTGATTTTTCCTGATCTTCCAGATTATAAGTATTAAATAAAAAAGGACGTATAAACGCTACAAGAACAGTAGCCGAAGCATGGATCCCCGGAGTATTTGCGAACAAGTCAATCGTAATTCCCAGAAAAAACCCTAATAATAAGATTAAGTATTTAGGAATATTAATTGGAAGAATTAAAATATATAAAATGTAAAAATAAGGATTGATGTATCCACTAAATTGCAAGTTATTCATGAATAATACCTGAACAAGTACAATAATAGTAAACGATAATATGTACCACAAAGGACCTTTATTCATTTTCCAGTAATTTTTCTAAATCATCTTTCTCACTATATGTCTTACCGTCAATGATTTCAACATAGTTCAGACTACTGAAATCCACAAAAAGCTGCACAACAATCTTTTTAAAATTGTCACTAGGATTGAAATCGACTCGAATTGCTTTTCCAATAATTATCCCTTCAGGAAAAATAGTTGAGAACCCACTTGTGACAATAGTATCCTCTGGATTAACCTCTACGTGATTTGGAATTTCACTAAGAACAGCTTCATAAGGGTTGCCACCTTCCCATCTTAATGTGCCAAAATGGTTTGTTCTAAACAACTTCGCGTTTACTGACCACCTTTCGTTTAGCAAAGATAATACAGCAGAATAATTCTTTGAAACGTTAACAACAACACCAATAATACCTTCGTTTGAGATTACCCCCATGTCAAGACGAACCCCATCTTTATATCCTTTATTTAAAGTAATATAATTATTCTGTTTATTTATGGTATTGTTTATAACCTTTGCGGGAATCGACTTAACAATACTTGAGTCAATCCTTAAATTAGAATTTAGAAAAATATCGGATTGCTTAATGGAAATAAGTTGAGTACGAAGTTTCGCGTTTTCTTTAGCGAGATTATCGTTTATTTTTTGAAGCTCGAAGTAATTTTTAATTGATGTGTACTTTTCAAATATTAAACCGGAAATTGCATTAGATGAATTGATATAACTTACCCTCTGATAATTGTTATATTTCACAATAAGAGAAAAACAAAATATTTCTAATATTACAAACAATAAAAGATGATTATACTTATAAAGAAAGTTTAATAAGCTTTTCATTTATTCATGATATGAAAGTTTATTAATTATCAGAAACGACAAGTTTAAATTATAAAAAGTCTATCTAATAAGGAACGGAAATTTGTCAACATTCTTCAAAGCAATTCCAGTACCACGAGCAACTGCCCTTAAAGGATCTTCCGCGATTTTAAATTGTATATTTATCTTATCAGACAATCTTTTATCTAATCCTCTTAACAATGCTCCTCCTCCTGCTAAATAAATGCCTCTATTTACAATATCTGCATAAAGTTCAGGAGGTGTTTGTTCTAGTGCATTTAAAATTGCAGCTTCAATTTTAGAAATTGATTTATCTAGACAATGGGCAATTTCCTGATAAGAAACAGGAACTTCAACTGGTAACGCAGTCATCTGATTAGGACCTTGAACAATATAATCTGCCGGTGGATCGTCCAATTCAGAAATTGCCGCCCCAACATTAATTTTTATTTCTTCAGCAGTACGCTCACCAACTTTAATATTGTGTTGATGTCTCATATATTCCATTATATCAGCAGTCAAATCATCACCTGCAATTCTGATAGATTTATTAGTAACAATACCTCCAAGAGAAATAACGGCAATTTCAGTTGTACCTCCACCAATGTCAACAATCATATTACCCTCGGGAGCTTCAACATCAATACCAATTCCTATAGCTGCTGCCATTGGTTCATATATCAAGTATACTTCTCGGGCACCAGCATGCTCAGATGAATCTCTTACTGCTCTGAGTTCAACTTCAGTGCTGCCAGATGGAATACAAACAACCATTCTTAATGAAGGCGGAAACAACCTATTCCCGGTGTTAATCATTTTTATCATTCCTCTGATCATTTGTTCAGCTGCATTAAAATCAGCTATAACTCCATCACGAAGAGGTCTAATAGTTTTAAGGTTTGAATGAGTTTTACCCTGCATCTGCCTGGCCTTCTCCCCAATTGCAACTAGTTTTTCAGTTTTTAAATCAATAGTGACTATTGACGGTTCATCAACAACTATTTTATCATTATATATTATGATAGTATTGGCAGTTCCCAAGTCTACTGCAACTTCTTGCGTTAAAAAAGAAAATAATCCCATATTAGTAATTAGTGTTTAAAATGACGTGTTCCGGTAAATACCATTGACATGTTATTGTCATTACAGAAATCGATTGAATCCTGATCTCTAATAGACCCACCAGGTTGAATTACACAATCAATTCCCACTCCATGAGCAATTTCCACACTATCAGCAAAGGGGAAATATGCATCAGAAGACATAACTGCACCCTTTAAATCAAATCCAAAGCTTTCTGCTTTTTCAATGGCATGTTTTAATGCATCTACCCTGGAAGTTTCTCCTACCCCACTTGCCAATAGTTGATTATTTTTTGCTAGCACAATAGTATTAGATTTTGATTGTTTAACTAATTTATTCGCAAATAATAAGTCTTCTATTTGTTGTTTGTTCGGTTTTGAATATGTTACAGGCGTTAATTCTTCAGGATTTTCTTTTTTCATATCTCGATCCTGAAATAGAACTCCATTTAAAACACTCCTAAACTGAGTCTTGGAGACTTTAATATTTTTCCTTATTAATATTATTCTATTCTTCTTTGACTTTAAAATTTCAACAGATTTACCCGAATAACCTGGTGCAATAATAACTTCAAAAAATAATTTATTTATTTCATTTGCAGTTACCTCATCAATAATAGCATTTGTAATTATTATACCTCCAAACGCAGAAACAGGATCACCTGCCAGAGCATCTTTCCATGCATCAAGTATATTTTCTCGTGATGCACAACCACAAGCATTATTATGCTTTAAAATTGCAAATGTATTTACATCAAATTCATCAATTAAACTAACTGCAGCATCAATATCAAGTAAATTATTATAAGAAATTTCCTTCCCATGGATTTTCTCAAACATTTCTTCAATATCTCCGAAAAAGATTCCCTTTTGATGAGGGTTCTCACCATATCTTAATATGTTTCTTTTATTGTAGCTTACTCTGAAGAAATCTTCATCTCCATTATTATTGAAATAGTTAAATATTGAGGTGTCATAATGAGATGACGTAGCAAAAGCCCTTGCAGCGAACTTTTTACGATCAGCAAGAGAAGTAACTCCACCATTTTTGTCAAGTATTTCTAACAACATGTCATATTCATTTTTTGAAGGAACAATAACAACGTCGTTGAAATTTTTAGCAGCTGCCCTAATTAGTGAAATTCCGCCAATATCAATTTTCTCAATAATATCTTGTTCACTTGCTCCAGAGGCTAAGGTTTCCTCAAAAGGATACAAATCAACTATCACAAGATCAATCTCAGGTATCGAATATTCATTCATTTGAGAGATATCATCCTTGTTATCTCTACGCCCAAGTATTCCACCGAATATTTTAGGGTGTAATGTTTTTACCCTACCTCCTAAAATAGAGGGATAACTTGTCAAATCTTCAACTGCAAAAACTTTAAAACCCAATTCTTCAATGAATTTTTGTGTTCCTCCAGTCGAATAGATTTTCACGTTAAGCTTATTCAGTTTTTCAACTATCTCTTCAACTCTTTCTTTGTGATATACTGAAATCAGTGCAGATTTTATATTTTTTAGATCACTCATTCAATTGTATTTATATCTTGAAAACTAATATATTATAAACGAAATTATATTTTAAAATATCCTCCAGAAAAACTTGATGAAAATACCAAGGATTTTGGAAGTTTCAAAGCTGAACGTTAAATTTCACTCGAATTAACCAAATATTGTCCTGAATCTAAAAAATTTGTCAATTCTATAAAGTTTTCAACTGATAATTGCTCTGGTCTTTTCTCAAAAAATGGATGTGAAATATCGCTAGTTTCACAAATTGGTTTAAGGCTATTCCTAATCATTTTCCTCCTCTGGTTAAAAGTAACTTTTATAACTTTTTTGAAAAGCATTTCATCGCAGCCTAAGTCTTTGACACTATTTCTTGTCAATCTTATTACAGCAGATTTCACTTTTGGAGGAGGAACGAATACATGTTCTTGTACTGTAAACAAATATTCGATGTTAAAAAATGCCTGAAGTAAAACACTCATAATTCCATAGGTTCTTGATCCAGGAGGGGCAGAAATTCTTTCAGCAACTTCTTTTTGTAACATCCCAACCACTTCAATAACAATATCCTTATAATCAAGGACTTTAAAAAATATCTGAGAAGAAATATTATAGGGGAAATTGCCAATTATTGAAAAGTTCTTACCCCCTGAGAATTCGTTGAGATCCATTTTAAGAAAATCCCCGAAAACAATTCTATCAGAATAGTCAGGATATTTTTTCTTCAAGAATTCAATTGAATCTTTATCAATTTCAATTAAATATGTCGAATATTCAGGCCTGCTAAACAAGATATGTGATAAAACGCCCATCCCCGGGCCAACTTCCAGAACAATGTCGGTTTTACTTTTCAAACTGTCTACAATATCATGAGCTATATTCAAATCAGTTAAAAAATGTTGTCCAAGATTCTTTTTAGCCCTTACATATGACATATTCAAAGTTTTTCTAAGTTCAATATTTTATAAACAAAAAAGGTTGATTGTGGAACAATTACTTATTTTTGTTTGCAAAATTAACAAAGCAGAACTAATCTTATCAAAATTGAAAAAAAAGATTCTAAATATTTTAAAATACTTTGTTTTTACGTTGATTGGAATAACAATGTTTTGGTTGGTATATCGAAATCAAGACTTTACAAGAATTTTCAACACACTTAAAAACGATGTTAATTATGCTTGGGTTGGCTTATCACTATTTTTAGGACTTTTAAGTCATATAAGCAGAACATTAAGATGGAAAATAGCTTTAGAGCCCTTGGGCGAAAATCCAAAAACATCGAATACCTTTATTACAGTAATGGCAGCCTATTTCATGAATCTTCTATTGCCAAGAATGGGAGAATTTGTAAGGTGCGGATTATTATCTAAATATGAAAAAATCCCTTTCCCCAAATTATTTGGTACTGTTATTACTGAAAGAATAATTGATGTCATAATGCTGTTAGTTTTGTTATTGCTTGTTACAATTTTAGAATTCGATGTGTTGGTCAGTTTCAGCAATCAAAATCCTGAAGTATTACAAAATGCTGTTTCAATTATAAAATCACCAATACTTTGGGGATTACTGCTACTAATGGTTTTATTATTAGTTTTTTATATTAAAAGAAGCAAGAAAAATGGGAAGAATAAAATTGAACAAATATTCAATGATTTTATTGAGGGGATTAGATCAATTCTTTCAATGAAAAGATACAAAGAATATATAGCCCACTCTATTTTCATTTGGTTAATGTATTTTCTAATGCTCTATTGCGTTTTCTTTAGTCTTAAATTTACTAGTCACTTAGGACCTATTGCCGGATTAACAACATTTACAATGGGAACATTGGCAATGCTTGCGCCTGTCCAAGCAGGAATTGGTGCTTGGCACTTCATGGTTGAAAAAGCATTATTGTTATACGGGGTTGAAAGTGCTGATGGAAAAATATTTGCTCTATTAGCTCATACAAGCACAAACACATTAATAATAATTGTGGGAGTAATATGCATCATCATTTTACCTATCATAAACAGAAATTATAATCCAAAAAAGAATAAAACTGAATTATAAAATTATCATGTTATAAACACTACTTAATTTGAATACTGAATTCTTCATAGCTAGAAAAGTTTTTTTCAATAAAGAAAAAAATAAAGGCATATCTGTCAGGATAGTGTCAATAGCTGTTGCCAGTATTTCGTTAGGATTAGCTGTAATGATAATATCTGTTTCTATTTTAATTGGCTTCAAACAACAAGTAAGAGAAAAAGTAATAGGTTTTGGTACACACTTCCAAGTTGTAAATTTTGATTCCAATACATCATTTGAAACTATACCGGTTAAAGTTGATTCAACTCTAATTAAAAAATACACTTCTCTCCCAGATGTCACTCATCTACAAATATTTGCAACAAAACCCGGTATAATCAAAACTGAGACTGACATTCACGGAATGGTAATGAAAGGAGTCTGTCCGAATTACAATTGGAGCTTTTTTAAGGACAATTTAGTGGGAGGTAAAATTCCTATTTACAAAAATGAAATAAATAGCGATGAAGTTTTAATTTCAGAAAAAATTGCCCTTAAGTTACAATTAAAAATAAGTGACAATATATACTGCTATTTTTTTAATCAGGGAGAAAGTGCGCCTAGAAGTCGTAAATTAGAAATCGTTGGAATTTACAAAACTAGTCTGGATGAATTCGACGATTTATTTGTATTAGCTGATTTAAAGCATGTTCAAGACTTAAACGATTGGGATTCAACCCAAGTAAGCGGATACGAGATTTGCATTGATGACTATAAAAAAATAGATAAAGTATACCCTCTACTACAAGAGATAACCTTTAATGAAGCAACAGAAAAAAGCACTCTAAAAGTTTTTAGCATAATGAAGCGATATTCTATGTTGTTTGACTGGCTATCTGTTCTTGATATGAATGTCTGGGTACTGTTAGTATTAATGGTTGGTGTGGCAGGAATTAATATGATTTCAGGATTGCTTATAATAATACTTGAAAGAACCAGAATGATTGGAATATTGAAAGCCTTAGGTTATCCAAACTTTAACATCAGAAAGGTATTCTTTTACTTAGCGGGGTTTTTATCTCTAAAAGGGCTAATGTGGGGCAACATAATAGGAATCGGAATATGCTTATTTCAATATTTCACAGGCATTTTAAAACTTGACCCTTCTTCTTATTATATTGATACAGTCCCTATTTCTTTCAATTTCTTATATATAATAATTTTAAATATTGGAACTCTCTTATCCATAATCGGAATGATTCTTATTCCTTCATTATTTATTTCTAAAATAACGCCAGTAGAGGCAATTTCAGTTGAATAATTCAATAAAAGATGCTTTTTGAAGATTTAACAATAGAATTCTTGATTAATGCTTTAAAAGATAATCTGCCCGGCATTGAAGCTCATAATAGGATGATGCCCAAAAGCAGATCGCTGGATCAATCAAACAAAATAAACAGACCATCGATCGAAAGTGCCGTTTTGGTATTATTGCTTAACTATGAAAACATTATTCATCTCTGTTTGATTAAACGAAATCCATTTTTGAAAGTCCATCCTGGAGAAATTAGTTTTCCGGGAGGAAAGGTTGAAACTGGTGAAACAAGTAACGAATATACCGCCCTTCGAGAAACTAATGAAGAAATAGGAGTTGATATAAATGATATTCTTGTAATTGGAAAATTAACAGACATTTACATACCTGTCAGTAATTTTGTAATTCATCCGGTTATTGGTTATTATAAAGGAAAACCAAAATTCACTATTAACAAAAGTGAAGTCGAAGAGATTATAATTATTCCATTTTTTGAGTTTTTAACTCCTGACAATATTTCAATGGAAACAATTCTGTCAAAAAATACGGGAATTGAGGTTCCTTGCTATAAAATCAACAACAATATCATTTGGGGTGCAACTGCTATGATAATATCAGAGTTATGCCAAATAATTGTTAGTCATAGAATGTCCAAAGGAAGCCAAACCTGAAAGCCATCTGATTCAATGGGTAATTTGGTGAACTAAAAAAGTTGCCCCTCATAAAGGATGAATTGGCATGATACAACATAGCAAAAGCACTAGTCCTTTTAAGTTTAGCGTTGGCAAATAAATTTACCATGGGATAATCTCCCGTCATAATTTCATTCTGTAAATAAAACCGACTAGTCGATGGTTCATATTTGTCGGCATAAAATTTAGTATTGTAATACATTTCTGCACCTATCTGATATTTCATAACCTTGAACAATGTACCGTTTAATGATAAGGCAGTATAATAATTCAGAAGCGGCAAGTGAATGATATTAGGGTTAGTTGTACCTTGAACAATTAATTTATTGGACCACAATATTGGACCAATTTTAAAATCTTTGTTTAACCAATAGTTATAAACAGAAAATGGCTGAACTTGCTGGGCTGGAATTGAGTAAATATCATTGTAAATGAAATTTCCCAATAAAGCATAGTATATTCCTGTATTCATTTTCCAGTCAGGAAATACTACACTTCCTTTAAAAACAAGCTGTTGTTGTTTTTGAAAAGTTTTTTCCCATTTGAAATGGTTGTCATGCCAATGTTCCTGAAAAATATTAGCAGATTTGCTTTGATACCACCCCTCAATTAGAAAAGTTACAGTGTCATTTTTAAACACTAAAGGTTTTTCTACCTCACATTTCAAAAGGGCATCACCAAAATTCCTTCCTAATAAATCTAACTTTGAAAAAATGCTCCATTTGAATGTTTTGCTTTCAAAACTGTGTAATTCACCTCCAATTTTAATATTGGAATAAGAATATTCCCGTTTCCCAAGGAATACAGGGTGCGCAGCTTTAACAATTTCATTTTCAACAAAAATCCTTTTCCCAAAATCAAATTTCGAATTGTCATTTTTTAAGGTTCTTATTTGAAGTATTTGATTAATAATTAAAAATTGAGAACTGTCAGTTCTGCTTTTATTGCTATCAAAATAAATAGTATCAAAAAAAGAAGGATTAGATGAAGGCTCAGATAGAAGCCTTTTATGATTATCAATCTTAGCAGAGTATTGGATCCCATATAAGGGTGAGAATCCATTATCATAGATTGAATCACTACTACTTAATTTACTCGAACCCTTTCCTAATAAATATTCATGAGAAGTGAAAAATGAAAAAGATTTAACAATAGTTCCAATACTATTATCCATCCTAACACTTAAAACAAAAGGGTCGTAATTTGTATTTACAATAGAATCTTTTATACCGCCATTTTCTTTTATTTCATCCGAACCGGTAATTATACTCAAATACCCATTATACTTTTCTGAGTTTCTTGAAATAAAAAAATTCAAAAAACGATGTTTCGATTCTTGAAAGTTGTATTGCCCTTGATTTTTTAATGTGCTAAAGATGAAACCTAAATTTGAAACAGAATCTATATTTTGAGTAAAGAAAGCTTTAAATATTTGTTCATATTTTGAACTTGGTTGATCTCCCTGATCATAACGCAGATACGAAAAAGGAGTAGTCGTATTATAATATTTAACTTCAGATTGAGTAATACGATAAGCATCAAATACGTCAAGAAAATAATTATCAGAGTTACTAGTTCTACCAAAATAATCATTTGAAATATATGGTGCTCCAAGATAACCAAGGTTTGTACTTGAAAAATGTTTTTTGGATAAAGGATTATACATGTGAAAATTCAACAATCCGGTATCTAATAAAGCCGGAGCAGATTTATTTTCCTTAAAATCTATAGACCAGGCTTTTAATTCAGGCCTAATGTACTCAATTGAAATACTTTTAGTTGAATCTCCTTTTTCAATTGTTGAATTATTGATTTCTTGTGCTTTCAAATTAGAAGCACAAGAAAAAATTACAATTAATATTAAAAGATAATTTCTCATTACCGCAAAGATAGAATTATGTATCAAAACCAATAGTATTGTTACATTTTATGTTTCCATTGATTAATAACGAAAACATTTCTATCATATTTAATTATTTGAGAAAATTTTAGAAAAACGCAAGAAATTTACCAACTTCCACCAGCTCCACCTCCGCCAAAGCCACCTCCGCCAAAGCCGCCAAAACCGCCAAAACTGCTTCCGCCACCAAAAGATCCTGATCCACTACTAAAATCACTGAAAAAACCAGAATGTTTGTTTCTGCTACCGTTAAGTAATCCCATCGCAATCCAAAATGGCAAACTACTTTTACCGCCGGTTTCATTGTAATAGCCTTTTTTTCTACCACTGAACATTAAATAAAAAGCAACAAAAAGAATAATTGCTATTACTATACCTCCAGACCCGGTGCCTTCAACTTTTTTTGCATATTGCTTATAATTATATTCTCCTTTTGTTATCTCAATTAACACATTGGTTGCGCTTTCAATTCCCCCATAAATATCGTTAATCTTAAATCTAGGGATCATTTCTTTTTCAACAATCTGTTTTGCAGTAGCATCAGGAACAACACCTTCTAAACCATAACCGACGGCTATAAAAACTTCTCCTTTTGAATCTGCCTGTTTAGGTTTAAATAATACAAGTATCCCATTATTAAATTTTTCGCTTCCTATACCCCACTTTTCTCCTAGCCTAAATGCATAATCTGAGATTTGGTAACCATTAAGGTCATTAATAGTAACAACAGCAATTTGAGTTGAAGTTGAAGCAAAAAAATTAACTAGTTTTTGTTCAAGGGCTTCTTTTTCGTTAGCTGAAAAAACATTCGCATAGTCAGTAACTAATGTCGGAACAATAGGTTTCTCAGGAATATCAGTTCCTGCAAAAACCTTAATTATCAGGGAACTAATTAAAATTAAAAAAAGTAATTTTTTCATGTTATTTTCCAAATGAAATGTCATCATTTAATTCGTTAACGTCGTTATCTTGATACGGGAAATGATTTTTCAACTGGGTCCCAACTTGTATTACTCCCGCGCATAAGCCTTTCGCTATTTCATTATCCTTAAAATAACTTAGCATTAAATCTTTTGTGCTTTCCCAAAAATTGTCGCTTACTTTATTATTAATTCCAATATCGCCAAGTATCGCAAATTTTTTATCATTAAGAGCCATATAAATAAGCACCCCATTACGCAATTCCGTTTTATGCATCTTTAATTCTGAAAACCAATAAGCTGATCTATCTAACTCACTCTCAGGACAAGTGTTTTCAACATGAATCATAATTTCTCCTGAAGTATTCTTTTCAGCTAACTTTATGGAATTTCGTATTTCTTTCTTTTCCTCTTCAGAAAAAAAATCTTTTGGATTTATCATAGTACTCTAAATTAAAACTGAACCTCAGGAGCTTTATCTGCTCCTTCTTGAGCCTCAAAGTATGATTTCTTATCAAAACTGAATATGCTGGCAATTAAATTCTGCGGAAATTTCCTTATGTATGTATTGAACAATTGAGCAGTTTCATTAAACTTCATTCTTTCAACAGTTATTCGGTTCTCAGTTCCTTCAAGTTGTGCTTGAAGTTCAAGGAAATTTTGATTTGCCTTAAGATCAGGATATTGTTCAACAACTACCATTAACCTACCGATTGCTGAAGATAATTCCGATTGTGCATTCTGAAAATTCTGCATTGAATTTGCATCCAGTTTGCTTGGATCTACTGTTACTGAAGATGCTTTAGCCCTGGCGTTAATAACAGCTTCAAAGGTTTCTCTTTCATGTTCAGCATAACCTTTAACCGTATTTACCAAATTTGGAATAAGATCGGCTCTTCTTTGATACACGTTCTCTACTTGTGACCATTGCGAAGAAACAGATTCTTCCATAGTTACAATTTTATTGTACGATTTGACAATTCCTGAACCAAAAATAAAAACTGCAAACACTATTACTATTAAAACAATAACTGACTTTTTCATATTT
Organism: uncultured Prolixibacteraceae bacterium; assembly: GCA_964393405.1. Lineage (GTDB taxonomy): Bacteria > Bacteroidota > Bacteroidia > Bacteroidales > Prolixibacteraceae > CAYMTR01. Next base: position 103,169 of record CAYMTR010000005.1, read on the forward strand.
AATTAAGATTTACGTTTATACATTTTATATTTTCCACTAAAGTAAAATTCGTTTTAGATTTTTCAACTATTTAATCGACGAACGACGAATTTCAATCGATTAATATACAAAAAAAATAATCCATTATACCTTTACTTAAAAAATTCAAATTTTAAAATCAGGCTTGGACCTTAATTCTGGCGGAGAATGCCATAAAAATAACGAGAAGAAAAATACAAAGAAGGATAACCCTACATGTGTTTCCCAATTGGAATCTCCTAAATTAGCAATCATAAAATACACCAGAAACAAAATCAATAATCTATTTTGAAATTGACCTTTTTTAGAAATCACAAAGAATACAACAAATAGAATATATAATAATCCGAATATTCCGAATTTTAAGAAATAATTCAAGTATTGATTATGCGCAGTCCCATAATGACTCTTGTTTAGCTGTGAATTTATATCGACAAATGCCTTCTCATATTCCTTGGCGAAATTTCCTGTTCCAATTCCAAACCAAAAATTGTTTTTTATTATATGAATAGCAGCTTTTCCATATTCAATCCTTTGAGAAAGTGATTGATCATTAGGATTATTTGTAATAAAATAGTGATCAAGTTCCCAAATAGTTTCATAAACCCTCGGATATATAGAATAAACAGAACTATCGTAGATATAATTAGCAATACCAGATTCAATATTTTTCACATCTCTATCTGTCAAGCTTGCTATTCCCTCTGCATCTTTTTTTAATCCTTTACTTGTCAAATATCTTTTTATAGTTTCTGAAATTTGATATCCATTTTTATCAACCCCACGAAATTTTATTAAACTCCTGTTATTCCATGAAGTTTCCAGTTCAGACTCACACAAATACCAGGAAATATAATACCCGTTTTCTTTAAATTTATTAGTAAAATCAAATGAATAATCATTCCCGAGTTTTGTTTTTTGAACTTCCGGTTCTAAGTATTTTATATCGTAAAACCTGTAAATAGAGTGTCCTATATAGATAATTGGAACTATAAAAATGAAGATTGCTATTAGTTTTATCAATCTTTTAATCCTCTCGTTCTTTAAATTTTTTAATATTACCCAAATCAGAAAAATAGAAGTGATATAAAAAGAAATTATACCTAAAATAGACTTTAAGGCAACTAAAAATACTAAAAGCCAAATTATCCAGATAACCCTTATAAAAGGTCTTATTTTCTTTGAAAATTCATTGTCATATAAAAAGGAGAATATCAAAATAATAATAGAAAATGAAATTTGAAAAGAAAATTGAATATGAGAAACATAATTAACTTCTCGGAAATTTTCAATCTCAAGAATAGAGCTAAATAACATTTTATAAAAACTAAAGAATGTTGAAACTGTAACTCCAAATGCAAACAAAAACAAAATGAACCAGAAGTTCTTGTTTGACAATTTAGGGCTTAGTGCAACTCCAAAACTAAGAATTACCCAGAACATTACTTTCTTCAACTCATATAAACCTAGATTTATATCTTGAGAAAACATCATTCCTGCCAGATAAATAAAGAAAATTGATATCAAAAGCCACAAGGATAGATCTTTAAGCAATTTTGAATAAACACCTTTTCTGAATACAGATAAAATTAATTGCACTAACAATATCAGTCCTGCCGAAATACTAATAAACGACTCAGAGAATGGCAAACTAAGAACAAAAAGACTGAATAAGACCACAGTTGTAATCTCAGATATTTTGTTAATATTCAATGATTTAATATTAATCATTAGATCTTTAGTTTTAAACCAAATACAAGAATTATGATTTCTAAAATAAATGAATAGTTTTAATTTTTAAACTATAAAAATAACATTTTAAAATTTATAATAATCGATACGATTTTTAATAAATTCAATAATCATCTCAATATATTCTCTCTTCAATAGAACATATTTCGAATTTACACCTATCCTTTTCCGTTGCCTTCAGGCGACGGTCACCCCTCCTTCTTCATATCCATATCCTTTTCCGTTGCCTTCAGGCGACGGTCACCCTCCTTCTTCATA
>CAYMTR010000006.1:0-83094 GCA_964393405.1 uncultured Prolixibacteraceae bacterium
GTGAGCATTAATCCGAACCTAGACACAGATGGTGATGGGGTTAATGATTTAGCAGAAGATATCGACGGGAATGGTACAAACTGTGATGATGACACAGATTTGGACGGCATACCCAATTATCTTGATAAAGATGATGATAACGATGGAATAGCAAGTATTGACGAAGACCATAATTTTTCGGGGGACCCATCGGACGATGATACAGATAAAGATGGTTTGCCCGACTATCTTGATTCAGATGATGATGATGATTCAATAGCAACTATTGATGAAGACGTAAATGATGATGGCAACTACAATAATGATGACACAGATTTAGACAAAACACCAAACTATCTTGATAATGATGATGATGGTGACGGCATAGCAACGATAGATGAACCGGGAGATCTTGACGGAAACGGGACGCCTGATTATCTTGAAAGTTGGATGTCGGCAGCTGTTAAAGATGTATTGACCATGGGAGTCGATTTAGTCTCGAATATTGATGTACTTGCAAATGACTCGAGCCAGATGGACAAGACAACACTGTTTATAACAGATGTTCCTTCGAATGGATATGCTGTAGTTGACAGAAACACATCGACGATCACATACACCCCTAATACAGATTACGTAGGTCTTGATTCGATCAGCTATACTGTTTGTGATTATCAGGGCATTTGTGATACAGCTCTGGTAGTGATAAATGTGGAAGACATTATTTTTGTTCCGGAACTATTTACCCCCAATGGCGACAATGTTAATGATGTTCTAGTAATTGGAGGATTAAATAAATATCCTGAAAATACATTGAGCATATACAACAGGTGGGGTAACAAAGTATACGAAAAAGAAGGATACAAGAATGATTGGGACGGGTGGCCAAATGTAAAATTTGTCATAGGGGAGAAAGAATTATCAGTAGGAGTTTATTATTATATTTTGAAATACAACAAAGGGAAGAGAGAAAAATCGGGAGCTCTATTCCTTGAAAGGTAATTTATGAATTTTTTTAAAAGATATATTATAATTGGGATATTAGCTTTGGCTTCTCTGGGTGGTTTTGCTCAGCAGGATCCGCTATATACTCAGTATATGAATGACCCGATACTTATTAATCCGGCATATGCAGGTAGCAGGTTGAATTTGAGCATTAACGGGGTGTTCAGAAAACAATGGGTAGGCCTTGATTGGTCGCCGACAACAACTTCCATTACAGTAAACTCTCCGTTTTTCAATTATAAGATAGGGGTAGGCTTTTCGTTCATAAATGATAAAATTGGACCGATGCAGCAGACAGGCATATACCTTGATTACGCCTATCATTTGAACTTTGAGAACGACAGGAATTTGTCGTTAGGGCTAAAAGCAGGGTTCAATAATTTTGATCTGGATTTATTGGATTTGGTGACAGCAGATTATGATTCTTATGTACATGACCATGATAGGCCAAATAAATTTCTGCCCAACTTTGGGATAGGAGCATATTATTACACAGAGAAATTCTACGCAGGTTTTTCAGTACCTAAGTTAATAAGGAACAGTTTGGATGATGAAGACAATACATTAGAGATTGTTGGAAGGGAAGACCGGACTTATTTTTTAACTGCGGGAGCTGTGTTTGATGTTATTGATCCTATAATGAAATTGAAGCCGGTATTTTTAGCAAGGTCAGTATGGGGTGCTCCTCCCTCGGTAGAGCTTTCGGTAACTGCAATATTCTACGAAAGAGTATGGTTTGGGGCAATGTACAGGATTGGTGATGCGATAGCATTGCATGCCAGATTTCAGGCAAGCAACAGGCTGCAGATAGGGTATTCGTATGATATTACTAATTCAAGATTAAGTAGATACAGTAACGGGTCGCATGAGATATTTTTAAATTACCTTTTCTCACTCAGGGGACAAAGAGTTTCATCGCCACGTTATTTTTAAAGATATTTTTCCACTTTTTTATTATTTGTTTTCCTCTTTAAAAATTGGAAGCAATTTTTCCCTCGCCTCGAAAAGGCGAGGCTTTTTGTTTATTGGATATAAACCAAATTGTCGGGGGTAAGTATCTTTTCGCCCGACCACCTGTAAGAAGTCAGAGTTTGCGAGCGTACAACGCAACGATCAACACAGCAAAGATTATTTTTGATGATAAGATGCTCTTTCTCGAGGCAGAAATGTCCAAAAAACACAGGAGGAAGATTATCGGGATATTCCTTAATATCGGGTAATATCTCTTTAGGAATAGTATAATTTGGCAGAGAAAACCTATCGCTGAAGGAAATGTCCTTAAATGTTTTTCCTTCAGCCGTATCCCACCATTTGACTCTGAAGTTGCGGCGAGATATACCTTTGCTGTCCTTGATGATTATATCTTTTGGGAGTTGGAATTCAACGCCTTTTACCAGTTCATTAATTGCCTTATTTAATTGGGGATTAACGAAATACTCCTTTAGGAGAGATCTCTTAAGTTTGTGTTCGCCGGCTTTGTACTCTTCGAAAATGTTGATATTGTCCTGATTCCAGCTACCATGTACAATTCGAATATCACCTAGGTCGATATAAAGAGGCAATTTACGGAACCACTTGATAGTGTCCTTATATTCATCAGGAATACTGGAATATTCATCAAGAGTTTTCATCAAAGGAAGTTTATATCTTGCCAGGTGTTTTCTGAAGTATTTCCCTGATTGGTCGAGAGTTGAGTACAATATGGCATTAAATTCGTGGTTACCAAGAATTGCAAGAGCATCGCCATTATCGACCATTTCTCGAATTAATCTGACAGTTCTGAGAATTTCAGGTCCGCGGTTTATATAATCACCGGTGAAAATGATTTTACGGTTTTCGTTTCGGTAGCTTTTCCCGTTTTTGGAATATCCAAGCTCTTTGAGCATGGCAACAAGCAAGTCGTAGTATCCGTGAATATCTCCTATGATGTCGTACATTGGGTAAATTTCAATTCTTAAAATTGCAAATTACAAAATACTTTAACTTAATTTAAATAACAGACAATAATTCCAGTAAAATATGAAAGTAGATAAAGTTGAAAAACCCACCCTTGCCCCTCCATGGAGGGGATTTGAATAGTGTAGACTAATAAGATCAGATATTATGTGTTAGGTTAGAATATTTTATGACCACCTTGGCCAATTTCTGCGACATAAAAGTCAGCCTTCAAGCCCGTGCGTTCAAGATACTTTTCCCCAACAGTATCAATAAATTCATTTACAGAATCATCTTTTACAAGAGAAACAGTAGATCCTCCGAAGCCTCCGCCGGTCATACGTGATCCTATCACGCCCTCTATTTTACGTGCTTCTTCAACCATTGAGTCGAGTTCATGACCGGTAACCTCATAATTATCGCGAAGAGAATCGTGAGAGGCGTTCATGAGTTTTCCGAAAGCATTAATATTGCCTTCTTTTAGGAAAGCGACGGCATCAGTGGTGCGTTTTATTTCAGAGACAACATGGAGAGCCCTGCGTCTTATAACATCGTCGGTAATTTTACTTTCAAGACTTAAGAATTCATCAAGAGAAATGCCGGCAAGGTTTTCGATTTCCTTGTAAGGTTTAAGAGCTTTTACAGCGGCAGAACATTGAGAAACACGTTCGTTGTATTTACCGGAATCGAGAGAATGGGGGCTATTAGTGTTGCCAATTACAATCTTTACGCCATCGAGTTTAACAGGAACAAGCTCATATTCGAGGGTGTCACAATTAAGGAAAATAGCACGATTCTTTTCACCCATGCCGGAAGCAAATTGATCCATTATTCCACAGTTAACGCCAGCAAATTCATGCTCAGCTTTCTGAGCCATTTTAACTAGTTCAATTTTATCGATTTCGAAAGAGAAAATATCGTTAATTGCAACAGCAGTGACAACTTCGAGTGCAGCGGAAGAAGAGAGACCGGCACCACCTGGTACATTGCCATAAATGAGGATATCTATCCCAGAGGAAATGGGATAACCCCGTTTAACAAATTGAGCTATAGTGCCCAGAGGGTAATTAACCCAGTTTCCTTTTTTAAGAGGTGTAGTCAGATCCTTTAATTCTATTTGTTCAGTATGGTCGAAATTAACTGAAGAAAACCTAAAGAAATTGTTGTTTGTTTTTCGGATCAGGCAATAGGTGCCGAAGGTAAGTGCACAAGGAAAGACATAACCGCCGTTATAGTCAGTGTGTTCGCCAATAAGGTTTACCCTGCCTGGAGAAAAGTAACCGGCAATTTCTCCTTCACCATAAACATTTGAGAAGGTTTTTTTCAAAATTTCGATATCCATATGAGTTTCTATTTATGCGGTTTAAATAAAGAGATATTAGCAAAAATATACAAAAAACGATTTAATGAAAGTGAAATCATATTTTATAACAAACTCGAATGGAATGTTATCTTTGTTATGGGAGTTAAAAAAGATTAATTATTTGGATTGGGATAAATATTATTATATGGAGACTTTAATCGAATTATTTGAAAATAGTGTAGCGAAATATCCTGACAACATATTAATGTGGGAGAAAATAAATGGTGCATGGAAAGGGTTCACTTACAAGCATATCCGTGAAGAAGTCAGGAAGTTTGGTGCAGGGCTTGTGTCGCTTGGAATAAAAAAGGGAGACAGGATAGGTTTGATAGCGGAAGGAAGGACAGACTGGTTAGTTGGGGAGCTGGGCATATTTTATGCTGGGGCGGCCAATGTGCCACTTTCAATAAAGCTTGATGCAGAAGCTGAATTGTCATTCAGGCTAAAACATTCAGGAGCAAGGATGGTTATCGCATCGTGGACTCAGGCAGACAAAATTGAGTATATATATCTTGAAACACCTGAGCTTGAAACAATAATCTATCTGGATGAAATAAATTTTCCTGCTGAGCACAGGATGAGTTTCAGTTCAATAAAAGAAAAGGGCGAAGAGTATTTACAAAATCCTGACAACAGGAAAGCCTTCGATGAGATAATAGCAAGTGTAAGGCCGAACGATCTGGCCAACATATCATATACATCAGGCACAACGGCTGATCCAAAGGGTATAATGCTTTCGCAGAAGAATTATGCAGAAAATGTAAGGCAGGCGAACACGCTGATGTCTATTAATGAATATTTTAAAACGCTAACAATACTACCTTGGGACCATTCATTTGCACACACAGCATGTTTGTATTGCTTTATATACAACGGGGCAAGCATTGCCTCTCAGGAAATAGGCAAGACAGCAATAGAAACTTTAAAGAATATCCCCAAAAACATAAAAGAGATCAAACCCGATCTGATGATGAGTGTTCCTGCATTGTCAAAAGCATTCAGGAAAAATATTGAGAACGGGATAAAGGCAAAGGGAAAAATTGCAGAAATGTTGTTCAGACAAGGTTTGAGTATAGCTTACAAGTATAATGCAGAAGGATTCAATAGGGGAGAAGGTTTCAGAAAGTTGTTAAAACCTCTATATGAATTATACGACAAAATAATATTCAGAAAGATAAGGGAAAATTTTGGAGGTAACCTTAAATTTTTTATTGGCGGTGGAGCCTTGCTTGACATAGAGTTACAGAGGTTTTTTGCGGCCATTGGGATACCTGTGATGCAGGGGTATGGGCTATCGGAATCATCGCCGGTAATATCTTCAAATGCTTTGCATGCATACAAGTTTGGTTCCTCTGGCAGACTGGTAAAATATCTTGATCTTAAAATTTGCGATGATGAAGGCAAAGAACTGCCAACAGGACAAAAAGGTGAGATAGTTGTAAGAGGGGGGAATGTAATGTTGGGTTACTGGAAGAATGAAAAATCGACAGCAGAGACAATAAAAGATGGGTGGTTATATACCGGAGACCTGGGTTATATGGATAATGACGGATTTCTATATGTGATGGGAAGATTTAAAAGTCTTTTAATTTCAAATGACGGAGAGAAATATAGTCCAGAGGGGATAGAAGAAGCGATGGTTGAGCAATCTCCTATTATTGACCAGTGTATGCTTTATAATAATCAAAATCATTACACTTCAGGGATGATAGTGCCTAACATAAAAGAGTTGAACAAAGCACTTGAAGTGAAAGGAATAAAGTCGGGAACCGAAGAAGGAGACAGAGCAATGCTTACAATGATACAGCATGAAATAGATGCATATAAGGCACATGGAAAGTTTGCAAATATGTTTCCGGAGAGATGGTTGCCGGCTACATGGATAATACTGCCGGAGTCGTTTAATGAAGAGAACAAGTTAATGAATTCAACGTTAAAGATTGTTAGGGGTAAGATAGTTGAAAAATATTCTGAAGAATTAAAATTCCTGTATACCCGCGAAGCAAAGAATATTTATAATGAGGTAAATCTTAGTGGATTAAGAGCTTGGAACGGCTGAAAAAATAAGATTTCTTTAAATCCCTATTGTCAAAAGTAAAAAGCTCATTTGATTTATTTCTATTGAAAAAAGAGACAATAGCTATATCGCCCCCGCAAAACAAGAGGTGAACAGATGCCATTACTGTAAATACTAATTTTATAGGCAATGGAGTTGGCAAGAGTATTAAAAAAATAGAGATAACTGTAATCAGAAATAAAGGTGCGAGAGCAACAATGGTTATTTCTTTTCTATCAAGTACCTGCATGTTCGATTCGGCATAAAAGACAAATTTTTTCCATTGGGCGCCGAACCCGATATCCTTTTTACCAAGTAATAGAAATGCTGCAGCGTGGATAAGTTCATGAACAGGTATTAGGAAAATGACAGAAAGAAAAATAGAAGAGAGTGTGATTATCAGATCAGATTTATGAGTTCCTTCTTTTATCAGGACAGTAGTAAAGTATGCTATCAGTCCGAATAAAATACCGATAGCTATACCTTGAAGTATTCCGAAAAAGGTCATTAATAAAGTTTTTTTGCCAATCTCTTTAATTAAGAATTGTTTTATGTCATCATAATGAATCTCTTCAATAAGTTCAAATTCTGGATTATTTAGTAATATTTCCGGAGTAAGGTTGTTTTTCAAGGCTCTCGTTCAATTAAGATTTTGTAAATATTTTTTAAATCTATTAATCCCACAAGGAAAGCTGCAAAAGTAGAAGCTATGAGCAATGCAAAGAATCCGAGGATTGGGTTAGGGATGTATTTGCTTAAAATGCCTAATCCAACAAGGATTGAGGCAAAAACAATCATTCTGAAAATAAAAAGCCATTTCACCGATAAATGGAATATTTTTACGGCAATAAAAACCTGAGCAACAGCAGTAATAACCTGAGTGAAAAGACTAACGGCAGCAGCACCCTGAGCCTTATATAAAGGAATCAGCATGATATTCAGGGAAATATTCAGGACCATGCCAAATGTGGCCATGATGTTCAGTTCGCGGATACTTCCGTTAGCAGTTAGCAAAGTTCCAAAAATATAAGTAGTTGAAATAGGGATAAAGCCAAACATCAGAGTTGCGAAAATTGGTGCTGATTCAGTAATATAGTCTTTATAAAGCCATCCCATTATTTCTGTGCTATAGAAAAAAGAAGAAATAGAAAGAGTCAGGGAAATAAAAATAATAAGAGAAAAAGCGAATAGTACCATTTCACTGATATTCTGTTTAATTTTTATCATCCTTGAGAAAATTGGAAGAAGCATACCTGCAAAAAGGACTCCGAACATTGAGACGGCATCCAGAAGTCTGAACCCATGGGCATAAAGACTTACCTGATGAAAGCCCTCATCATTTGGTAGTAGTCTTTCAATCAAGACAGTATCGAACCTGTTATAAAAGGCCATCAATAAAATCAGAATGGCATATGGGAAAGTCTGTTTTAAAAAGACAATACTGAATTTAATGTTGAAATCGATTTTTATTTTTCCGGCCTTTTTAAGAACGATTAAGAAAATAATTAAAGTAGCGAGTATATATGAAATAGTCTGAATATAGACAAACCATTCAATTTTGAACACACCTCCTGTGATATTAGTAAACAACAGCAGGCCACAAATAATGATCATGAAAATTCTGTCGAGTACTGAAACAATGCTATCGGTAGTAAAGAGGTGAAGAGCGGACAAGTTAGATCTTAAGTATAGAATCATTTGGAGAAGGAATTGATTGAATATCAAGAAGAAAAGCAAATGAAACTGAACTTTGTCATATCCTATTATAAGGCCTGTTCCAAGGCATATTACAGCGTAAAAAATTCCCAGTAAAAATTTAATACCCAAGATATTTCCAAGGTGTTTAGGCAGCAAGTGGTTATATCGGGCAATATTTCTATTATTAAAATTTGTGATTCCAAGATCGAGGAGGATATTAAGAGTAAGGGATAGGGCAAACAAAGAATAGTATAAGCCATAGTCGTCGCCGGTAACTACTTGTACGGTTCTATCGATGCCAAACAACCAGAAAGGTTTGACAAGAATATTGATTGAAAGTAAAAGAATCAGGTTTGTAAAAAACTTTCGCTTCAATTCCTCAGATCTTAGATTTAGAGCATAAAGTAACAATCTTTAATTGTTATTTCCAATCAATTTTTTCATGCATAAATGATTTGTTTTTAATTGTGAAAATAGTCAAGGGAATTATGGAAATAATTTGTTTATTTTGGAAACAATAGGTAAAAAAGGTGAAAATAGCAGTTAATACACAACATTTACTAAAGGACAGGCTCGAGGGTATTGGGTGGTTTGCACATGAGACATTGAAAAGAATAGTCAAGTGGCATCCTGAGCATGAGTTTATTTTCATTTTTGACAGGAAGTGGGATGAGAGTTTTATATACGGAGATAATGTATTACCGATAAAGACAACAATACCTTCGCGACATCCATTTTTATGGTATTGGCATTATGAGATAGATATTCCGGGTATTTTAAAGGAACATAAACCAGACCTGTTTTTTTCTCCTGACGGGTGGATGTCATTAAAGACAAAAGTACCAACTGTGGATGTAGTTCACGATATAAATTTTATGCACAGGGGGGGGGATTTTCCATTTTTATATAGGAGATATTATCAGCATTATTTTCCGTTATATATAAAAAGAGCAAAAAGGCTTATTACAGTATCTGAGTATAGTAAAAAAGATATTGTTGATAATCTGAATGTTAGTCCAGACAAAATTGATGTCGCCTATAACGGGTGCAATGAAATATTTACAGGAGTTTCAGCAGAAGTAAAGAAAGAAGTACGTGCCCGATTTACAGGAGGCAATCCCTACTTTATATTTGTAGGATCGCAGAACCCTCGGAAAAACATAAATGGTTTGCTTGAAGCGTTTGATCAGTTTAAAGTGAATGATACGTTAAACTACAAGTTAGTATTTGCAGGAAAGCCGATGTTTGGAAGTAAAGAGCTTGAAGAAAAGTTAGGTGATATGAAATTCAGGGATGAAGTGATTTTTACTAATAGAATATCCACAGAAGTTCTGCAGCTTTTACTTTCAAGTTCAGATGCACTTTTATTGGTGTCATTTCTTGAAGGATTTGGGATTCCTATAGTGGAAGCCATGAATTGCGATGTGCCTGTTATTTGTTCAGATGTCACTTCTTTGCCGGAGGTAGCCGGAGATGCGGCCCTTTATGTAGATCCCTACAATATAGGATCTATTATAGGAGCTATGACAAAAATATCTCAAGATCAGGAGTTGAGGAAGGAGTTGATTTCAAGAGGAAGAATTCAGAGGGAAAAATTCAGTTGGGACAACACAGCGAAAGCTGTATGGAGTTCAATAGAAAAAGTCTTGTGACATGAATTTACAATTAAAATCATTTTTTCAGGCAGATTTAATAGAAGCCGGATGCGATGAAGCGGGGAGGGGATGTTTAGCCGGACCGGTATTTGCTGCTGCTGTTATTTTACCCAAAGATTACGAAAATCCCATATTAAATGATTCAAAGCAGTTGACTGAAGTTCAGCGTTATCAGTTAAGACCGGAAATTGAAAAGTCGGCTATTGCATGGGCTATTGGAGTTGTTTCAAACGAAGAAATTGACAAGATAAATATTTTAAATTCCTCTATCTTGGCAATGCACAGAGCAGTTATTGGTTTGAAGATAGCGCCGGAGTTTCTGATAATAGATGGTAACAGATTTAAAAAATTGAATGACATTCCATATCAATGCATTATTAAAGGTGATGGGAAGTATTTAGCAATAGCAGCAGCGTCAGTACTTGCAAAGACATACAGAGATGATTTTATGATAGAAATAGATAAAGAATACCCTGAGTACGGGTGGAGTAGAAATAAAGGTTATCCAACCAAGTTGCACAGAAATGCGTTAAGAAACCATGGTGAAACGCACTATCACCGCAAGTCGTTCAGACTATTAAATGATCAACTTGAATTAGGGTTATTTGAATAATGAGGAAAGGGTTGTTTTAATAAAATGCATATGAATAAAAAGATATTAATTATAATTGTTGCTGCACTTTTAATTGGCGAGAGAGTATCTGGAGATGAGGGAATGTGGCTTCCATATTTTTTAAGTAAGAACAACGTTGAAAAGCTTGAAGAACTTGGTAGTGTATTATCGCCTGTCGATATATATGATTATAAAAAGTCATCAATAAAAGATGCAGTTATTGTTCTCGACCATGGTTCTTGTACAGGAGAGATTGTTTCTCCGGAAGGGCTTTTTTTCACCAACAACCATTGTGGGTATAGTGATATTCAAAAATTATCGACAGAAGAGGACAACATACTAAGGGATGGATTTTGGGCAGGGAAGAAAGAAGATGAGCTACCGGTTACTGGTAAGAGTGTTTCTTTCTTAATCAATGTTGAAGATGTAACAGATTCCATATTATTGGTTTTGAACGATGAAATGACTGAAGAACAAAGAAATTCAAAAATCATTTCAGCTTCTATAGAGCTTGAAAGAAGAGCAACAAAGGGCAATCATTACGAATCTTCGGTTGAGGCATTCTATTCTGGGAATAAGTATTTTCTTTTCACCTATGAAACATTTTATGATATAAGACTAGTTGGAACACCTCCTCATTTTATAGGTAAATTTGGTGCAGAAACTGATAACTGGATGTGGCCGAGGCATAACGGTGATTTTGCTATATTTAGGATATACACTGACAAAGAAGGGAAGCCAGCAAGTTATTCAAAAGATAATATACCCTTAAAGCCCAAGCATTTTTTCCCAATATATCTTGGAGGATATGAAAATGGTGATTTTTCGATGGTAATGGGATATCCAGGAACAACAAACAGGTATTTAACATCTGAGGGGGTTACACTGACAAGGGAAAGTATAAATAAGGCACGAATCAGAAACAGAAAGGAAAAGCTTGAAATATTGAGTGAATATATGTCGACAGGGATCACACCTACTTTGAAATATGCCGGGAAATATGCGCGAAGTTCAAATTATTACAAATATAGTGTTGGGCAGAATAAGGGAGTTGAAAGGTTAAAAGTAAATGAAAAGAAGCAGAGTTTGGAAGAAGATTTTACCAAATGGGTAAATGAAACAGAAGAAAGGAAAATTAAATATGGACAAGCATTAACTTTAATTTCGGAAGCGTATGTTGATAAAGAAGATAACATAGCATTACAATTTTTAATAGAATCCTATTTATATGGACCGGAAATATTCAATTTTTCTTTAAAATTCAGAGAATTAAGAGGGGCATTAAAAAAGAGTAGCAGTAAAGAGCTAGTCGAGATTTTTGTTGAAAAAATGGAAGAAATACTTGTTAGCTTTTATAAGGATTATGATGCAGAAACAGATAAAAGGATTGTAGCTTCGTTAGCAGAGATATACTCAAAAAATGTAAACAAGAAATATCTTCCTGATTTTTATAAAGTGATAGAGAACAAATACAAAAACAATTTTGAAAAGTGGGCGGACGATATTTTTAAGAAAAGCATGTTCGATGATGAAAATAAGATTAAAGCTTTTCTTAAGGATCCGAAGATTTCATTAATAGAGAACGACCCGGTTTATAAAATATCGCAAGATATTAGTAAGGAAATTAAGAAAATAAGGAACGAAAATGAAATAGATGATGAGAAACTGGATAAAGGATATCGTTTATTGTTGTCGGGGCTGATGGAAATGAATCCGGACATTGAGTTTTATCCAGATGCAAATTCTACAATGAGATTGACATATGGTAAGGTTCAGGATTATAGACCTTCTGATGCCATCCATTACAATTATTATACAACATTGAAAGGTTATATTGAAAAAGAAATACCGGGAGACAAAGAGTTTAATGTTTGGCCAAGGCTAAAAGAGCTCTATTATGCAGGTGATTATGGTGAATATAAAGATAAAGATAGTACACTTCACACTTGTTTTATAACAAACAATGATATTACTGGAGGGAACTCCGGTAGTCCTGTTTTAAACACAAGAGGTGAGTTAATTGGGATAGCATTTGATGGAAACTGGGAGGCGATGAGCGGAGATATGATCTTTGAACCTGAATATCAAAGATGTATTAACGTTGATGTACGGTTTGTGCTATGGGTAATAGATAAATTTGCCGGAGCGACAAATATAATTGATGAATTGACTATTATAAAATAGTTTGCAAAACATCATTTTTACTAAATTTGCGTGCCAACAAAAAATAATTAACCTGTGATAAAAAATTTAAATGCCATCTAATATCATTGTTTACACAGATGGGGCATCTAGTGGTAACCCAGGGCCTGGAGGCTATGGTATTGTTATGATTTCAGGGAATTATAAAAAAGAATTTTCGGCCGGATATAAATTGACTACCAATAACAGGATGGAATTGTTGGCAGTAATTGTTTCACTTGAGAACCTTAAACATGAAAATTGTGATGTAACAATATATTCTGATTCTAAATATGTTATTGATTCAGTTTCAAAAGGTTGGGTTTTTTCGTGGGAACAAAAAGATTATAAGGGCAAGAAAAATCCAGATTTGTGGGTTCGATTTTTAAAAATTTATAGAAAGCACAGAGTCAAGTTTGTTTGGGTTAAAGGACATGCTGACAACAAGTACAATGAAAAGTGTGATGAGTTGGCGGTAAAGGCATCCAAGGGGCCGGTTTTATTGGATGATACAGGTTATAATGCCGGATTATAAGATAATATTATGCGTTTTATTTACAATTTCGGATTAATAATTTACTTATTAATTTTAAGACTTGCCTCTTCCAAAAATCCAAAGGCAAGGAAGTGGCTTGATGGAAGAAAGGATCTATTGAAAAGGATCAAAACTGAAAAGAAATTTGAAGGTAAAAGTGTATGGGTACATTGTGCTTCCTTAGGAGAGTTTGAGCAAGGGAGGCCCTTAATTGAAGAAATAAAAAGGAGATATCCTCAGAAAAAAATAATATTGACATTCTTCTCGCCATCGGGTTACGAAGTGCAAAAGGATTATGAGCAAGCAGAATATGTGTGTTACATGCCGCTTGATTCTAAAAGAAATGTCAAGAAATTCATAAAACTAATAGACCCGGAAGTAGTCTTCTTTATAAAGTACGAATATTGGTTCAACTATTTGAGATTATTAAAAAAGAAATCAATACCTGTTTATTTTGTATCATCGATTTTTAGATTAGATCAATTATTTTTTAAGTGGTATGGTGGATGGTATAGGAAAATGTTAAAAATGCCGACTCATTTCTTTATACAAAACCAGGAATCAGCAGATCTTTTAGAAAAACTAAAGGTTACAAATTACACGATAACAGGAGATACAAGATTTGACAGAGTAGCTCGCATATTTGATAGCGTCAGGCCTTTACCGATAATTGAACAATTTCTTGACTTCAACAAAGCCATAATTGCTGGTAGCAGCTGGAAAGCAGAAGAAGCATTATTGATGCAATATTTAAGGATAAACCCGAGCCTGAAAATAATTATAGCACCTCATGAAGTTGGGGAAGAGAGTATAAGCAGGATAAAAAAACAATTTGGAGAGAAAAATACAGTGTGTTACAGTAAGGCGACTCCATCATCCATGGTTGGTTGTAAAGTGATGATAATAGATTGTTATGGATTATTAACTTCGCTATATCAATATGGCATGATATCAATAGTAGGGGGAGGTTTTGGTGTAGGCATTCATAATGTTTTAGAGCCGGCAGCATTTGGTATGCCGATAATTTTTGGACCAAATTACGAGAAATTCAGAGAAGCAAAAGAGTTGGTGGAAATTCATTGTGCATTTCCTGTAAACAACATTGAAGAATTCAATACTTTGCTTACTCATCTGTTAAAAGATAAAAATGTTGTCAACACCATATCACAAAAGGCAGCAATATATGTTAGAGACAACGTAGGAGCAACAACAAAGATTGTAGACTGTGTTTTCAACAGTTGAATGTTGATTAAATTTTCAATTTTATATTTAATTTCACTTGACTTTTCAATTTTATTTCAATATGGAGACATATTGATTTTTCCTTAGTGCTTATTTTTTTGGTAAACTTTTTGAGAAATATTAAAAAGTAAAACATTGAAATTAAGACGAGTAAATCCTCAAGGTTGATAACTTCTTAATAACTTCTTTAAAATAAGTTATCCGTTTTGTATCCTTAATTGTATTTTCGATAACGATTATTTTTGATCCCAAAGAATCGTGACAACCTAAATTATGAGTGTTAAACACCCTTTTTCAAAAGAATTATGGAGCTGGAAAATGTAGAAGTTATCAAGACAAAAAAAAGAACTTTCTCCTCGGATGAAGCGTATCAGGCATCTCTTAAATATTTTAAGGGTGATGACCTTGCAGCACGTGTATGGGTAAACAAGTATGCACTTAAGGATTCCCACGGCAATATTTATGAGTTAACACCTGATGATATGCACAGGCGTTTAGCAAAAGAAATTGCTCGAATAGAAAAAACGTATGCAAATCCTATTACGGAAGATGAAATTTTTAATGTACTAAAAGAGTTTAAGTACATCGTACCACAGGGTGGGCCAATGACAGGTATTGGGAATTGTTACCAAATTGCTTCATTGTCGAATTGCTTTGTAATTGGGAATGATGGTGATTCTGATTCTTATGGAGGAATTATGAAAATTGATCAGGAACAAGTACAATTGATGAAGCGACGAGGAGGAGTTGGGCACGACCTTTCTCACATCAGGCCAAAGGGGTCACCGGTACTAAATTCTGCTTTGACTTCTACCGGGTTGGTGCCATTTATGGAAAGATATTCTAATTCAACTCGAGAAGTTGCTCAGGATGGCAGAAGGGGTGCACTTATGTTGTCTGTTTTAATTAAGCATCCTGATTCAGAGCAGTTTATTGATGCTAAACTAGAGCAAGGTAAAGTGACCGGAGCGAACATTTCAGTCAAGATAGATGATGAATTCATGCGGGCAGTGAGTGATGGGAAAAAATATGTTCAGAATTATCCTGTATATTCAAAAGAACCTACTTTTTCGAAAGAGATTGATGCTCGTGGTTTATGGGAAAAGATTGTATATAACGCATGGAAATCGGCAGAACCAGGTATTTTATTTTGGGATACAATAATAAAAGAGTCTTTGCCTGATTGTTATGCAGATTTAGGTTATAAAACAGTTTCAACTAATCCCTGCGGAGAAATTCCTTTATGTCCATATGATAGCTGTAGGTTAATAGCATTAAACTTATACTCATATGTTGATAACCCTTTTACAAAAGAAGCGAGGTTTAATTTTGACTTATTTAAGAAACATGTTGGCATGGCTCAAAGGATTATGGATGACATAATAGACCTTGAGCTTGAAAAGATAGATGGTATTATTGGTAAAATAGTAAATGATCCGGAAAGTGAAGAGTTAAAATCAACAGAGCTTCATTTGTGGAAAAATATAAGTAAAAAAGCGAAAGAAGGAAGAAGAACAGGAGTAGGAATAACTGCAGAAGGTGATATGCTTGCAGCTTTAGGTTTACGATACGGAAGTGAAATAGCGACTGATTTTTCTGAAGAAGTTCACCAAACAGTAACCCTTGAAGCGTACAGATCTTCTGTACAAATGGCCAAGGAGAGGGGTGCATTTTCAATTTATGATTCAAATAGAGAGAAAAATAATCCTTTTGTGAACAGAATTAAAAATGTCGATCCTGAGTTGTATTCTGAGATGGTTAAACACGGGAGAAGGAATATTGCACTTCTTACCATTGCACCAACAGGAACAACAAGTCTTATGACTCAGACGACATCAGGTATTGAACCTGTTTTCCTGCCAGTTTATAAAAGAAGAAGGAAAGTAAATCCTAATGATCAAGATGCGCAAGTTGATTTTATAGATGAATTAGGAGATAGTTGGGAAGAATACAGTGTGTTCCATCAGAAGTTTAAAATCTGGATGCAGGTAAATGGCTTTGAATTAAACAAGAAATACACTCAAGAGGAGTTGGATGAAATGGTTGAAAAATCACCTTATTATAAAGCTACATCCAACGATGTTGATTGGCTGAGTAAGGTAAGGATGCAAGGCAGGATACAGAAATGGGTTGACCATTCAATAAGTGTTACCATTAATATGCCTGAAGATGTATCTGAAGATTTAGTTGATAAAGTATATTTTGAAGCATGGAAATCTGGATGCAAAGGAGTTACTGTTTATAGGGATGGATCCAGAACCGGAGTGCTTATATCTGATAGGAAAAAGAAAGTAGAAGAGTCAGATGCAGGATTGGGAATTTTCCCTACAAAACGTCCTGAAAGTCTTGAGGCAGATGTAGTGCGTTTTCAGAACAATCGTGAAAAATGGATAGCTTTTATTGGTTTATTAGATGGCAAACCATATGAGATATTCACAGGTTTAGCAGATGACGAAGAAGGGCTTTTGATTCCTCGCTCAGTAAGTCAGGGAGCAATCATAAAAAAGAGGGAAGGAGAAGAGTCGAGATATGACTTTCAATATACAAATAAGAGAGGTTATAAAACAACGATGGAGGGGTTGTCATATAAATTCAATCCTGAGTTTTGGAATTATGCAAAGTTGATTTCAGGAACTTTGAGGCATGGAATGCCAATACATAAAGTTGTAGAATTGGTTTCCAGCCTATTACTTAACGATGATTCAATCAATACATGGAAGGCCGGTGTTGCAAGAGCTTTGAAAAAATACATCCCAGACGGAACAAAAGCAGAAGGTTCTGAATGTGGAAATTGCGGTTCCAGCAACATTATTTATCAGGAAGGATGTCTAACCTGCAAAGATTGTGGCCATTCCAAATGTGGTTAGCCTTAAATATCCATAAAAAAAGAAGGGTGTTTGATTTATCAAATACCCTTCTTTGATTTTAAAAAATCATATATCTTTACAATTGTAAACTTTAATGTAATTTTTCTAAAAAAAAGAGTATGAGAAGTTTCTTTTTATTTTTATTTATGTTGTTTTTTAAGATATTTGCAATGGGATCTACGTTTTTTGTAGAAAGAAGTTGCGCAAATGAAAACAATGAAAAGATTTCCGAGGTTGTCATTTCTGAGATAAATAAATGCGACGAAGGAGGAATTAAGAGAGGAAATCTAATTATTAATGCTGATCCAAGAATAGATACATTAATACAGATTCACAAAGAGGAAGCCCTTAGAAAAGGTGGAATTGAGGGATACAGAGTTCAAATTTTTCAGGGAAACAAAGAGAATGCCGAACAGGCAAAGGTGAAATTTTTGATGCTTCATGAAAATTTAAAAGTTTATATTCTTTTTCAATCTCCTGATTTTAAAGTAAGAGTCGGTGATTTTAGGACTAGGAGTGAGGCACTCAAAATGAAGCATTTAATTGAAAATCAGTTTTCTTCCACTTTTGTTGTCGAAGATGTAATTAGTTTTCCAGAAATAGGGTTGAACATAAATGGTGATATTGAAATGAAGTAAAATATATTTATGAGTGAATTAATCAAACATGAGTGTGGTATAGCAATGATAAGGTTGTTAAAGCCGCTAGATTATTATCAGCAAAAATATGGAACTTGGTTATACGGGCTTAATAAATTATATCTTTTAATGGAAAAGCAACATAACCGAGGACAAGATGGAGCAGGATTAGTTTCACTCAAGATTAACAGCAAACCGGGACAGGAATATCTTCATAGATCAAGGTCTGTTAAAGAAAATCCCATCAAAGATATATTTGATGGGATTTTTAAATTAAATAACAAAAGTTTAAAAAAGGAGCCTTTATTATTTAATGATTGTGATTGGGCAAAAGAGCATCTGCCCTTTGCCGGAGAAGCATACCTTGGGCATTTGCGGTATGGAACTTTTGGGAGAAATTCGTTAGAGTTTGTGCATCCGGTAATGAGACAAAACAATTGGAAATCGAGAAATCTTGTACTTGCCGGAAATTTTAATTTGACAAACACTGATGAATTGTTCAAAAAACTGATTAGTCTTGGACAGCATCCAAGTGCTTATACTGATACTGTTACTGTTCTTGAAAAGATAGGGCACTTTCTTGATGAAGAAAACCAATTACTATTTAGACAATATAAGAATGATGGACTAAGTAATATTGAAATATCGCCACAAATAGAAGAAAATCTTAATATTCAAAAAATTCTGGAAAGGTCAACAAGAGATTTTGATGGTGGATACGCCATTGCAGGAATGATTGGGCATGGTGATGTTTTTGTTACAAGGGATCCATGGGGTATAAGACCAGCATATTATTTTCAAGATGAGGAGTTTGTTGTTGTTGCCTCGGAACGTCCAGTGATTCAAACCGTAATGAACGTTCCGTATGAAGAAGTTAAAGAGCTGGATGCAGGATATGCATTGATTGTGAAGAAAAATGGAAAGACTTCTTTAGATCAAATCAGAGTACAGGAAAACAAACGGTCATGTTCGTTTGAAAGAATCTATTTTTCAAGGGGAAGTGATAAAGATATTTACCATGAAAGAAAAGAATTGGGACGTCTATTGGCGCCGACAATTTTGGAGAAAATCGCATACGATTTGAAGAATACTGTATTTTCTTATATTCCTAATACTGCAGAGACTGCATTTTATGGCATGATGGAAGGGATTCGGGAACATCTTTTCATATGGAAGAAAGAGCAAATCAAGGGTTTGAATGGAATTATTGATGAAGCCAAGATTGATGAAATAATTTCTGTTGAACCAAGAATAGAAAAGATTGCAATAAAAGATGTTAAACTCAGAACTTTTATATCAGGTGATTCTGATCGTAATGAACTTGTAACCCATGTTTATGATGTGACTTACGGAGTTGTAAAAGAAAACATTGATACTTTAGTTATAATTGACGACTCAATTGTCAGGGGGACTACTCTGAAGCAAAGTATCTTGAGAATACTTGATAGGCTTCATCCACGGAAAATAATAATAATATCTTCTGCTCCCCAGATAAGATATCCTGATTGTTATGGGATTGATATGGCTGAGCTGGATAAGTTTGCAGCCTTTCATTCAGCTATTGAGTTGTTAAAAGATAATGGATTGGAAAGCATAATTGATGAAGTTTACAAAAAATGTAATGAACAGAAGAATTTAGGGAAAGAAGACATAATCAATTATATTACTGAAATTTATAAGCCATTTTCAAATGAAGATATTTCTAGGAAAATGTCAGAAATGCTCAAACCTTCAGATTGTAACGCAGAAGTAGAAATTGTATTTCAGACTGTTGAGAATCTGCACAAAGCTTGTCCTGACAATACTGGTGACTGGTATTTTACAGGGAATTACCCAACTCCGGGTGGGAACAAGGTCGTTAACTTGTCATTTATTAACTTTTACGAAGGAATAAGCGGAAGGGCTTATTAATCTATTTCTTATTGCTAAGGTAAGTTTCTATATGCCTATCTTTTTTTGCTTCGTAAATATCATTAATAGTTACGATGATTCCAGTTTCTTCAACATCACCAAACTCGTCGTTAATAGCTGTTCCAAAAGATCTCATTGATGGAGACAATCCCATATAAGCATTAATAAGAGGAGGGATATTCTCTCCGTTTTCACGTACTTTTATGGATAGTATTTTATAATCTTCCTTGAAATCATTACCCACGAAATATTTCTCGTAGTTCGATAGATTTAATTTGAGCTTATATTTTTCTTTTGGAAATACTAGTTCCTCGTGGTCGTTAAAATGTTTATTTAAGAAGCAAAGAATAAAATTCCGGGCATCAATATTGAAATGAGTATACATTGTTACTTTTCCAAAGAAATATTTCATTTCCGGATGGTCAACAGTTAATGCTCCAAGTCCATCCCATAAATTGTCAAGAGCAAACAGAGCTTTAGCGCCTGCTTTGCTGGATTGATAATCTGGCTGTACGAATGATCTTCCAAGTTCAAGAGTATGAGGTAAATATTCTTTCTTAAACTTTTCAGTGAAATGGAATAAATGCTCAGTTGCGAGATAAGGTTCTCCTTTTTCATTGTAACCAGTGTTATTACAAAGAATGTAACGATATCCGCCTAATATTTCTCTGGCATCTGGATCCCA
Source organism: uncultured Prolixibacteraceae bacterium (assembly GCA_964393405.1). Taxonomy (GTDB): domain Bacteria; phylum Bacteroidota; class Bacteroidia; order Bacteroidales; family Prolixibacteraceae; genus CAYMTR01. The sequence continues at coordinate 20,364 of CAYMTR010000006.1, forward strand.
TACAATTAACTGGTTGTAGGGTATTTCAGAAGTATCATAATCATCAATATCTGTTTCGTTACCTGTTCCTCCACCGGCTTTCCGAAAAGTAATTTCCCTTAATCTTCCAATTTCATGCATGATGTTAGGAGAATCGTGGGCTGTTATAATAAAAATTTGATTTCCACCTTTATTGGTGTTTCTCATAAATTTTTCTGGTGTTAATTCTTTTTCAAGTTGATTAACAGATATTTTTGAAACAATGTTTTTCATTTTTTGATTTATTCAATAAGAATTTTTAAGATTATGATCTTAGTGAGTAAACAATATTTTTTATTTCATTTGCCCACTCAATTGGTTTTTTTGAATTATCCAATGACTCATATAGTATTGGTTTTCCAAATGATATCTTAAATCTCCTATTAGAGATTTTAAACATTTCATCAGCTAATAAAATCATTTCTGCATTAAACTTAATATTTAAAGATTTTCTTAGATTAGCAAAATTGTAAAAGAAATTTGAATTTCTTCCTTCAAAATAAACAGGGATAATATTGCGTTTATTTTCAATAGCTTTTTGGACAAAGTGTTTACGCCATTCAAGATCGCGGATTTCTCCTTTAACTTTCCTAGAACAAAGACCTGCAGGGAATATTAATATTTGGCTTTCTGATTTATATAATTCTTCAATTAAAGGGGCAGTGTTACGGGCTTGTTTCCCAACTTTGTTAATAGGGATGAAGAATTCTCTTAGTGGACCGACTTCCATTAAGAAATCGTTGATTATTGTTTGGGTTTTCCCAAAGTTTTCGTTAATTATTTTCAATAAAATCAACCCATCAAGTCCACCTAAGGGATGATTACTGGCAAAAATGAACTTACCTGATTTGGGCACATTCTCCAATCCGAATATTTCATATTGTGAATCGCTTTTTTTTATTACTTCAGAAATAAATCCTAAGCCTGAATTGCTATTAGTTTCTGTTATTAATTCATTTACCTTTTTTAAATGAAGTATTTTTGACAGTAAATAATAAATAAATCCAGGAATCCGGTTACCTAATTTTGGATTTTTTCTTGTTATAATCTCCCTTATTTCTACTGGGTGAAAAACTTGTTTGTTGTTTTCTACCTCCATTCAAATAGTTTTAAAGCTCCGAAAAGTAATAAAATTTTATAATAATATTATTTAAGGTTAAAGTTTAAAATTGATATTGTAGCATTTTTTAAAGTTGTCTTTTTTTTTAGGGAATATTTTAAGATAAGTATTGTCTAAATATCTTTATATGGATTCTCTCAGAATTGGATTCTCACCTTGCTAAATTCTGGTTTTTGCTCATCACTAAATACCTCTTATTAAGCTTTTGTTTAGGTTTTAAACAATTTGTTGAAAAGTTTTCTTTTTAGGCATATTAAATAGTGTGTAATAAAGTGGAATAAAATTGTAATAAAGTGGAATAAGTTTTAATTTTGAACTTTAATTAATCTAAACCACTATGCCAATATTCTCTAATCAATACAATGCCACTATTGACGATAAAGGGAGAGTCGTTTTGCCTTCAAACTATAAGAAGGAGCTTGGCCCTGATTATGAGAATGGGTTTGTAGTCGAATTAGATCCCTACGAAAACTGCTTGAATTTATATCCGATAGAGTCCTGGGAGAAAAGGCTTCAGTTTATAAAATCCAAATTAAATCCAAACGATCCTAGGCAGAGTAAGTTATTGGATAAATTTTATCAGAATTTTTCAAAAATCTCTGTTGCAGAAAATGGACGCTTGAATATTCCTAAGACATTCTACGAAAAGAAAGGTGTCATAAAAGATGTTGTATTTACCGGTCAGGGCGATAGGATAAGGTTATGGGATATTGACGAATTTAGAAAGTCGATGTTGCCTGACGATGATTTTAGAGGATTGTTTGAAGAGTTTCTTGGGGGAGGTTTTTAAAATAAATTAAATAAAATGGAAGTCGACTATCATATTCCGGTCTTGTTGAATGAATCTATTGAAGGTTTGGCGATCATTCCCGGGGGTGTATATGTAGATGTTACATTTGGAGGAGGAGGACATTCAAGAAAAATTCTGGAGAAATTAGGAGGAGGTCGTTTAATTGCTTTTGACCAAGACTCAGATGCAGTTAAAAATATAATTCAGGATGAAAGGTTCGTTTTTGTCCATAACAATTTTAAGTATATAAAAAATTTCGTTCGGTTTCATGGTTATGAGAAAGTCGACGGAATATTGGCAGATCTAGGTGTTTCATCTCATGATTTTGATGTTCCTGAAAGAGGTTTTTCGTTTAGATATAACGGGTTGCTGGATATGAGGATGAATCAAACAGGAAGTTTGACAGCAGAAGAAGTGATAAATGATTATTCTGAAGAAGACCTGATAAGGATTTTCCGGGAATATGGGGAATTGGACAATTCCAAAAAAATAGTTTCGCTAATAATGTTATCGAGACAAGCCAAAAGAATTAAAACTACATTACAGTTGAGTGAGATATTAACACCTGTTATTCCTTCAAAATTTGCGAACAAATATTTGGCAAAAATTTTCCAATCACTAAGAATAGAGGTTAACAAAGAATTAGAAACGTTGAAGATTTTTTTAGAAGATTCAGCTGATTTGTTGAAACCAGGAGGTCGCTTGGTCGTTTTAAGCTATCATTCTTTGGAGGATAGGTTGGTAAAGAATTTTTTTCAAAAGGGGGACTTTTACGGAGAGGGGGAACAAGATTTTTATGGTAATAAAATTTTGAAATTCAAACCTGTTGGGAAGAAACTGCTTGTCCCTGATGATAAAGAAATTTCAATAAATCCCAGGGCTCGAAGTGCCAAACTAAGAATTGCAGAAAGAATTTAAAATGCCGGAAGAAACGAAACATAATAGAAAGGTAGGAGTAAGGCAAATTCTTTTAGGAAATGTTTTCTTGAATGAAAATATTTTAAAGTGGCTACCTGTTGTGGTTTTGTTGGCCTTCTTAGGTTTGTTAATGATTTCCACTCGTTTCAGAGGAGAAAAGATACTCAGGGATACACATATTGTTCAGGAACAGGTAAAGGCGTTAAGATCTGAATCTGCAACAACTGAAGCAAGGTTAATGAGGTTAAGTAGGTATTCAACAGTATTGAAAGAGACAAAAAGAAGAGGTTTAAATTTGAAACAGTCAAATGAGCCTCCACGAAAGATAAAGATTGACTAATAAAATGAATTTAAGAAAAAACATATTGTTACGATATACCATACTTATAGTAATGGTAATGGTTTTTTCTTTTGGGCTGGTAGTTAAAATTGTAGTAATACAAATTACTGGAAGTGAGAAGTGGGGCAGCAAAGTAAAATATCTGGAGGATAAAGAGAAAATTATTGAAGGCATAAGAGGAGATATTTGCTCCCATGATGGTAGAGTTTTATCAACGTCGGTTCCTTTTTACGAAATAAGATTTGATTTAGGAGCGACTTCGGTTAGAAGTATTTTCAATAAAGAAGTCGGGGCACTTTCTAAAAAGCTTTCTCAGGTTTTTCCTGATAAGTCTAGTGCTCAATTTAAGAAGGAACTTACTGCAGCATATAAGAGAAAAGAGAGATATTATTTAGTCCATCCACAGAAAGTTACCTATGAACAATTAAAAAAGATAGAGACGTTTCCAATTTTTAAAAATGGGAAATTTAAAGGAGGATTTGTTGTAGTACAAGAAAATATTAGATTTTCGCCACAGGGGAAAATGGCATCTCGGACAATAGGTCTTGTAAATAAAGGTACAGGAGATGGATATCAGGGGACAAAAGGGATTTCTGGCATTGAAGAGAAATTTGAGGATTACCTTAGGGGGGATGAGGGTTTACAGGTTCAACAAAATCTATCAGGAAGATGGGTTAACATTACTTCAATAGAACCTGAGAAAGGCAAAAATATTTATACAACCATAGATGTTTATCTTCAAGATGTTACTGAAACGTACTTGCGCAATCAGTTGATTAAAAGTAAAGCAGAATATGGAACGGCAGTAGTAATGGAGGTAAGTACAGGGAAAATCAGAGCCATCTCGAATCTGGGATTAAAGAACGGAGAATATCAGGAAACATATAATTATGCATATGGGCATGAGGGATGTACCGAACCAGGCTCAACGTTTAAACTTGCTTCTATGCTTGTTGCGTTAGAAGAAGGCCTTGTTGATACATCAGATGTTTTTGATATAGGTGACGGAAAATGGAAGATTTACGATAAGACTATTTATGACAGTGATTATGGTCATGGAGAACATGGGAAAATGACTGTTAAGGAAATATTTGAGCGTTCGTCCAATGTTGGGATTGCAAAGATCATTAACAAATGCTATAAAGGGCGAGAGAAGGAATTTATAAACAGAATTTACAGATTAGGGTTAAACGAAAGATTAGATCTGGGTTTTAAAGGAGAATCAAAGCCATATATTAAATACCCGACTGACGATAATTGGTGGGGAACATCACTTACATGGATTTCTCATGGATATGAACTTCAAATATCTCCATTGCAGATTCTTTCACTATATAACGCAATTGCGAACAATGGGAAAATGATGAAGCCAATGTTTATTGAATCTATTAATGACAATGGATACACCGAGAAAGAATTTGACCCCGAAGTGATTAAATACTCGATTTGCAGTAACTCGACTCTGAGAAAATTAAAAAGCATGATGGAGGGAGTTGTTGAAAATGGAACAGCCAAGAATCTCAGATCAAGTAAGTACAGATTTGCAGGTAAGACCGGAACTGCTAAAATATACGATAAGAAAAGAGGTTACCTCGATAGTCGTTACAGGGCATCATTTGCCGGATATTTTCCTGCAGAAGACCCAAAATATTCTTGTGTCGTAGTGATTTCAGAGCCAAAGGGTGATTATTACGGGGGCTCTATTGCTGGTCCGGTTTTCAGGAATATTGCAGATTGTATAATGTCAACAGATTTGAGAATTGAGACTGTAAGGAAAACATCAAACGATGAAGAAAAGTTACCCCCTTTGATGAATGGAATTGAGAAAGAGACGAAAATTGTTTGTAAACAACTTGACATAAGATACAAATCTTCCAAGGAAGATGGAGATTGGGTTTCCACATCTGAGGATGGTAAATCAGTTGAAATGAAAGCAAGAAAGTTTGTGAAGGGACAAATACCAAATGTTTTTGGAATGGGAGCATCGGATGCAATATATATAATTGAAAGTGCCGGATATAAGTGTAATATGAGTGGGGCAGGTAAGGTGGTAAGACAATCACCTCAGCCAGGTTCTAAATGTGGCCCGGGACAAGTAGTATACTTAAGCTTAAGTTAGTTTTATTGTAAGGTCAATATTTATGAAGAAGCTAAATGAACTGATTAGTGGGTTGAAGGTCGAAAAGATTGAAGGCAGAATAGATACTAACATATCTAAATTGGAATTCGATTCAAGAAAAGTTGAATCGGGAACAGCTTTTTTTGCTATTAAAGGGACAAATAGCGATGGGCACTTGTATATCGCAACGGCAATAGAGAAAGGAGCAAATATAGTTTTTTGTGAATTGATGCCTCAAACGCTTAATGAAGGAGTAACTTATGTTCAAGTAAAAGACTCTTCTGAAAGTTTAGGTATTGCTGCATCTAATTTTTATGACAATCCCTCTTCGAAGCTAAAATTGATTGGTATTACCGGGACAAATGGTAAAACAACGACAGCAACGCTTTTATATAGATTAGCTCTGAAGATGGGTTATAAGGTAGGCCTTATTTCAACAATTATCTACAAAATAAACAACGAAGATATTCCGGCAACGCATACAACCCCTGACCAGTTACAGTTGAACAAACTGATGAAAAAAATGGTGGATTCAGGTTGCGAGTATTGTTTTATGGAAGTTAGTTCCCATGCTATTGACCAAAAAAGGGTAACAGGTCTAGATTTTGACGGAGCAATCTTTTCAAATATAACTCACGATCATCTTGATTACCATAAAACCTTTAATGGATATATAAAGGCAAAAAAACAATTTTTTGATAATCTAAAACCTGAAGCCTTTGCTTTGACGAATATAGATGACAAGAATGGCAATGTGATGTTGCAAAATACAAAAGCCAGGAAATATAATTATTCTTTGAGATCAATGGCTGATTTTAAATGTAAAATAATAGAAAACCATTTTGATGGAATGCTATTGAATATTGGTTTTGATGAAGTATGGACACATTTTACAGGGAAATTCAATGCATATAATTTACTAGCTGTTTATAGTGCATCTCAATTACTTGGATTTGAAAAAGAAAAAGTGTTGGTTGAAATGAGCGACATGTATCCGGTAGATGGTAGGTTCGAAGTGTTCAGGTCCGAGGAAGGGAAATTTGCCGTTGTTGACTATGCCCATACTCCGGATGCTTTACTAAATGTGTTAGCTACAATTTCTGAAATTAGGAGTGAGGATGTGGATATAATATGTGTTGTAGGAGCAGGTGGAGATAGAGACAAGACTAAACGTCCTGAAATGGCATCAATAGCATGTAATTTAAGTGATAAAGTAATATTGACTTCAGATAATCCAAGGACTGAGGATCCAACAGCGATACTTAAAGATATGGAGGCAGGAGTTGACAAATCTAATGCAAAGAAAGTTTTGACTATTTCTGACAGAAGGGAAGCAATTAAAACATCTGTGATGATAGCTAAACCCGGGGATATTATTTTGATAGCCGGTAAGGGACATGAAAACTATCAAGAAATTAATGGAGTCAAATATCACTTTGATGATAGAGAGGAAATAAAGAAAATTTTTGGGATTGAATAATTTAAAAAATTATGATCTATTACATCTATTCATTGATTGAACATTGGGATATTCCCGGACTGGGACTTCTTCAATACATATCTTTCCGAGCTGCTGCTTCAGCAATCCTGTCATTAATTTTAACAATGATTTATGGTAAAAAAATCATTATGTTCCTTCAGAAGAAACAGATAGGAGAAGAAGTAAGGAACCTGGGACTTGAAGGACAGATGCAAAAGAAAGGAACTCCTACAATGGGAGGAATAATAATACTTACCTCAATTCTTTTACCAACTTTCTTGTTTGCCCGGCTGGACAATATTTACGTATGGTTGATGATTATCACTACAGTCTGGTTAGGATTTATTGGTTTTATCGATGATTACATCAAGGTGTTTAAAAAAGACAAAGAAGGACTTGCCGGAAAATTCAAAGTGCTAGGGCAAGTGTCTTTAGGTGTGATTGTTGCAGCTACGCTTTATTTGAGTGATGATGTTGTAGTACGTGAGAAAGTAACAGATGTGAATGGGAAATTTGTTACAGAAGTTAACGAAAACCGTGAGACCGGGCAACAAGAAGTTAGTTATTTAACGAAGGAAGTGAAGTCGACAAAAACAACAATACCCTTTGTTAAAGGGCAGGAACTAGACTATAAGAGTTTATTTAAATTTCTTCCTGAGAACACACAGGATATAGCTACTTGGATTTTTTATATGTTGTTGATTATATTCATAATTACAGCTGTATCCAATGCAACGAACCTAACAGATGGTCTTGATGGACTAGCGGCCGGGACAACAGCGATTAGTGCTTCTACACTAGGTATACTAGCGTATGTAAGTGGTCATATAATGTTGGCTGATTATCTCAATATAATGTTTATTCCAAACATTGGGGAACTATCAATATTTGTTGCTGCTTTTATTGGGGCGACAGTCGGTTTTTTGTGGTTCAATGCTTATCCTGCTCAAGTTTTTATGGGGGATACAGGTAGCCTTGCTTTAGGTGGAATTCTGGCAGTTTTTGCGATAATTATTAGAAAGGAAATAATGATTCCCTTGTTCTGTGGAATATTTGTAGCTGAAAACTTGTCAGTTGTAATTCAAGTTGGCTATTTCAAATACACAAAACGGAAGTATGGTGTAGGAAAGAGAATATTTCTTATGGCTCCACTTCATCATCATTATCAGAAGAAAGGTTACCATGAGGCAAAGATTGTTTCACGGTTTTGGATTATTGCGATGGTATTGGCAATAGTAAGTGTAATAACATTGAAAATGCGTTGATGAAAAAATTATTGGTGATACTAGGAGCTGGTGAAAGTGGTGTTGGTGCCGCTATACTTGGATTGAAACAAGGATTCGATGTTTTTGTATCTGACATTGGAGAATTAAAAGAAATTTACAGGATAGAGCTTGAGTCCAGAAACATTTTATTTGAAGAAAAACATCATACTGAGGAAATAATATATAAAGCTTCTTTAGTAGTAAAAAGTCCTGGTATTCCTGATAAATCGCCAATTATAAAAAAATTGAAGGAAAAGGAAATTCCAATTATTTCAGAGATTGAATTTGCCGGCAGATATACAAAAGCAAAAATGATTTGTATTACTGGGAGTAATGGAAAAACAACCACTACTATGCTAACTTATGATTTGCTAAAAAGGGCAGGTTTAAATGTAGCGATGGCAGGAAATGTTGGAAAGAGCTTTGCCAGAATGGTTGCAGAAGACAACTATGACTATTTTGTTATTGAGCTAAGCAGTTTCCAATTAGATGGGATGGTTGATTTTAGAGCAAATATTGCTGTTCTTATGAATATTACTCCTGATCATCTTGATAGATATGATTACAAAATGAAAAATTATACAGATTCTAAATTTAGAATTATTCAGAATCAGACAAAAGAAAACTTTTTTATTTTTTTCAATGATGATCCGATAGTAAGAGAAGAAATTAAAAATCGGAAGATCGATTCTATTTTAATGCCGTTCACTTTAGAAAGTAAAAATTTAGGTGATGGGGCATTTATTGAAAATGATGAAGTAGTAGTTAAATACAACAATAAAACATTCAAAATGTCAGTAAACGATTTATCCCTTCAAGGCAAACATAATGCCTGCAATTCAATGGCAGCAGGTATTATAGGAATGGTTTCAAATATAAAAAGTGAATTTATCAGGGAGTGCCTCACAGACTTCAGGGGAGTTGAGCATAGATTGGAAAAATACCTAACGGTGCATGGGATTGATTTTATCAACGATTCAAAAGCTACAAATATCAATTCTGTTTGGTATGCATTGGAGTCAATGACAAGGCCGACCGTATGGATTGTAGGTGGAATTGACAAAGGAAATGATTACAGTGAGCTCATGGAACTTGTAAAACAAAAGGTTAAAGCAATTGTGTGTTTGGGAAAAGACAACACTAAAATATTGGAAACATTTAAAGATGTAATTCCAGAAATTGTAGAAACGCAGAGTATGGAGCATGCTGTAAAATCGTCTTACTTCCTTGCGGAAAATGGAGATACAGTTTTGCTTTCGCCTGCATGTGCGAGTTTTGACCTATTTGATAACTATGAAGATAGAGGAAGACAATTTAAAGAAGCAGTGAGAAATTTATAGAATGGATAAAATTTTCAATATATTAAAAGGAGACAGAGTAATCTGGTTAGTTTTAATTTTTCTATCTCTGTTTTCATTATTAGTTGTTTATAGCGCAACTGGTTCACTTGCATATAGACAAATGAACGGAAATACTTTTTATTATTTGGCCAAGCAAATGGTAATGTTAATATTGGGTTTTGGTGTTATCATTCTTGTTGTAAAATATATACCTGTCAAATTTCTATCAATTTTTTCCTTATTAATATTAGGATTAGGGGTAATGCTTTTAGCTGTAGCATTGGTTCTAAGGGTAGGTGGAGGAACCGGACGTACGTTTAATCTTGGGTTAATTTCTTTTCAGCCTGCAGAAATTGTGAAGATAGGATTGGTTTTGTTTGTTTCACGATTATTAGCTAATAATCAGGATAATGAAAATCCCCCCTCGGCAAATACTTTTTTATGGATACTTGTAATTACTGGGGTAGTGTGTTTGTTGATTTCATTATCTAATTTTTCAACTGCCGCATTACTATTTCTGACAATTATGACCCTTATGTTTATAGGAAGGGTTCCGTTGAAGTTTTTAGGTTTAACAATTGTTGGAGGTATTGCTGCAGTCGCTATTTTTTATGTTTTAGCATCAAGTGTCAATGTTGGTAGATTGAATACTGTTAAGGGTAGGATAGATAGATTTATCAAGGGTGATCCGGAATCTGAAATAGGTATTACCCAGGCTGATTACGCAAAAATGGCAATATATAGGGGAGGCCAGGGAGGTCATGGTCCCGGAGGTAGTAAGGTTAGAAATCACATGGCTGCTGCGTATAACGATTTTATTTTTGCTATTCTGGTTGAAGAGTATGGTTGGATTAGCTTTTTTGTAATACTTGCATATATAATCTTTGCAGCAAGATCAGGCTTGATTATAAAACAAACGAAGCGAACCTTTCCTGCTTTTATGGTTACGGGATTAACCCTAATGTTTGTTTTCCAGGCAATGATTAATATGGGCGTCTCTACTGGATTACTTCCTGTGACCGGTCAGACCTTACCATGGATTAGTATGGGAGGAACTTCAACATTGTTCACGGCTTTCTCTCTGGGATGTATTTTGAGGGTCAGCTATCAGAATACTATAGAAGAAGCGGGAGAAGAGAAAATAGAAATTAATATAAACGAACCCCCGGAAGAAGATCATGAATTTGCTGAGGTAGGTGCAATAGATTAGTGTTGAATGATTTTGGAAGGATATTAAATATATAATGAATAAAAAATTAAAAATAATTATTAGTGGCGGTGGAACCGGAGGACATATCTTCCCGGCCCTCTCAATAGCGAATGAACTAAAGGCTATAAAACCTGATTGTGACATTCTATTTGTAGGGGCAACCGGTAGGATGGAAATGGAAAAGGTTCCAGCCGCAGGATATAATATTGTTGGGTTACCTGTTATAGGATTTCCACGCAAACCAGGAATTAAAATGATTACCTTTTTTTTAAATCTGGCTCGAAGTATAAAACTTGCGCGCAAATTGATTAAGCAATTCAATCCTGATGTTGTGGTAGGTGTGGGCGGATATGCTAGCGGTCCAATTTTGAGAGTAGCGATAAATTTGAGAATTCCAACATTGATTCAGGAACAAAATTCGTATGCCGGAATCACAAACAGATTGTTGGGTAAGAGGGCAAGTAAAATTTGTGTCTCTTATGATCGAATGAATCGCTATTTTCCCGCAGATAAGATCGTCCACACCGGAAATCCAGTTAGAAAGAATTTACTTGAAGGTTTGAATAAACAAGAAGAAGCTGCTAATTATTTTAACGTTAACAGAGAAAAGAAGGTTATTCTATTGATGGGAGGAAGCCTTGGAGCGGGGACACTAAATAAAAGTGTTCTGAACTCTCTGGATTTGATTAATAATTCTCAAATAGAAGTTATTTGGCAAACAGGGAAGTATTATTTTAATGATATTGTTAATAATAAAAAGGTGACAGATTGTTCCAATTTACATGTTTATGAATTTATTTCAAGAATGGATCTAGCATATTCCTTAGCTGAAGTTGTAATTTCAAGAGCAGGTGCTGGAACAATTTCAGAACTATGTATGATGGGAAAGGCTGTCGTTCTGGTTCCGTCTCCTAACGTAGCTGAAGATCATCAAACAAAGAATGCTCTAGCCTTAGTTGAAAAAGATGCTGCAATATTGGTTCCTGATTGTGATGCTTTGACAAACTTGTTTAATGTAACAATAGGTTTATTAGATGATGAAAAGAAAATCAATCAATTAAAGAAAAATATTTCTGCTTTGGCAAAACCTAATGCAGCAAGAGATATTGCTGAAATTATTATGGGGATGATAAAGAAATGAGTATAGATTTAAAACATATAGAAAACATTTACTTTCTTGGTATCGGGGGTATCGGGATGAGTGCTCTTGCCAGGTTTGCCAAAGCTACAGGTAAGAATGTTTCAGGTTATGATTTAACGAAAACCCCACTTACAATTCAATTATCAAAAGAAGGTATTACTATTCATTATACGGAAGACCTCAATCAGCTTCCGAAAACCTTTTTAAATTCAAACACTTTGGTAGTCAGAACGCCAGCCGTTCCGGAAGATCATGCTGAATATTTGTTTTTCCAAAAAAATGGCTACCAAATTGTTAAAAGAAGTGAATTACTTGGGTTTCTGACAAGTAATAGAGAATGTATTGCTGTTTCGGGAACCCATGGTAAAACTTCTGTTACAACAATGATTACTCTTTTATTGAAGGAATCAGGTATTGATATTGGTGCTTTTTTAGGAGGTATTTCAAGAAACTTTGATTCCAACCTTGTACTACCAAACAATCCAAATAGTTTAGTCGTCACTGAAGCTGATGAGTATGACAGATCTTTTTTACAGTTATATCCATCTTTAGCTTTGATAACATCCATTGATGCAGATCACTTAGATATCTATGGTGATTATGGTTCTTTAAAAGAAGCTTTCAATAAATTTATTTCTAATGTCCGTAAAGACGGAATTATTTTGTACAAACAAGGATTAGATTTATCCTTTAATGAATTTCCTGACAAAAAATTCTTCAGTTATTCAATTGAAAAAGAAGCAGATTTCCATATTAGAAATTTAAAAATAGTAAAAGAAGCATATCAGTTTGATGTTGTTGCACCCGATATGCTTATTAAAGACGTGCGTCTGGAATATCCGGGTAAGGTCAATGTTGAAAATATTCTAGCAGCTTTATCTGCGGCGTTATTATCAGGAGCTGATCCAATAAAAGTTAAAAAGGCGATCTCTCTTTATAAAGGTGTTCAAAGGAGGTTTGATATCAGATTTCAAGATGATAATAAACTTTTTATCGATGATTATGCTCATCATCCGGAAGAAATTAAAGCTACAATAATTTCAATAAAAGAATTGTTCCCCGATAAAAAATTGTTAGGGGTGTTTCAGCCTCATTTATATTCAAGAACAAAGGATTTTGCCAATGGTTTTGCAGAAAGTTTAGATCTTCTTGATGAGGCAATTTTATTAGATATTTATCCTGCAAGGGAAAAACAAATACCTGGAGTTACATCAAAAACGATATTGGATAAAATGAAATGTAATTTTAAGTCAATTGTTGGCTATGATGATCTTGTTAAAAAACTTAAAATTAAAGAGTTCGATATCTTATTGACTATGGGAGCAGGTGATATTGACAAGCTGGTTGAACCAATTTGCTTGATGCTTAAAGGACAGATTATTAATAAATGAAAAGAACAGTAATCATAAAATTCACGGCACTTATTGCTCTTATAGCAATGATAATTGTAACTCTAACTCTGATTGTTAATAAGGTGAAGGAGCTGCGATGTAATGGCGTGGAGGTTTTTTTTAAAGAAAAGCAACATTATATATCCGAAAGATCAATAGAAAATATTGTTTATTCAAGCGTGAATGGCTTGAAGGGTAGGAAGTTGAATACATTGAACACTGATCCTATTGAGAAGAAAATAGAAAAAAATCCATGGGTTGAAGACGCAGAAGTATATGTTGGATTTGAGAAGTCTGATTCTAAATTCTTTAAGGGTGGATTAAAAGTAAAGATTGATCAGAGGGAACCATATTATAGAGTAATAACTACAAATGGTGGTTATTACGTCGACAGGAAAGGTTACAAAATGCCTTTTTCAATATTAGCTACTAAAAAAGTAATGGTTGTGACTGGCCATCTGAATCAAGATTTAGCAAAAAATGAATTACCGGTTTTGCTTGATTTTATATATGATGATAAATATTTGAAATCTTTGATTGAGCAAATTCATGTGAGAAGAAATGGTGAAGTTCTTTTAGTACCAAGAATAGGAGCCCACACAGTAGAGTTTGGAAAGATTGAAGATATGGAGCGGAAGTTTAAACATCTTTATGCGCTTTATACCGAAGGATTTGATGGAGAAGACTGGAGAAAATATAAAAAAGTATCCTTGAAATTCAGAAATCAGATAGTTTGTACCAAGAGATAAAAAATACAGTGAACAAAGAATAATAATACACCTATGAGTGAACGAAATAATATTGTAGCATCAGTCGATATTGGGACAAATACAACAATTTGCCTTATTGGCAGAGAAAATGAAGGAAAGAAAACTGAAGTATTAGGTTATTCCATGGTTGGATCTGCTGGAATTAGAAGGGGAGTTGTGTTTAATATTGACGAAACCGTTGAGGCAATTAAAAAAGTTGTTGTTAAAGCATCTGCCGGTCTAGAAGTCGAAATAAAAAAACTGTACGTGAACGTAAGTGGACAAAAAATCCGTACAGTAAACAGGGTCCTTCACAAAAGTATTGAAGCTGGAAAAATAATCACGAAAGCTGATATAAAGGGTCTTTTTGAAGAAGCAAGGTCAACTGTTCAACAACCTGGAGAAAAGATTTATCATGTTGTTATTCAGTCTTATTCAGTTGATGGTGAAACTGCGATTCATAATCCTATTGGTGTTGCAGGATCTGAGCTTTGTGCTGAATACAAGTTAGTAATAGGACCTGAGATTTACGAAGAAAAGCTTCGGATGAGTCTAAGTAAAGCAGGGTTTGAACTCGTAAAAGCAGTTGTAACACCTATTGCTGCATCTGATTCTGTGTTGTCGGATGAAGAAAAAGAAGCGGGAGTTGTGGTTATTGATTTAGGAGGAGGTACTTCATCAATTTCTGTTTTTAACGAGAACGTGTTGAGATTTATTTCGATAATACCCTTTGGTGGAAACTCAGTTACTCTTGATATAAAGGAGGGCTGCAATATCTTATTAAAACACGCAGAATTATTGAAAGTTCAGTACGGTGCTGCTTTAGGCGATTTTGCACCTGCAAATAAAGTTGCTACCATTCCGGGGATTAATGGCTGGGAACCTAAAGAGATTTCGTTCAAGACCTTATCGTATATAATTCAGGCACGAATGGAGGAAATTGTTGAATTTATTTATACGCAGATCCAAGAAAGCGGATATTTAGATAAACTAGGTGCCGGAATTGTAATAACCGGTGGGGGTGCAAAGCTTGAGGGATTAAGACAGCTTGTTAGATACAAAACAGGAATGGATGTAAGAATTGGTTTTCCAATAATTGGTTTGACTCTTGATCAAGAGAAAGTGCTAGAAAGCCCTCAATTTGCAGCTGCTTTTGGATTGCTGAAAAAAGCACTCAAGGATGTGAATGCTCAAAATGAAGAATTAGTTTCAAAACCGATAAAAAAAGAAGAAAAGTCAAAGTCAAAGTTTGGCGATTCTGTATTTCAAAAATTATCATTGTTTTTTAACGAAGAATAGAATTCAGAACTTTAAATATCAAAATTATGTCTGAAGAATTATTGAATTTCAACTCTGAACCCAATATTGCTGCTAATATTAAAGTTATTGGGGTTGGCGGTGGAGGCGGTAACGCTGTAAATTATATGTACCGCAAAGGTATTGCAGATGTGGGTTTCATTGTTTGTAATACTGATGGACAAGCATTGCTGAATAGTCCTGTTCCAATAAAAGTCAGACTAGGAGAGTCTTTGACAATGGGAAGAGGAGCCGGGAATCAACCTGAACTAGGAGAGCAGGCTGCAATTGAAAACATAGAAGATGTAAAAGCTATTCTGTCAGATAAGACTCATATGGTTTTTATAACAGCTGGCATGGGAGGAGGAACTGGGACTGGTGCTGCGCCTGTGATCGCTAAAGTTTGTCGCGAGATGAATATTTTAACAATAGCTGTTGTAACTGTACCTTCTAAATCAGAAGGAAGAAAGAGATACGAGCAAGCATTAAAAGGTATTGAAAATATTAGAGAGCATGTTGACAGCTTATTAGTTATTAACAACGATAAAATTAGGGAGATTTATGGAAACCTTCCTGCGTCGCAAGCTTTTGCAAAAGCTGATGAAATATTAGCTACTGCAGTTAAGGGGGTTGCCGAAATTATTACTCTGCCGGGAAATATTAATATTGACTTTGCTGATGTGTTCACCGTAATGTCTGGAAGTAAAGTTTTTATTATGGGGACAGGTTATGCTGAAGGAGAAAACAGAGCAATAGAAGCAACAAAGGCAGCTCTTGAATCTCCATTGCTTGATAGTAACGATATTAATGGGACACAAGATATTTTGCTTAATATAACTTCCGGACAAAACGAAATTACAATAGGGGAGATAGGTGAAATTATTGAATACCTTCAAAATGAAGCAGGATCTGATGCGAACATAATTTGGGGTAATGGTTATGATAAAACTCTGGAAGAAAATATAAGCGTAACAATAATTGCTACCGGCTTTAAGGTTAATCCTTCAGCCATTCTTCAAGATTTTGATAGAGAACCGGAAGAGTTTGTTCAGTTAACCGATCTTGATTTGGAACCTGAATTTGAAGAAGAAACGATTAAAGAAGTGGTTTTTTCAGACGACTCGGACATTCGACGTGTTGAAATTGAGATAGAAGATGATGTAGTTATCAGAAAGAAACCACGACCTGTGGAAGAACCAATTAGCCAGAAAGAGATTAAGAAAAAGAAAGAAGTTAAAATTGACAATTGGTTTATGCGTCAGTTTAATAGTTTATTTGAAGAAAATAGCGCAGAGCTTGAATAACTTATAAAAAAAAATATAATGGAATCCGAAATAATAACAAGTTTTGATTTGCCTGTCAATGAAGGGTCTATAATTAAAGTAATTGGCGTAGGAGGAGGTGGAAGCAACGCAGTAAATCATATGTGGCGTAAAGGGATTAAAGATGTAGACTTCGTTGTTTGTAATACTGACTCTCAGGCTCTTGCTAATAGTCCTGTTCCCTGTAAAGTTCATTTAGGTTCTTCGCTGACGGAAGGTCGGGGTGCTGGGAATAAACCTGAAATTGGAAAGCAGGCAGCAATAGAGAATATTGAAGATGTAAAGAAATCAATTGGCGAAGGAACTAAGATGGTATTTATAACTGCCGGTATGGGGGGTGGAACTGGGACTGGTGCTGGACCTGTTATTGCTAAAGCATGTAGAGATATCGACCTACTTACAATTGGCATTGTAACAATACCATTCAGGAATGAAGGGAAAAGAAGAATACAACAAGCAATAGAAGGAATCCAGGAGCTGGAGGGACAAGTTGATTCTTTATTAATTATTAATAACGAGAAAATCAGGGAGATGTATGGGGATTTTAAAATCTCCGAAGCGTTTTCTAAAGCTGATGATGTTTTAGCAACTGCAGCTAAAGGTATTGCTGAAATAATAACTGTTCATGGATATATCAATGTTGATTTTGCTGATGTAGAAACAGTCATGAGGCAAAGCGGGGTGGCAATTATGGGGTCTTCAACAGCTTCTGGAGAGGATAGGGCAATCAAAGCAGTCGAAGAAGCTCTTAACTCACCGTTGTTAAACAACAATAATATTAAAGGCGCAAGAAATATCCTTTTGAATGTCACTTCTGGTACTTGCGAAGTTACAATGGATGAGATCGGTCAAATAACAGATTACGTTCAGGCAAGGGCTGGATATGATGCTGACTTGATATGGGGGAACGGTAAAGATGAAACAATGGGGGAAGAATTATCTGTTACAATCATCGCAACCGGTTTCAGTACGAGTTCAATTCCTGAAATACTTGCAACTAAGAAGGTTGAGAAAACTTACCACTCTGTTGACGAACATGCATCAGGTTATTTGAACCAGCAGAAATCTACAAATTCGACTAAGACACAACAGCCTGTTAAGCAAGAAGTCTTTAATTTTAATAAAGAAAAACAGAAAGATGATTTTGGAGGTCTTTACTCAAACATAAAAAAGACTTCTCAGGTTCAAGAAGAACCCAAAAAAGAGAAAATTGATTTTTCAAATGATTTTTTAAATGCTAGAGAAGAGGATATTGACAGATTTGAAAACATTCCTGCATATATGAGGAGAAGCATTAAAAAGAAGTCTCAAGATGATACTGATGAAAGAAAAGTTTCTCGATTTTCACTTTCAACGGATGACAATAACGAGGTTTTTCTCAGTGAAAATAATTCCTATCTGCATAAAAATGTAGATTAATTATAAATCCAATAAATACAAATTATAATGACACTTTTTGAACAAATAAACGAAGACATAAAAAATGCAATGAAAGCCCGTGATTCTGTCAAGCTTGAAGCATTAAGGAATATAAAAAAATCTATGCTTGAAGCTAAGTCAGCCATAAGTTCTGACCATGAACTATCAGACCAAGAGTCAATTAAGATAATTATGAAGTTAGCAAAACAAGGTACAGATTCAGCTGCAATTTATGACCAACAAGGAAGGGAAGACCTATCGAAGGTTGAAAAAGCACAAGTTGCTGTTTTTGAGTCTTATCTGCCAGCTATGATGACTGATACTGAATTGGAAAATGCAGTAAAACAAATAATTGAAAAAGTTGGTGCAACAAGCATTAAAGACATAGGGAAGTTTATGGGTGCTGCCACTAAGGAATTAGCAGGAAAAGCCGATGGCCAGGCAATATCCCTAAAAGTACGTTCACTGTTGCAATAAAAGTTTATTTATAAGCTTTTGGGATAAGCGCCACATCAAAAGTGTGGTGCTTTGCTTTTTTATTTAAAACATTTCTTTTACAGAAAAAAAATATTTCAGATTGAATTAATGCTATTAATTATTTACTTTTGAATCGGTCAACTTATTATTGATTAACTAAAAACATACTAGAATGTCACTAAAACATCAATTAGACGATACAGATATTAAAATTCTGGAAATAATCACCAAGAATGCCCGTCTACCCTTTAAGGATGTTGCTGTAGAATGTGGTATATCAAGAGCAGCAGTGCATCAGAGAGTCAATCGTTTAATTGAAATGGAAGTAATAACCGGATCTGGTTATCAGATTGATCCAAAAAAAGTTGATTATCACACCTGTACATATATTGGAATCTTTCTTGATAAAGGTGGGATTTATGAAACTGTAGCTGAGCAATTAAGAAAAATTCCTGAAGTAGTAGAATGTCACTATACTACAGGTAAATATGCCATTTTCGCTAAAGTATTTGCCAGAAACAATGAGCATCTCAAACAAATACTGAGTGCGAATATTCAAAAAATTCAGGGGGTGACCAGTACTGAAACCTTTATTTCTCTTGAAGAAACTTTTAAAAGAGAAGTTCCAATATTTTAATTTTCTTCTGTTTTAAATGTTGGTTTTTAAACTATCTATTTAATATTACCAAAGAACTATCATCTCCCATAAGAGAACTATGTTATGGGAGATGATAGCTCTTTGGATGGAGTAATATTATAAAATGGTTCATTTTATTAGTGATAGATAGTAACGCTTTTTGCTATGATCTTTGTCTGATTACTTCATAAAGCAGTATTCCTGTAGCTACAGACACATTTAAGGATTCAATTTTACCTTTTATAGGAATTTTTATTAATTCATCTGCTAATCTTAAAATTTCTGGTGATATTCCTTGATCTTCAGAGCCAATAACTATGGTGCAAGGACAATTAAAGTCACTTTTAAAGTAATCAGAGTTTGCTTTTTCTGTTGCAGCAAATATCCTAATTCCGTTTTCTTGCATTTTTTTAATTGTTCCGACAGAATTCTTAACCCTGCAGACAGGTATTGTGTGAAGCGCACCGGCTGATGTTTTAATTGCATCACCATTTATTTGAGCAGAACCTTTCTCCGGAATTATAATGCAATCTACTGCAGCACATTCTGCACTTCGGGCAATAGCTCCAAAGTTCCTTACATCCGTTATTTGGTCAAGATATAAAAACAAAGGTGTCTTGCCCTTTTCGTATGTTTGTGCTATAATCTCATCTAGATCATAAAACGGCACAGGTGATATAAAAGCAATAATCCCTTGGTGATTTTTGCGAGTAATCCGATTGAGTTTTTCTTCAGGTACAGTCTGAGTATTTAAGTCGAACTCCTTGATAAGTTCATTAAGTTCAAGAAATAATTCTCCTTGTAATCCTCTCTTGATAAGAATCTTGTCGATAATTTTATCTGACTTGACAGCTTCGATTACTGCCCTAATTCCAAAAATATAATCACTTTTTTCCATTTTCTAAAATTACCATGATTTTTTTGATATCCAATTTTCGAGTTCACTATGAATTTGTTCCCATTCACTTAATTTTTCTTCAAGTTTAATTTTCATATTTTCATAAATGTTGAAAAGTGTATGGTCATTATTGTTTGGATTTGAAATTGTAACATTCAGCCTTTCTAATTCGATTTCAATTTTTGATATTTCAGATTCTATTGCGACAGTTTGTTTTTCAAATTTTGAAATCTGCCTGTTTATTTCCTTTCTCTCTTCAAAACTTACTTGTTCAGTTGGAGTAATACTTTTCGAGTCATTCTTTTGGCCCTTTGGTAAGTTATTTTTTTCGAGCTCTCGTAAAGACTCAATTTTCTTTTTCTGGATAAAATCATATATTCCACCTAGGTGTTGTTTGATTTTTTTATTCTTAAATTCATAAACACAATTTACAAGTCCATCAAGAAATTCACGGTCGTGAGAAACTACAAGTAAAGTACCTGTGTACTCAATTAGTGCCTTTTTTAAAATATCTTTAGATCTAATATCCAGGTGGTTAGTAGGTTCATCAAGCACGAGAAGATTTACAGGTTCAAGCATTAATCTAACCATTGCCAGCCTAGTTCTTTCTCCTCCGGAAAGGACTTTTACTTTCTTTTCAACAGCATCGCCAGAAAACATGAATGCTCCCAGTATGTCTCTGATTCTGGACCTAATGTCACCGACAGCAACTTTATCAATTGTTTCCAGAACACTAATTTCTTCATCAAGGAGGTCGGCCTGGTTTTGAGCAAAATAACCAATCTTAACATTATGCCCTATTTTTAATACTCCTGTATGATTGAGTTCGTTGGTGATAACCTTAGCTAGGGTGGTTTTTCCTTCGCCGTTTTTTCCAACAAAAGCGACCTTTTCACCATTTTCAATTATTAAATCAATTTGTTTAAGAACTTCGTGATTTCCATATGCTTTAGATAAAGCTTTAGCTTCTACAACAATTTTCCCTGATCTGGGGGCAGGAGGAAATTTAAGATTCAGAGAGCTGTTGTCTTCTTCATCAACTTCAATTATATCTATTTTATCAAGTTGTTTGATTCTCGATTGAACTTGTACTGCTTTTGTTGCCTTATATCTAAATCTTTCAATGAAATCTTCTGTTTCCTGGATTACCTTTTGCTGGTTTCTGTATGAAGATAGTTGTTGTTCTCTTCTTTCGGATCTAAGAATTAAATAGTTGGAATAGTTTGTTTTATAGTCATATATTTTTCCTAGTGAAATCTCTATTGTTCTGTTAGTTACATTGTCGAGGAATGCCTTATCGTGGGATACAAGGATAACCGCACCATTATAATTCTTTAAGAAATCTTCCAGCCATTGGATTGATTCAATATCGAGGTGGTTTGTTGGTTCATCAAGAAGAAAAATATCTGGTTTGATTAATAATAATTTTGCCAATTCGATACGCATTCTCCAGCCTCCGCTGAATTCTGAGGTTTGCCTGTTAAAATCCTTTCTTGAAAATCCCAGGCCGGTAAGAGTTTGTTCAATATCTGCCTGATAATTATGACCTCCTACAATATTATAATGATCGTTCAGGTCGGTAATTCTCTGAATTACTTTATGGTAATCATCAGTTTCATAATCGGTTCTTTCAGCTAGTTCTAGGTTTAAGGAATGAAGTTCCTTCTCCATGTCCATTATCTTTTTGAAAGCAGTTTGAGCTTCTTCGAATACAGATAAGCTATCGTTAACTTTCATATTTTGTGGTAGATAACCGATTGAAGTGTCTTTTGGTGAAGTTACGTTACCTTCAGTTGGTTTTTGTATCCCGGACAAGATTTTCAATAAAGTTGTTTTTCCTGCTCCGTTCTTTCCAACAAGACCAATTCTGTCACGTGGATTAACAATAAATGAAATCCCTTTAAAAAGGTCAAATCCTCCAAAACTAAGTTTTATCTGTTCAGCTGAAATCATTTTAAAAAATATTAAGGTGCAAAGATAATAGAATACGTCAAGTATAATTTTATAATTAAAAAAGAGAATTTCTTACCGACAAAATTCATCTGTTTATCGTGAAAAAGGATTGGTTAACGGTTTTAAAGCCCTTAAACAGTAACGTTTTTAAAGCATTTGAGTCATATCGTATGTAATTAAACAAAGAAAATAATTTTTAGAACCATGAAAACACAAACAATTAATTTAAGCACTCTTTTTTTAGTAGTAATACCATTTTCATTGATGAGTTTTACTTCACCGAAAGAAGAAACAAGTAAAAACGAGACAGTATTGATAAGTAAGAATTTGTCAGAGTTAAAGTTAGAATCGACAACTGAGAAGGAAGCATTAAAGGTTGAGGAATGGATGTTGGATGACAATTATTGGAAAATCTCAAAAACAGATAAAAAAGCTGTTTTCACGAATGAAGTTATAGAAGAAGAATTGAAAATTGAAGCTTGGATGAGTGATGATAGTTTATGGGCTTCAAAATAATTAAAGCAGTAAAATTTATTTTTTTAGTTATGAAGGGGGATAAAACACTTATCCTTGTACAGTATCAGTAATGACTTTTGGAATATACGGAAATACGTCGGCAATTGTACTAAGTTGAATTGCAGTACAGACATAAGGTACTAATAAATATGATAATCCCTCTTCAAGTTGTTTCAGAGCGTCATTAATATCGTTGGCCATGATTAGAAGATAGCTGTTACTTTTTTTCTCTTTTCCTGCTTCTTCATCAATACTAATTATTGAAATCTTCGCTTTATACCACCATTCTCCGTCGTTTTTCGAAATTACTTCAGAAATGTTAGATCGTTTAATATTCAAAACCTGAAATTCGTTTCTGGTTATTTCTTTCATGATTTCAAAAATTCTTGATTCGGCGTCAGTGAAAGAAACAGCATCAATTAAATAATTATCGTTTACATTATTTTCAAATCCTCCCTGGTCAATTTTAAGGTATTTGACTTTACATTCGTACCACGTTTGCATAACTAAATTTTTTTGTACAAATGTAGAAGGATTTTCTTTTTTTAGAAGGGATTTTAACTTTTCTTGATGGTAGAATCTCTTACAATTAGTTCAGCTTTCATTACCAAACTGTTAGTAACAGATAAATTAGTATTGCCGTTTAAATGGTCGATAATAAGTTTGGCAACCATCTCACCCATTTCGTATCCGGGATAATCAACCGTAGTTAATTTCGGCTCAACTAATCTGGTAATTGGGTCGTTGTTGAAACCCGCAATAGCAATATCCTGAGGTATTCTAATATTATTATTTTTGAGAGTACTCATACATCCTGCTGCACAGGCATCGTTGGATATAAAAATACCATCAGGTTTAATCTTCATATCTAAAATCATTTCTGCAATTTTTATTCCATCATCGATACTTAAGCCGGTTTCAACGACAAGTGAAGGATCAAAAGGAATATTATTTTTTTCTAGGGCACTCTTGTAGCCATTATATCTGTCAAAATAAACATTTCTGTTTCTGTTTCCGGCGATATGCATAATTCTGTTACATCCTTGTTCTATAAGATGTTCTGTAACTGCAAATCCCATTTTATAATTATCAATTACAACATTGACACATCCGGGTTTGTCACAAACACGATCAAAGAAAAGTACGGGAATTTTTTTTTCAAGAAACCTTTTGAAATGGGTAAAATCAATTGAGTCAGCGGCAAGGGATACGATAAGTCCATCGACACGGCTGTTGAACATTGTTATTGTATTGGCAATTTCTTTCTTTGCTGATTCAAATGATTGGCTGATAATGAGGTTGTATCCACTTTCATTTGCAATTTTTTCTATTCCGGCAAGGGTTGATGACATGAAGTTACTATCGAGGCGGGGAACTATGACACCTAAGGTGTAAGTTCTTTTGGTTCTAAGGTTACTTGCAAAAGTGTTTGCCCTATAACCCATCGACTCAGCTTTGTTTTTAATCTTCTTCTTCATTTTTTCGCTGATCGAAGGTTGGTTATTAAGAGCACGGCTTACAGTCGCCGGTGAAACTTTTAGCGCATTAGCAATATCATATATTGTTACTTCTTTCATCACAGGGTATTTAAAAAAACAATGTAAAAATAAGCAAGAAATTAAAATTATTATGCAATCGGTTGCATAAAATTTAAAAATTTGTCATATTTGTTCACTTGATTTTTTTAAAGAAAAATTTACTGAAAACATAATTCAGTAAAACAAGTTTTTATAAAAAGGTTAAAAAGCTCTCTGAAGAAGTAAAAATTAATTACAAGTAATAAAATTTGGGTGTACTTATTTCTAGTAATTGATATTTGTCCAGAGTGTTTTTAAAATGAATTTTTCAATTTGAATATTATATCTAACTAAACAATCTATGAAAAATGAATTAAAATTTAGGAAGGTTTATTCTTCCAAAGAATCAAAATTCAGTTCGGTTTTTAAAATAACCGTTCTTTCATTCATTCTGTCTTTTTGTTTTGTGCCAAATTCTTATTCATCGAATGGATCTGATTTTGATATGAATAGTGAGACTGAAATCAATGATGAAATTAGTGGAACATCTGCAAATCAGCAAAAAACTATTACCGGAAAAGTTGTTGATGAAAGTGGTATTTCACTCCCCGGAGTTTCTGTAATCGTAAAAGGCTCAACAGTTGGTACTATTACAGATGCTGACGGTAAGTATTCTATCAATGTTCCTGCTTCAGGAAAAGTGTTGTTGTATACTTTTATCGGAATGAATTCCCAGGAAATCGAAATTGGGAACATGACCCAGATCAATGTAACATTGGCTCAAGGTTTTGTTGACCTTGATGAGGTTGTTGCAATAGGTTATGGTTCTATGGAAAAGAACAACGTAACAGGGGCAATTTCTTCAATTAAAACTGAAGAAATCATGAAAGCTCCAGTGCCTAACGTTGTTGAAGCACTAAGAGGTCAGGTTTCTGGTGTAAAAATTTCTAAAGGTAGTGGACGTCCGGGAGCCGGAGTTGATCTTCTTATTCGTGGAAAAAAATCACTTAGCTCAACTAATGAGCCATTAATTGTTATCGATGGTGTTCCAAATACCGGAGGTAACCTTGCAGACATCAATCCTGCAGATATCGCTTCAATAAATATTCTTAAAGATGCTGCCGCTGCTTCAATTTATGGAGCTAGTGCATCAAATGGAGTTGTACTTATAACTACAAAGGATGGTGCTTTTGGCAAACCTTCCTTAAGTGTTGAATTTTCATATGGTTTAAGCGACCTTACAATGCAACCAACAATGTTCAATGCTCGTGAATATGTTGCTGTTAAAAATGCAGCATCAGTTGGAGGTGGCTTAGGTGAAAAAACTCCTGAAAAATTATTGGATGATATTGAATTGAAAAACTGGGGAAACGGTGATTCAATAAATGAAACTAACTGGCATGAAAAGCTGCTTAAGGTAGGTAATATTAAAAATGCAAGTGTTTCACTTTCCGGTGGAACAGAAAAATTCCATTATTATATGAATGGAGATGCTTATCTTGAAGATGGTATTGCTCAGTACTCAACATACAATCGTTATTCAATGAGATTAAATGCTGACTATTCTCCATATGATTTTCTTACTATTGGAGCAAGGGTTCAACTTTCAAAGAGTCTTGCAGATGAAACAGGTAGTACATTATATAACGGAAGTGCAGACTTTGGTGACTTTGTTGGAAACACCCCGCTTGGTCGTTTATATGATGAATACGATCGTTTAGTTCCAACAGTAAAAGGAGACCAATTCCAATATAATCCACTTTACCGTTACCGTGAATCAAAAGTTGATAGAAATTCATCAAGGGTATATGTCAATCCATGGGTTGAAATAAAAATTATTGATGGTCTTACATTCAGAATGAACGCTTTTGCTGAGCAAAGGTTTGAGAATTATAAAGAATTCTATTCATCAATATATAATAATTCTGTTCTTGACGCCGATCCAGGTACAAACAGAATAAGGATCCAGTTGAAAGAGGATATGACTTACTTGTGGGATAATATATTGAATTATCGCAAGATATTTAATGATATTCATTCAATTGATGCCACTTTAGTATATGGTATTCAGACTTATGACACATACACATTAAATACAAATGGACAAGGTTCATCTTCTGATGTATTGAAATATAATGACATGTCATCTGTCCCATCTGATAAATCGACTGTATCATATGATCCTGATGAATGGGGTAAAGAATATTACGTTGCCCGTATTGGATATGGTTTTGATGAACGTTATAATATTACAGCAACATTCCGTCGCGATGGTTCTTCAAAATTCGGTCCATTGTCAAAATATGGTAACTTCCCTTCTATTGCTGCCGCTTGGAATATTCATAACGAAAGTTTCATGAAGAGTGTTGAACCAATCTCAGTTTTAAAATATCGTATTAGTTATGGTATTATGGGTAACGACAACATTCCAACTTACAGATATTTAGCTACAACTGCAAATGGATCATATACATTTAATCAAACAGGTTACACCGGAAAAACAACTGACCCAAGTGTTTTCCCAAATGCTAATTTGAGGTGGGAAGTTAGTAACCAGTTTAATACAGGTATCGATTTTGGATTTCTTAATAATCGTATATCAGGTTCTATTGATTATTACAATACACTTACAAGTGATTTGCTTCTTACCGAACAGATTCCAAGTACAACAGGATACACTCAAGTTATGAGTAATGTTGGTAAGACTAAGAACTGGGGTATTGATGCTAACGTTAATTTTGCAATCCTAACTGGAGATTTCAAATGGGATATGGCCGTTAACTGGGCTAAAGACCACAACGAAATTATTAGCTTAAGTCGTTATGCTGTTGATGAAAATGGTAATCCTGTTGATGACCTTGCAAACGGTTGGTTTATAGGTCAAGACATCGATGTTATATATGATTATAAATTCGTTGGAATTTACAGTACAAGTGAAGAGGATAAGGCTTTAGCAGCTCAAATGCACCCAACGATTAAAAACTACGGTCCTGGTGATGCGAAGATTGCTGACTTAGCAGGTCCTATTACCGATGAAAATCCTACAGGAGGTCCTGATGGTGTTATTGACACACACGACCAAACTTTCCTTGGAAGCCCAACACCTTCATGGTATGGTGGTTTGAGAAATACATTTAGTTATAAAGGTTTTGAGTTGACAGTATTATTTGAAGCTGTTATGGGAGTTGAAAAAATCAACGGATATTACGGTGGTCTTACAATGAGAGACAATCAGATAAAAGTAGATTATTGGACACCTGAAGATCAGGATGCTGATTTTCCAGAGCCAAACACCAAAAAAGAGTATGATTACGCTGATGCTGTAAAACTAAGAGATGCTTCATTTATTTCATTGAGGAACTTATCTTTTGGTTATAATGTGCCTACTAAATTGATCAAGAAAACCCCATTCAAAGCTTTAGCTGTTTTTGTTAGGGGTAATAACCTGAAGTATTTCACGGATTATAAAGATTCTTATTCTCCTGAAATTGATCCATGGAACTTCCCAATTACTAAAACATGGACTTTCAGTGCTAAGATTACATTCTAATATCAATGAATTTTAAAGAATAGATAAATGAAAAAAATTAAAACATATCTAATTGCACTTGGGGTAATTGCTTTATTCTCGAGTTGCGGTGAATCCATTGTAAATTTAGAGCCAAAAGACAAATTCACAACTGATGTTGCTTTATCAACTTTGGATGGATTAGAAGGTTCAGTTTACGGTGTATATGAAAGGGCGAAGATGTTTTACGAAAGTGAAGTTACAAGCACTTTTAACTGTCTTCAGACTGACCTTGTTAAAAAAGGTTCAAATATTGGTGATGCAAAAATAGGCTCTGAGCAAAGTTTGCTTGCTATTTTCGAATTTAACGCAGTATTCAATGGAAGCAATTCAATGGTCAAACAAATTTGGGATGGCTGCTATATTGGATTAAATCGTGCTAATCTTATAATAGAAGGAATTGATAACCTTGTAATTGACTGGACTCCTGATAAAACAGCAAGAAAAAATCAAGTACTGGGTGAAGCTTATTTCTTTAGAGCTTTCTATCACTATACTTTAGTAACAAGATGGGAAAATATTGTATTGGCTGATAAAGTTTCTAACAATCCTGATGCTGTGATAACTTTGACCAGTAAAGATGCTGTTTATCCTTTGATAGTTTCAGACCTTGAAATGGCAATTTCATTTTTGAAAAGTGCTTCAGAAATTGGTTACTCCAGCAGAATTTCAAAGGGAGCAGCACACCATTTGTTGTCAAAAGCATTATTAGTACAGGGCGAATGGGCAAAAGCTGCTGAACATGCCGAAGCTGTTATTAATGATGGATATTACAAACTTGAGCCATTAGATAATATTTTCTCATGTTCACATGAAGACAATAAAGAAATAATCCTTAAGTGGGAATTTCTCAAAGGAGATGCTAATCATCAATCAAGAACTTGTCAAATGTGGTTACCTTTATATGATAGGGTAAACGGTGTAAAACGTACATTTGAACAAGGAGGACGTCCATATGCAAGATTACATGCAAGCGATTATTTTTGGACACTATACGAGCCTAACGATTTGCGTTTAGGAGCATACAATAAAACTCACTGGTATTACGATACAGAGACAGAGGCTGAGGGCTCAATACCTGAAGGAGAATTCGTTGGTGATACTGTAAAAGCTGAAACAATGACAGAATATGCTAATCTTGGTGCAATTGTTATTACTCCAACAACAAAGAAATATTTTGAAGATGGAACGTTCGGTAGAAAAGTTGATGATGCTTCAGGATGGAAAGATATAATCCAATACAGACTTGCGGAATCTTATATTGTTGCAGCAGAAGCGAACTGGAGAGCAGGGAATGAAGCAAAGGCTTTAACTTTTATAAATGCAATCAGAAGTAGAGCCGGTGTTGCAGACTTCACTTCTCTTGATCAGGAAAAAATACTTGCTGAACAAGCTCGTGAATTAGGTCACGAAGGTCACAGATATGAAATGTTGAAACGTTTAGGTCTATTAGAAGAGAGGGTAAAACTTTACAATTTAGACGCTAGTCCTAATTTTCAACCTTTCCATGTTCGTTGGCCAATTCCTCGTAATTTTGTAGAAATGACAAAAGTGCCACAGAACGAAGGTTATTCAGAATAATATTATTTTTCAAAGTTATATTAGCAAAGGCAACTGGAAACGGTTGCCTTTGTTTTTGAGTACTAATTAATCTTAGAGATTGATTTTATCTCATAATCCGGAGTGTAATTAACAATGAAAAGTGATTTATTAATGAATCCCGAAAAATCTTTAACTCTTTTAAAATCAAGAAAACTTTGAAGAGTTTTAGGATGATATCTTGAAAGATTATTAATAAAATTTCTTCCAAATTTGTTATGAGATAATGCAAAATGTGTTGCAATATCGTAGCCTCTGAAACTGTACTGATTGGGCTCAACAGAAAATTTGTTACGATATTTTGTTATAAAAGTCTTTACATCTTCATCACTGTAATCAATAAAATTAGGGGTAAGAAAGTGAAGTTTTAATCTGTGATAATATTCAGTGTTTATGCTCTTTAAATTTATATAATCACTCATTCCTATCAACGTAATGTCATAATCTTTAGATAATGTGTACAGACTGTTAATCGCACGACTTAATACAGCTTCTCTTTCAGTTCTATTTTTTGGTGCAGGGATGAAAACAATATTGCGAGCATCTTTCTTAAGATTTTCTTTAATTACCCAATAACCTTGTTGACCTCCACTGGTAAAATCAATTTCTTTAAATGATCCGGTTGATGACTTTCTTGAAGCGAATCTGCTGCTAATCTGTTTTTCGATATTAGCTTCGTTTACTTGCTCATAGCCGCCCAACGATAGTAATATAAAGTTGTCATCATAGAATTCATTTCCAATAAAATCAGCTGTTTTTCTTAATATATAGTCTTTGGTTGGGTTTACCTGAAAATAGAAGGGATTATTGACAGTATGGTCATCGTCAGAAGATAATGGTGAAATAAAAGGTATCTGATTTTTGTGACAATAAGATGAAATGGTTTTTTGATATTTTGTTTCAATTGGTCCTATTATTAAATCAGAGTTTACAAGGTCTGTATGCCTTATAACAGAGTCAATGACATATTGTCCTGATAGGCAATCGTATACATCTAGCCTGATTTCCATCCCTGCATTAGCAAGCGAGTCTAATGCTAAAATAAAGCCTTCATAAAAACTTAAAAAATTACGAGTCGATCCATAAAGATTTCTTTCGGTTTTATTCTTTAAAAAATTGTATGCATACGATTTATCTATTTTACTTATAGAGTCGTAATGTGCAAATTCTTTTGAGGATAATACTTCTTTGTTTAGTGTATCATTCATTTCAAGATTAAATGGAAGAAATAACGTTACCCTAAAAATGTCACTACCCGGTTTTATATCTAAACTGGTGTTATTTTCATTTTCACTCTTGATCTTTTCATTCTTTGAATCAGTTATTGATCTTTTGTTTTTAGCGAAGAAGTCGCTTTCTAAAGTTTTATCATTCGATTTACCTAAGATTAAAGTATCACCAGCATTTAGGTCTCTGTTCACAAGAAAATCATTCCAATCTTTAATGTTTTCAATGGAGATTTCATATAGTTTGGATATTTTGTAAAGTGTTTCACCCTTTTCAACAATGTGCTTTTTAAAATCAGATGTTTTATCATGCTTAAGTGGTATCTTAATTACCATTCCAACTTTAAGACCATCCTTTAAATCAGGATTTATTTTTGTTAATTGGTCTTGGCTTACTCCGTACTTCTTTTGATAACTGAAAAAGGTTTCATCCTCTTCAACTTTATGAAATTTATAGTCCTTTTGGGTTTCATGTTGAGAAATTCTTTCATTTTTCTTGTTCTTTCTCTCTTTTACAACCTTTCTATTATCTTCTTCTGTAGGAATATTTAGAACCATTCCTGTTTTTAATCCATTGACAAGTTCCGGGTTTGCAGAAAGTAATTCTTTTTGAGTACAATCAAATTTCTTACACAAGGAAAAAATTGTTTCACCTTTTGTAATGATATATGTTTTATTGACAGTTATATCTGATGTCTTGCTTTTATTGTCGTCTTGTCCGAATGCAACAAATATGAAAAGGAGTTGCAAAACAATAAGAGAGATCCATAATTTATTATTCATATATTTTTCTTAAAGTCCTTAATTTTTATTGGAAACAAATTTAAAGATTAAATAAGTACATTTCTTCTTATATGAAATGCTAAAGTAAAAAATGTTGGGTTAATAATTTTTAATTTGCATTTAATTCTGATTTTTGCACTTTATAAACAGAATTTTGAATGTCGGATGAAATGCTCATAAACAAATTGAAAGACCCTTCTCAAAAAAGAATGGCCTTTCATGAAATGATTATTTTGTATCAGGAGAAACTTTATTGGAATATTAGGAAAATTGTTATTGACCACGACGATACTGATGATATTTTGCAAAATGTTTTAATAAAAGTCTGGAATAACATTGAATCTTTTAGAGGAGACTCAGAATTAAGTACCTGGATGACCAAGATAGCAATCAATGAATCATTATCTTTTTTATCTAAAAAAAAGAAGAGAAAAGGGCTGTTCTCCGGATCTGAAGAAGAATATCTTAAAGGAAAATTATTGTCAGATGACTATTTTGATGGAGAAGAAATCCAAAAGCAATTGATGGAAGCAGTAATAACTCTTCCTGAAAAACAAAGAATTGTTTTTAATATGAAATACTTTGATGAAATGAAATATGAAGATATCTCAGACCTTCTTGATACATCAGTTGGGGCTCTAAAAGCATCGTATCATCATGCAGTCAAAAAAATTGAAGAAAAGATTAAACAAAAAATTGTTTTTTAAATTTGAAAGAGATTAAACCTTTAGATTTTTTAATAGTCTTATTAAAGTAGTGATATTGAATGGAAAACATAAACAGAAATAATATAAAAATGAAACCAGGTTCAAGATATCCTTTTCATGCTCCGGATGGTTATTTTGATAATCTGCCTCAAAAGGTTTTAAGCAGAATTGAGGAGGATGTTAATCCTGTAAGGAATTCTCCATTTTTAAATTTTCTTAAACCTGCTCTTGGATTGCTTGTGAGCTTTGTTATAATAACCGGAATCGTTTATGTTCCTGTTAAATTGATTTTTCCATCCAAATTGAATAGCTCTCAAAAGTCAATCGTCATAACTGATGGGTTTGAATTCTTTCTTACAAGAGCATATAGTGATTTAAGTTTGATAGAGGCCATTGAAAGCAATCAAAATATAGAAAATTTTGATGAGCTTGAACTGGAGAATGTATTACTGGCATCAATGTCAGAGTATGAATTAATTCAAAATATTAAATAATTATGAAAAAGAATTTGTTTGTTATTATAGCCCTGTTTTCAATTATATTCACTTTGAAAGCAAACTCTCAAGGCCCATTTGATTATGAAAGTTTTAAAGCTAAGAAAATTGCTTTTCTTACAAGTACTATTAATCTTACTCCGGCTGAAGCAGAAGTTTTTTGGCCTGTTTACAATGAATATGAGCAGAAGAGGCTTTCTTTAATGAATGATAGAAAAGAAATTGAAAAAGACATAAGTAAGAAAGTTGAGACAATGTCGGACCAAGAATGTACTGATATTTCTAAGAAATTGGCATCTTTTGAAAAGATTGAAGGGGATCTTGAAGTTGAATACAATATTCAATTTTTAAAGATTTTGCCTCCAAAAAAAGTAATGAAAATTAGGGTTGCAGAGATGGAATTCAAAGGGCACTTACTTCGGGAGTATAGAAAAGAAAAGAGAGATAATGAACGAGAAAGGAATAAGGATTAGAAATGCTTTTCCAAATGATGACATATATGTTGCCGAATTACTCATTCAGGCAATGGGTAAATTGGCATCTTTTTTTACTTCAGGAGCCGATCATTTAGTACAAGTTTCGCTATTTCGACATTTCTTTTTACTAACAAATAATCAATATAGTTTTGAAAACACCATTGTATTTGAGGAAGATGGTATTATTCTTGGCTCTTCTAACGGCTATGATGGTTCAAGACTACATGAGCTCCGAGAAAAATTCTTTTCTTATATCTTGAATAAATATAGCGTCAGATTTCCTCCTTCAATTGATGAAACAGAAGGTGGTGAGTTTTATATCGACTGTGTAAGTGTTTTTGATAAGTACCAGGGTAAAGGTGTCGGAAAACTGTTGATAATGGCTATGTTGGAAAAGGGAAAGTTGCTGGGATTAAAAAAAGCAGGCCTTTTAGTTGACGAAAATAACGTTAAAGCGAAAAGATTATATGAAGATATCGGTTTCAGTATAGTCGATGAGAAGATTTTCATGAATGACCTTTATTACCATATGCAAATTGAAATATGACTTTTTAGTTCACTCTGAACCAATTGATATCAGCATATCCAGAATCATTTGTTTTGAAATCTTTTAGCGCGAAGACTCCAATTTTAGCTCCAATCCACCTTCCAGCTTTTGCCGTAAAAAGACTTCCTGCTTTATTGAAATTCTGTCCGTCTTCACTATAATAAAACTGGCATATACCTCCTCTTTTCATTTCTAGTTTAAAGAAAACGTCAGAAGAAAGTATTTCCTTTTTTACTCCTGTCATCTTTTTTATTTCAGTTGAGGAATTATATGCAATCTCAAATCTGATGTATTTCTTTCCGTCTATTTTAATTGCTTCTGCATAAGCATAGTCTTCTCCCATGATAACCAACCCACTCCTGTCTCCGTCTTGTTTAGGATTAAATGTCATGTATACTTCTGCAGTGAATTCCTCCGCAGGTAACTTTTGTAGAAGAAGATTTGGAATTTCCCATAAATTTAGACTGTCATTTTCATTATAAATGCAGTTAAGTCTGAGGAACCCGTATGGAGAGGTAAAGGCCCATTCTGATCTAAAGTTAGCATTCCACTGCCATTGAAGTCCCAAATCTAAAGAGTTGAATTCATCAGATACTGGTAGTTTATATAAACTATTCGAATCGCCGATTATGGGTTTCTTGTAAGAAATAACCGGTTCCCCAACACCATCGTTGTTTTGATCTATTCCTATCATTGGCCAATCTGAAAGCCAATTTACAGGTTGTAAATGCAAAATTCTACCATATGCATCTTTATCTTGAAAATGGATAAACCATGACTCACCCGATTTAAGCTCTATCAAACCTCCTTGATGTGGTCCATTTATATTTGAATTTCCTTGATGTAAAACAATTTTTTCTTCGTAAGGTCCATAGATATTTCTTGACCTTAAAACTAATTGCCATCCCGGCTTAACACCACCTGCAGGTGCAAATATATAATACCACCGGTTTCTTTTGTATAGCTTTGGACCCTCTACTGTTGGATGGTTTTTGTTGCCGTCAAAAACGAGAATACATTTTTCGTTAATTGACATTCCGTCAGGCGACATCTCGTTTATTACTAAAATATTTTTAAACCCAGCTCTGCTTCCTGCAAATGCATGTATCAGATATGCCTTCCCATTTTCATCCCAGAAAGGGCAGGGGTCAATCCACCCCTTTGCAGCATGGATTAATTGAGGGGTACTCCAGGGACCCGCTGGATCTTTCGATTTTATTAAGTATATACCATAATCGGGATCACCCCAATAAATGTAATATTCACCGCTATGGAACCTTATTGAAGGCGCCCACACACCTTTCCCATGCTGAGGTTTGTCAAAAATATCGTAGGGCGCTTGTTTCGATAATGCATATCCTAAATTTTCCCAATTTACAAGATCTTTCGAGTGAAGTATTGGCAAGCCTGGAATGCAATTAAAACTTGAAGCTGTTAAGTAAAAATCATCTCCAACCCTTATAACATCAGGGTCAGAATAATCTGAATGAATTATCGGATTAGTGTATGTACCATCCAAATTGTCAGATTGCCAATATCCATTTTCATTTAGTTTATACAGTTCTGGTGTTTGTGCATGAACATTAGCCGAGAGGCTGAAAATGATAAATAAATAAATCCAAAATGAAAACGTGTTTTTTGCCATGTATTTCGAAGAATTTCTTTTATTTAAAAATCAGGCAATTACTATCTGTTTAGCTCTATAGCTGCCAGAATAAATGGTCCAACGCCTTTACTGTCGTTATCGACAATTTTCTCGTTTATATAATATTCATAACTTCCGTCTCGATACGGATTACCCCCAAGTCCACAACCACCGCATACGTTTTTTAAGATCAAATTACCTCCTTCTTGTTCTGAAATCAAATATTTTAAAATTGAATCAAACTTTTGATTAGCAATCTGGTAATATTTCTTTTTTATGTAACCTTTATTCGCTGCTTTTGCGATTGAATATGTGAACATACAAGACCCTGAGGCTTCAATATAATTACCTTTTTCACTTCCTTTGTCGAGTACCTGAAACCACAGCCCTGTATCTTTATCCGATATTTTTAAAATTGAATCAACAGTATTTGAAAGGATTGAAATTATTCTATCGCGATGGGGATGGTCTTCTGGAAGATAGTCGAGTACATCCACAATTGCCATTAAGTACCATCCTGTTGCTCTACTCCAAAAATGAGGAGATTGACCTGTCTCTTTATTTGCCCAACGTTGTTCTTTGCTTTCATCCCATGCGTGGTATAATAATCCGGTTTTAGAATCTAGTGTCTTTTCATAAATAAGAATTATCTGATTGCTTACAATGTCAAACCATTCCGGACTATTATATTCTTTTGCATATTGAGCAAGGAAAGGAGCACCCATATATATTCCATCAAGCCACATTTGCCATGGATAAACTTTTTTGTGCCAAAAACCTCCACTATTTGTTTTCGGATGGTTTTCCATTTGCCTTACAAATTGTTTTAGGGCAATGTTGTATTTATTTTCTCCTGTTCTTTTGTATAGTGTTAATAGGTTCTTTGCCGGATTGATCCTGTCAATATTATACTCTTCCATTTTGTACCCTTTTATTGATCCTTCATCACTTACGAAGTAGTCAACATAGGTTTTCATATAGTCGGAATATTTTTGATCAAATACTCCAAGTTTATCGATAGCCATTGCTAACATAGCTACATCATATTGCCATCTGACTTTATCCCTGCCTTCATAGTATATTAAAGAATCATGTTGCTGAATTACAGAATTTGCCATTTTTATTGACCATTTTTCTGTATCACTTTTTACTGGCAGAGTTTTTTCAGTATTTGTTGAACATGAAAGAACCATTAGTACGAAAAGTATGTAAATAGTGCGGACCATTGCAGTAGATATTGATTAAGGACTTTCTTTGAGCTTTAATAAACTCAAATTCTTAAAAAACATTTTGAGAAAGGTTTTTTTTAAAAGGAAGAAGAAGAGACCATGATATTGGTGTGGTCTCTTCTTCTGTGTACCATTTATTTGTTAAAGACAGCTTTAGTTGTAACAATCGAACCATTCGACATGGTTTTCCTTATTATATTTAAACCGTTAACAGGTGAATTCAATCTTGCGCCTGAAATGCTGAAATATTCAGTTTTTACAACTGTCGCATTAGAATTGATAGATTTTACAGCAACCGGATCAACAACAGCTTCAGGTTCGAAAACGAAACCATAAATACATGCTTTTGAACCTGTACAGAAATAATTGTAACATTTTCCTGCTTCTGCTTTAAAAGAAATTGCATCATAGATCCATGGTGTTACTTCTTTTATTGTTGCATCAACAGCTTTTTGTTCATCTGAAGTCATTTCAAGACTGTTGCCTTCAGCTATGTCCCAAATATCCCATGAACGTGCTCCATTGAATGCTTTTTCTCCAGCAAAAGTAGTTGCTGTCATAAATTTTGCACCCGCTTTAAAGGCTGTTTCATCAGCATACAGATAATCAGTTACACCGTCTTCACCACATAAAACATAGCAGTAATTTCCTTCTGATTTATCTGCCACAATTGGAGTCTCAACAATGTAAGTGTTTTTTTGACTGTTGATTGCAGTAATAATTGTTAGTTTACCATTTTTTGTGCAGTCAAATAACCACATTGCAGAACCACCAAATGTTGGGTATGACCAAGGCTTAGGGTTATTTACTCCCTGAAGTGAAAATTCAAATGTTTCACCACCATAAGTTACCGGTGTATTTGATTTAATGCCGTCTGCACTTGGAGCATCATACCAGGTCATATCACAACCTTCTACTGTCCATACTGTTCCTGCAGTAGGAACCTGATCTTCTATTGCGGAAAACTTATAGAAGTTTTGAGCATTCAAGCCAATACTTAAAGCTAAAAATGCGACTAGTAAAATGTATACTTTTTTCATAAGTTAAGATTTAAAATTGTTAAACATTTTTGAATAGTATTTAGTATTTATTTCTTTAATTATTAATAACCAGGATTCTGCTGAATCTCTGAAGTGTTTAAATCTATTGCATTTTGTGGAATTGGGCGATATGTTTTTTGCTGCCCGTCATTCCCAACAAAATCGTTTGCTGAATTGAGCTCAGGATTATATGCAACGTTGTATTCAACTAATTTCCCTGTACGGCGAAGGTCGGTCCAACGTAGTTTTTCTCCAGCAAGCTCAAGTGCTCGTTCGCTAAGGATATCATCTATAGTTACGTTCGACTTAGTATAGTTTTCACTACAGCCACGAAATGCTCTCTCTCTAACTATATTAACCATCTCATCAGCTTTTGCTTGATTCCCGGATTTCAGGTAGGCTTCAGCAGCTAAGAGGTATGTTTCACCTAAGCGGGCTAAAACGATATCTCTATAGCACGTATTGTTGCCGTATGAAGATTCAGGATCATCATATTTGCGAATACACGTAATACCAAATACTGCATCTCCGGTAGTCGCTGCATCATAATATGAGCAAGGACTATTATCGGCATGTATTGTGCTAGATGCCATTGGTATAACAACTGTTTTTGTCCTGCGATCCGGATCTTCTGCCCTCCATGCTGCAATGTCATTTGCTGAACTGGCATAATGTGGCGGATAATAAAAAGCTATAAAACTTTCAGATGCTGTTCCTTTATAAGGTGCATAATAATCACCTGAAGTTTTTGGATTTGAATCGTCAGTGCAATACAATTTTGTCATAAATGTACCTTCATAACGTGTGTCTCCTTTTTGAAATAAGTACATCAATCGCTCTGAAGGGATAAAATTCGATGAAGCATTTTTATAACCCTGATCGGCTCCTCCATAATACTGACCAAAAGATGTCTGAGCACCATTGCCGTTCTTATCTTCAGCTATACCTGCCCCGGTAGAAGAAGTTCTGTCATATTGTAAAGCGAATATAATTTCCTGATGAGTATTGTCTTTAGCAGGATGCCATAAACTTTCAAATGTTTCATCAAGCCCATTTCCTAATGAAATAGCTTTTTCTGAATATTCTGCAGCCTTTTGGAAATATGTATTATTGCTTAAATCCCAACCTGCTGTCAAATATGCCTTTGCCAGATAATGATAAATAGTCTGTTTGCTAACTCGTCCTGTCATTTCTGTATTAGGCAGCGGACTATTATCTGCAGCTAATGACTCAAGTTCTGCAATAACATAGTTGAAAATTTCTTCAGTTGAATTCCTTGGTGCTTCTGTTACAATTTTATTTACATATTCCTTTATCAGAGGTACACCTCCAAATTGCTGAACCATTTCCAGATAATAAAGAGAGCGGAGAAATTTGGCTTCAGCTATCCTGAGAGCAATTAAATCTTCTTTAGCATCAACAGTCTCAGCATAAAAAATCACACAATTTGCAGCTTGAATGCCTTTGTAGCAATTTGTATAAAAATTCTTCACTGTTTCATTTTCAGGAGATAGCCCTGAATAGGTGTGTATCATTTCATCTGGCATTGTATTGCGACCACGATGATACAAATCTGTTCCACTGCTGAAAATAGTAGGGCTGTCATATATGAGCTTCAATTGTGCATATGAATAATTCACAAGAGTCTCAAAGCCGGATTCAGTATTGAAATAGGCTTCCGAAGTAACATTCGATTTGTTGTCGGCATCAAGGAAGTCACTACAACTGTTTAGCGAAATGAATCCTGAAATTATCACAAGTGTATATATTAATCTTTTCATATTTCTGATTATTAATAGTTAAGATTAGAATTTAAGGT
The DNA here is from genome assembly GCA_964393405.1 of uncultured Prolixibacteraceae bacterium. Lineage (GTDB taxonomy): Bacteria > Bacteroidota > Bacteroidia > Bacteroidales > Prolixibacteraceae > CAYMTR01. The sequence goes on from CAYMTR010000006.1 coordinate 59,413, forward strand.
TGACACCGAATTGATAAGTAATAGTACTAGGACCGCCGTCTTTTAGTTCTGAACCTGCCCATTCTGGGTCAAATCCTTTATATTGTGTAAACACAAGTGGATTTACAACATTTGCATAAAGACGTAAATGGCTGATGCCAATAGTGCTTAATACTTTTTTTGGCAGAGTATAACCAAGCGAAATGTTTTTCACTTTTATAAACGATGCATCTACATAATAGTAGGTTCCGTCTATTCCGGTTGTTCCATAATAATCACCTGTACCACCATTGTTAATCTGGTCGTTAGGATAAGGATGAGTTCCGTAATGAGATGTTTCTTGTTTTCCAACAGTTCCGTCATCTAAAAGAATCGGTGTCCCCGCAGGAACGTAATAATCCATATTGATGTGCATCCTGCCTCTGTCATTGTAAGCCCCATATTGTCTCATAAAAGGAGATTCTACCATGTAGTTTTGCTTTGAATATACAGTTGCCGATAAATCCCAATTTTTATAAGTCAATGTTGTACTAAAACTACCGGTCCAATCGGGTTGCCCTTTTCCAACAAATGTTTTGTCTTTATCGTCAATAACTCCATTATTGTCCAGATCTTTGATATAAGGCATCCCTTCAAATAATCCGTAATATTCTAAATAATACTCGTAGGCATGATCATATGACTTTGTTTCAGTCGAATTAGGAAGTGTTACAGTTATAGGTTGATCACCTACTATTCCACCCATTTGATAGTTGTAGAAGATATCAACCGGGTGCCCAACAAACCATAAATTACCTAAGTCTTGCTGAACTGATCCACCATAAAGTTCTTCAATAGCATTTTTATTAGTTGCAAACGAAAAGGTTGTTTCCCATCTCCAATTCTTGCTTTTAACATTTACTGTGTTTAAACTTATTTCGAACCCTTTGTTGCTTACTTTACCAATATTGTCAAGTACTGTGGCTCCTCCTCCTGCTTCAATCGCAAGACTACGTTCCATTAGCAAACCATCCGATACTTTATTGTAAATATCAGCAACTAGGTTTACACGGTTGTCAAATGCAGAAAAATCGAAACCAAAGTCAACCTCTGAAGTCTTTTCCCATTGTATTGCTGCGTTGACAATCCCGTTTGGTCCATAACCGTAAGCCATCTCATCAGCAAAAGCATAATAGTTTGTTGAACTTGGGTTTGTTGCTGTTGCATAATTCCCAACATTATTATTTCCTGAAACACCATAACTCAAACGCAACTTAAGGTTATTCAGCCAATCAGTTCTAAGGAAACTTTCTTCTGATATTCTCCATGCAATTGCTGCTGAAGGGAAATATCCCCAGCGATATCCTTCTGCAAAGCGGGAGGAACCATCTGACCTGATTGTTCCTGTTATCATATATTTTCCCATAAATGAGTAATTCAAACGGGCTGCATATGAAATAAGGCTGTATTCAGTATAACCACTTTCCGGAGCTATAACTTCACCCGCATTCTTCATATTATAATATGTCGTATTTGATGGGAAATCTTCACCATATTGGTTGAAATATTCTTTGGTATACTTATTCATACTGAATAATCCCATAGCATTCAAGGAATGGTTGCCGGATGAAACAGTATAGTTTACCTGATTGTCCCATGTCCAGTCAAACATATTTGTGCTTTTAACTTCTGCGCGATCTGTTCCCTTTGAATTGCGCGATTCTGTTAAAGTAGTTTCATATAAGTGAGTTCGCCCCTGATAAATGTTAGGGGAGAGCATTGTTTTAAATGTAAGGTTCTTAATTGGGCTGAATGAAAGATAAACGTTACCAAGAATATGAAGTTTCTTTGCTCCGTATATTGTATTCTCCATATCAATTAATGGATTGATCAATGATGAAAATTGTGCTCCTGACGATGTTCCAAGGGTATTGGTAACACCTGATTGTAAATAATATTCTCCATTCTCATCCCATGGAATAAAATATGGATTAGACCAGAATGCATTTCTTACTGCATTTCCGCTACCCCATTCATCGGTTGTACGTGCAAGATTTAATGAAATTCCTGCATCCCAGTAATCATTGATCTTTGTGTCTATAGCAGCTTTAATGTTGAAACGGTTTTCATTGTCTTTTAGAAAAATTCCTTGATCCTGCTGATATCCAACACCAAAATGGTAGCTTGTATTGTTTGACGCTCCGCTTATGCTGAAAAAATGGTTTTGCTGAAGGGCATTCTGTGTTACAAGGTCCATCCAGTCATAACCTTGACCATCAGCCATCATCTGCTCTACTTTTGACATCCCTGTGCCATCAGGATAATAATAGTTCCAGTGTGATTTACCTACTTTAAATGTTCCATCTTCTTCTTGTTCCGGCAGATAATTTGTTAAAAGTGTTATCTGAAGGTTTGCAGGATCTATCTTATATTTTACTGAACCATCCTTGCTTGCTCTTCCGTTTCTTGTAGTGTAACGGGCAAACCTGTATTTCATAAATTCCATTCCATCCATAAAATCCGGCTTCCTTGCTACTTGTCTCATACCTACATAACCATCATAAGATACTGTTGGTTTCATGTATTTTGTTCCTTGCCCTTTGGCCGATTTAGTTGTTACCATTACAACCCCTTCAGATGCCCTGGATCCATAAATAGCTGTTGATGAGGCGTCTTTTAGAACATCTACTCGTTCAATGTCTGCAGGATTGAGCATCTGTATGTCGCTTACTACTATTCCATCCACAACAAACAATGGTCCTGTCCTGTCTTCTTTATCTTTTATAGATTGTACCCCACGAATTTGAATCTCAAATCCTCCTCCGGCACGACTACTGTTTTGAGTTATTGATACCCCCGGAATTTCCCCCTGAAGAGATTCCATCATTGTTGATGTTCCTTTTGATACAAGATTATCTGAGCTTATAGTTCCAACAGAGCCTGTCAAATCGGTCTTTTTGACAGTTCCATAACCAACTATTACAACCTCATCTATATCAGCAGACCCTTCTGACATTGTTACGTTGATGCTTGACTTATTTCCAACGTCAATCGTCTGTGAAGCGAAACCGATAAATGAAAATTTAAGACTACTTTTTTCCGGTACTTTTATTGAGTAGTTCCCGTTAACATCTGTTACTGTACCAATCGTTGTGCCATCCACAACTACAGTCACACCAAGCATTGGTGATTTGTCTGAATCTGTCACCTGACCCGAAACAATTCTTTCCTGGGCATAGGAAACAAAACAGAACAAACTCATAAAAGATGCTAAGATTAATCGTTTTGTAAATTTGTTTATTTTCATAGATTGGATAATTATGTTATGTTATTTAGTTTAATTTTATACTATTTAACTCTTTTATTCTATATTGTTTCTTAATATTACTTTTGCCGGATCTGTCCCTTCAATTATTTTCTTGTAATTTGAAATTATATTATTTGTCAGATAAATTCTATCACATTTATCATCATAATTCATAAATGTATCTAACTTTTCATTCCCATAACAACCTGTAATAATAAATTGCTTGCATTCTTTTAGGGTGAAAAGCGTTGAATTACTTTGAGGTTTAAATGTGCGAAGTCCACTAAATGTAATATCGCTGCATTTATCAAATTGAATAGGTTTATCAGATGGGGTCTCAATACTTATATTGTCAAGAAGCAGATTCTTTGCATATTGGACGTCAATCCCTTTTTCTGACTCTATAAAAATATCTGAGAATGAAATCTGATCAACACTTCTTTCCTCAAGTCCGTATATTGCAATTCCTTTTTTTGCACCGCTTATGCTAACCCCCGAAATATATATGTCTCTCAATGAAGGGGTTCTTTCAGAGATAGGCTCAATATCAGTTTTTTGATATCTCATATTAAGTATTATACCTTCTTTAACAATGTCGTGCATTACAATATTGTTAACCCTGACATCTTCAATGACACCACCCCGACCTCGCATGGTCTTAAACCTGATTCCTCTGTCAGTACCTTCGAATACACAATTTGATATTGTAACTCTTCGAATATCTCCCGACATTTCACTTCCAAGTACAACTCCTCCATGACCGTTAAGCATAGTACAGTTTGTGATTGTTACGTTTTCTGTTGGCCTTGCAGCTTCACGACCGTCTTCATCACGCCCTGATTTTAACACAATGCAATCATCTCCAACTGATATGTGGCAATCAGATATATGTACGTTTGTACATGAACAAGGGTCAATACCATCAGTGTTTGGTGAATCGCCCGGATTATAAATCTTAACTTTGCTGATTGTTACGTTGTCACAATAAACAGGAACTAAAGTCCAAAAAGGTGGATTTGAAAAACTAACTCCTTCTATTAATATGTCTTTGCAATTATAAAATAAGACCATAGGTGGCCTTAGAAAGTTTTTCATTCTGGATATGTATTTATTTCTTGACAACAATTCCTTATTCTCTTCAATAAATATTTTTTGCCATTCTGATTCAACTTTTTCATTCCTGCTAATATCAAACCAGTAATCCCACCATTTTTTACCGTGTCCTTCAAAGTGTCCTTTGCCTGTTATTGAAATATTTTGTGCATCAATAGCATATATTTGCGATGCAAAAGTTTTTAATCTTACTCCTTCCCATTGAGAAACTACCATTGGCAAGTAATCACTGAAGTTATCGCTGAAATTGATTATGGCTCCGGCATCAGTATGTAGGGTAATATTGCTTTTCATAAATATTGGTCCACAGTAATAATTGCCGGATGGAAAGTATATCGTTCCTCCGTTGTTGTTATTCAGACTATCAATTAATCTGTTGATAATTAAAGATGAGTTCTGCTTTCCGGTATTATCGGCACCATGTTCACATATATTAATATATGAATTTTGTGAAATTACTGGTTGTGATAATAATATTAAGACTAGAAAAAATAGTGTGTAAATTGGTCTTGTTGAGAAATCCGATTGGATTAATTTACCTCGTATATTCCTAATATGGATAAAGTTTATTCTCATTGTTGCCGATTATATTTTTTATGTAATAATCCGACTTCTAAGTTACCCTTTTAAATTAAGGTAAAGGGTTGAGAAAATGTTCGAAAAGGGATGATAATTTATCGCCGTATTTGGTGTTATAAAATGTAATGAATTAATATATAGCGCGTAGGGAATAAGTCTTCTTATTTTATTTGCGCTACAAGCTCCTCTGGAAGTAAAAGATTCTGTTGCCCTGATTCCATGTTTTTAAGAAGAATTCTTCCTTCATTTATTTCTGTTTCTCCAGCAATAGCAACAAATGGAATTCCTTTTCTGTTGGCATAATTCATTTGTTTTTTCATTTTATCAGCATCAGGATATATTTCACAGGGTATTCCATTATTCCTTAACATTGAAGCAAAAGGCAATATATATGCTTCTTCCTTAGGACCGAAGTTAGTAAATAATACTTTTGATGTAGCTAAGGCACTTTCAGGGAAATTATTTAGCTGATCTAATACATCGTAAATACGGTCAGCTCCAAATGAAATTCCTACTCCTGATACTCCTGGTAATCCGAAAATTCCGGTTAGATTATCGTATCTCCCTCCTCCTGTTATGCTGCCAATTGAAACGTCACTGGCTTTAACTTCAAATATTGAACCTGTATAGTAATTAAGACCTCTTGCAAGTGTTAAATCTAACTCAACCATTATATCAAGATTAAGTTTTTTCAGATAAGAAAAAATTGTTTTCATTTCCTCTATCCCTCTTAATCCTATTTCTGAACCGGAAATTACCTCTGCAATCTTCTCTATCTTTTGTTCGTTTGTGCCATCAAGGGAAAGAATCGGTTGCAGCTTTTGAATAGCTTCTTTCGAAACTCCCTTTTCTTCTAATTCAAGATTTACCTTTTCAAGCCCTATTTTATCTAGCTTGTCTATCGCTATCGTTATATCAACAATTCTTTCGCGCTCACCAATGGTCTCTGCAATTCCTGTTAGTATCTTACGATTGTTTATTTTTAGTACTACATTAATTTTTAACCTGCGATATACTTCATCAACAATTTGTATTAATTCTATTTCATTTAACAACGAATCGCTGCCAATTACATCAACATCACATTGATAAAACTCACGATAACGCCCCTTTTGTGGCCTGTCGGCTCGCCATACCGGTTGTATCTGGTATCTTTTGAATGGAAATACAATCTCATTCCTGTTCTGTACTACAAAACGTGCAAATGGAACTGTCAGATCATAGCGAAGCCCTTTTTCACTTATATTGCTTTGTATCTTATTTGAGTCCCTCCCTGCTAGTAATTGATCCGGTACATTTGAAATAAAATCGCCTGAGTTCAGTATTTTAAAAAGTAGTTTGTCCCCCTCATCTCCATATTTTCCCATTAATGTTGAAAGATTTTCCATTGCAGGTGTTTCTATTGGTTGAAATCCATATAGTTTAAATACTTCTTTGATAGTATCGAAAATATAGTTCCTGCGAACCATGACTGTTGGGAAAAAATCGCGTGTGCCTTTAGGTATTGAAGGACTTTGAGCCATAATTTGTATTGTTTTATCCGCTTGCAAAATTAATTAAACAAAGCAACGGAGCAAACAATAATTTAACATTAAGTCAGCTTACCCCAAAAATCGGGCTGTTTACCTATAATTCACATAAACTTAAGATTGAAAACTTTCACGAGGATAAAAGTTTTCTACTTTTGCAATCCTATTCAAATTATGGATTTAAAAGAAAAAATACTAAAGAATGCCGGTGAACTCTTTAAGGAAAAGGGCATTAGACTAGTCACAATGGATAGTATAGCCCTTAAAATGGGGATTTCTAAAAGGACTATTTACGAAAACTTTAAAGATAAAGACGATTTACTGAGCAATTTCCTCTCGGAATCAATGGTTGTACATCAACAAAGAGTAATTGAAGTGTTAAATAATTCAAGCAACGTTATCGAGGCTCTTTTCAATTTTGGTGTAGTAAATTTCATGGAAATGGAAAAAATCAGTCCTGTTTTCTTTGATGACCTAAAGAAATATCATTCCGATATTTTTAGCAGTGTTTTACAAAAGGGTATGGCCAAGAATCATGAGCTTTCATTTACTATGCTTAGCAGAGGACAGAAAGAAGGGGTTTTTATCACAGATATAGATCTTGATATTTCTAACAAGTTTATTCACAACATGCTTGATTTTTGTCAAAGAGAAAACGAACCCGGTGATTGCAATAATGAAATGATATGGAAATCTGTAATGTTACCCTATCTAAGGGGTATATGCTCGGTTAAGGGTCTTACATTATTAGAATATTTTAAAGAACAATCTGAAAATAATGAAAATATATAAATAACGAAGTGCTATGAATAACTCATTTAAACTTTTGACTTTTTTACTCTTGGCCGGAATTACTGCTTTTGGCCAGGAACCGCTTCAGATTTCTTTGTCTGAAGCTCAAGACTATGCGATAGAACACAACAAGTCACTTAAAAGTGCTAAACTTGACGTTCAACTGTCTGATCTGAAGATTAAAGAAACTATTTCTAATGGATTGCCTCAAATTGATGCAAAGGTTGATTACACAACTTATTTTGGATATGAAATGGCGTTTAATTTCAATATGGCGGCTGATATGTCATCGATTACTCAGGCTGATATGGATAACGCAATGCAGGAAACTATAAATTCTTTTCCGGGTGTCACCCAGATGGATATTTATAAGTATATGGCCGGAAGCGCTTATTCCGGAAAACTACAGGAGCTTCTTCCAAAATCTTCTATTAAAATGACTGACCAGTCAACCGGTTCAATCCAGATTGGTCAACTTATTTATAATGGTCAGTTTTGGGTTGGTCTACAAACTGCTAAACTCGGTAAAAAGATTGCTGAACAAGGACTTGAAAATTCAATTCTTGATATCAAGGAAAATGTTGCCAGTACTTATTTTATGGCTCTTGTTACTGAAAAGTCTTTGTCAATCTTTGAAAAGAATATTGATAACCTTAACAAAATTAAAGGGCATACTCAAAGAATGTACGATACCGGTATGGTTGAACAGACAGATGTTGACCAACTTAGCATGCAGGTCGTGATGCTTGAAAATTCCAAGAGATCAATAGATCGTTCATTAAAAATGATTTACAATCTCCTTAAATTTCAACTCGGTTTATCACACGATTCCAATATTGTTCTGACTGAAACTCTTGAGGGCCTTCTTCCTAAAACTGTTGACGGTGAAGTTACTTCAGGAAATTTTAATGTTGAGGATAACATTCTTTTCCAGATGACTGAAACAAGTGAACTCATCAGCGAACAAATGGTAAAAATGGAGAAAATGTCTTTTGTGCCAACATTAACAGGTTATTACGCTTACAATCAAAAATTCCTAACTACTGGTTTCGATATGACTCCAAACCATATTGCAGGTGCTACTCTTAATATTCCCGTTTTTTCAAGTGGAGCAAGAAAACATAAATTGTCTCAGGCTAAAATTCAACTTGAACAGGCAAGAATTAATTCATCTATGGTGTCTGACCAATTAAAAATGCAGGAAGAACAATTGAAGTATGATCTTAATTCTGCTTTGGAAAATTACGAGTCGCAAAAAGATAATGTTAACGTTGCCAAAAGAGCTTTTGATAATATTAATAGGAAATATGATCAGGGTCTTGTTTCAAGCCTTGACCTTACTCAGGCTAATAGCAATTATCTTCAGGCTGAATCTAATTACTTTCAGGCAACACTGTCGCTTGTGCAGGCTCAGCTAAAACTTGAAAAACTATATAATAAATTGTAAAATAAGAAACACAAAATAATTATGAAGAGAATTATCATTATTTCCCTGGCAGCATTACTCATGACTGCATGTGGTGGTGGAAATACACCCGAAGAAAACCAAAAAAAGGTAGACGCTCTCAATGCAAAGATTAAAAAACTTGAAACTAAGAAGAGTAATTTGATTTCAGCTTCCGATACTGTAGTCGTTGAAAAGGTTTATCCAGTAAAAGTGCAGGCATTGAACGTTGATACGATTTCTAAAATCGTAAGTTTCTCAACTAACCTCTCTCCTTACGAAGAAGTAAACCTGGCTCCCGCTTCTCCCGGAAGAGTGGAAAAGATTTTTGTGAAGGTTGGAGACAGAGTAGGGAAGGGTATGCTTCTTGCCAAAATGGACGAAACTCAGTTGAACCAAGCTAAAATTCAACTTGCACAGCTCGAAACAGAGTTTGAAAGGATGAAAGCGTTGAGAGAAACTAACAGTATTTCAACCCAACAGTTTGATCAGGTTAAAACTCAGGTTGAAGTTACCCGGTCGAGTGTTAAATACATGGAGGAAAATACTAAATTGGTTGCTCCTTTTAGCGGAGTTATTACCGGTAAATATTTTGAAAACGGTGAGCTGTATTCAGGAGCTCCTAACACTCAGGCAGGGAAAGCTGCAATTGTCACTATTCAACAAATCGAATCGTTGAAAGCGATTGTTAGCCTCTCTGAAAAATATTTTCCGGAATTGAAAACTGGTGTTGCTATGAATGTTACTTCCGAAACTTACCCTGAAGAAACTTTTGTTGGCAAGATTGAAAGGATTTATCCTACAATCGACCCTCTTACCAGATCTTTCAAAATTGAGGTCAAGGTTATTAATATCAAAGGAAAACTTCGCCCCGGAATGTATTCAAAAGCTGACCTTAAACTTGGGGAAGTGGCTTCTATTGTTGTCCCTGAAATTGCTATCGTTCAACAAGAAGGAACAAATAACAGGTTCGTATTTATTAATGAAAACGGTATTGCCAGAAAAGTTAAAATTGAACTTGGTGAAAGAATTAACGACCAACTTGAGGTAATTTCTGAAGAGCTTAGCGAAGGTGATGAACTCATAATTGCCGGACAAGCAGTCATCATGGATGGCTCGAAGGTTAAGGTTGTCATGTAAGACTAATAAGATATTAAAAAATGAGCATATATAGAGACTCGGTCAAACGGCCTATTACAACATTGTTGATTTTCGTTGGAGTTATTATCATGGGTTTATATTCCCTGATGCAACTTCCAATCGACTTATATCCCGAAATTGAGCTTCCGGCAATTACTGTTATGACACAGTATAACGGTGCTAACGCTTCTGATATTGAAACGAATATATCAAAACCTGTTGAAGATGCACTTTCTTCAATAAGTAATATGAAAGAAGTTACTTCTGTTTCAAGAGACAATATTTCAGTTGTTTTTGTTGAATTTGAATGGGGAACCGACCTCGATGAGGCGGCAAATGATATTAGGGACGGGCTTTCTTTTATTGAAAACTACCTCCCTGAAAATGCCGAAAAACCGGTTATTTATAAATTCAACTCAAGCATGATGCCAATTTTATTCTATGCGGTAACTGCTGAGGAAAGTCTGGAAGGTCTCGACAAAATTATTGAAGAAAAAATCGCAAATCCTTTAAATAAGATTGATGGTATTGGCTCAATTGGATATGGTGGAGCTCCTACCCGCGAAATTCTTATTGAAGTAGACCCGGTTAAACTTGAGGCTTACAATCTTACAATCGAACAGATTGGTAACGTTCTCATGATGGAAAACATCAACATGCCTTCTGGTAATGTTGAAATGGGAAAAATCGACTACCCTTTAAAGGTCGAAGGTGAATTCAAAAACAGTAAGGAAATTGAAAATATTGTTGTTGCTAATTATAATGGCAATGTAATCTTTCTTAAAGATGTTGCTCACTTAAAAGATGGTCCAAAGGATACAAACCTTGAAGAAAACATCAACGGCAAGAAAGGTTCCCGAATGTTCGTAATGAAAAAATCAGGAGGGAATACCGTAAAGATTGCTAAAGAAGTTAGAAAAGAACTGAAGAAAATTGAAAAGACTTTGCCAAAGGATGTTAAAATTAATGTTATTATGGACTCTTCAGAATTCATTGAAGGTTCTATAAAAAACTTAACTGAAACTCTTTTTTATGCATTCCTTTTTGTTTCCTTGGTTGTGTTGTTCTTCCTTGGCCACTTTAGGGCAACTTTTATTATTGTACTGACAATTCCAATCTCTCTTGTTGTCGCTTTCATTTACTTGTACATAACCGGTAACTCAATCAACATTATTTCTTTGTCATCTCTTTCCATTGCTATTGGTATGGTGGTTGACGATGCTATTGTTGTACTTGAGAATATATCAAAACACATTGATAGAGGAAGCAGCCCTCGAGAGGCTGCAATTTATGCTACAAACGAAGTGTGGCTCGCTGTAATTATTACAACAGCTACCGTTGTTGCTGTTTTCATGCCTTTAACTCTTGTTGGTGGTATGACTGGCGTAATGTTTAAACAGCTGGGATGGACCGTTTCTATTACTGTTGTAACCTCTACTCTTGCAGCTATTTCTCTTACTCCTATGTTGAGTGCTTATATGCTTAAACTTAAGCCCAAAAAGGAAAAATATAGCGTTTTATCATGGGAGAGAACAGCTTTACCTATTTTAAACTGGTTGGATAATTTTTATGGAAGATCTCTCAGATGGGCTTTAAACCATAAAATAATTGTTTCTGTCGCTTCATTAGTGATATTTATTAGTTCATTCTTAGTTATTGGCAGAATAGGTACAGAATTCATGCCTGAAGCTGATAGCGGAAGTATAAGTGCGTCTATCGAACTTCAAACCGGTACAAGATTTGAAGAAACACTGATAGTCTCTCGTATGATTGATGAATATGTGAAAAAGGAAATTCCTGAAGTTAAAATGAACTCATCTTCAACAGGTAGCGACGATACTGGGGGTATTAGTTCTCTTTTCGAATCTTCTGCCTCAAACACAATCAATTATAGTATTAAACTTGTCGATATTGAAGAAAGAGATAGGTCAGTTGTTGAAATCTCTGAAGGATTCAGGAAATACCTGGCTACCATTCCTGAAGTAATAAGCTATAGTGTAACTAATAGCGGTGGAATGTCTATGGGTATGGGCGGTGGCTCTACTGTTGAGGTTGAAATCTATGGACACGACCTTGAAGCCACAACCTTATATGCTAAAGAACTCCAAAACCGTATAGAACAAATCGACGGAGCTCGCGAAGTAACTATAAGCCGTGAAAAGTTTAAACCTGAACTTTCTGTAAAACTCGACAGGGAAAAGCTGGCACGACATGGATTGAACACTGCAACTGTCTCTACAATGATCAAAAACAGAGTGTCAGGGTTAATTGCAACCCGATATCGTGAATTTGGTGATGAGTACAATGTTGTCGTGAAATTCAAGGAAGACTCAAGAAATTCAGTTACGGACCTTGAAAATATTCTAATTACTACTTCTTCAGGTAATAGTATCAGACTTAAAGAACTTGGTACTGTAGAGCAAAAACTTACACCTCCGAATATCGAAAGGAAAAGAAAACAGCGTATTGTTACTGTTTCCGCTACTCCTTATAAAGTCTCTTTAGGCAAGCTGGCCGCAAGCGTTCAAGGACAAATTGATGAAATGGGAGTTCCTCAGGGTATGACTGTTGAAGTTGGTGGTGCTTACGAGGATATGAACGAATCGTTTGTTGATATTGCATTGTTGGCTTTGCTGTCATTGGTGCTTGTATATATAGTTATGGCAAGCCAGTTTGAATCATTCAAAATGCCTTTGATCATAATGGTTTCGATCTTGTTTATCGTTCCTGGTATAGTCTTTACTCTCTACTTCACTGGCACAACCTTAAGTATTATTGCTGCCTTGGGAGCTGTATTGCTTATCGGTATCGTTGTTAAAAATGGAATAGTGCTGGTCGATTATATCAACTTGATGAGAGATAGGGGTATGGAACTTAAGGAAGCAATCGTTGTCTCCGGAAGATCAAGGTTGCGACCTGTTTTAATGACGGCTTTGACTACTATTCTTGGTATGGTGCCAATGGCATTAAGCAGTGGTGAAGGTTCTGAAATATGGAGTCCTATGGGTATTGCTGTTATTGGTGGACTAACGTTCTCAACTGTGGTAACAATGATAATTGTTCCGGTAACTTACGCAATCATTGCTAGAAAAGGCGAAAGAGACCGGCTCATGTCTGTAAGGAATAAATTCCATTTCTTGGATAAATAATATAAAATAATATGAAAGCAGTATTTATTGCATACAATCAGGCTTTTACAGAAAGAGTCGAATATATCCTCGACCAAATTGGCATAAGGGGATATTCAATGTGGACTGATACTTACGGTAGAGGATCTACTAACGGTGACCCTCATATGGGTACTCATACCTGGCCTGAAATTAATAACTCTATTCTTTCAATAATTGATGACGAAAAAGTAGATATTCTACTCGACGACATTAAAAAATTGAATCAGGTTAACGAAGAAGTGGGTATCAGAGCATTCGTTTGGAATGTAGAAAGATCAGTCTAGTAATTCTCTAAACATATTTTAAGAGGAAAATCGAAAGGTTTTCCTCTTTTTTTTGTGAAAAAATGCCAAAAAGGTTAATGAAATTTTAATATAACAGAAAAAAGACATGTTATTATTATAAAAAATGACAAAAAGACTTATTATTGCGCATAAGTATTTTAAAAAGGTAATAAGGAATCTTTAATTTATAGAAATATGTGCGGTATTGTAGGAGTTTTTGATTTAAAAGTTGATTCACAGTCTTTGCGACAACAGGTTCTCCGTCAGTCAAAAAAAATTAGGCATCGCGGACCCGATTGGTCAGGTATTTACTGTGGCGAAAAAGCTATAATTGCTCACGAGAGGCTCTCAATCGTTGATCCCGCTTCAGGGAAACAACCTTTATTCAGCAAGGACCGAAAACTAATTTTGGGTGTTAATGGCGAAATTTACAATCATAGAGAAATTAGAGAAAGAACTAAAGATAGCTACCAATATATGACTCACTCCGATTGTGAAGTAATTCTTGCTCTTTATCGCGAAAAAAAGGAGAATTTCCTCGACGATCTGAACGGTATCTTTGCTTTTTGTCTTTATGATGAAGAGGAAGATGCTTACTTAATCGCCCGCGATCATATTGGTATTATTCCTCTGTATATGGGATGGGACCGCTTAGGTAATTTTTATGTGGCTTCTGAATTAAAGGCTCTTGAAGGTTTTTGTTCCAAAATTCAGGAGTTTCCCCCCGCAAGTTATTTATATAGTAAAAACTCCGAAATAAAAAGATGGTGGAACAGGGACTGGATTGATTATGAAAATGTTAAAAACAACGTTTCTGACATTGATCTTCTAAGACAGTCTTTGGAAGATGCTGTCCACCGCCAGCTGATGTCCGACGTTCCCTACGGCGTGTTATTGTCGGGTGGACTCGATTCTTCTATTACCTCTGCTCTTGCTAAGAAATTCAGCGCAAAAAGGGTAGAGGATGGTGATTTAAATGATGCTTGGTGGCCACAGCTTCACTCTTTTGCTATTGGTATTGAAAATTCCCCTGATTTAATTGCTGCCCGAAAAGTCGCCGATTCTATTGGTACTATTCACCACGAAATAAATTTTACTATCGAGGAAGGGCTCGATGCTATTCGCGATGTTATTTACCAAATCGAAACTTACGATGTTACAACTATCAGAGCGTCAACGCCTATGTACTTGCTAGCCAGGGTTATTAAATCTATGGGAATAAAAATGGTGCTTAGCGGTGAAGGCGCCGACGAAGTCTTCGGAGGGTATCTTTATTTCCATAAGGCTCCTAATGCTGAAGAGTTTCATAAGGAGACCTTAAGAAAAATCAATAAGCTTAATCTTTATGACTGCCTCCGTGCTAATAAATCTCTGGCAGCTTGGGGCGTTGAAGGAAGAGTGCCATTCCTCGATAAGGAATTCCTTGATGTTGCAATGCGCTTAAATCCTGAAAATAAGATGTCTAAAAACGGACGTATTGAAAAATGGATTCTCCGTAAGGCTTTTGAGGATATTTTGCCTGAAAGTGTCACATGGAGACAAAAAGAACAGTTTTCCGATGGCGTAGGATACAGCTGGATAGATACTTTGAAAAAGGTCGCCCTTGAGAAAGTTTCTGACGAAATGATGGCAACTGCTAAGTTCAGGTTCCCAATTAATACCCCCATGAATAAAGAGGAATATCACTACCGCTCAATTTTTGAGGAATTTTATCCTTCCGATTCAGCGGTAAGTTGTGTTCCATCAGTCCCTTCTATTGCATGCAGCACTGCTGAAGCTTTAGCATGGGACGAGTCATTTAGTTCGAACGCCGATCCTTCAGGTAGGGCAGTTTCATTTATCCATGAAAACGGGTTGAAATAATTTTAGTTTTTTAGCTTGTAAAAGTTATTACAAATCAATCCAAACATATTATCTTGCAAAGTTTTTTTAAGAAATGAACTTTACTTGAATTTTTAATTGTTGTGTATAAGGGATTGCCGTATATAGGCTTGACCGAAAGTTTGGAAATAGATTGTAAAATGGGATTGATAAAGCCAACCTTTAAAATTATTTCACCTGAACTGACAGGTAATTTTGAAAATCAATGGAATAGCTGTTTAAAGCAATTAGAACATATTTCATTTCATTCTGATTTGAAGCCTGTAAGGGTTAATATTTTCGTGAAATCAAATAATCAAAACGATTATCTTTCACAGGTAAGTCATATTGAATCTACAATTTTTAAAGCTTTCAATAATGAATGCCCTCCCTTTGGCGTAGTTATGCAGGAACCTGAAGATCCTTTCCTCGTGCTGCTCGAAGTGGCCTTTATCAATCAGCACGCTGCGAAAATTACTTACGGTAATTTCCATAATCGCCCTTATTGTGTTATCGATACTAAAAACTATAAGGAATACTGGACCGTTGGTGCTCAGTCTGTTCACCCCGACTTCAATATTCTAAAATCTTCAGAAGCTTCATTTTCATATTTGAGCGATCTGTATGAACATCTTGGTTTGTCTTTTGACAACATCGTCCGCCAATGGAACTACGTTGGGGGTATCCTCGATAAAGAAGTTATCGGCGATAGGGAAAGACAACATTATCAGATGTTTAACGAAACAAGAAGTATCTACTATAACAAATATCGCAAAAGAAGCGACTTCCCTGCGGCTACCGGCATCGGAATGCTTTACCTTGGTGTATGCATCGATAGTTTTGCTGTCACCGGAAACGAAAATCTTAAGATAATTCCTGTGAGCAGCCCCGTTCAAAGTGAATCATACAAGTATGGCCAAAAAGTACTTGTGGGTGCTCCCGATTGCAAGCTTAATAAAAACCAGCCTCCTCAGTTTGAAAGGGCTAAACTCATTGTCCTGAACAACGCTTCCCGCCTGATTATTTCAGGTACAGCTTCTATCGTTGGGGAAGAAACTGTTGGTATTGGCGATGTCGAAGAACAAACTAGAATTACTATTAAGAATATTAATGCCCTTACCAGCCCTGAAAATGTTAAAAGGCATTATCCCGAAATTAAGTCTTTGCCCGATAAGTACAGCTACGTCCGGGTTTACGTTAAAAATAAGGGCGATATCTCGAAGGTGAGAGAGATTTGTAACGAAACTTATGGCGATACTCCAGCTACTTATGTTGTGGCTGACATTTGCAGAGATAACTTGTTGGTCGAAATTGAGACAGAATTAATCTCCTGACTTGACTTTTATCTTTCTTTTCACTTATTTTATTGCGTATTTTAGTTTCTTCATTGAAATTGGAATATTTATATCTATCTAATAACTCACAGCTATGAAAAAAATTCTTGTCGTGTTCTTTTGTGTATCCATGTTTTTGTCGTGTACTAAACAAAATGATAATCTTCCCGTAGTTAAAAATGAACCGTTTAAGCCTTTCTCGACTCCCGTTTCTTACGATGATGCTTTCAAAAAAGCCGATTCTATTGTGAAAAGCATGTCAGTCGATGAACGAATAGAAATGATCGGTGGTCATAATTTCTTTTTCATTAATGGCGTTGAAAAGGCCAATCTTCCTCGTCTTTATCTTTCCGATGCAACTCAGGGTGTGCATCTTAGAAAGCATCTCGATGCTCAACTTGAAAAATCAGTTGCCTTGCCAAGCCCTATTTTGCTTACTTCTACCTGGAATAGAAAAATAGCATACGAATATGCTAAAAGCGTTGGTGAAGAATGCAGAGCAGGCGATATTGCTGTTCTCCTTGGCCCGGGAATGAATATTTACAGAGTTTCTCAAAACGGTAGAAACTTTGAATACTTTGGTGAAGACCCCTTCCTCGCTGCCCGAATGATCGAAAATTATATCGTTGGTGTTCAAAGTACAGGTACTATTGCAACCTTGAAACATTTTCTTTGTAATAACACCGACCACCGAAGAAGAACTTCAAACTCTATCGTTTCTGATAGGACTTTACACGAAATTTATCTTCCTGCTTTTAAAGCTGGTGTTGATGCCGGTGCCCTCGCTGTAATGACTTCTTATAATCAGGTTAACGGCGAATATGCTGCTCATAGCGATTTTGCCATCAACAACCTGCTTAGAACTCAACTTGGGTTTAAATGGCTTGTTATGTCCGACTGGTGGTCAATATGGGACCCTGTAAAAGCAATGAAATCAGGTCTTGACCTTGATATGCCGGGCGAAGGCGACCTCAATTGGAAAATGTTCAAAAAATATGGCGATACTTTTTTAAGGTCTAACGCAAAAAGATTATTGAAGGAAGGTAAAGTTACGGAAGATGACATCAACCGGATGGCTACCAATATTATTGCTACCGAGCTTGCTATGGAACTCGATAAACGCCCTGTTAAAGAGGATGCTTTCCTGAATAATTTCAAGCTACATGAGGATATTGGTCTTCAGACTGCAAGGGAAGGTATAGTTCTTCTCAAGAATGAAAACAATATTTTACCCCTCAAGGGTGCTGAAATGAAAATTCTTCTTACCGGTTTCTTTGCCGATGACAGAATGAGCGGTGGAGGTGCTGCTGATGTTGAGGGCTACGACTGGGTTACTATTAACAGCGGATTGAAAAACCGCTTTGGAGAACAAGTGATTTATTCGAAAGATCCTTCCGACGAAGAAGTTAAAAGTGCTGATGTAGTCATTGTAAGCATAGGCACAAAAGACTCCGAAGGATGGGATAAAAGTTTTAACCTGCCCGATGAGATGAATAATTTTGTATCTGAAATTTCAGCTTTAAATGAAAATGTTATCGTTGTTGTAAATTCAGGTAGCGGCGTTAATATGACTGCATGGAACGATAAAGTTTCTGCTGTTATTTACGGCTGGTACCCCGGACAAGCAGGCAACAAAGCTTTGGCAGAAATCATTGCAGGCGATGTTTCTCCGTCAGGAAAACTTCCTGTAACTATCGAAAAACGATTCGAAGATTCACCCGGATTCCCATACATTCCTGAAGGAGAAAGCATTAATGGTAGCTGGGACACCGATGCTGACATGTTCGCGCCTATTTATGATGTCAATTATAAAGAAGGTGTATTTGTTGGTTACCGTTGGTATGAATCAAAAAATATCGAACCTTTATATCCTTTTGGTCATGGTTTATCATATTCTACTTTCGAATATTCAGGTCTCAAACTTGGCAAGAATCAGATTCAAAAGGGAGAAACCCTTAAGCTTAGCTTTGTTCTTGAAAACACTGGCAGGGTAGCGGCATCTGAAATTGCCCAGCTTTATGTGCAGGATGTAAACTCTTCTGTAGCAAGACCAATCAAGGAGCTTAAAGATTTTATTAAAGTAAGCATGCAGCCTGATGAAAAGTTATTGGTTGAACTTGAAATTTCAGAAGAAGATTTATCGTTCTGGGATGAAACATCATCTAAGTGGCTTGCTGAACCCGGTAAGTTTAATGTAATGATTGGAAGCTCATCAAAAGATATAAAATTAAAAGGCTCTTTCAGCCTTGCAGAATAAGATTACGAAGGCTTAAATAAATTATTCTTAAACCGATAATGTTGAATCATTATCGGTTTTTTTTATTGGAAAGGCTATAAAACATTTATTTGTTGTCTATAGACCCAATATTTACCAAATAGCTACCCCATTCTTACCCCAGCCCAATTTTCAGCAAAGTGGAAGACATGAAATTGGTATGTTGGTCGAATGTGGTACGAATGTGGTCCCTATGTGGTCCCTATGTGAGCTTGCCCTAACTTACCGTTATTTACCCTAAAATTGGTACACAGTTTTTAAAAGTTCACTAATTTTTTACTAGTTTTTTTAACCCTTAAAAAATATCATGTATCTTTCCGTTTCCAGTGAAACAAACGAGTGCTAAAATATATACTATGATATTGGATAAAATTGAAAATGCGGCTAAATACATGGGAATTTGCAGCTTGATTGATGAAGGGTTGAAATTTATTATTGAAAACGATTTCGCAAGAGCAGATACAGGCAAGTTAATTTTAAAAGATGAGCAGCTTTATGCGATGATTAATGAATATCAGACAAAACCTGAATCGGAGTGTAAACTTGAAGCTCACCAGAAATATATCGATATTCAGCTTATGGTTTCAGGTGAAGAAAAGATTGGGTTTTCGACGCTAAAGAATCAGCAGCCTTCAATTCCTTATAACGCTGAAAAAGATATTCTGTTTTATGATGATGAAGTTGCATTTTTCAAACTTACAGCAGGCATGTTCGCAATTTTCTTCCCTGACGATTTGCATCAACCGGGTGTTCAAATTGATGACGCAAGTGCGGTTAAGAAAGTTGTAGTCAAAGTTTTAGCCCGATAAATGACAGATCTTCTGAATTGTCCCTTGCTAATAATAAAAAGGGTGAGAAGGAAACTATCTTGTTGAGGGACTTATATGGTTCATATAACATAAAAGACGAAATTGCGTTTAAAAGGGTAGGGTATTCTTCAAAATGGAGGTATTATAATAAACTAAAACTTAATGAGAAAAAATAAACCTGACGACTCTTCTTGTGGGTCATATTATTCCGACTGTTTTTCAACTACTTGGACATTTTCTATTTCTAATATAGTGTTCTTGCTCTGTTTTACAGGCGAGGTATAAATTTTAATAGATAATTAAATTAAACATTAATAAATGTGCAAACACGTAATTGAATGATTAATCGGAGTAAATTGCAAGATAAATTGCAAAGGGTACGAATATTGTAAACCGTTTATGCATGAAGATAACTAAGACGATCATACTAATAATACTTTTATTCAATTGTTCATTTTTAAGGGCACAAACAAAGGGAGGTGTAGCACTACAGGATTACGAAGCTCTGGAGGCAATTTATAATGAATTAGACGGACCTAACTGGACGAATAAAACTAATTGGTTGTCTGGTAATGTTTCAACATGGTTTGGTGTTTCTGTGTCCAGTGGGAGGGTTGTAAAAATTGAATTATTCAATAATAAATTAAAAGGGATGTTACCATTCGAAATTAGAGACCTTACCGAGCTAAGATCTTTAGATTTGTCGAATAATGAGATTAGTGGCAGTCTTCCCCCAAGTTTTACTAATCTAACAAAACTGGAATACCTTTATTTGCAGTCAAACAAAATTGGAGGAACAATACCTGTTAATATTGGAAATTTAAGTTCTTTAAAGAAAATCAATATTTCTGAGAACAGATTGACTGATAAATTTCCCGATTCTTTTTGGACTTTAATAAACCTTAGCGAGATTCAGTTTAGAACCAATCTATTACAAGGAGGTTTGCCGGAAGAGATTGGCAATCTTACAGAACTTCAGGTTTTGAGGCTTGAAAATAACTCGTTAGAGGGACCTCTTCCATATGGATTGTGGAATCTAACCAAGCTCGTAAGACTTCAATTGACAAATAATAATTTTTGGGGTCAGGTAGTTGAGAATATTGGGAATTTACAATTTTTAAGGTTTTTACATTTACATGGAAACGAATTCAGTGGTAAACTTCCTACGTCTTTGTTTACCATAAACACTCTGCAAGAATTAAGGGCTGGAGATAATAACTTCATCGGAATTTTACCTCCTGAAATTGAGAACCTTGTAAACTTAAGGATTCTTGAGGCTCAGTCAAATGAACTCAGTGGTAATATACCTAACGAAATTTGTAATTTAGAGAGACTAGAACAACTTGATTTATCTGAAAATAATTTCACTGGAGGAATTCCTTCAGATATTGGTAACTTAGAAGTTCTATATTCTATAAGATTATTCGACAATCAACTTACGGGAAGTATTCCCAGTTCTTTTTGGGGAATGACAAAGCTTGAAACATGTAATATATCTGATAATCAATTGTCAGGAGTTATCCCTGAAGATATAGGTAATCTTAAGGATTTAAAGATATTTGAAATAAAATCGAATAATTTTAGTGGAAATTTTCCCTCGAACATTGGGAACCTGACAAATCTTAGGAGACTGTATATTAATGATAATTCTTTTAGTGGAGATCTGCCTTCAACTATAAATAAGCTGGGCTTATTGCAAGATTTTAACATCAGGAATAATGATTTCAATGGTTTGCCAATATTCTATGTTACAGATTCATTAGTAAACCTTGATAGCTTTATTTGTGATTATAATAAATTTACTTTTGAGGATTTTCAGATAAATAAGTTATTACTCACTACAATTAAAGTAACCTACAGCCCTCAAAAGAAGTTTGGAGTAAAGCGTGATTATTACGTAACTGATAACAATCCTTTTTCGTTTAATATTAAATGCGATGGGACTAATCTTAACTATGTTTGGATGACCGGATCAATTGAAAATGGTTCTAAAACTCCTCCTAAAGGATCAAATATTAGCACATTAAGTGATAAAATACAATTTAGTCCCGTTGATATAAAGGATTATGCATATTACAATGTATTAGTCACTAATAATGATCCTGAGTTTAGTCTTTCATTGGAATCAGAAGATGTTCACCTTATTGTTAATGAAAATTGTATAAAGCCGGATTCAACTGCATTGGTTGGATTTTACAACTTCTATAATGAATATAAAAAGACATGGAAGCGTTATGATAATTGGTTAGAGGGTCCTATAAGTACTTGGTATGGAGTTAAAATCGATTCATGTAATGTAGTATCTTTAGAATTACCGGATAATAATATTTCAGGAAAACTGTCTGATACTATCAGATATTTATCAAAACTTAGAATTTTAAATTTATCGAGCAATTCAATTAACGGAGATATTCCTACAGAGATTAGTGATTTAACCTCATTGGAGGTACTTAATTTAAGCCATAACGAAATTCCTGGCAGTATTCCTTCTACAATTCTTGAATTAGCGAATCTTAAATATCTTGATTTAAGCGATAACCAAATGGATGGAATAATTCCTCCTCAATTAGGTGATTTATCTGAACTTGAAGTATTAAAACTGAACAACAATCAATTTAGTGGCGATATAAATAATGGCAATATTTCAGACCTTAAAAATATTACACACCTGAACATCAGCTATAACGAATTGGAAGGGAGGATTGAGAAAACTATATCCGGTATGCCAAAGGTAGAACAGTTTATAGCCAACAATAACCAATTAACAGGAAATATTCCTGCATCAGTTGGGATTCTTACAAGCCTTGATACACTTCGGCTTGAATATAATTTGCTTGACGGTGAGATCCCTCCTGAAATAGGAAATGCTACAGATTTAATTTATCTCGGGTTGTCGCACAATGCTTTCTCAGGTGCCTTGCCTCAATCTTTGTGGAACCTGACTAACCTTAGAGTTTTGCTTCTTGGAAATAACGATTTATCGGAAGAAATATCAAGTGATATAGGAAAGCTTGTGAATTTGAATGTCCTATCCTTGAATTTTAATGAATTCACTGGTGAAATACCTGCTTCATTCGGTAATCTGAGTAATCTGAAATATGCTTATCTGGATTCAAATTACTTTGAAGGAGCTCTTGTTAATGAGGTCGCCAATTTCACAAATCTGGTGGAATTGAAGTTAGATCACAACCGTTTTAGTGAGATACCTTCGTTGAACAATGTTTCTGACACTGTTACAACTGAGTTCAACAAACTTACTTTTGAAGACCTTGAAAGAAGTACCGATTCAATAAGAAGAGGAAAAAGGGTTGATTTTTCATATATTCCTCAGGACACTATTGGAAGAAGGTATGATACTTTAGCGATTGAAGGTAGTTTGTTTGTTCTTCCAATATTTTGCGGTGGCGCAAATAATCATTATAAGTGGTATAAGGATGGTGTTGAGATTGGAAAATATCCCGATAACTATACTTTGACTTTTAATGCTTTTCAGCCTTCTGATACTGGCTATTATCATATTACTGTAACTAACGATTCAATTGAAGATCTTACTTTAACGAGCTATCCTGTTCATGTTAGATTATTGCCCAGACCGCAACCTGTATCTCCGGAGTGTGGTATTATTAATACTGAGTTAGATCAGGTGCTTTGCTGGGAATACCCTGACTGGTGGAATTACCCTGACTGGGAAGACAGCTATTCTATTCAGATTGCTACTGATTCATTGTTTACAGAATTAGTTGTAGATGAAACAGGTCTTACAGAAAAATGTTTTGTAAATGATTATCTATACGGGACTAAATATTATTGGATGGTTAATGCAACTAAAGATGGTGTTGAAAGTAGCTGGTCAGATATTTGTAGCTTTACAACAAAACCAGAGATTCCTGAATGTCCGGTGCTATTAACTCCTGACAATAAAGCTGAATTTTTTTACGATCAACCATTAACATTAAAATGGTCGTCTCCGGAAAGGGCAGATACTATAATTTTCCAATACTCTAAGGATCCGGATTTTACGACTTATGATTCTATTGTTGGAGATGAATATTTTACTGAATATTCATTTGATCCTTCAGAACTTGAAA
>CAYMTR010000006.1:83194-102448 GCA_964393405.1 uncultured Prolixibacteraceae bacterium
ATTGTTGGAGATGAATATTTTACTGAATATTCATTTGATCCTTCAGAACTTGAAAATGCTACGTATTATTATTGGAGGGTAATTGCTATGAATTATACCGGTCGTACGGAAGGTTGTGAGATCAGAACCTTAATTCCGGCCATTGAAGTAATACCTGTTAACCTTGTTGCTGTTGACGGTTCGCATATAACAACTTTTACAGTTAAGAATATAGAAACCTATCCTGATAATTCTTTGAAGATATATAACAGGTGGGGAAAGCTGATTTTCCAAACTAAGGAGAAAGGGTATATGAATGAATTTGACTTCATTAATTATCCTTCAGGGACTTATTACTATATTCTGAATGTTAGTAACGGACTCAACAAAAAGCATTATAAAAGCTTCGTTGAAGTGGTAAAAAACTGATGAATGAGAAAGATTAAGTTTCCATATATATTGCTGATTGCTGTTTTATTGCCCATTAGTTCTTTCGGGCAATACATACCGCAGTTTTCTCAATTGATAAAGACCATCGAGTTCGTTAACCCGGGCTACAATGCATCAAAAGATCATACCAGCATTATTTTACTTCACCGCAATCAGTGGACAGGCTTTGAAGGTGCGCCTCAGATTTATGCCCTGAATGCTTATGTGCCAATAAATCAGTGGCACACCGGGGTTGAAATGAACTTATATACCGAAAAAATTGGTCTGCGCACTCAGATAGACTTAGATTTAGGGGCAAATGTCGACGTTAAATTGTCGTCATTGTCATATCTTACCTTTGGACTTACCGGAGGTATGGAATCAAAAATGTACGATTTTACAAAAGCAATATGGGCAGATGAAGGTACGCCTTATTCAAGCGATTATACACGAACCCTTTTTCATGCAAGCACCGGTATAAATTTGTTTGCGCAAAACCTTCACCTTGGAGCTAGCATGTATTACACCCATTTAGAAGGGAAATATCATTCTGTAAATGAAAGGTTTTCTTATTTCTTAAATGGAAGTTATCTAATACCTATTGCTAAAGACTGGGCATTGAAGCCTTCATTTCTTGTTAAGATGTTTTATCTTACAGATAAAATAAAAGATTATGACCCAATTGACTTAGATTACGGATTGTTTGTTTTGTATAAAGACTGGGTTTGGTTAGGAGTAGCTAACAGGCTCGATCATGCCTTGATATTTATGGCAGATTTTAAAGTAACAAACTTATTCAGGCTGGGTTACAGTTACGATTATCCTATTTCAAAAGATGCTGATTTTAAATATGGCAGCCATGAGATTAGGCTTGAGTTCAATATTCCAAGGAAAAAGAAAACTTTTGAAAGGTTAATTCTTGATTGATGCATTAAAGGAGTAAGTATGAAAAAAGTTATTGCATTATTGATATGTGTTATTACAGGTCTGGTTGCTTTATCCCAGGAGACAGATTTCAGCAGGCACGATATTACTCCTGCCAATATTGTTGAAATTGGGGGTCTTAATACGCATAACGGCTCACATTACTTACTTGTTTCTACTGCAATTATTTATTCAAAAAGACTGGGAGAAGCTTCTGAAGCAAGAAATACCCGTCAGAAATACGACGAATGGGAGATTCATAATTTCATTCCGGGAGAAATGAAACAGAACATGAATTTTATCTGGCCGGTTAAAACTGCATCTCCCTTAGGTTTTACTATTCTTGATGACAACACTGTTATATATGTCGATAAGAAAAGCAGGCTACGTTCAAATGATGCTGTTTTAAATAAGCAGCTTGGTGAAATGATGGACAAAAAGTTTAAGTACTGTTTTCCCTATGCTTCGCCCGATTCTAAGACAATATATTTTTCTTCTAACATTCCGGGAGGTCAGGGTGGCTTTGATATTTGGTATATAGAAAAGGAAGGTTATATGTGGTCATCACCTAAAAACCTAAGTGACAAAATAAACTCTTTATCCAATGAATTTAATCTCCTTCAGTTGAACGATACTGTAATGGTATTTTCTTCTGATAGAAATGCAGGCAAAGGGATTGATCTTTTTTTCTACAACACAGAAAATAAAAGAACATTTGAAGTTAATTCAAATATTAACAGCGATTTCGATGAGTTATTCATGTGTAACAAGGATGATCATACAATCATTGTTAACACCCGAAAAGGCGGGGTAGATAAGATATACGAGGTGAGGTGGTACCAGGAAAGGAGAGAAGAAGAAAATATGATTGTTTCAACCGAAACCCTGTTGCCCAAGAAATCTGTTGATCTGGACGAAAAGCCTGTTGATATTACTCCAAAAGTTGTGGAGGTTGCAGAGCCTGAGAATATGTCAATGACTAAATATTTTGAGCTGTCTCAATTTGAACTAACTCCTTTGATGGTTGACTCGTTGACAAAGATTGCCAATAAACTCACGAGCGATCAATCTCAGGATATATTAATCTGCGGTCATGCTTCTCCCGACGGTACTGACTTTATAAATATGATGCTGTCTTATTATAGGGCAAATACTGCTGTCGATTGGCTGATAGAGCATGAAGTGCCGAAAAGTTCAATATTCCGAATTTACGGTGGGGAATATTTATTTCAGGAAACATACTCTGCCAGAAGGTTTTCACTTTTCTCGCTTAATATGACTGATATTCCTAATCAGCTGGTAGTAATAAAAATGGATAACCCTAATGAGCTGAGCAATATTCTTGAAAGGTTTAATCTTGACAAGGATGAAGCAATGTTTATAAAAAAAGAGCTTTCTTATCTTTTACCAGTTGACCACGATAACCTTGTCCTTGTACCTGTTTCTGACCTATTCTTTACAAAAGAGGGCGACACACTTTTTAGTATTGCCAAGAAATACGGAATTTCAATGGATATTATTAAGGAAGTCAACAATATGAAAAGCGAGGCTATATCTGCAAACCAGTGGATTTATATTCCTGTTACAGAATAGGCATTTTAACGTTTTATCACCCTTATTCCAATCATTTGACACCCTCTGAAATCAATTTATGAATTAATTTTGGAAATTGAATATTGTATTTTTAATTACTAGAAATTCATAAGATGAAAAGGCTAATTACTTTAATTTTAATTGTTTCATCGTTTGGTTTATTCGCACAGAATGAGATAACTGCTTTTCCGGGAGCAGAAGGTGGGGGTATGTATACGACCGGTGGGAGAGGAGGAGATGTTTATTTTGTTACTTCTCTTGAAGATACCAACACTGGCAATTCCACTACCGGGGAAGGAACTTTGCGATGGTGCCTATCTCAGACAGGTCCCAAAACTATAGTATTTAAAGTTTCAGGAATCATTCGCTTGAAGTCGGTACTTAAAATAACTTCAAATACAAGCATTGCAGGACAAACGGCCCCAGGCGACGGTATTTGTATTGCTGACAATACAACACAATTGGACGGTAATAACATCATAGTGAGATTTATACGGTTCAGGATGGGCGACGTAACCAATGTGGAAAATGATGCTTTCTGGGGAAGGAATAAATCTGACATTATGATTGACCACTGCTCAATGAGTTGGAGCACCGATGAGTGCTCTTCTTTCTATGATAATAAGAATTTTACACTACAGTGGTGTGTCCTTTCAGAAAGCTTGAATAATTCTGTTCATGATAAAGGATCACATGGTTATGGCGGAATATGGGGAGGCAAAACTGCTACCTTCCATCACAATCTACTGGCTCATCACAACAGCCGTAACCCAAGAATGTGCGGTTCAAGGTATTCGAACAAACCTGAACTTGAATTAGTAGACTTCAGAAATAATGTGATTTACAACTGGGGAAGCAATAGTGGCTATGCCGGTGAAGGCGGGAGTTATAATTTTGTAAATAATTATTATAAACCAACATCGAGTTCTTCAAACCCAACTCGTATATTTCAACCTTGGGGCGATGATGGAAAAAATGCTCAGCCGGCAAGGGTCTGGGGTTCTTTTTATGTTGATGGCAATTATATGCATGGCAGCGAGACTGTTACAAATAATAACTGGGAAGGGATACATCCTGATGCCGGAAAACGTAAGGACGATATTAAATCTACCGTTGAATTTAAAGTGCCTCACGTAACAACTGAGACAGCTGAAGAAGCTTATGCTTCGGTTCTTAAATGGGTAGGGGCAAGCTTTAAGAGAGACTCTACTGATTTAAGGATAATTGATGAGGTGACCAATCATCTAGCCCCTAAAAGGGCTTCAAATGGTACTACCAAGGGAGGTTTAATCGATACTCAGGCTGATGTTGGCGGATGGGAGAATTATTCTTATTTCGCTGAAGAAGTGCCTGCAGATCTTGATATGGACGGTATTGCCGATTCATGGGAAGTAGAGCACGGACTGAATAGTAGCGATAAAACAGATGGGAACCTGGTTGATGCCAGTGGATATACAATGCTTGAAGTTTATTTGAATGATATTCTTAAATCAGCAGGTACCGTTAATTCAAAAATGAAAGGTCTTGATAATAAACCAATAGTATATCCTAATCCTGTAGTTGATAATTGTTTTATCAAATTTTACAATGAGAAGGATGGCGATATCAGTATTGATATTTACAAACTATCAGGACAAAAGGTTAAAGCCTTCTTTATTGAAAATACTGAATCAGGAGTTCATGAAATTAGCTTAAGTGCTGAAGGCATGAATAAAGGTATTTATTTATGCCGTATTGTTGATGCTTCTGGTTTATCTCAGATGGTTAAATTTACAGTAAGGTAATTAGATAGATGGTTATTGATTAAAGGGCATCCTGTTATCGGATGCCCTTTATAAATTCATTTATTTTAGTTTTTAAATCACCTTCTTCTCCCAACTTCCTGATAAAAGCACTTCCAATTATAGCTCCGTTTGAATATTTACATGCATTATTAAACGATTCTGAATCTTTGATGTTAAAACCTA
Organism: uncultured Prolixibacteraceae bacterium; assembly: GCA_964393405.1. Taxonomy (GTDB): domain Bacteria; phylum Bacteroidota; class Bacteroidia; order Bacteroidales; family Prolixibacteraceae; genus CAYMTR01. The sequence continues at coordinate 88,087 of CAYMTR010000006.1, forward strand.
TCTGGGTAGGGTTCTTAAGTCCAAGGTTCCTGACTCTGTTGTAATATTCGATTTGTTTATCTTTATCAGCTACTTTGTCTGCTCCCGTAGTCGATGCCGATGAAACCATATAAATAAACCCGTTACACTCATTGTCATATTCCCTGATACGTTCTTCAGAAGTCTGAGGGGTTATTAGAAATACATTACTTTGCTTGTATTTCAGGTATAAGGGTTTAAACGATTCAACGTATTCATCTAATGGTATATCCGGCAAAATTAATCCTGATACTCCACATTCTTCACATTTAGCAAAGAAGTTTTCCAACCCATACTTCCAAATAGGATTTATATAGCCCATGAGTAAAATAGGAATAGTGACTTGCTCTTTAATCGTTTTTAATTGCTCAAACAACTTACTAAGGCACATTCCATTTAGTAAAGCCTGGTGATTGCTATTCTGGATAACAGGTCCATCAGCAACAGGATCGCTGAAAGGCATGCCAATTTCAATAATATCAACTCCTGAATTCTGAAGTTCCATTATTATTTTTGCTGTATCTTCAAGTTCAGGGTAGCCTGCTGTGAAATAAATAGTTAGCAAGTTACTCTTCTTATCTTCGAATCTTTGTTGTAATCTGTTCATTGTATTTATTTAAGGTATTTTATGTAAGTGTCCATATCCTTGTCGCCTCTGCCTGAAATATTCACCACGACAACATCTGTAGGTTTAAACTTGATCTTGTTTAATCCTGCCAGCGCATGTGCCGATTCAAGAGCAGGAATTATTCCCTCTAATCTTGTTAGCAGGAATGCAGCCTCAAGTGCTTCACTGTCTGTTGCATCTATATATCTTGCCCGTCCTGTCTTGCTTAAATTAGAGTGTATCGGGCCTATTCCGGGATAATCCAATCCTGCCGATATTGAGTAAGGCTCAATTATTTGGCCGTCGAAATCCTGCATTAGTAATGTTTTAGATCCATGAATAAATCCAATATCGCCACAAGCAATAGAAGCTGCAGTTTCTTCTGTGTTGATGCCCATTCCTGAAGCTTCTACTCCAATAAGTTTTACATCTTCATCGTTTAGATAATGATAGAAAGCCCCAGCGGCATTGCTTCCACCTCCTACACATGCAAAAATATAATCAGGGGCTGTTCTGCCGATTTGTTCGTCGAGCTGCCATCCTATTTCTTCACTTACGACTGATTGAAATTTGGCTACAATTTCAGGGTAGGGGTGAGGTCCTACAACTGATCCTATAAGGTAGTATGTGTCTTCAGGATTATTTATCCAGTCGCGTAAAGCTTCATTTGTAGCATCTTTAAGCGTTTTGTTTCCACTTAATGCAGGAACAACCTTTGCGCCCAACATTTCCATCCTTTTAACATTGGGCATCTGACGCTCGATGTCTGTGGCCCCCATATATACAATGCATTCAAGGTCCATAAGTGCGCAGACTGTTGCTGTGGCTACTCCATGTTGCCCGGCTCCTGTTTCTGCTATTATACGTGTCTTGCCCATCTTTTTGGCAAGAAGTATTTGTCCTATGGTATTGTTGACCTTGTGCGATCCGGTATGGTTGAGATCTTCTCTTTTTAAGAATATCTGGGCACCGTACTTCTCACTTAAGCGTTTTGCAAAATATAGAGGGGAAGGTCTCCCGACATAGTTCTTAAGTAAGTCAATAAACTCTTTTTTAAATTCATATGAGTCAATGATTTCCTTGTAACATCCTTTTAAGGCATTTACATTAGGTTGAAGCATTTCAGGAATAAATGCCCCTCCGAATTCTCCGTAATAACCCTTATCGTCTGCAAGATAATTCATGTCTATTTTATTTAATGTTTAATTCTTGTTCTCTAATTCTGATTACAAATTCTTTAACTTTATCTACGTCCTTTATTCCGGGATTTATTTCAAACTTGCTGTTTATATCAATACCGGCAAATTGTGGATGTCTGATTGACAGTATTTCTTCATAATCTTCCGGACCAATACCTCCACTAAGTATGAAAGGCAATGTTCCGTTATATTTCTCAAGTAGGTTCCAGTCAAACTTCTTCCCAGAACCTCCGTATTGTTCTGTTGGTGTGTCAAAAAGGAAATAGTCGCATACTTGTTCATATTTATTAAAGTCATTTTCAACTGTAAGGTTAAATGCTTTAATGACTGTATGACCTTCTTGTTTCATTTTCAGACAAAGTTCAGGAGTCTCACTGCCATGAAGTTGTAAAGTTTCTAAGTTCCATTTCCTTGCTATTTCAATAATTTCGTTTGATGATGAATCAACAAAAACACCTACTTTACTAATTTCTGGTCTTATTTTCAATAAATCATCAGAGTCAATCTTCGCTTCAACATATCGTTTTGACTTTGGGTAAAAAATAAAACCAAGCATATCAATATCAAGTTCTGAGAGTTGCAACAATTTTTCAGTGTCGCACATTCCGCATACTTTAATTGTTATTTTTCCGGAGTGCATTGATTTCTAATTTATTAGTGAAGTGAATATTCTGCATGCTTCTCCCGGATTACTCTCCTTCATGAAGTTCTCACCCATCAGGAAACCTCTGTACCCATATGTCTTTAGCGATTTTACAGTCTCAGGCGAACTAATTCCGCTTTCCGAGATTTTAATATATTTCTCGGGAATCAAAGCTGAAAGCTTTATTGATTGATTTATGTCAACATTAAAGGTCTTAAGATCTCTGTTGTTTACTCCGACAACATTCACATATTCAGAAATCTTTTCTAATTCTTCTTCATTATGTATTTCGAATAGAATTTCAAGCCCGAGTTCTCTTGCAAGCTTAGCAAAATCGTTTACTTCCTTCTTTGTAAGAGAAGCAGCAATTAGCAATATTGCTGAAGCGCCTATAGCTTTAGCTTCGTATATCTGATATTCATCGATTATAAAATCTTTCCTGAGAAGGGGAACTTTCACAATTTCAGTGGCACTTATTAGGTCATTTGTTGATCCTCCAAAGAATTTGGAATCTGTTAATACTGAAATTGCAGAAACACCTGCTCTTTCATATCCTTCAACAACATCTTTTAAGTTTACGCGGTCATTAATTATTCCTTTTGAAGGCGACATTCTTTTGTGTTCAGCTATTATCCCAGAATGGTTTTCTGAAATTAGATATTCAGAAAAAGAGGGTACAACAGTTTTAAAAGCAGGGAATTTTATCAGTTCAGAAACAGGCATTATCCTTTTCTGTGAATCGACTTCACCTCTTTTATAATTATTTATTTCATCAAGTATTGTCATTTGAATTCACTTTTACTCAGTTACAATTTCAAGAACTTTAGCAGCTTTGCTACCAAACAATGAGCTTCTTGCTTCTTCAATGCAAGCCTCGATTGTTTTTTCGGGGCACATTGTTTTTATTGCCATTCCTGAGTTTACAAGAACAACATTGTTTTGAGCTTCAGTTCCTTCTCCTTTAAGTACTGATTTGAAAATTGCAGCAGCTTCTTCAACTGTATGTCCACCAAATAATTGTTCTTGTTTTAACCTCTTCATTCCAATCTTTTCCGGTGAAATCATAATATCATTTGTATTAGAAACAACCTTAAAATCAGAAGTAAGAGATATTTCATCGTAGCCATCCATAGAATAGATTATGGAATATTGTATCCCTGTTTGTTGGAATAGGTAATTATACAACCTAACAGTTTCAAGATCATATACTCCGGTTATTTGGTACTGTGGTTTTGCAGGATTAACAATAGGGCCTATCAGGTTGAAGAAAGTCTTCATACCTAATTCTTTTCTAATGGGTCCAACAGCTTTCATTGCCGGATGGAACAACGGGGCATGCATATATGTAAAGCCTGATTTATCCATGTGTCTTTTTAATGTGTCCTGATCGTTAGTAAACTTATATCCGAAGTATTCCATCACATTACTTGATCCGCAGGCAGATGAAACTCCGAAGTTACCATGTTTTGCAACATTATATCCAGCCCCTGCAACAACTAATGATGATAGAGTTGAGATATTGAAAGTGTCCTTACCATCACCTCCTGTGCCACAAAGATCAATTGTTTTGAACTCAGATAAATTTACATAGACACAAAGCTCAATAAGTGCATCTCTAAAGCCGGCAAGCTCTTCAGGAGTTATGTTTCTCATCATGTAAACCGACATGAATGCTGTAACCTGCGACTGGTTATACTTTAAAGCAGCAATGTTTTTTAAAAGATTTTTAGCGTCTTCCCTTGAAAGAGTGCGATGCTGAATGAGCTTTTCTAATATTGTTTTCATAAGCGATATTTATTTCCCGTTTAGAAAGTTTGCCATTATCTGTTTTCCACTTGGAGTAAGAACTGATTCAGGATGAAACTGAACACCTCTTACGTCATATGATTTGTGATACAGAGCCATAATATGACCGTCGTTGTCTTTAGCTGAAACTATCAAGTCGTTAGGTATGCTTTCAGGATCTACTACCCAGCTGTGATATCTGCCTGCTTCAATAGTATCAACCAACCAGCGGAAAGTCCTATCGTGGTTATCAATGATATTTACCTGAGTAGCTACTCCGTGATATACTTTATTGAGGTTCAATAGTTTTGCGCCGTAAACCTCAGCTATTGCCTGGCATCCTAAGCAAACTCCAAATATGCTTTTCTCTTGACCATAGGTCGAAATCAGTTCTTTAAGTATTCCTGCTTCATCAGGCACTCCGGGGCCCGGAGAAAGAATTATTTTATCATAGTAAGCAACATCCTCAATCGATATTTTATCATTGCGATAAACATCCACTGCGTCATCGTGAATAAGTTCTTTTATAATGTGAACCAGGTTGTAAGTGAACGAGTCGTAGTTATCGAGCACCAATATTTTATTTTTTGTCATATTCTCTTTATTTAAAAACTTAATTCCTTATTTATTTTTTCTGCTTCTTCAATTGCCATCTTTAAGGCTCCAAGCTTATTGTTCACTTCCTGAAGCTCATTTTCAGCTTTTGATTCAGAAACTATTCCTGCACCTGCCTGGTAAGTAAGAGAGTTGTTCTTACTCATGAAAGTTCTGATTGTAATGGCATGGTTGATGTCTCCGTTAAACCCTATGAACCCTATGGCTCCTCCGTAATACGAACGGCTTACGTTCTCAAGTTTATCTATTATCTCCATGGCTTTGAATTTTGGTGCTCCGGAAAGAGTTCCGGCAGGGAAGGTGTCGCCGAAAACTTTTATAGTATTGGTGCCCGGTTTTAATTCTCCACTTACTTCCGATACAAGGTGCAATACATGAGAGTAGTACTGAACTTCTCTGTAAGTGTCTACTTTAACGTTTGATGAGTTTCTGCTGAGGTCATTTCGTGCGAGGTCAACCAGCATGACATGTTCTGCATTTTCCTTTTTATCAGCTGAGAGTTCTATTGCTAGCTTTCTATCGTTTTCATCATCGCCCGACCGTTTGAAAGTTCCTGCTATAGGATTAATGATTGCCTTGTTTTTGTTTACTATTAGCTGTGCTTCAGGTGATGAGCCAAAAATCTTGTAATTGCAGAAGTCAAAATAGAAAAGGTAAGGTGAAGGGTTTACGCGACGTAAAGCTCTGTATACGTTAAATTCATCTCCTGAAAACCTTTGCTGAAACCTTCTTGAAAGGACAATCTGAAATACGTCTCCGAGGTAGCAATGTTTCTTACCCATTTCAACCATCTCCATGTATTCTTCTGCTGTAATGTTTGAAGTCTCTTCTCCCTCTGTTCTGAATTGAAATGTTACAACATTCTGGTTAAGCAATATCTTCGAGATATCTGAGGCATGGCTCTTGTCTCCATTTAAGCTGTTTTCCAGAAGAGTAATGTCGTTATTGAAATGATTGATTGCAATTACATACCTATGGAAGGCATATCTGAGTTCAGGGATATTCGTATCATTGTTATCTCTTTTCCTCATTTTTAGGGTCTCGAAATATTTAACTGCATCATAAGTTGTATATCCCCATAACCCGTTAGCAATACCTTTTTCTTTAATTTCTTTTGTTTCAAAGGAATTAATGAATTCATAAAGGTTGTCGGCTACATGATTTTCGTTTGTTATTTCTTCTTTGAGTGTAATTTGTCCGGGGAGACTTTTAATTATCAATCCGTTGTTGACTTCAATACTTGCCAGCTCATCAAAGCAAATATAACTCATACTGTTGCTTGATCCATGGTAATCGCTACTTTCAAGAAGTAAGGTGTTTGGGTACTGGTCTCGCATTTTGAGATAAACGCTAACCGGGGTTACAAGGTCGGCTACACTGCCTGAGAGCCTTGTAATTCTTGAGTTGATTTTTATTTTTTCCATTTTATTTATTTTATCTTTTTTACTTTATTTTGCTTTTCATTTTTGTGATTTGGAGCTGCCTGAAATGAAAAAAGGCTCGCCGGAAGTTCCGACAAGCCTTAAATATCTTTTTACTGATAATACATAAGTAGCCCGCTCAACTCCCGATAGAGAATTTAAAGCTGTGCCACCACCATGTATTTGCAGTTCTTGTTTTCATTTTTCTTTTTTGATAATGCAAATAAAATTATTGATTTTATAAAATCAAAGCATTTAATGATAAATTTATCAATTAAAACTTCATTTATTTTATAATATGGTATAATTCAATTAAATAAAGTTACAACTATTTAGTTAACATTGAAACCAAGTTTATGCTTCTGTAAATGGAAGCTCAACAAAGAATGTAGATCCCTCACCAAGTTTAGAATCAAAATATAACTTACCATCCATCAATTTTACAATACTTTGGCTTATTGACAGTCCCAATCCTGTACCTTCAGTCATCAAATCGGCCTGGAAGTATCGGTTGAAAACTTTTTCTTTATCTTCATCTTTAATGCCAATTCCGGTATCTTTTACGTAAAGTATGATTTTATTATCGACAGGATTTATAAAATAGCCTAATTCAATCTTTCCTTTATTAGTAAATTTAAAGGCGTTATTCAAAAGATTGCTCATTACTTGATACAGCTTGTCAGGGTCAGAAATCATTGAATCTTTTCCTTCAGGCAACATCGTTTTTATTGAAAAATCAATCTTATTAGCCTTTTCGCTTGTTTTATAATACTCAGAAAGATCATCAACTAATTTATTAATATTGAATGTCTTATTATTGAGATCCATTTTGTTTGCATCAATCTTTGCAATGTTGATTATGTCATCAATTAAATGCAGAACCTGTTCTGTATCGTGCTTAATAATATTAACAAAGTTGTTCTTGTCTTTTTTATCTATATCTTCTTCAGTCAACAGGTTAGAAAAGCCAACAATTGCATTGAGCGGTGTTCTGATCTTATGGCTCATGTTACCCAGATATGCTGATTTCATCCTGTCAGATTCTTCAGCTTTTTCTTTAGCTTTAATAAGTTCTTGTTGAATAATTATTCGCTCGGTAATGTCTTCAAGCAATCCGATTAGTTGTTTTGGTTTGCGACTTTCATCGCGCTTGGTGATAAGTACCGAAGCACTTAACCAGATGATTCCTCTTTCAGGATGGGCGACCCTAAAGTCAGCAGACAAGGTGTCTTTCATGCCTCTTCTCAATGAATCAAATTGATCTGTTATTTGTTTTAGGTCAGAAGGATAAATGTTTTCAAGAACGTTTTCTGCGTTTTTTATCGACTTTCCATTAGAAAGGAACTTCCATTCTTCTGATAGTAAAATGGCATCGGTTCTGAAATCGTATTCACAGAATACAAGTCCTGAATTTTTCACTGCCAAACTTAATTTCTTCTTCTCTTCTTCTAACTTTCCCTGTAGGCTTTTTATCTCGCTAAGATCAATAAATGTCTCCATTATTGCCTGCTTCCCATCCATAAACATTCGGGTAACATTTCTCAATATTGGGATGTTCTCTCCTTTAGAGTTAAGGATAACACTCTCAAATCCGGGTATGTTTTCACTTGTTGTTTTCAATATCTCTTTCTGATCATCAGTCAATGGTGAAAAGAAATTTTGAGTTACATTGCCTAATATAGCATCTTCAGGAGCATCAATTAGGTCACAAGCGTATGGGTTAGCTGTAACAATAAGGCTTGAGGCCGCATCAGTTATTATGATTCCAACCGGAACTTGCTCAATAATATGCCTTTTGGTGTTTTCGCTGGCTTCTATTTCACCGTTCTTAAGATGATAATCGCTTATCATCCTTGCAACCTTGCCCATTTCCGAAGAGTTGCTTATTAAGGGTTGAATGGCAACTGAGTTACCCTTTTCAAGCGATTTTGATATTTTGTTTAAAGGTGAAATTACCCATAGCAAAAGACCTAAAATTAAAAGGATTAATGTTAGCAACATTGCTGCAGTCATTAACCAGTTGTCTGATGAAGTTGTATTCTGCCATAAAGAAAGGAACGGGAGTTTAAGGTCTATTATCATTTTTTGGGCTGTAGTGCCGTCATATGATAACATTGGCCTTTCAATTCTGATTATTTTGCTTGGTATAGGAGGTAATATTTCATCGTTGTTTTTAAAATCTACGCTTGAATTGTTAAGCTCTTTTTCATAGAAACTGATCCATCTGTCATCTATTTGTGAAGCAGAGAATAAAAAACCTCTAGGGTTATCTTTTTCGCCAATTACTGTCCCGAATATCCTGTATAGCTTATTATCCCCATGAAAGTAAAAATCTGAGGAGTTGACTGACATAAACATGTTTTTTATTTCCTCTCCTGTAATCGACAAAAGGTGTTGGTCAACTTTTCTGTGAGAGAAAAAGTAAAAAGGCGTGGCATCAGATTTGTAAAACCAAATAGCATCGACATTGAAATGTGACATCACCATTGTGTCAAGCTCAAATGAAATAATCTCTGCTATAGGGGTGGGCTGACTGATAAATGTGTATGTTGTGCCCGAACTGCCCACTTCTAAATTATATGTCTGGCTTATTTCAGACCTTTCAGGCGAAAGCATTTTATCAATCAGGATGTTATACTCATCGCTAATTGAATTCTTGATCAACTTCAGCTCGTTCTCCGCTCTGTAATGAAGAATACTTATCCCCGTAAATACTATTATTGATATCCCTATGATCAACCATATAAAACGATAGAGTAGTTTCATGATGATATTTTTTTAAACTATAATTGAAAAATCTGATCCCCGGTTTGTATTAAATGCAAAATACCAGCTTAATATACAATTTCCTTTTCAGATTTAAAAAGGAAAGTTAAGAAAATCCTGATTACAAAAAAAGCCATTTATGATAAATGGCTTATATTATTTTTATTTAATGCTTATTCTATTGAATTTTTTCCTCGATCCATTTTCTTGCATTGACAAAGGCTTTCATCCATGGAGTTACATCATCGTTCTTATTTTCATTCGGATAATAGGGGCATTGCCATGGCATAACCGCCCTTTCAGGGTGAGGCATCATTGCAAGATGTCTTCCGTCTGTTGAGCATAAGCCTGCGGTATCAAATTCTGAACCATTGGGGTTTCCCGGGTATCCTGAGAATGAATATTTGACGGCAATATTGTATTTGTCTTCACCAGATGGCAAAGAGAATTTGCCTTCTCCATGTGCAACCCAAACTCCTAATCTTTCTCCTTCCATATCACCTAACATCACTGAATTATTGGGCTGTATAGTAACGTTAAGGTATTCTGATTCAAACTTGTGGCTTTCATTATGCAGCATCGTTGGCTTTATTGATTCTCCTTGTTCGACAAGGTTCAACTCTACCATAAGCTGACAACCGTTGCAAATTCCTAAACTCAATGTGTCTTCTCTTTTGTAGAAGTTTTCAAGTGCAATTCTAGCTTTGTCGTTGAATTTAAAAGCTCCTGCCCATCCTTTTGCTGAACCTAATACGTCAGAGTTGGAGAACCCTCCAACAAACACTATCATATTCAAATCGCTAAGGTCTTCTCTGCCACTTATAAGGTCTGTCATGTGGATATCTTTTACTTCCATTCCGGCAAGGTACATTGCATAAGCCATCTCCCTGTCACCGTTTACACCTTTTTCCCTGATTATGGCTGCTTTAACTTTAGAAATGTTTTTGTGGAAAGGATCTAATCCTAATGAAGAATATTTTCCATCGAAGTTTTTAAAATTGAAGCTAAGCTCATTCTTTTTATAGTTTCTAAACCTTTCCAGCGCTTTTTCTTCTCCGCTTTGTTTCCTGTCAAGCAAATATGATGTTTTAAACCATAGGTCGCGAAGCGATTGTATGTCAAATTCATAAGTATCGTCGTAATTTTTTACTGTTACTTTCCCTGAATTTGATGGTTTTCCAATCTTTACATATTGGATGTCATTATAAGCTAGTATATCTTCTGCTTTCTCGTCTGCCTGGAATATTACACCCGGGTTTTCAGCAAAAAGCAGTTTTATTATATCTTTTTCTTCAACTTTTGTAAAGTCGGCTTCAATACCTATGCTGTTGTCGCTAAAACACATCTCAAGTAAGGATGTTATAAGACCACCACCACCTATGTCGTGACCACTATATATTTTCCCCGATTCAATTAGCTCCTGCAAAGTATTGAATGCATTGATAAAGTATTCTGAATCAGTGACTGTCGGAGTGCTTGTTCCAAGCTTGTTGATCATCTGGGCAAAAGCACTTCCTCCTAATTCACGTGGTGCCTTAGAAAAATCGATGTAGTAAATCGGCTTGTCATTAACCAATACAGGCTCCACTACTTTCTTTACATCGCTTACTTCTCCTGATGCTGAAATAATTACCGTCCCGGGAGAGTAAACAACATCGTTTTTATATTTCTGGGTCATGGAGCAGCTGTCTTTCCCTGTTGGTATGTTGATACCTAACGAACATGCAAAATCGCTTGCTGCTTTTACCCCTTCATATATTCTTGAATCTTCACCTTCATTTTTACATGGCCACATCCAGTTTGCACTCAGGCTTATTCCCTTTAATTTGTCGGTCATAGGAGCCCATACAATGTTTGTAAGTGCCTCTGCTATCGATAGTATCGAGCCGTTTGCTGCATTTATCAATCCAGCTGCTGGAGCATGTCCTAAAGCCGATGCTAAACCGCTTTCCCCTGTGAAATCAAGTGTTATTACCCCAAGATTGTTTAATGGAAGCTGTAGTTTTCCTGCACATTGTTGTTTAGCTATTCTTCCTGTAACCGAACGGTCAACCTTATTTGTGAGCCAATCCTTACATGCAACATTCTCAATTTGAAGTACATTCTCAACATATTCCTGAATATTTGCCTGATCATAGATTAATTCCGAGAAACCAGGTTCTATCTTTTTGTCAACCATTATTGTTTTTGGAGGATTGCCAAACATATGCTCTAGTTTCCAGTTTATTGGCTTTTCATTTGTTTCTTCTTTTTCGAAGACAAATTTCATGTCGTTTGTTGTATCCCCGATAACATACATTGGTGCGCGTTCCCTTTCTGCAATTTTCTTCAGTGTTTCAAGGTTTTCTTCCTTGATTACCAATCCCATCCTTTCTTGCGATTCGTTGCCTATAATTTCTTTAAGGGAAAGTGTAGGGTCACCAACAGGAAGGTTATCTATAATTATTCTTCCGCCGGTATCTTCAACAAGCTCTGAAAGACAGTTCAAATGTCCTCCTGCTCCATGGTCGTGAATCGAAACTATAGGGTTATTTTCTGTTTCTGCAAGCGCACGTATGGTGTTGTAAACCCTTTTCTGCATTTCAGGATTAGCTCTTTGCACCGCGTTCAGCTCAATAGAATTTTCAAACTCACCTGTTGCAACTGACGATACAGCTCCTCCTCCCATTCCTATTCGGTAGTTGTCGCCTCCAAGCAAAACAACCTTTTGTCCGGGTACCGGCACATCCTTCAGACTGTCTTCTTCTCTCCCGAAACCAATACCACCGGCAAGCATTATCACTTTGTCGTATGCAAATTTCTTGTTGTTTTCAAAATGCTCGAACGTAAGAAGGCTACCGTTAATAAGAGGCTGACCAAATTTATTGCCGAAATCGCTGGCTCCGTTCGATGCTTTAATTAGTATTTCCTCAGGTGTTTGATATAGCCATGGTCTTTCTTCTGTCGACTGTTCCCATTTTCTGCTTTCTTCAGTTCTAGGATAAGCAGTCATGTAAACAGCTGTTCCTGCAATAGGAAAAGCACCTTTTCCTCCAGCTATCCTATCGCGGATTTCACCGCCGGTACCTGTTGAAGCTCCATTGAAGGGCTCAACAGTAGTAGGGAAGTTGTGAGTTTCAGCTTTTAATGAAAGTACAGTTTTAATCTCTTTTAGCTCAAAGAAATCGGCCTTGTCCTGAGTTTTTGGGGCAAAGTGGCTGATTACAGGACCTTCCGAAAATGAGCAGTTGTCTTTGTATGCCGAAACGATCTTATTTGGATTTGTTGCAGTTGTCTTTTTTATCATTTTGAACAGCGACATTTCTTTTTCTTCACCGTCAATAATGAATGTGCCATTGAATATTTTATGGCGGCAGTGTTCACTGTTAACCTGCGAGAAACCAAAGACTTCACTATCGGTTAGAGGCCTATTAAGTATTTTGGATACCGAATTCAGATATTCAATTTCTTCTTGACTAAGGGCCAGACCCTCTTTTTCGTTGTACGCTGCAATATCTTCTATATTAATGATCGATTCAGGCTTGCGTTCAACTGTAAATATCTCTTGGTTAAGATTTTTGTACATATGTTGAAGCATAGGGTCATGCTTTGCATCGTGATTTTTCACCATGAAATATTCTTCAATGCGAAAGATTCCACTTATGCCCATGTTTTGAGTTATTTCCACAGCATTTGTACTCCAGGGGGTAAGCATTTCTTTCCGGGGCCCGACGAACCACCCTTCAACTTCTTTGCTGTCAATAAGCTTAGCGCCATTGAAGAGCCATTTTAGTTTATCGATATCACTATCTGAAAGAGAATTTTTAATACCTACTGCAATGAAATTGTCAGCCTGAGCGTTGAAGAATAAAATCATAATTTGAAGATTTACATTTAGAAAGTTTTAACATTGCAAATATAGTAAATTCGAAAAGTTAATAAGAAAAAGGATTATCTTTCGGGGATAGTAAAATATCAGTTAACAAAACCTTAAACTGTTAATTTTAAGGAGCTGGTAATTAAATTGATTGAAGATGAAGAAACTAGTGTTTATTTTTTTTGTATTAAGCTTTTTTGCTTGTTCAATGCAACAACAGTTGTCGGGGAAATACGAGGGTAGGGGGGTAGAAGCACTCTACGCTGAAATGGGGGAACCCAAAATGAAGGAGGCGATGGACAATGGCAATACACTTTTTATATATGAAAAAGAGACATTAGTAAAGCAAACAACAATTGGTACCGGCAGAATGACATTAGATCAGAGGGTAAGCCCTTCGTATATTAGAGTTGAAAGGTATGTGTTTGAAGTTGATAATCAAGGTATTATTGTGAAGACGGATTATAAAAAGAATAATGAATAATTTAATCCCTTAAATCTTTAATATTTTTTTTGGTAGGAAAATGTATTTTTTTACTTTTGCATCCGTTCTACGGAACAATGTTCTATAAATAACTGCCCAGATGGTGAAATTGGTAGACACGCCAGCTTGAGGGGCTGGTGCTCGCAAGGGTGTGCAAGTTCGAGTCTTGTTCTGGGCACAAAAGTATTTGTAAATTAATCCATAACATTCTGAAAATAAATGTTATGGATTTTTTATTTTTATCAAATACATAAAGTGTGCCCGTAATTTGCCCGTATTTATAGCTTTTTATTTAAAATGTATTTTCATTCTACAAAAAAATATTTGGTTATTTTCTGTAATCCCAATTTCCAAATTCTTCCATTTTAAAATTGGAAGCGATCACACCCATTCATTTTAAACGATTCTTCCTATTCCAAACCTGACGATAGGCTGAAGGATCACAGGCACGTATGATATATATATACACTATTTCCCCCCATCACAAAAAGAAATGAATTCCAAAATAATTCATCTCTGAACCTGTGAAATGTTCTATTTACCATTGAATTCTGAAAATGTTTTATTGAATGCGATTTCAAAAATTTTTTCTGGGCAAAAAATTGGAAAAAAGTCCTGAATTTTTTCTTTAAAAAATGCTAGGCAGGTAAAAACTGAAAGAATTTCTTATCTGAAAATATCTTTAAAAGGATGTTTTTTATTTTTTTCAATGAAATTCATCAAATAGAAAACCTTTGCCACTGTCAGTGATCCAAGTTTTTCAACCTTTTCTTAATATGTGAACCTGTATTTTGTACCCACAAATTCAAAAATCATTTTCTACTAATGATAATTTTTGTACCCACAATCCTGCACATGATTTAAAACTTTTTGTGGGTACAAAAGTAAATACAGAAAGTTTATAAATCTCACCTTGTCTTAACCCCCTATATGTTGGACATTTTTGTTAAAACAGTTTAGAACTTTTT
>CAYMTR010000007.1:0-102204 GCA_964393405.1 uncultured Prolixibacteraceae bacterium
TCTTTGATGCCTTTCATCGAAGAAAATCCTAAATACAGCGATGCTAAAATTCTTGAAAGAATGGCAGAACCTGAAAGAATTATTATTTTCCGCGTTCCATGGTTGGATGATGCAGGAAACTTCCAGATTAACAGAGGTTTTCGTATTGAAATGAACAGCGCTATTGGTCCTTACAAAGGTGGTCTTCGTTTACACCCAACTGTAAACCTCGGTATTTTGAAATTCCTTGCTTTTGAACAAGTTCTTAAGAACAGCTTAACTACATTGCCTATGGGTGGTGGTAAAGGTGGATCTGACTTCGACCCTAAAGGCAAGTCTGACAACGAAATTATGCGTTTCTGCCAAAGCTTTATGACAGAATTGCAACGTCATATTGGTCCTGACACTGACGTACCTGCTGGTGACATAGGTGTTGGTGGACGTGAAATTGGTTTCTTGTTTGGCCAATATAAAAGAATCAGAAATGAATTTACCGGAGTATTAACAGGTAAAGGATTAGAATGGGGCGGAAGTTTAATCAGACCTGAAGCTACAGGTTACGGTACTGTTTACTTCGCAGAAGAAATGTTGAAAACAAGAAATCTGGATTTCAAAGGAAAAACTGTTGTGATTTCTGGTTCAGGAAACGTAGCTCAGTATGCTGTTCAGAAGGCTATTCAGCTTGGTGCTAAGGTCGTTACATTATCAGACTCTGCAGGTTATATTTATGATGCTGATGGTATTACTGCTGAGAAGTTAGCTTATGTTCTTGAATTGAAAAATATCCGTCGTGGAAGAATCAAAGAATATGCTGCTAAATACAATTGCCAGTATGTTGAGGGCAAAACTCCTTGGGGTGTTAAATGTGATATAGCTCTACCATGCGCTACTCAAAACGAAATCAATGAAGATGACGCAAAAGCATTGGTTAAAAACGGTTGTATATGTGTAGCCGAAGGCGCTAATATGCCATCTACTGCAGAAGCAGTTGAAGTATTCCTTGCTGCTAAAATTCTTTATGCTCCGGGAAAAGCTTCAAACGCAGGAGGTGTAGCTACTTCAGGTCTTGAAATGACTCAGAATTCAATGAGGTTGCCTTGGACACGCGAAGAAGTAGATGCTAAACTTCACCAGATCATGATTAATATTCACAGTACTTGCGTTAAATATGGTAAGGACGGTGATTATATCAATTACGTTAAAGGTGCAAATATTGGTGGTTTCATCAAAGTTGCTGATGCAATGATTGCTCAGGGCTTGGTGTAATCATAAACCTTATTATAAAATTAACAGGGTATCCGGTTCCGGATACCCTGTTTTTTTAAAATTGCATTATTAAAATAACATCGAATTAAACAACAAGAATTTATTACTCATATCTTAATGCTTCCACAGGGTTCCTCTTGGCTGCTTTCCAGCTTTGCAGGCTTATAGTACACAGTGCAACAAGGAAGGCAATAAGACCAGCCAGAATAAAAATCCACCAGCTTATTTCAACCTTGTACTGGAAATTCCTGAGCCAGTTGTTTACAAGCATATAGGCTACCGGTATAGCTATTATCAGTGAGCCGATCAACCATCCAAAGAATGTCTTATTAATTGAAATTAAAACTTCAGATATCCTTGCCCCGTTTACTTTTCTGACACCTATTTCTTTGATTCTCTGGTTTATTATCAAGACAGTTAGTCCGTATAAACCAAGGGTTGAGATTATTATTGCAATAGCGGATGCCCATCCAATTATTTTGCTCCACCGGTCTTCGATTTCATATCTTTCATTTAACCTTTGGTTCCAGAAAAAGTGGGTCAGGGTCTTTCCCGGGGCAACTTCTTCATAACTTTTTTTAATGTGTTCTATTACAGCCTTCAATTGATTGGGTTGATACTTTAAAAGGATGTTATTATAGCTATTACCATAGTATGTGTTTGTATGTAACATAGCCGGATAAACCTTATGCTTCAGGTTGAAATAGTGGAAATCATTGACCACTCCGATAATAGAGAAGGTGATGCCACTAATATTATAAGTTTTACCAATTGGATCATCTTCAATGCCGAAAGCTTCTATGAATGATTTATTTACTATCATAGACTGGTTTGAAGGGGTCATATCACTTAAAGTAAAATTTTTCCCATATAGTAGGTTTAGTCCGAGAGTTGATATATAATCGGGATCAATCTTGAATTTAAAAACGCTTATCCGTTCTCCGTCCCCTTTATTTACATAGTCGTTAGAAGATCCGTTTAGGAAATTCCTGCATGACATGGTAAGGTTTGTTACGGAAGGGCATAGTCTTAGCATCTCTTTGAATGATTCTTTCTTATCGTTGGGGATTCTGCCTATTTCAATATCAATAATATTGTTGGTATCAATTCCTATAGAGCGATTTTTCATATAATCTGTCTGTTTTAAGATAAACAAAGTGACAATTATAAGAATGATTGACAGACTATACTGTACAGAAACGAAAACCTGAGAGAGCTTATTTTTGTTACCTACACCAATTTTATTGCCAGCCATCTGGTTTGGGCTTATCTTAGAAAAAACCATTACAGGTATGATACTTGTAATAATTGAAATTGATATAAACAAAAAGGCTACAAATAAAATTATCCTTGATATATTGATATTGACAGTAAGTATTTTAGTCTGAGCAAGGTCTTCAAAAACAGGAAGTGCAAGAGCGCACAGCAGTCCACCGAGCAAAAAAGAGCTAAAAGTCAAAAGAAAACTCTCGGAAAGAAATAGGTTGAAAATATTTCCAGAAGTAGCCCCCATGGATTTACGTATTCCAACATTACCAATTTTTTTAAGATACTGGCCTAATGAAAGTATAGTGTAATTGCTGCAGGCAATGATCAATATTAACAGGCAGATAGTTATTAATACAATAAAATTGCTTTTTTCAACAGACTTTTCAAAGCAGTTGTCTATATCACCCCTCAGGTAAACATCTTTCATTGGGAGAATGAAAGGGACAAAAGCATCATCAGTTTTAACCATTTGGTTTTGTTCCTGCATTTGATTTACCCTTTGTTCATAGTAACTCTTTAAGAGCTGCAATACATTTTTTTCGGCTAAACCGGCATTTGCATTTTCTTTTATAAGGTAATAGATTGAAGTATAACCAAAATAATTATCACAACCGCCTAGATTTCGGCCTGATTCCCCAGAAATAACCACATCAAAATCGATGCTTGAGTTTTTGGGGATATCTTCAATGACCCCGACAATTTTGAAAGGTGTATTACCAAACCCTAAAGGAAAAGTAATGTTTTTGTTTAAAAGCTCATCATATTTGATTTTACCCGGAAGAAGCTTATCGGCTATTTTTTTAGTTATAACTATTTCATTTGGATTCGTAAAGATTGCAGATGGACTTCCTGCTAAAAAAGGAAAACTGAACATTGTAAAGAATTCCTCACTTGCAAAACTAGTATTAACGTCAAAATAATTTTCCTGAAATCCAATTGTATTTTCAAATGCATGCCGGTATTCTGTACATTTATCAACTTGTGGGATATCTTTTTTTATCCTATCAACAAGAATAGGTTCAACCCTTACATCATTACCTTGATAATCAATATATTTTATTGAATAGTTTATCCTAAATAGCCTGTCAAGGTTCTTTTGAAAGTTGTTACAGCTATATTCCTGACTAATATATAAATAGACTATAAGGCTACAGGCTATTGCAACTGAAAGGCCAATAACTGTTATTATTGAATTTGTAGAGTTGTTCCTGATATTCCTGTATGCATATAATAAGTTGGTTTTCATGGCTGAAAATTTTTAAAGGCGAACTACTTTGCCGTTCATTTTCAAATTACTGAATACCCCAATAGCTTTTTCGTTGTTGTTGTGGCTGGTTAGGGCTAATCCGATATATAGTCTTTGATTCATTGCAAATTCCCTGCTACCAAGATTATTCCAGTTTTGGCCATCTTCAGAAAAAAAGTAGTTGAGTGAATTGCCTTTTCTGACCATCTTAACCCAATATGGGGCTTTAATTTCGGCATTACGGTTACCACCTTCCATCTGGGCATTTGTTTCAGTTCTTTGATGATATGTGATCCCGTTTCTTGTAGTTACACAGGCAAATGCTGTTTTGGAGTTACCGGACATTGATTCCCTAATCATTACACCGGCTTTAGCCCATTCATTTGAGCCTTCAAGACTTTCAACTTTAGCTGATATTTCACAGTCGCCTTCAATATATTGAAATGCATAATGGAAACCATCAGAATTGTTCCATATATCGGAACCCGATCCCTCTATTTCATATTTGCTGTTTGAACAAGTAAAACTGCCTGGTAATAAAGCATCTCCAATATCGGATGAAAGCCATGGATAGCAGGGATTGTTTTTGCTTTTAATATCAATACGCACGTAAGCACTTACCGAAGTACCCTTTCCATCGCTGATAGAATATTGAAAACTATCAGCTGCAACTGATTGGTTATTTATGGTGTAAATAAATTGAGAACCTGTCAGGTAGATTTTTCCATATAATGGTTGAGAAAAATCTTTAATAAAAATTGAATCTCCCTCATTATCCCTATCATTACCCAGGACATCAATGAAGATACCCCCATTACTATAAGATTGTGTAACATCCCTGGCAGCAATGGGTTCAAGGTTTTTATTAACCTGAATGGCAATAACCGCTTTTTTTGATTTTTTATGTCCATCAGTATTGATATAAGTAAGGCTGTCTTTCCCTGTAAAACCCTTTTCAGGGGTATAATATAGAATATTACCCTTTTGGACAACAGAGCCATGATATGGGTTTGAAAACTGAGCAACGGAGAGTTTGTCTTCATTGTCTTTATCTGTGTCATTTGCTAGGGGAGTGATCTTAACAGTTTTCTCTTCGATAACATTTCCCTGATCGTGAAGAGCAACAGGCTTATGGTTATAGTTCTGAACTATTGCAATAATGATAACCTGCAGTGCTACAAAAGCCAGCAGTGACTTTAATAAGTATAGTCGTTTAAATTCCCTGAAGTCCATTTTTTTATCTTTAAAGTTTTTTATTCTATAGTTAATTATATATTTTTTATTCATTCCTTAATGATTCAACAGGATTCCTTGTTGATGCTTTCCAGCTTAATATACTTACTGTAAGCAATGCTATTATGAGTGCAATAAGGCCTGATATTGCAAATATCCACCAGCTTAATCCTGTTTTGTATGCAAAATTCCCTAGCCATTTATTCATGGCAAACCAAGCAATTGGGGTAGCAATCACAAATGCTATAATTACCCACTTAATGAAGTCAGTACATATAAATCCAAGTATTTCAGAAATCATTGCCCCATTTACTTTTCTGATACCAATTTCCTTGACACGTCTCTGGATAATAAATGAAGCTATACCAAACAAACCCATGCAGGCTATGATAACAGAAAGTATTGAAAAAGCAGTAAAAACATTACCTGCCCTTATTTCATTTTTATAAGCTGATTCAATCTTATTGTCCAGAAAAAAGTATTCAAATGGTTTATTGCCAGAATATTCATCCCATTTTTTATTGATGTAGTTGATGGCATCTTTTGTATTGCCCTCAGATAGACGTATAGTAAGATAATTATAATATCGGTTTGGATTTTTGATAATGATTATAGGGTCAAGTGTAACATTTAGTGGATCATGAAAGAAATTCTTTACAACCCCAATTACAGGGTAGAATTGTCCATTACTATTAATATTGGTATTAATAGGTTCATTTAGTTTTAAAAGATCTACCGCTTTTTCATTCAAGATGATGCATATGTTATCAGTTTCGCTGAAATTGCGGCCCTGAACAATTTCCATTTCATAAGTTTCAAAGTAACCATCATCGGCCTGGATAGTTTTTAATACAAACTGCTGGTCAGCAGGATATCCTTCTACGTTATATCCAGTAATATTCTGATAATTTGCACCTGGATGGACATCTGAGTAGCTCAGGTTTTTAATCAAAGGGTTTTGTTTTAACTCATTTTCGAATATGTCTTTATTTTCCCCCAGTCCATTAGCACCCTCGATTACAACAAGTTTTTCTTCATTAAATCCCAGTTCTTTGTTTAGAAGAAAATCTACCTGTTTCTTAATCAGAAAGGTAGAGGATATTACAATAATCGTTATAGTGAACTGAAATACTACCAGTACAGTACGGATATTTAATGATTTGGATATTGAAGAGTTTAGCATCTTCTGTTGAGATGGAATTGTATTAAAACGTGACAAATATGTGGCGGGATATATCCCTGATATAAAACCAAGTACAATGACCATTGCCAAAACCAGTAAAGAAAAATACCACTGACTGTAAATTCCCTCTTCTATGTTAATATTTAATGAGTTGTTGAATACAGGGGTAAAAAGCTTTATAAGGATAATGCCCAAAACAAAAGCAGCCAGGCTTATTATAATCGATTCACTTAAGAATTGCATTATCAATCTTCCTTTTGTTGCGCCGTTTGCTTTCCTTATACCGACTTCCAACCTCCTGTTATCATAATAGGCAGTCGAAAGGTTCATATAGTTGATGCTGGCAATAAGTAATATCAGGATTGCTATTATCGAAAAGAAAATGACCATTGTTTTACTACCGGCGGGTTCAAGTTCTCCATACAGTTTTGATTCAAGATGTATAGATTTTAAGGGTTGAATACCCATTTTCAGATAATTACCGGAAGAACGGAATTGATCGGAGGTCATGCCAAATCCTGTAGTCAGCTGGTTGACTATGATTTCTTCCATTTCATCAATTGATTTTTCCAGGTTTGTCCTTGAAAAGTCATCTTTTAATAAGACATAGGTTATCCTGTTGAAATTTCCCCAATTATCTTCACGGCTTAAATAGATTGCCATATTAAATTTCATGTGGGAATTAGAAGGGATGTCCTCAACAACAGCTGAAACAGTTAAAGGATCTGTTCCATTTGAAAATATTACTTTGCCCAGGGCTTTTTCATCACCAAAATACTTTTTGGCAGTAGACCTGGTCATGACAACACTGTTTTGACTGGTATAAGGGTTTTGAGGGTTACCTTCGATAAAGGGGAAACTGAACATTTTGAAAAAGACGGAATCTGCTGAAATTACTTTCTTTTCTTTATAGAAGTTCTCATTGTATTTAAATACAATATCAAAATACCCTGTTGTCCTTGTTGCCATTTCGACTTCAGGACATTTATCGGCTAATTCTTTAGCGGCAGGAGATGGGGCAAAACAAATATTAAACCTTTGTCCTCCGATTGCCGCATCAGCTGTAAGCCGGTGTATATTGGTGCAGTTTACATGGAACCTGTCATAGCTGGTTTCATTATTTACCCAGAGGAAAATCAATACTGAAGCTGCAATTCCAAAAGCAAGACCAAAAATATTTATTGAAGTAAAATACCTTTGTTTAATAAGGTTGCGAATAGCGGTTATAAAATAATTTTTAATCATTTCAGTATTTTTTTAAATTTTCAATCCGTTCTTCATTCCTTTAACCTATCTAAATTATACCCTTCGACCTCATTAAGCCTTTAATCCTTAAGTAGTCATTGTCATTCATACCTTAGGGCATCTACAGGGTTGCTGACTGATACTTTAATTACATGGTAACTTATTGTCAGAATAGAAATTAGTGTAACAATGCCAAATGATATGAGGAAATATAAAATATTCAGTGGTTCCTTATAGGCTCCAGGCAGGATCTTATAAATAAATATAGATGACGGTATGGCAATTATAAATGCTATTACCATTAATATGAAAGTCTCTGTAGATAATTGGCGATATATTTCCATTACAGAACTTCCAAGCACTTTTCTTATGCCTATTTCTTTTATCCTCCTTTTAATTGTAAAAATCATCAACCCAAGTAATCCTAATAAGGAAAGCAGGATTGTAACAATTGAAAAGAATATAAATATCCTTTTCATTAATTTCCAGAATTTTAAAGCTTGATCTAGGTTCAATAATCCACTATAGCCTTTAAATTCAAAAGGTTCATTGGGGATTACAGATCCTAATTCGGTTTTAATAATCTTCTGGACGTTCTGTTCATTTCCGGCAATGTATCTTATGGAAAACATCCCTGTGCCCTTAATATCATTCTGCTTGAGCTGCATGATATAGACCGGGATATTCTGATGTATAGAAAACGGATGAAAATCTTTTACAACCCCTGTAACAGGGTAAGCCTTATTATACATATAAATCTTTTTACCATCAATATTGTCCCAACCAAAAGTTTTCATGGCAGTTTCATTTATAATGCAATTGTTCATATCAGAAGGAAAATCTTTAGAGAAATTTCTTCCCGTAATCAGTTCAAGACCATAAGTAGGTATGAAATTGTAATTCACATAATTGCGGCTGATCATGACTTTTTCATCTGATCCGGCGCCATCCCAAGTGACATATCCTCCGATATTACCCAGAAATGGGATTGTATTTGAAATAGATGCATCCACTATTTCAGGATGTTGTAAGAGTCTGTTCCTGATTGATTCAAAATTTACATTTTCTTTGAAATTGATTTCAGAAAAGAGTATTTCCTTATCCCTGAACCCAAGATCCTTATTCATTATAAAATTTACGTGGGAGTTAAAGATCATGCTCATTATCAACATGAAAAGAGTGATGGCGAATTGTGAAACTATAAGTATCTTTTTAAGGTTTATAGATTTAGGATTGCCATTTAACAGATTACCCTTTAAAACTTTTACAGGATTAAAAGATGACAAGACCAGAGATGGAAATAATCCTGACAGGATTCCGGCTATAAGACTGACGATAAAGATTATCAGCAGTAGATTTCCTTCTTTCAGGATATTCATTTCAATTTCATTATTAAAAAACATGTATAATAAAGGGGATGATAATTGAGCAATTAAAAGGCCAATGATCATAGAAATGAAAGTCAGGGAAAGAGTTTCTCCCATAAATTGGTATTGCAGATATTTCTTGGATGAACCCGCCACCTTCTTTATGCCAATTTCCCTTGCCCTTTGAGTTGAGTTGGCAAGGGACAGGTTTACGTAATTTATACAAGAAAGTAAAAGGATAAGAAATGCTGCTAGGGATAATATCGAAAAGGCGATATAAAAATCATTCTGACTATTGGGGGAGGTGTGGATTTTAGAAAGGGGATGCAAATAAGGTGAAGATTTCTCAAAGTTATCAATATTTTTAAAAGCATCCTTAATTTTGCTGCCAACTACTTTTGGGTCAGCTCCTTCTTTTAATAAAATATAGTTATCCCAATCAATGTTTGTCCAGTTCTCCTGATATCCATTTCTTATTCTGAGATAATCAAATGTAGCCATTGAAATTAGAAATGAAGGCTTTAAGCTGGAATTTTCAGGGAAGTCATGATATACACCTGTAACTTTCAGAGGTTGCCTTTTTTCGATAATAACTTCTTTACCTGTTGCATCTCCATCGGGGAAGATCTTTTTTGAAAGGGATTCTGACAACATTATTGTGTTTGGATCGGTTAAAGCTGAATTAACAGATCCTTCTTTAATATCAACTGAAAAAATATTGAAAATTGTTTCTTCACTCCAATAACCATGTTTGTCATATAAAAGGCTTCCATCTTTCAGTGTAAAATATAGACCTGAAATTTCTTTCATAAGCAATATTTCCTCTACTTCAGGCAGATCGCCCAATAAATGGTACCTGTATGCTGAAGGACTGTATGTACAGAAATTTGTTGGGAATGAGTCTTCCTGTTTTGTCTGGACACGATAAATATTATTAAAATTTTTATTGAACTTGTCAAAATTGAGTTCATGGTTTATAATAAACCCAAGGAACGTAAAAGTTGCAAATCCAATTATTAAGGTGATCAGGTTCAGGAGTGTTGATAATTTATTGTGTTTAAAATTCCTGTAAAGACCTATGAAGAAATGATATAACATAGCTATTGATAAAATCTAATTTAAAGCATATTACTTACTTCTGTAACAATCTGTCCGTCGAATAAATTAATTATCCTGTGAGCAAACCCTGCATCATGCATTGAGTGAGTGACCATTACTATTGTAGTTCCTTCGCGGTTAAGTTCAGTGAGCAGGTTCATAACTTCAAGGCCATTTTTAGAGTCCAGGTTACCTGTTGGTTCATCGGCCAATATCAGTTTTGGGTTTGCTACTACGGCACGGGCAATTGCAACACGTTGCTGCTGACCACCTGACAGTTGTTGGGGAAAGTGTTTGGCCCTGTGGGCAATACTCATTCTTTCAAGGACTTTATTGACAATCTCTTTTCTTTCGCGTGGTCCAATTTTGAGATAGAGCAGAGGTAATTCAACATTTTCAAATACATTCAGTTCATCTATCAGGTTAAAGCTCTGAAAGACAAAGCCAATATTGCCTTTGCGTAGATTGGTTCTCTGGCTCTCACGATGCTTTGCAACATCGATACCATCGAAAAAGTAGTTGCCTTCACTAGGATTATCAAGTAGCCCAATAATATTAAGAAGTGTTGATTTTCCACAACCTGAAGGCCCCATTATTGCCGTAAATTCACCTTTTTTAACTTCGAAATTCACTTCATTCAACGCAAGGGTTTCTATATCCTCAGTGCGGAATACTTTTGTCAGTTTTACTGTTTTAATCATTATAATTCAATTTTGTTATTATCACCAAAAATTTCATAGCTGTTAGTAATTACCTTCTCTCCTGGTGTAAGTCCTTCAAGGACTTCATAATAAACAGGATTCTGGCGGCCAATACGAATATTGCGTTTTGATGCAGTATTTCCTGATTCATCTAGTACAAATATCCACTGTCCACCGGTACTCTGGAAGAAACCTCCCCGAGGAAGCAGCACTGCATCGACAGGTTGGCCTAATTCAAGGCGAATATGATATGTCTGGCCAGTCCTTAGGTTGTCTGGTATATCGTTTGCAAATTTTAAATCGACCTGAAAGCGGCCTTCCCTTACTTCAGGATATACTTTCATTACTTCGATATCAAATTGTTTGTCCTGACGTTCAAATGTTGCTTTTAGTTCACGGCGTACACGGTCAATATAATGTTCATCAATTTGAGCTACTACCTTAAAATTGTCGAGGATATGAAGTTGACCCACACGCTGTCCTTTGTTGACCGATTGGCCAATTTCAATATCAAGGCTTCCAAGTTGTCCGTCGGCTGGAGCCTTTACATTCAGGTCTTCAAGTCTTTGACGCACCATAGCAAGGTTTTGTTGCATATTCTTAAGACTGCTGTTCATCTGAATCTTTTGGTTTTCCCTGAAAATTGAATCCTGGATCATGCGTTCGTAGCGGAGTTCTCTGTCCCTGACTGCGAGATCATAATTGTCTTTTGAAATAAGGAATACTTCTTTGGATACAAAGCCCTTATCGAATAGGGAGCTGTTTTGTTCATAATTGCGTTTCAACCTGATCACTTCATAGTCGATATTCAGCAATTGCTGTTTATTGCTGATTTTTTGCTGTTCCATATTGATAAAAGTATTCCGTAATTCATTTGACTGATAAGCTAACTGTGATTCGGTGTTCAGTATTTGAAGGTTGAGGTCGTTGTTGACCATTTTGAAAATGATGTCACCTTTTTTGACCATTTCACCTTCTTCAATAACTTTCTCAGTTACTTTTCCACCTTCTTCTACATCAAGGAATATTGTAGTTATCGGTTCAACTGTTCCTATCAGTGAGATATAATCCTTAAAACTACCGCTTTCAACTTCAGAAATAGTGAGTTTATCTTTTTCTGCCCTGAACGTTGATGTTCCGGATGAAAGAATAAGTTTTACAATCAATCCGATTACTGCAAGAGCAATTATAATAATGATGATTGTTTTAAGCTTTAAGCCTTTCTTTTTTTCTATTTTACGATCCATGCCCATGGCATTCTTATTTTAGTTAATTATTAATATTCTGATTAAATCCATGGAAAAGCTGAATTGTCCTGTCAACAACAAACCAACTGTACTTTGCCCTTAAGACTTCTGATCTTGCCTGAGATAACTGGTTTTGGGCATTCATAAAATCTGTTGTATTTATAAGTCCTAGGCGAAACTTTTCGCGATATGTATCAAATGATTTTTCAGCATATTTAAGGTTGTCTCCTGCGTGTTGATATTCAATGTAATATGCTTCTTTTTTCATTATAGCGTCTTCAATCTCC
Source organism: uncultured Prolixibacteraceae bacterium (assembly GCA_964393405.1). Lineage (GTDB taxonomy): Bacteria > Bacteroidota > Bacteroidia > Bacteroidales > Prolixibacteraceae > CAYMTR01. Next base: position 12,122 of record CAYMTR010000007.1, read on the forward strand.
CTGCGGATCATCTTTTTCTGGTTTTCAAGATTGTACATTGCATTTTCAAGATCTATTTTGCTCTTTTTGACTTGGAAGTCACGGTAACGGCCATTCATAATCGGTACGTTCAATGACAATCCAACAGAAGGGTTCAGATAGTTATTAAACTGGGTATCAAAAGGGGTCTGTTTCCCGTCTGAAAGTGTGTCAGTAGAATAAAATCCGGAACTGTAACCACCGTTAATTGACAGGCTTGGGGCAAGATGTCCTTTTGAAATATGCAACAGCTTCCTGAAATAATCGAGTTCATATTCTTTTTGAAGAACTGAAGGATAATTCAGGCATGCAGCTGCATATATTGTTTCAACTGATTGATTTTTCCCATCAGGTATTTTATTGTCAATTTCTGCTGATGAGAGAATAAAATTAGTGTTTACTGGTATTTCAATTAATTGGGCAAGTTTTAATCTAAGTAACCGAAATTCGTTTTCTACCTGACTAAGCGCCAACTTATTCCCGGATACAGTGGCTTCAATTTCATTCAGTGCTGCCGGTTCAAGTTGACCGGCTTCAATAGTAGCAGTAATACGTTTTGATTCAGAAATACTTACTTCGAGCTGTTCCTTGGCAACTTCAACAAGTGCATGTTGGTAAACAACCCTTGCAAAGAGATCGACCACTTCAGTTGTAACAACATTTATTGCCAGTTTTAAACTTTCGAGGCATACCAGTTCATTGAAGCGGTTTGCAGAAATAGTATTCATGTTGGTAAAACCAGAAAAAAGGTTCATTGAACTGCTTAATCCATAACTCATGTTATAAGTGGAACCAGAAGAAATCTCATTGTTCTGGTTTGTTGAACGTCGAAAATCGAAATTTGAGTTTCCCCAACCATTTAAAGATGGGGCAATGTTCCATTGACTTTGTTGTCGGTCATAGACAGCCTTCTTCTCAAGATTTTGCTGAATTTTTAATGCAATGTTCTGTTCTAATGCTTGATTGATGCATCTTTCAAGCGTCCATCCATCATTTTCCTGAGCCTTTAAATTCAAGGTAAAAAGGATTAGTAATAAATATATCGATACGTGTTTCATGAAAAATTTTATTATACCAGAAGATATCTAATGCTGTGCCAAAATGTTAAACATCAATAATTCAGCTTATTAATTAAATAGAGATATTTGTGATGTAAAAAAAATTGACAATAAGTGTAAAGAACTTTTACAAAGTATTATTTTTATATAAATTCTATATAGTTGTAATTCAGTCCTCTGATTGGAGCTTTACGTTTAGGAATGATTTTAGATAGAGAAAACAACATAAGATTACAAGATAAGAAATGAAAGATTCAAATATCCTTATTGTTGATGATAGTAAGAGCATTCTCAGTGCTTTGGAATTATTGCTTAAAGGGCGATGTAAAAAGGTTAGGACTTTATCATCACCAAACCTGTTACTAAATGAGCTGCAAAAGGAAAATTACGATGTTTTGTTGCTTGACATGAATTTTTCAGCAGGTATTAACACAGGTAATGAGGGAATATACTGGCTTCAGCGTGTTTTAGAATTAGATCCCGGTTTAAGTGTTGTGATGATAACCGCATTTGGGGATGTTGAATTAGCAGTTAAAGCTGTCAGGATGGGAGCGACTGATTTTGTTCTGAAGCCCTGGGATAATGAAAAAATGATTGTTACGATTGATTCTGCATGGCGCTTAAATCAATCAAGGAAGGAAGTCAGGAAATTAAAATTAAAAGAAAAGCAGCTGATAGCTGAAATCAACGGGCCAGTTTATAACCTGATAGGTTCTTCCCCTGCATGGAAAAATGTAATGGGATTGGTAGCCAAGGTTGCCTCGACAAATGCCAATGTTTTGATAACAGGAGAAAATGGTACAGGAAAAGAGTTGGTAGCCCACGAAATACACCGTTTATCAGAACGGGCTGAAAAAATAATGGTTACTGTAGATATGGGGTCGATTACCGAATCATTATTTGAAAGTGAGCTTTTTGGTCATAAGAAAGGCTCATTCACTGATGCACATGCTGACAGGACAGGTAAGATTGAAACAGCAAATGAAGGTACACTCTTTCTTGATGAAATTGGAAACCTGCCAATGCCGATGCAGGCAAAATTATTGTCTGTACTTCAAAATCGGACTATTATAAGAGTGGGGAACAATAACCCTATTCCGGTTGATGTTAGGCTTATTTGTGCGACAAACTGCAATCTGCTCCAAATGGTTTCAAATGGACTTTTTCGTGAGGACCTGCTTTACAGGATAAACACCATACATATAGAACTACCTCCTTTGAGAAACCGCAAATCAGATATTGCAGAGTTAGCTTTATTCTTTCTAAACAAATACTCAGCTAAATACAATAAATCAGGGTTTGAGCTAAGTGAAGCAGCTATAAGGAAGCTTGAAGATTATTCATGGCCGGGAAATGTTAGGGAGTTACAACACTCGATTGAAAAAGCGATTATATTGTGTGACAACAGGGTTTTACAACCATTTGACTTCATTTTCCGCAATAACGAAAATGCAGAATCTGTCAATTACGAAGGTACACTTGAAGATATGGAGAAAAAATTAATTGCCGATGCAATTTTTAAACAGGAAGGAAATCTTACCAGTGTAGCTAATCAACTTGGAATTACCCGGCAGACCCTATATAATAAAATTAAGAAATATGGCTTATAAGCATTATAACAGACTTTTATTTGTCAGGATACTGGCATTGGTATTAATTCCTTTTTTAATTGGGTTTCTAAGTGCAAAATTGCAATCGGTTTTTCTTATTTTATTTTTATCAGGATTTGAGATGATAATGATTTATGAAATGATCAATTTTCTCAATAAATCAAACCGTCAGATCAACTTCTTTATCCAGGCAATAAAAAATGATGATACGACATTAAGGTTTCCTATAAAGACTGGAAATTCCATTATAAATGACCTTCACCTCAGTCTTAATGAGCTAAATATTATTTTGCAGCAGGCAAAAGTTAAAAGTCAGATAAAAGAACGTTATTTTAGTGAGATACTACATAATATCGGGGTAGGGATTATGATATACAATGAGAAGGGTTTTGTAACTGAAGTCAACCCTGCAGCCCTTGAACTTTTCGGATTGCAGAACCTGACCCACTTGTTACAACTTGACCGTATTGACAAAAGGTTTAAAGAGGAACTGGAAGCTATTACACATCTCAATAAACAAGTAATTATTCTCAGAAAAGCCAATGAACAGATTCATATCATTACACGTTGCTCTGTAATTAACCTTATGGATGAAAATTTAAAACTTATTACACTTCAGGATATACGTGGAGAGCTTGAAAGAAAAGAGCTTGACTCATGGGTAAAACTGATAAGGGTCCTCAGTCATGAAATAATGAACTCACTTGCCCCTGTAACATCCATAGCCCAGTCTTTGCGGGGGATATGGAAAGAAAAGTTTGAGGCTGATCCTGCGTTAATAGCTGATGATGAAGTTAATAGCACACTTAAAGGGTTGGAGGTAATTAGTGAAAGGGGAGAAGGGCTTATCCGGTTTGTCCAGTCATACCGGATGTTGACCAAAGTTCCTATACCCCATATTTCGAATGTAAGTATGAAAAACCTGTTTGACAGGTTAAGTATTTTAGTTTCACCAATGAAGGAAGAGTATGGTGTATCAATAATATTCTATCAGCCGGAACCTGATTTTGATGTTCAGATTGATGAGCAGCTGATGGTCCAGATTGTAATTAACTTGGTAAAAAATGCTGCTGAAGCTTTAATTGAAACTCAAAATCCTACAATTGAAATATCAGGGAAATCATTATATTATGGTGAGACTGAAATATCAGTCAAAGACAATGGTCCGGGAATTCCTGAGGAAATAATTGATGAAATTTTTGTTCCTTTCTTTACAACCAAAGAAAACGGTACAGGCATCGGATTAAGCCATTCAAGACAGATTATGAGGGCATATGGAGGTACAATAAATTGTATCTCAAAACCTGGTGAAACTGTTTTTAAGTTACAATGGTAGATTGAGAATAAAGTCTTATTTTGTATTAAATTCAATTATAATGCGATGAATAAAGCAGGAATCTTTACTTTCATTGTCCTTTTTGTGGTTATATGTCCTTACTTTGTTTTTTCACAAAGCGCTATGTCAAATGTTTATTCGCGTAAAGGTATAAGTCTTAACGGACTATGGAATGTATTAGTGGATCCGACAGGGATAGGCAATTGGCGCGAAGTATGGAAAGAAAGAAAACCTGAAAAGAAGAGTGATTTTTTTGAATATTCCTTTGAAGGGGGACCTCAATTTAATGTTCCGGCTGACTTTAATTCACAGATGGCAGAACTTACATATATTGAAGGGACGGTATGGTATAAGAAGACTTTTGAATATTTTAAACTGGAGGAGAAAAGACTATTTATATACTTTGGGGCTGTTAATTATATTTCTAAAGTATATCTGAACGGAGAATATTTAGGAAGCCATGAAGGAGGTTTTACCCCTTTTCAGTTTGAGATAACTGATAAAGTTAATAACGGCATTAATAAAGTTGTTGTTATGGCCGACAATACAAGGAATATAAACGGCTTACCAGGGTTGGGGTTCGACTGGTTTAATTATGGAGGTATAACACGTGATGTTTTTATTGTTGAGACAAACGGAACTTATATTGATGATTACAATATTCAACTCAAAAAAGGCTCCTATGCTGATGTAGCTGGTTGGATAAAATTAAACGGTGGTAAAGCTTCTCAAAAATTAAACATTAGGATTCCGGAGTTAAAAATCAATAAGACAAGTTTTTCTGATGGCAAGGGCTATGCTCCGGTTAGCTTCAATGCTGATTTTGTATTGTGGTCTCCCGAGAATCCTAAACTCTATGAAGTGATTATTGAATGTGAGACAGATACAATAATTGATAAGATTGGTTTCAGAAGTATTGAAACTAAAGATGGTAAAGTGTTTCTAAACGGTAAAGATATTTTTCTGAAAGCAATAAATATTCATGAAGAAAACCCGATTAAAAAAGTTAAAGCTTGTACTGAAGATGATGCACTACTGCTGCTTAATTGGGCTAAGGATTTAGGTTGTAATATGGTGCGCCTTGCTCATTATCCTCACAATGAATATATGGTCAGACTTGCTGAAAAGATGGGATTGATGGTTTGGGATGAAATACCGATATATCAGCATATTGAGTTTTCTACTCAGTGTGTACCTGAAAAAATGAGCCTGATGATGAAGGAAATGATCAAAAGGGACAGAAACAGGTGCAGCGTTGTTATCTGGAGCTTGTCTAACGAAACATATTCTTTTACACCCAACAGAGATAATGCACTTATTGACCTAACCAAGGAATGCCGAACTATTGATTCAACACGTTTAATAACTTCAGTTATTAATAATCAGGGATATAATGACAATACTTTTAATGTTTGGGATACACTTTACCGGTATTGTGATATTATTTCACTCAACGAATATATTGGTTGGTATGTACCATGGCAAGGAAAGCCGGAGGATGTAAAATGGAAAATTGTATATCCCGAAAAGCCAGTTTTTATTTCTGAGTTTGGAGGAGAAGCTCTATACGGTAGTAATTATGGTCCTAAGGATGAAGCGGCATACTGGAGTGAAGAATATCAGGAGAATATATTTAAGGATCAGGTTAAAATGTTTGCAACTTTACCTAATTTAGTAGGTGTATGTCCATGGCTATTGGTTGATTACAGTTCACCGGGAAGGATGCACCCAGTGTTTCAGCAAGGATGGAACAGAAAAGGATTGCTATCTGATAAAGGAGAAAAGAAAAAGGCATGGTATATAATTAGAGATTTTTTCAGCAGCCGTTAAATTTATAATCTAAATAATCATAAAAAGATGAAACCAGTTATTGTTATTTCCTGTTGTTTGATAATTTTATTATCAGCCTGTGGTGTAAAAACAAAGAAATCAGATGATAACTGTATTTCTGTTGTGCCTAAACCGAATATAGTTTTATTACACAAGGATGGGTTTACACTAGATGAAAATATTACTATCAATTTGAAAGATGTTAATTTTTCCATTGGATATGTCGTAACTGTGATTCATGATTATTTACTATCCCGGTTAAATATCAATTCTGAGGTATCTGGAATGGGTAAAATAGCCTATGAAAATGATTCTGAATTAGCTTCAGAATCGTATGTTCTTAAAATAGATAAGACTGGGATATTGATTAAAGCATCTGATTATAACGGCTTCTTGTATGGTACTCAAACACTGATGCAGCTATTTGATACTGCTGAAAGGTCGTCCGGCAAAGTGAAACTTCCCGGTGTTGAGATATATGACCAACCGGCTTTCAAGTGGAGGGGAATGCACCTCGATGTGTGCAGACATTTTTTCAAGCCTGAGTTTATTAAAAAGATGCTGGATGGTATGGCAATGCACAAGCTTAATACTTTTCACTGGCACCTTACTGACGATCAAGGTTGGAGAATTGAAATCAAAAAATATCCTCAACTTTCAACTGTGTCGGCATGGAGGGATGAAACGATTGTAGGTCATGCACTTGACAGTCCTAAGAAATATGATGGAATAAGATACGGAGGTTATTATACTCAGGAGGAGATTAAAGATGTTATTGCTCATGCAGAGAATCTGGGAATTACGATAGTTCCTGAAATTGAGATGCCCGGTCATGCAGTGGCAGCGCTTAGTGCCTTTCCTGAGCTTTCATGTACAGGGGATCCAAAACCATTTAATGAGTGGGGCGTTTCTGATGATGTTTTTTGTGCCGGGAAGGATGAAACTTTTGTTTTTCTTAAAAATATTCTTTACGAGGTAATCAAACTGTTTCCCGGAAATGTTATTCATATTGGGGGAGATGAATGTCCTAAAACAAAATGGGAGAAATGCCCTGATTGTCAGAAAAGGATGAAAGAAGAAGGCTTGAAAACTGAAATGGAACTGCAGAGTTATTTTGTAAAAAGGATTGAGAAGTTTATCAATTCTAAGGGTAAAAAGATTATAGGTTGGGATGAAATTCTTGAAGGAGGTTTGGCTGAAAATGCTGCCGTCATGTCGTGGAGAGGCGAAGAGGGTGGAATAGAAGCTGCTGAGTCGGGTCATGATGTAGTAATGTCTCCAAATGATATTTGCTATCTTGACCACTATCAGGTTGATGATCCAGATGAGCCATTGGCTTTCGGAGGTTTAACGACTATTGAGGACATTTACAAATGGAGTATCATTCCAAAAAATCTTTCAAAGGATAAAAGACATCATATTTTAGGTGCTCAGGCAAACGTATGGACTGAATATATACTTGACGAAAAGCATGTTGAATATATGGTCTTTCCGAGATTGTGTGCCCTAAGCGAAATTACCTGGACCAATAATGAGAATCTTAACTACGATGATTTCATGTCGAGGTTGAAAATACATAGTGAAAGACTTGGTAGAGCAGGGTTCAATTATCGCAAATTAGATGACAAGAAATAATTATTAAATCTTTAATGGTTGATAATAAACGACTTGTATCTCTTGATGCTTTTAGGGGATTTACGGTTGCCGGGATGATACTTGTTAATGATCCGGGTTCGTAGAGTTATATTTATGCACCGTTCAGACATGCTGAGTTTAATGGGCTTACCCTTGGTGATTTGGTTTTTCCTTTCTTCCTATTTATATTTTTTACCGTAAAAAGATATTTATCAGGTTGTGATATAAAGGCTTCTAGAAAGGAAGAGTCAAGGTGGTTTCGACAGCCAGCTTTTCCTTCATCACCTTTGAGTAATTTCCTGTAAGCTTATATTTATTTCTTATTTCATTAAAGTCTTTATATAGGTTTTCCTTATAAGCCTTGTCGGCTCCTCCGGTTTTATAAAGAGTTTTAAGCTTTTCATACAGTTCCGGATATTTATTTTGTATTAAATCAAAGAAGTAGCCCCTTGTTTTTCCTCTTAAATACAATACTCCCGGCAACAAATAATGAACACCTGCATTATGGGCATTAATGCAAATAGAATTAAGGTTTTCCTGATCATCAGTTAAGTAAGGGATAATTGGCATGAAATGCAATCCGATTGAAGCATTGGTTTTTCTGAATTCCTTAAGCATTTCAAATCTTCGGGCACTGCTGCATGAGCCGGGTTCAATCTGTTCCCTTATCTCTTCGTTGGTAGTAGTAATAGTTGCAGCAACATTGATGTATGTGATTTTTGATAATTCATCAATTAAGTTGTAATCCCTTAAAATAAGGTCAGACTTAGTCGAAATAATTGCTGGGGTCTTGTATTTAATGAGCAGTTTAAGTATTTCGGGCATAAGCTTGTAATCCGATTCACAAGGTTGATAGCTATCGGTAACCCCGCCAATATTAACTACTTCTCTGTTCCAGCTTTTCTTTCTTAACTCAGATTCAAGGACATCAACTATGTTCGTTTTAACATGGATACTTTTAAAATAATCGTTATCGTTTAAGTAATCGTGTGAATAAATGGCGTAACAATATTTGCATCCATGTTCGCAACCCCTGTATATGTTGAGGTCCCAACCATAAGGGATTTTCCTTTTTAACTTATTTAACGCTGAAGAGCAGGTAGTCTCTTTTCTTATTACAGTCAATCCTTCCATTTAAATAGTATTGATAATGTGATTATGACAGTTCAATGTTTATCTTATCTTTCATTATAGGAATTACTTTGGGCAAGATTAATAATAGGGGAAAATATTAAGATAATTGGCAATATAAAGGAGATTAATTTTTTCATATTATTCGTTTTATTTCCTTGTAAAAAAAATAAATTTTATTTTTTTGCAAGGGTTATTAAAATCCCTGCTTTTACTCCATAAAATGATCTGTTAAATAAAGGGACAAACGCCCCGGTTTGTAATATACGATATTTGTAAAAGGTTGATAAATAAATAGAAAAATGCCTGCTTAATTCGAATTCAAAACCTGGATTAATATTTATATCAGTTGAAAAAGTTTCAAAAATTTCATCAATATAAACATGTTGCCAATATGCAGTTTCTCCATTAATAACATGATGTGGTCCATATAAATAGTATTCTAAAAAAGTGCCAAAATAAAACCCTGCATTTATAAATCCTTTTACTGATGTTTTGAAAATTTCAGGTGATATCAGTCGTAAAGAACTAAAGATGAAATAATTGAAGCAGCACTAATCGAATTGTTAAAATAGCATCTATTTGCTCATCGCAGCTTTTTTGAGGTTTTCTGGCATCTTTTCAATAGCATACCTCAAAGAAGTACGTGGCATGATTGCCTTCTTGCTGATTACATAATCAAAAACTTCCTGTTGGTAAGCCTGACTTGCAGCCTTTAGCATCCAGCCATATCCTTTTTGTACCAGGTCATCTTTGTCGAGTAATAAAATATCGGCTATTTCAAATATTTCTTTTAAAAATAATCCTTTTCTTGCTGGAACGATTAAAGAAACAGCTGCAGCCCTTTTTGTCCATCTGTTTGTTGAATATGCAAATTCTTTAAGCTTGGTGATATATTCGGGGTACATTGTTACAAAATCACCAATTGTGTGATTGCACAATGTGTCGCAGGAAGCCCAGTTATTTACGTAATTATTTACCCACTTATCAAATATTACGAAATCGGTAGGCTCATACCTTTTGTTGATAAAATGTGACCAATTACAAGCTATAAATGACTCTTCCAGATATCCTGATTGCCATAACTCTTCGCATAATTGAAATATTTCAGCCTTATCAAGGTCTTTTACTTTTTTGAAGTACTCTTTCGCAATCTTTCCAACCAAATCAGTCTTTATACCATAAGGTTTTATTTCTTCTTTGAAAAATCTAAAACTTGTCTCCCGGGTCTTTTCATCAATATTGGACTTAAGTTCTTTACGTAATTCTATGATTAGGTTATTCATTTGAAAGAAATTTTATTGGTTAATTAATGCATCTTCCACGGCTTTCAGGAATGCTTCTGATGAAGTTGTTGCCCCACTGATTGCGTCAACTTGTATTGATTGTTGTTTAATTACCATGTTTACAAGTTCATTATTGTATTCTTCTGTCCCCTTTGAGGATTTTACAACTTTAATAGTATCAATTTTATTGGATTTGATGTAAACCTCTACTTCATATTTGCACTTGTGAATTTTGCTTTTTCCGGTATATTTCCCGTCTTCTTTTGAGTATAAATTAATCTCCTTGAGTGGTTTTTTGTTTACCTCGTCTTTCGTTTTCCTTGACTGAGGATTTAACGAGATCATTATAGAAACAAATAATAATAAAAGCAGTGTCTTCATGGCTGGAATAACTATTTAAATTTAATTATTTGTAATCTTTTCCGGGATTTATTACAACTTTTCTTCTTAAATATTTTGACATCATAAAACCTATTGAAATAAATGCAAGGTAGGTAAAGGTAATTATTACAATCTCAAACCTGTAACTTCTGTCAATACCATATTTCAGTGAAATGTATATTAACGCTATGATTGACAATAAAAATGGACTTAACAGGACTATCTTTATATAACGCACTTTTTTGTCAGCAAATGAAAAACAGGGTGCTAATATTAAAAAGGAAAGACCAATCATAAGATAACCTAATTCTTCCAAAGCTATAAAAATCCCATGATCATTGTATTGAGTAAGAATAGCAATTCCTTCGGTTTCATTGTTCATCAGACTTATCGGAATAACAGCAAATTGAATAAAATAATTTGCCAGCAGCACAGTTGATGCTATTATAGCAAAAGTCACTCCGGTAAAACTGAAGATTTTCCTGCTTTCATCAGTGTTCTTATATACTGATGCCATAAAAATTATGTATCCAATAAGTTGAAATATTGCCAAATATATCCAAATATAATCCTTGGGATATTGCCTTAGACTATCAAGATATGGATACTCAATACAGTTGCCCTGACAAAATGGTCCGGCAGGAGGTACTGCAATTAATGCAAACCCAAATGTTATTATTGTCATAATTGAAAGAAAGGTTGATGAATAAATTCCAACCTTTACTGAAATGTCTGAATTTGAATTTTTGTGTGCCATAATTTTCATAATTTGATGATTAAGGCACAAACTTCTTAATTATTCTTATCCCTGTCGTCCGAATTTATAGGCACGTACATATTCGGAAGGAGTTAATCCTAATTCTTTTTTAAAAAAAGAATTAAAAGTTGTTTTTGAATTAAATCCGCTTTCATATGCCATTCCAAGTATTGAAAGATGAGAAAATTTAGGATTTCTCATAATTTCAAGAAAATGTTTTAATCTGTAGTTGTTTAAAAATTCATAAAAGTTTTTTCCGATCTTTTCATTTAGATATTGAGAGAGTTGATTTGTTGAAATTTCAAGCATCTCGGCTAAATCAGGCATACCTAATGTCGGATGAAGATAAGTTTTTTGTATTTCCATTATGATCTCAAGTGATTGATTGATAGAATTAATTAACTCATCAGGCAAATTGGATTTCTTATATTTATTTCCTGTTAAATTTTTCTTTTCAATATTTAATGGAATTTCAATTTTTGAGATAGCTTTCTTAAACCTGGGTTCTTCCCTTATTTCATCCCAAATACTATCGATATGTACGTAAAGGAACGGAGTAGAATTAAATGATATCCCTTTTTCTATTTGTTTTAGGGTCTTATCTATATTCCCAGTTTTAAGGTGCATTATTCCCAAATAATAATAATAGGGTGATCCATCAAAATCAATGCAGTTTATTATATTCTCTATATCCCTTACTATTTCAAGTGCTTCTTCTTTTTCTCCTTTGAAAGAATGATATATGCCTTTAACAGGCATTAGAATTGTTTGAAGAGCGTGATCTTTTTCAATGTAATGAATAATTTCAAGGGCTTCGTCAAACCTATTTAACCTGCATAAAATCTCAGCCTTGGTTATGAAATTTGCACTCCAGTATGGAGAAAGTTCAATGTTTTTGTTTATATAATCGAGTGCTTTCTCACTGTCACCGGTTAAATGGTATAAATAGCCAATACAAAATTTAATATTTCCACCAAAGGGATCAAGCTTTTCTGCTTCAAAGTATGCTCCAAATGCTTCATCGATCCTTCCTAATGAAGCTAAAGCCATTCCTTTATCAATCAGCGCAATTGAATAGCTTGGTCTCAGTTCTAAAGCCTTTTTAGAATTGTCAAGAGATGTTGAAGGATTGAAATCAATCCAGTAGTTTTTTTCCGCAAGTAGAACATATAGCTCAGGTATATTATGATTTAGTTCAATTAATCTGTTAATACATTTGTTAACTTGTATTCCAACTTCCTTTTGATCCATCATTCCGGTTGAACCAAGCCAGGTATAACAATTGCACAGACTTACAAATGGCTTTGAAAATTTTGGGTCATATTCAATCGATTTTTCAAATAGATGTATTATCTGCTCCCCTTTGTTACTGTCAAGTTGATTGAGCAAAAACAATCCTTTGAAATATAAATCTAATGCGGTGTCATTTTGTGTAAAGGCGTCACTGCTTTTTATTAAAATTTTTTCATTTATTCTGTTGGCTATTTTACCTGCAACTTCATCTTGTATCTTAAAAATGTCCTTTACTGGCTTATCCCAGGTTTCAGACCATAAGTGAAATCCATCATCAGCTTTTATCAATTGTGCTGTAATTCTTATTTTATTAGGTGATTTTCTGATACTGCCTTCAAGAATATATGAAACATTAAGCTTATGTCTAACTTCCTTCATATCTGTTTGATTATTTTTAAAAGCGAAGGATGATGATCTGGAAGTCACATGAAGTCCATCAAGATTTGAGAGCACATTTATTGTTTCTTCTGTTATTCCATCTGCAAAATACTCATCTTCAGGGTCTGAGCCAATATTTTCAAAGGGTAGTACTGCTATGCTGAATCTGGAAATCATATATTCAAAATTTAACTTTAAATTTAATTAAAAAGGCGGCACATTTTTGTACAGCCTCATCAAGTTTCTATTAAAATCTGAGTTTTGAATTATATAGGCTTGAATTGTAATGATCCAAACCTCTTTAATGAATCGGCAAGGCAAATTTTTATCTGTTCTTTTGAGTTTCCAATTTTAATCAGTGCCTTGGAGATACCTGCTTCTGTGTTTATTTCTCCTTGATTAAGAAGTATAGCATCTCCTTCAACATAAAATTCTACTGTAATTCCATTCTCGGGTACCACAGTTCCATTTTTATCAGTTAAAGAAGCATATACAAAGATCACATCATTGCATCCTGCTTTAGGCTCTTTTCCACTGATATATCTTTTAAGCTAATATTGAGATGGTGCTTCAGGTGTTTTTAAACTATGGGTTGCGACTGCTTTTTCTCCGATATATCCGACAGCAATAAGTTCTCCTTCTTCAAATTTGTCTAAAATGAAGGTAAATGGAGGATTTCCAAGATTTCCGGAGATATTATTGTTATCCGGTTTTTGAACTCCAAGACTCCTTCCATTTAGTTTGAGTTCTACTTCTTCAAAGTTGCTGAAACCCCTTCTGAATAAAGGTGATTTTTCATTATGGTACAATGCTATATGTACCATTGTACCACAGTTAAATAAATTCAATTATAAATAAAGGTTGCTGTCGCCGTAGCTTAGAAAGCGATAATCGTTTTTAAGGGCATGATTATAGATGGTTTTCCACTCTTTTCCTGTAAAAGCAGAAATTAAAAGAAGTAATGTGCTTTTGGGTTGATGAAAGTTTGTAAGCATTCCGTCAATAACTCTGAATTTGTAACCCGGAACAATGATTACTTGGGTTGAAGAGTTTATCTTTTCAATTCCTTTTATTTTCATGTAGTTGGAAAGTGACAGAAAAGATTCTTTTCTTGAAAATTCTTGTTCTTGTTTGTATGGTTCCCACTGCCGAACAGCCAGCTTTTCAACATCAATATTAGGGTTTAAAATAGTTTTACTCCCCATGAGATGAATGCTTTCAAGTGTCCTTATTGAAGTTGTCCCTACAGCAATTATTTTTCCTTCGTGTTTTGAAATAGTATCGAGGAAGTCTGGTTCAAATGAAATAAATTCTGTATGCATCTCGTGGTCATTCACAAGATTGGTTTTTACAGGCTGAAATGTGCCAGCTCCCACATGAAGTGTTGTTTCTGCTGTTTTTATACCTTTTTCTTTCAGTGATTCAAAAACACTTTCAGTGAAATGGAGTCCAGCTGTTGGAGCTGCTACTGAGCCCTTTATTTTTGAATATACAGTTTGATATCTTGTGATGTCGCTTACCTCAGTATCCCTATTAAGGTATGGAGGTATGGGAATATTTCCCGTTATTTCAATTATGTCAGAAAAGTTGAGCGATGGATTGTCCCATTTGAATTTAATAATACAATAGCCTCCTGATTTTTCTATATTTTCTGCTGAAAGATAGTATTTCTTTCCCTCCATTATAAACTGAAGACTAAGTTGGCCTTCTTTCCATTTTTTTAGGTTTCCAACAACACACTTCCAGCTGCATTCTTCTGTTTGCTGAAAGTTATTTGCATAATCAGAAGGGTCGTGAGGATCGAGAATGAATATTTCAATTCGGGCTCCACTCTCTTTATGGAAAATTATCCTAGCCCTGATAACTTTTGTGTTATTAAAAACAAGCAAGCTGCTATCCGGTATGTTTGATGCAAGGTTGAAAAACTTATCATCCCTGATATTTCCTTTTTCCCATATCAATAATTTAGAATGGTCTCGCTGTGCTAAAGGATATTTTGCAATCTTTTCGTCAGGAAGATTGTAGTCAAACTCTTCTATTGAAATTTCCGGTATAAGTTTGCTTTTTGTCATCGGTGGGCAAAATTAATTTTTTCTAGATACAAAAAAAAGGCTGCCTTATTAAGGGCAGCCTCTAATCATCATTAATCAAACATTAGTTAGTTTTTAATAAATCTGGTAGTCGATACTTCCTTGTTGCTATGTACTTTAAGTATATAAGCACCTCTAGAAAGTTCTGTTACATTAATTTCATTTGATCCGTCAAGACTCTTAATGATATTTCCTGTGATACCAAGAATTTCGACCTTTTCAATATTGTCCATGCCTTTGATGTTTAGAACGTTAGTTGCAGGATTAGGATATACGGAAATTCTTGAACTCATTTCATTTGCAGAGCTAACTAAAACAGTTGCATTAACTGAAGCTTTAGTTGCCGAAACGTTACCATGATTGTCAACTGTTTCAAATGAGAAGGTATAATCACCGTTAGCAAGATCTTTTACTACAAGGGTGTTTCCTGTTTCTTTAGGGAACAATTTTTCTTTAATCATAACACCCCCTTGGAATACATTGTAATATAGAATTGCAATATTATCAGTTGCATTATCCCATGATAGTGTAACTTTATTTTGATCAACGGCTGCGGCTAAGTTAGTAGCTACTGTTGGAGCTTCTTCGTCAGGAATCAAGTTAAATGTTCCCATTCCTTCAAATTGTAAAGTTCCAAACATTGAAGCATCATTATAAGGTTTATCAGTTGAGCTAACAAAAGTAATTTGGTTACGGTTTGCATCTGAAGCAGAAGCATCGTTGTCACTTACTAAAACATCAAATCCTATTTGAGTACCAATTTCAGGCTCGAAATCTGCCATGAGTGAATCCCAAGGCACTGTAAGTTCAAATTTGTAACCTTTATTTGTTTTAGTATATACCTGAACAATTCCACCGACCTTAAATGTTGTATTGTTTGTTACGAAATCAACATCAGGTACAAGCCTGAATTGGAAGTCGTTGGCATCCCAAGAAGGATCTATTGAGGCCATCCAGCCACCATTGCGTGGCCAGTGGATATTCTTTGAGTTATCCATATCGAAGTAAACTTCAATATTATCAACCTGATAGCTTGTTCCTGTGTTTACAATACTGTCATCAACTATGTCAAAAATGATGTTCATGTTATCAGCATCCCACTTAAGGTTAATATTGCAAGTGAAATCATCAGGTGAATCAACAGTTCCAACAACAACAGTTTCAGCAACAAAATCGTTAACACCTTCCGGAGCTTGTACGAGTCCCATGATAGCAATATCGTCAAGATAAATCTGTTCATTACCTTGTACGCAGGCGAATCTTACATCTAAAAGTTTTCCTCTCAAATTAACCGGAATAACAATATAATCCCATTTCCCATATGCATTTCCTGTGATGAGAACTGACATGTCAGCCTGAATCCAAGAGCCTCCATCGATTCTGTATTCCACGTTGAGAGATTGATGAGTAAGGGTGTCAGCTGAAAGAGTTCTTGCTCTAGCATAACCAAATTCTATTGAAGATACTGAGAATGCATCGGCAATATTTATACCTGTAAAAACGAGAGTGTCCCAGCTTCCTTTGTAAGCATCACCGTCGCGGATAGCAAGATGAGCGTGGATATTGCCTGAAGGTTTTTCCCAATATTCAGGTTTTGTGAATGTATCATCATAATTATTAAGACGCAAAGATGAGTCGGAGCCGGCAGTGATATAACCGTTTGTTGAAGTCAAGCTGCTAAGGCAATCAGTCCAGTCGAAATGCCATGCTGAGCCGGAACCCCAACCGCTAGCCTGAGGAACTGTATTGTTAGTGTCGAATGCTTTAATACCAAATGTTTCTTTGGTAATCATTCCAGCCATAAGTGGATATGAAGGAGCAAGACCAACAATACTTATATCATCGAGATAAATCTGTTCGTTAGGTTGAACACAAGCGAATCTTACATCAAGCTTGCTTCCGGAAATAGTAACAGGAATAACGATGTAATCCCATTTCCCATAAGCATTTCCTGTGTTAACAACAGACATATCGGCTTGAATCCATGCACCTCCGTCGATACTATATTCGACGTTGAGAGATTGATGAGTAAGGGTGTCAGCAGAAAGAGTTCTAGCTCTTGAGTAGCCAAATTCAATACTTGTTACAGCGTAAGTTTGCGAGATGTTAATATTTGAATAAACGAGAGTGTCCCAGCTTCCTTTGTAAGCATCACCATCGCGGATAGAAAGATGAGCGTGGGTATTGCCTGAAGGTTTTTCCCAATATTCAGGTTTTGTGAATGTATCATCATAATTATTAAGACGCAAAGATGAGTCGGAGCCGGCAGTGATATAACCGTTTGTTGAAGTCAAGCTGCTAAGGCAATCAGTCCAGTCGAAATGCCATGCTGAGCCGGAACCCCAACCGCTAGCCTGAGGAACTGTATTGTTAGTGTCGAACGCTTTAATACCAAATGTTTCTTTTGCTATGACGACCTTTTCACCACCTGTCATTTTAATATTATCAAACAAGATAACACCGGTTATGTCAGATTGGAAAGCAATTTGATTATAATCATAAGCAGTAAGTTTTGAAATGTCAAAAACAAGGTTTGTCCATGTATTTGCAGGGACATTTGATTTTGCATTAGTAAAGTTAGCTGCGCCTGAAGCTGAATTGTCCATATACAATTGAATAGTACCTCCTATTGACATGTACACATCAACAGAAATAGAAGCTAAGCTGCTTGAAAGCAAGGAATTGTCAGACCAATTTCTGAATCCGTTCCATGCACCGCCGCTTTGATCGAGTGATCCGCATTGTGCAGATGAGTTGCCTGTAGTGTTGGGGTTGGCTACAACTGCAACAGGAGCACCCCAGCTACCCCATGCTCCTAATTCACCGCTTTCAAAGTCACCCATATTTATTATCTGGGCGTTTGAAAAGAGTGTAAAAGCAGCCATGATTAAAATTAAAAGAATAGATTTCTTCATGATTTCGTTAGGTTTAATTATTCATTAATTCTATAATTTATTAAAAGATTGATTAGCTAATTTTTATATGAAGGAACCAAAGTTATAAAAATATTTGAGTTACGCAACCGATTGCATAAACAGATTTTTATAGATATCCTAAAAAGTTGACTAATAGCTTGTCAACCGATTACCTTATAATAGCGTAAATGTTCTAAGTTATTTGATTTTATTGATCTTCTTAGAGATTTTTATTTTGTTAAAAATGTAAAAGGTAAAAGAGTCAAATAATATCATTCTGTCTATGAAAAATAACAGTGTATCTATTTTTATTTTATCAGGAGTGGTAAATATTTATATTAGTGTGGAAATTAAATTTTATGATTTTATTAAATGTCTAATTTAAATTTAAAAGTATGAAAATATTATTTTCAGTATTAGCATTATTCTTTTCAGTTTCGGTTGCTTTGGCAGGAAACTTTGAAGGAACATGGAAAGCAACTATAGATACGCCTAATGGTGGCTTTGAACTTACTTACGTTTTTAAAATGGAAGGTAAAAACCTGACAGGAAAAATGACTGGAATGATGGGTGATATACCTGTTAACAATATAGTTGTTAAAGGCGATCAGCTGAAATTTGAAACAACAATGCAGGGAATGGATGGATCACAGTCAACTACAATAAAACATGATTGTACTTTTAAAGATGATGATAATATTATGATGAAGGTCATTGGCACACCTATGGGAGATAGTGAAATGATATTGAAAAGGCAAAAATAAAAGGTCACATTATTAGTTTAGTTTGATTAGCAGTTTTAGCCATACATCTTTTGATGTGTGGCTAATTTTTTATCAAAAACGATACATAGTAATTAATTCTTTTCTTGGTTTATCTTTGTAATAAAATTCATAATGATATATGTTAAAAATAGGAGATAAAGTTAAATTCATTAATGAAGTCGGAGGAGGCAGAATTACTGGGTTTCAAGGCAAGACAATTGCTATTGTTGAAAATCATGATGGTTTTGAGATTCCTACATTAATGACTCAGCTTATTAAGATTGAAGATGTTGATACAGAGAGAACTATCAATAGGGATTATTCAAAGAAGCCTGCACCTGTAAAGCAGGTTGAGAAAGCAGAGGGAAAAGTTAAAGAACCTGAACACAAACCTTCAATTATCAGCGGGAATGATGAGCCTAAGTTTTTTATAGCCTTTTACCCACTTGATCAAAAGAATCCGGTAGGTGATGAAATAGAAGTGTATCTTATAAACGATAGTAATTTTACCCTTTTATATCATTTCTGCCATTTCGACGGAGAAAAATATAAAACAGTTGATTACGGAGAGCTGGAGCCAAATACTAAAAACCTGATTCAAAGTATTTCTCCACACGACCTTAGTAATTTGCCAAGATTCTGGTTTCGTATTATCCCTTTCATGAAGGAGTCTAAAACTCTTTCAAATGTTGTTGTTAAAGATATTTCTGTCAACACTGTAAAATTCTACAAGGAGAAAAGCTTTACCCGGACTGCCTTTTTTAAGGGACATGCTATGATTTTCGATCTTGTAACTAATCCAATGAAGGATGAAATTGATAAGCTTACTGACAGCGATTTCAAAAAAGTAATTAATGAAAAGGATATTGAAAACCGCCCACCTGAACCGACTATAACTAAAATTAAAACTCCTGAAACCCTTGAAGTCGACCTTCATATTGAACAACTAATAGACAATTCAAACGGATTATCCAATCACGAGATGTTACAAATCCAGATGGACAAATTTCATTCAGAAATGAAAGATGCTATTGAAAAAAGAGTGTCCAGAATTGTCTTTATTCATGGGGTCGGGAATGGAGTTCTTAAACAAGAAATTTATAAGAAGCTAAAGTCAACTTACGCTAAGTATTATTTTCAAGATGCTTCTTTCCATGAATATGGTTTTGGGGCTACTATGGTTATTCTGAAAAGGAATTGATTTTTTATTAATTTTGCAGCAAAGCAGACTGTTCTATCGCTCCGGTTTATACCGGGGAGGAAAGTCCGGACAACAAAGGGCATTCCGCTCCCGAAAGGGGAGATGTTCGTGAGGGTATGGTAACGGAGAAGAAAATAACCGCCTGTCGAAAGAAAGGTAAGGGTGAGAAGGCGAGGTAAGAGCTCACCGGTTTTGTAGGCAACTACAGAAGCCGTCCGTCCCGGAAGTTGCAAGACCAAATATATCCTGAAAGCTACGGCACATAGCTGCCCGCTGTGTTTGTTTCAACGTGTTGGACTGTTCAGGAGGGGTAGGTTGCATAGATAAATGATAGAGTAAACAGAACCCGGCTTACTGGTCTGCTTTTTATATTTTCATATATGAATGAATATCTGAAGTTTTTACATGAATTGGCTGTTGATGTTGAGCAACGCCACTCTAAATATGAAAAACCGCTAAAATGGTTCCATCCTTATAAGTCTTTCAATCTTGGCGATCGTAAAAACATAATTTTTAATTCAATTGAAGAGCATCTGAACTGGAACTTCAAAAAGACTAAGCCTTGGATTAATTCGTTGTCCAAAGGCTGCGTTTTATGCGGAGAAGGGGAGTGGTCTTGCCTTTTTATCACAGGTGAGTGCAACGGTACTTGTTTTTATTGTCCTGCGCGCCAAGACAAAGATGAAACACCTCAAACCCAGATGCTTCTTTTTGAGTCTCCTGATTTCTACGTTGATTACATAAACCGGTTTAAATTTAAAGGAGTAAGTTTTAGCGGGGGTGAGCCTTTATTAGTGTTTGATCGCACCCTTAATTTTATTAAAAAAGTAAGAGAGGGGTGTGATCCTTCGATATATATTTGGATGTATACAAATGGCATACTGGCAAGTGAAGAAAAATTCAAACTTTTAGCTGAGGCTGGCCTCAATGAAATAAGGTTTGATCTTGGGGCAGTAAATTATAACCCAAAAATTTTACAGTATGCATCAAAATATATTGAAAACGTTACCGTTGAAATACCTGCTGTGCCTGAAGAAAAGGCAAAACTTCTTTCGATTCTTCCACTGCTCGTTGAATATGGTGTTACAAATCTGAACCTCCACCAGCTGCGTCTCACTGAATATAATTCCTCAAAATTGCTTCGAAGGAATTATACTTATCAGCATGGAGAACAACCTGTGGTGATTGAATCAGAAATTACTGCTTTTGAAATAATGAAATTCGTCGTTGATAATAAGCTTCCATTAGGGGTGAATTTATGCAATCTTCAGTTTAAAAACAGATTTCAGAGATCAGGATTCAGAAAGAAGATGGCCTCCGAATTAATCAAAAAAGGCGAAGAAACTACTGAAAACGGTTACATTCGCAAAATTGAAGCTACAGTCAACGGTTCTATTGAAACTATTTCTTTTGGTGAACTTGAAAAATGCTTAGGTTCTATCTCACTTGTTAAAGTTATTTATACCAGAAGAGTGCTTGGAAATCTTAGTCAAAAAGAAAACGAGGGATCATATTTTATAAACGAAAAATCATACCCAATAAGCGAAGGACTTGCCACAAATCCAATAGTTCTCCAACCCGGTTTAATCAGCAGTTATATAGAAATGATTAACTCATCAGGAAAACTAATTCCTGAAGACTCATTACTGTTTGAAGCATGGAAGTATGAGTTTATTGAAGAAGGAATGAGGGAATACTTTTAAATTATTTAATTCCTTCAATTAATCCTTTTTGAAGTGCAACCATCTTAATTGCAGTAACAGCTGCTTCATCTCCTTTG
Source organism: uncultured Prolixibacteraceae bacterium (assembly GCA_964393405.1). Taxonomy (GTDB): domain Bacteria; phylum Bacteroidota; class Bacteroidia; order Bacteroidales; family Prolixibacteraceae; genus CAYMTR01. The sequence continues at coordinate 33,585 of CAYMTR010000007.1, forward strand.
TTGCCAAGTTTGCCTCCTGCTCTGTCAAGAGCTTGTTGTTCGTTTAACGTAGTAAGAACGCCAAATATTACGGGGATATTATATTTTAAGTTTAGGTCAACAGCACCCTTGGTTACCCCCTTACAGATATAATCAAAATGAGGTGTTTCTCCTTGAATTACACAGCCCAGCAGAATAATGGCATCAACATCTGAATATTCAGCTATCAGTTGTCCTCCAAGCGTTAGTTCAAAACTTCCAGGAACGTGCTTGATGATAATGTTTTCATCAATTGCACCATGTTTCTTTAACGTGTCAGAAGCTCCTTGAGCCAAAGCTCCTGTAATTTTGTAGTTCCATTCCGAAACAACTATTCCGAATTTCATGTTTGCTGCATCCGGAACAGTAGTAAGATCGTATTCTGATAAATTTCTTGTAGCCATATTTGCATTTTTATCCAATATTAATAAAAAAACGGGCTGAATTTTTAATGCCGCCCGTTTTTTGAATATCGTAATTTATTTCTTTATTGTTTCAGACGAGCAATCGTCTTTTCAATTGTCATTGTTTCAGAGTTGTTAGGAAACTTGTTTTTAATCTTTTCAAGTACTTCAACTGCTTCATCATTCTTTCCATCTGCCTCAAGAGCTAATGCGAGTTTGACAGTAATGGCAGGTGTTGTAAAGTCATTCTCATTCAAAGCAAGTGCATCTTTATATGCAGAAATTGCTTTATTCATTTGATTTTTCTCAACATATGCATCTCCAATTGCAGCTTTTGCAAGTGGGGCAAGCAACATATCGTCAGTCTTAAATTTCTTGAGATTGTCTATGGCACTATCATAATCACCTAAATGAAGAAAACAAATACCTGCATAATACCTTGATAATTTCCCGGCTTTTGTTGAACCGTATTCATCAATGATATCAAGAAAACCTAAGGAATTTCCGTCTCCGTTGAGTGCAAGATCAAATGAGTCCTTGCTGAAATAATTTTGTGCAGCAAATATTTGTTCTTGTGATTCAATACTTCTTGGGGCAGCAACAAATTTCCTTATTCCGATGAAGGCCAATATTACGAAAATAACCCCACCAACAATATATAATACTGTTTTTAAATGATTTTCAAGGAATTGTTCAGTTTTAGTCAAAGCTTGTTCAACTTCTCCAAAACTCTCTTTTTGTTTATTAATCTTATCTTTTGACATAGTATTAAACTGTTTTTTCAGAATTGCTCACAAAAATAGTTTTTTTTTAAAAATACACTCACATTAATTAACAATTTTCAAGATTTAGTGAAATTTCTATGCTGATTTTTATGTCAATTTCTCCTTTCTTGATTTAATAGCAAAGGAAATAACAAATATCAATAAATTTCATTTTAGGAATCTTTATAAATTTATGGTGGTCGTTGTAAAAAGTTGTATCAATATTTCTTAACTGTATCAGCAAAATTTCATCATTAGGGGAGATGTGTAAAGGGAGGTCGAAAGGAATAAAAATTCATCTTCCCTTTCAATTAAAAAAATCATTACTTTGTGGAAAACCATTTTAATTTTATCAATTTTGCCAAAAATGTTTTTATGCACCTAAAATCGTTATCCATTCTTGATTTTAAAAATATTGAGCAGGCTGATGTTCGTTTCTGCCCCAAGCTCAATTGCTTGCTGGGTGATAATGGTGCTGGTAAGACTAATATACTGGATGCTATATATTATCTTTCTTTTTGTAAAAGCTTTTTCAATTCTGTTGACTCACTTAACATCAGGCACGGGAATGAATTCTTTATGCTTAAAGGAGATTTTTTGAGAGGAGATGACAATGAAACTGTTTCTTGTGGTTATCGCAATGGTCAAAAAAAGCAATTTAAAAGAAATCATAAGATATATAAACGTCTGAGTGAGCATATTGGCTTGTTTCCCTTGGTAATGGTCTCTCCTTCTGATTCTTCACTTATTACTGGAGGCAGTGATGAACGTCGTAAATTCATGGATGGTGTGATTTCACAATATGATCATTCATTTCTTGATTCACTTATAAAGTACAACAGAGCCTTGCTCCAGAGAAACAACCTTCTGAAAAGATTTTCTGAGAATGGGGGTTTTGACGAGGATACACTTCTTATTTATGATGATCAGCTTTGTGAATTCGGGAAGACTATCTTTTTAAAACGCAAAGAATTTATTGGTAAGATGATTCCTGTTTTTCAATATTTCTATAAATTTGTTTCCGGTGGAAATGAAATGGTTGCTCTCGAATACAATTCTTCGTTGGAAAGCAACGATTTATCAGAACAGCTTTCTTTATGCAGGGGGAAGGACAGGGCAACTCAATTTACAAATTCAGGCATTCATAAGGATGATCTTAATCTGCTTCTCGATGGTTATCCAATTAAAAAGCTTGGTTCTCAGGGACAAAACAAAACTTATCTTGTCGCATTGAAGTTTGCTCAATTTGAATTTATAAAAAATATCAGCGGCATAAAGCCAATTCTTTTGCTTGATGATATTTTTGACAAACTTGACGCCAATAGAGTTGGGAAAATAATTGAACTTGTATCGCAGGATAAATTCGGGCAGATATTTATTTCTGATACTAATCGCAAACATCTGGAGGATATCATTTTCCGGATCAATTCAGAGAATATGATTTATAAAATTGCCGATGGTAAGGTTTTAGACTAATGAGAAGAAAGGAAACTCAGAAGATCAGCGATATTCTTAAGGAATTTTCGAAAAGTGCAAAGTTTGAAAGCAGATTGCAGGAAACCCGTCTAATAGAAAATTGGGGTAACATTCTTGGTTCAACAATTGCTGGTTCAACAGGACAAATTTATATTAAAAACAGAATTCTTTTCGTTCATATAGAATCGGCTGTTATGAAAAGCGAACTGTTTATGATCAGGACTCAAATCAGAGATGCACTTAATAAAAGTGTGGGGGAGTCGTTAATTGATAATATAATTTTCAGATAATATGATGCTGATGAAGAAGGTATTGCTTTTGCTTATTGTACATATGTTTGTTGTTAGCTGCTTCGCGAAAACAATAAGGAAAACTTCAAGTTTGAAGTATAATGCATGGAATTATGCAATTTTGCTTGAAGATGAAATGATTAATTCTAAAGCAGAGCTTGATGCTCAAATAAATATTCTCTTCGCTGTTTCTTACTTTGACGAAGTTTATAACGTTTTAAGAGGCAATGCTTCACTTATTTGCACCATTGATTTTACTAACAATCATTCTCAAAAGATTTTGCTTTCATTACCCGGAATTTCAAAAGTTTTTGATGTATGGATTAATGGCAACCAGCTAAAAAATCTTCAGGGAGACGAAAATTTTATAGCAGATGTCAGTCAGTTTTCAAATCAGAAACAAGCATTGCTGGTTTTAAAATTCAGGAAAGATTTTAATTCATTGAATGAAATTAAATCTACAGATTTGATGGCTATGATAGGAAACTTTAATTTATTTTATTTGTCAGGTGTATTTATTCAAAGATTTGAGACTAAAAAGGACCCTTACTTTAAAAGTTATCTTATTGAAACCCATATAAATAATCTTTCGGGTAAAGATGTTGACGGGAAACTTTATGCCAGATTTATTGATAAAGAAACCTTTCAGGTTATTCACCAGAGCGACAATTGTGCATTCTCGCATAATGGGGATGAGATGATAATTGATGTTATTTTTCCGGATATGGGTAGTTCGTTAAAACCGGGACAATATATTACTGAAGTTGAATTGGTTGACAAAAGTAAGAATGAAGCAACAGTTGACATTATGTCTTTAAAATTTAAAAATTCAGAATAGATGGTAAAGATTGGAAAAATAAGTACGCTCGAGGTGGTAAAATTCACCGATCAAGGAGCATATCTTGATGGAGGTCCCTATGGCGAAATTCTTATGCCAAACCGTTATGTGACGGAAGATCTTAAAGTAGAAGATGATATTGATGTTTTCATCTATTTTGATTCCGAGGATAGAATTGTTGCTACTACTGAAACGCCTTTTGCAATGGTAGATGAATTTGCTTATCTGAAGGTTGTTGCTGTCACTTCTGTTGGAGCTTTTCTTGATTGGGGTTTGCAAAAAGATCTTTTGGTTCCATTTAGGGAGCAAACTGTGAAAATGGAGCTTGGTAAATCTTATCTGGTAAGGGTATTTGTTGATGTTGTTACCGGTAGGATTGCAGCTTCGGCAAAATATAACCGTTATATCAGTAAAGAACAGATTGAACAAAAAACCGGAGAGAAAGTAGAATTGCTTATTGCTAATAAAACGGATCTAGGATATAATGCCATTATAAACGGAACTCATTTGGGAATACTTTATTTCAACGAAATTTTTAAGCCAATCAGAACGGGTGATAAATTAGAAGGCTACATAAAAAAAATAAGAGAGGACGGTAAAATTGACCTTAGCCTTGAAGTTCAGGGATATGCTAAAGTAGATCCTGTTTCAGCAGAGATTCTTGAAAAACTGAAAAAGAACAACGGTTTCATTGGGCTTTCAGATAAAAGCGACCCAGAGCTGATTACAAAACAGTTGGGGATTAGTAAGAAAACTTTTAAGAAGGCTATTGGTGCTTTATATAAGGATAAGTTGATAGTAATTGAAGAGGGGGGGATAAGGATTATATCATGAGGTTTGTTAGAATCCGTTGCCTGAAGGCAACGGTAAAGGATACTAGTTTGAAGGAGGAAGTAGCGTTTTGGGCCGTTGGTTAAAGGCAACGGTAAAGGATAAAGGTTTGAATAAAGATATTCTAATTTGAAGAATTGAATGATTATAGGTATTAGAAAGTCAACTCTTAATGACTTTGATTTTTTAGAAGAGACGGAGCGCTCATGTTTCCCCAAATTTCAACAGAGCTCGACACGTACATTAAAGCTTAGCTTAACAAGTACTAATCAGGAAGTCTGGATTGCAGAAACAAAATCTGGAAAAAACAAGTTGCCTGTTGGTGTCATGGTTTTACACATTAATTCGAGGACACTAAGAGTATATTCCATCGCCATCATAAAGAAATATCAGGGAAAAGGTATTGGCAAAAAGCTTATAACTCATGCATGTAATCTTGCTTTGGCACGCAGGAATGAAAGGATTTCACTTGAAGCAAGGGCTGCAGATGAAAAGTTAATTGAGTGGTATGAAAAGGCAGGATTTGTTAAAACTAAACTATTGCCTGATTATTATAAAAAAGGTGAATCTGCTTATAGGTTAATTTTCACAGTTTCAAGAAAGAAAGTTAGCGATGCTATTACAAATATTATTGTAGTTGATAATCCATCGAAATGGAACCTGCCTGTTGATGGTGTTAAAATAGTATCTTCAAAAATATATATTTCTGATATTGAATATCAAACTATTAAGAATATAAGGGTTTTTAACTTGTGCAACTCCTATCGTTATCAGAGCATTGGATATTACGTTTCACTTTTAGCTTCTGCTCGTGAACACAGAGCAATTCCAAGTGTTACAACGATTAGGGATTTTAAAAACCTTTCTGTTATCAGGTCCATTGCTAACGACGTTGACGAAATAATGCAGAGTGCTCTGGAGAAAGTAGCCGGGAATAAATTCACTCTTAACATCTATTTCGGGCATACTACAGAGCCTTCTTTAAAAGTGCTTGGCAGTAAATTGTATCAGTTGTTTGAAACTCCTTTATTGCAGGTGCAATTCAGCAAAACTGACAGGTGGTTAGTACAGCGTGTTCAGCCAATATCATTGAAAAAGCTTGATAGTCCTAACATGGAGAAGATCCAGATGTACGCTTCAAGTTACTTTTCAAAAAAGAGATTTCAAAAGCCCCGATTAAAACACTATAAATATGACTTGGCAATATTGATAAACCCCGAAGAAGTTAATGCTCCATCTAATCCAACAGCTCTTAAAAATTTCAAAGAGGCGGCAAATAAAATTGGATTCTATGTAGATTTTATAACAAAAGAGGACTATGAAGATATTCTTGAGTACGATGCTTTGTTTATAAGGGAAACTACCAACGTAAACAACCATACGTATGAATTTTCAAGGAGGGCTTATGCTGAAGGGCTTGTTGTGCTCGACGATCCATGGTCTATTATGAGGTGTTCAAATAAAATTTTTCAAGCTGAAAGGATGATGCAAAACAGGGTGCTTATCCCTAAGACTATCATTCTTACAAAAAACAATATCAAGAAACACATGATTGATAAATTGAATTTTCCGATGGTTTTAAAACAGCCTGATAGTTCTTTCTCAATTGGTGTTGTGAAAGTTGATAATGCTGAGGCTTTAATTGAATCGGCTAATTCTCTTTTTAAAAAGTCAGAATTAATAATTGCCCAAGAGTTTCTTTATTCTGAATATGACTGGAGGATTGGAGTTTTGGATGAGATACCATTGTTCGCTTGTAAATATTTCATGGCCAAAGACCATTGGCAAATTTATAATTGGAAGGTTTCTAAAGAAGAAGAATCGGGTGATTCAATAACATTACCTATTGAAGATGTTCCGGAACATGTAATTAAAGCTGCTGTTAAGGCTGCATCTCTAATGGGGGATGGGTTTTATGGTGTTGACCTTAAAATGGTTGGAGATAAAGTTTACTTAATTGAAGTAAACGATAACCCTAACATAGATTCAGGTATTGAAGATATGGTACTTAAAAATGAATTATACGAAAGGATAATGCAATCCTTTTATAAACGTATAGAACTTAGCAGAAATATGACCAGACTTGTGGCTGTAGCTCCTGATTAATGTTTCTTCAAATAATTGTCGACTGCCAAAACTAAAAACATAAAATTAGTTGAGCCACCTCCCATTACGTATTCAGTTTGTTGCCAGAAGTATGGCCATTCTTTTAACTCAGGAAGATCTGGTCTGATTAAAGCTGTTCCAGATATCACACCCCCAGGTATATGCGACCAGTCGGCACGGTTGAAACCATATGCTGTTGTTGCTGATTTAGAACCTATCCCCGATGCAAAAGAAACAGTGTTTTTTCCGGGATGGACACCAAGAACAAAGTTGAGAGCATTCATAAAGTTATTGGCACTTATGATTTCAGGCCACGCTTTATTTAAAAAGTATTGTTCTACACCAAAATGTTGAATTGACCATCCTGCACCCCAGATAACTGGTTTGTATGGAACTCCAAATGGAGTTTCAAAGATGAGGTTAGAAATACGTGCTGAGTCTTTTTTTATTGAACTGGTTATTTCACTAATTAATTTCTTATCTGATAGGTGAACTTTTAACCTTGAGGCTGAAACTCCTGTCCTAGAAATGTTTTCAACAATAAATTTGCCCATTCTGATTATTTCTTTTTCATAATCAGAAGATTTAGTTGACAGAAATAATTCAGTCAGAAGTTGAAGTTTGTAATCTGATTCGGGAGCTTTATTTCCCCATCTTTCCCAGATATCAATTGAAGTTTTAAGACATTCATCTGAAAGAGTAGGATTGCTGATATTCAATACTCTGGAAGCAATAGCTAAGCCTGAGCCTGACATACATTCGTGCCGTGCATTTTCTTCTGTAAACACCCATCTGTCGTCGGGAATATTTCTCCCCATAGCATTAGTGCCGATAGAATTGTCTGTAACTGACGAAGGATCTCCAAGAATTACGTACTGCTCGATTGTAGGTGTAATAATACCTCTGTATAGCCTATTCATTGAACGATATCCCCCAAGAATACTATTTAGACCGTGTTCAATTTGCTGAATTAGATCATTCTTCCCATCAGGTACATGAATTTTTGTTACAAGGTTTTTATCATCAACAGTTGTTACATCGTAATTCAGATTAAATTCTTCAAGCATCATCGATAAAAGGATTATTTCTCCAATCTGAGATTCAATTCTTAAATCATCATCTCCCGCATCATGCCATCCGCCTCTGTTTAATCCGGGTACATGTTCGCTTGATTGATATTTGCAAAGGGAGGAACTTCCTTGTCTATAACCATCAAAATGATTTAATCCTGCTGGTGCCATTAATGCATCATCGAGATGACAGACATCATGCCATACCCTATAGTTTTCTTCAACTCTCATGTGGCACATCTGGGCTGGGAGAAAATAATCAATAACAGGCTGCCAGATATTATTGCCAAAGACTTCTACATCTATTTTAAAAGGATTACTCATGTGTCCCTTGCATGAAACAATGTACATGCCGGGCTCTTCTAAGTCGGAAATATCAGCTTTGAAATAGTTGTATCTTAAGAATTTGCCCCAGAAATTTGCTTTCGCTTTTTTAACTTCTTTATTTCCTTCTTCTGTAATCCTGAAAACAGAAACATCTTCAGGAGTTTCATCACGATAATCTTTTTCAATTATAATGGTTTTTTCTTGTTCAGGGTGATAGCCTACTTGTGATACATGAATCACCGGTTCGTATTCCCATGTTGAAACGACATTTGGAGTAACAGTCCATTCGATAACATTTTCTGTTTTATCAGAGTCGATCGTTTCGCGGACAATAAACCAGCCATTGTTATGATTTGATCTTCCATCCCAAAGTTCAATAATTCCCTTACTCTCAATCTTAACTCTTTGGAGATCATCTTCTGGAGCAACAATTAATTTTTTGCCTTTGCCCATTGAGATTGTCATTGATCCTTCTGCTTTTGATATCATTGGTCCTGAAGGCTGTAATGGGAATATTCCTATATGCTTGTCCAATTGATATGTTTTGCCAAAAAGATGGCCGGGGAAAAATTCAAGGTTAAAGCCAATTTTCCCAACCCATTCTTTAGGTAGTGGTTTATCAAGATTAACAGATATTTTAAACGAATTTCTTTTAACCGGTGTGACACTGATGGAATAGCAAAGCTGAAGATCAGGATATACGATCGGATTAAATCCTTTGCGGTCTCTTGATGAGTCGGGATAGCATAATCTTTGTGTGATTACGTTATTACTTGAATCGATAGTAAAATCGTAGGCTTTAGGAACCGGAGACCACTGTCCGGGAGAGGTTTCAAGTCTGATATCCCCATTAGCAGCAACCCTTTCGCCATGCTGAATGATTGTAACTCCAGTTTGATGCCCCTCAGGATAAATATCGGCAAAGACAGTCACATCAAGACCATGCATGGTAAAATACCCCTTTTCAGAAAGTTTTAAATTGTTTTGGGAGGACACAGCTAATGCTGATAATAAAAGAATTACTAATAAATATTGTTTCATGGCCTTATTAATCTAAAAAAGTTTGTTTTTAAATTAATTAAACAAAACTTTGTGAAAAATATCCTTTAAAATTAATTTTTCGTTTTCCCAGCAAAGAATCTCTCCTGCTGCTTTACAATTCTCTTTCCATTGGGCGTAACTTTCAGGTGAGGAAAGCATTGACTTAATACCTGAAGCAATGGCTTGAGGTGTTATTTCATCAATTGAAATGCCTACTTTATAATCAGATACAACCCTTTTCATTTCTGGAAGTGAACCTGTAAGTACAGGAACTTCTGCCCTTATATAATCGAATAATTTATTTGGGAGTGCAAATCTATAATTAAGTCCCATATCTTTTTCAACAGAAATGCCAATTGTAGCTAACTTAGTAATTTGTCTAAGTTTTTCCGGTTCAATACGGCCGGTAAGAAAAACCCTGTCTTGAAGTTTTTCTTCAACTACCATACTTTTAATTTTTTCATATAAGTCACCGATTCCTATTATTACAAAATTAACTTCATTAACAAGGTGAATTGCCTTTATTGCCTCTTCAATTCCTCTTCCCAAATTTACTGCTCCTTGGTATATAACGACAGGTTTATTTGTTGTAAAAGGAGGTGTTATTTCTACATTTTCATTCTCTCTTTGAATAATTTCGGGTAAATTTCTTATTACTTTAAACTTTGTACCATACTTCTCATTATAAGCATTTGCGATACTCTGACTAACAGTATAGCAGTGTTTAAGCTTTGGAAGAATAGATTTTTCAATCTTCTCCCAAATTCTTTTTACCTTAGGTCGGTCTACAAGCTCTGGAACTTCAGTAAAATACTCATGGCTGTCGTATACTAATTTACTTTTCTTAAGTTTTGAAGCCATATAACATGCAGGTAGAGTGTCTAGGTCATTTGAAACGATAATATCATATTTTTTAAAAAGTAAGTAAAAAAACAACCTAATATTGTAATTGGCGTAGAACAAAGGACCTTTGTTGAAGCATAAAGAAAAGCGATGAGTTAGGAATGGTTTATCGAGTTTATTTTTTCCTGGATAATTTCTTCCGCAAACAGTAACTTCAAATTCCATTTCCATTAATGTCATGGCAATCCGGTTAACCCTGTTGTCTGTTACAATATCGTTGGTAACAGCCATAACAACTTTATTTTTTTTCTTATTGATAGAATTAACCTGTTTAATCATAATTAGACATTAACACTAACAAAACTAAAGGAATTTTTCGATATTTGACAATCGGTATTCAGGTCATAACGTATAAAGGCAAATTTTTCTTATGTGTTAGCCAATATATTTATTTTAAAACAGTTAGCAGGAAATGATAAGTTTTTACAAGAATTATAATATAAAAAACTACAATAGTTTTGGGCTTAATGTTAATGTTGAAGCTTTTGTTGAATTTACAAGAAAAGAAGATATTCATGAAGTTCTTGAAGACAAGTTAGCTTATAAAAAGCATCTTGTTATTGGAAGTGGAAGCAATTTATTATTTCTTGATGATTTTGAGGGATTAATTATTTATCCCGCCATAAAAGGAATTGCTACAGTCGAAGAGGACTCTAATTGGGTATACATTGAAGTAGGTGCAGGAGAGAAGTGGGATGATTTGGTTGATTTTTCTGTAAAAAACGGTTGGGGAGGGATGGAAAACCTTTCTAACATACCCGGAAATGCCGGTGCATCGCCCGTTCAAAACATTGGTGCTTATGGTGCTGAGGTAAAGGATAGCATTTACTTGGTTAAAGGGTTTTTTCTTAAAAGCGGTAAATATTTCGAATATAATAATAGTGATTGTCAATTTGGGTATAGAAATTCAATTTTCAAACAATCGCTTAAAGGTGAAGTTGTTATAACTTCAGTTGTTTATAGGCTGCTTAAAAGTCCTGTATTTAATCTTGAGTATGGTGCATTAAAAGACGAGACTGAGAGATTGGGAGATATAAATGTCAGAAATATACGTCAGGCAGTTATAAATATTCGTGGGTCTAAGTTGCCCGATCCGGAAAAAATAGGAAATGCCGGAAGTTTTTTTAAAAATCCGGTTGTTGATAGTAATTTAGTTGAAAGGCTTAAATCAAAATTTAATAACATTCCTGTATATGTTTCTGGTGAAAATGGAATGTTAAAACTTGCCGCAGGCTGGCTCATTGACAGATGTGGATGGAAGGGCTACCGGGAAGGTGATGCCGGGGTGCATAAGGATCAGGCATTAGTTCTTGTTAATTACGGTAAAGCTTCAGGTAGAAATATATTTGACGTTGCCCAAAAGATACAGAACTCTGTTTATGATGAATTTGGTGTAAGATTAGAGCCTGAAGTAAACATTATATGACATCATACTTTTTGTTTACCTAATAAAAAAGAGGATGGATTTCAAGATTGTTTCTGAATATCAGCCAACAGGCGATCAGCCCCAGGCAATAGAACAGCTTACACAAGGTGTCAACGATTGTATTTTTGCCCAGACCTTACTTGGTGTTACTGGCTCGGGGAAAACGTTTACAATTGCCAATGTGATTGAACGTACAGGCAAACCTACACTTGTTTTAAGTCATAATAAGACACTTGCAGCACAGTTGTATAGCGAGCTAAAAATGTTCTTCCCTGAAAACGCTGTTGAATATTTTGTTTCTTATTACGATTATTATCAGCCTGAAGCATATTTGCCTGTTTCTGATACATATATTGAAAAGGACCTGTCTATCAACGATGAGATTGAAAAGTTAAGGCTAAGCGCTACATCTGCACTTCTTTCGGGTAGAAGGGATGTTATTGTTGTTTCTTCGGTTTCGTGTCTTTATGGAGTAGGTAATCCTGATGATTTTCATGCTAATGTAATTGAAATAAATGTAGGGCAGACAATTGCCAGAAATGCATTTCTAAGGAGGCTGGTAGATAGTTTGTATTCACGTAATGAAGTAGAATTCTTAAGGGGTAATTTCAGAGTCAAAGGAGATACAATAGATGTTTATCCCGCATATTCCGATACAGCTGTTAGGATTGTTTTTTTTGGTGATGATATTGAGGAAATACACAAATTCAATCCAGAAAATGGAAGGGTATTCGATGATCTTGAAAGCTTGATTATTTATCCTGCAAACATATTTGTGACTACCCAATTGAGAATGAACGGTGCAATAAAGGAAATTCAGGATGATCTTTTAAAACAAATAAATTATTTCAATGAGATTGGCAAGCCTTTCGAAGCAAAGAGAATAAAAGAAAGGGTTGAATACGACATGGAAATGATGAAGGAGTTGGGCTACTGTCCCGGTATTGAAAACTATTCAAGATATTTCGACGGTAGGGAGCCCGGAACTCGACCTTTCTGTCTTCTTGATTATTTTCCTGAGGATTATCTGATGGTTGTTGATGAAAGCCATGTTACAGTTTCTCAGATAAGGGCAATGTACGGAGGTGACAGATCAAGAAAAACAACGCTTGTTGAATATGGGTTCAGACTTCCTGCTGCAATAGACAACCGTCCATTAAAGTTTGATGAGTGGGAAAGAATTATAAAACAGGTGATATTCGTAAGTGCAACTCCGGCTGAATATGAGTTGGAAAAATCTGAAGGTGTGATTGTTGAGCAGATTATACGGCCAACAGGTTTACTTGATCCGGCAATTGATGTCAGACCAAGTCATAACCAAATTGACAATTTAATTGAGGAGATAAACAAGAGAGTTGAAAAGAATGAGAGGGTCCTTGTTACCACATTAACGAAAAGAATGGCAGAGCAATTGTCGGCATACCTTTTAAGAATGGGTGTTAAAACAAGATATATTCATTCTGACGTAGTTACCCTTGAAAGGGTAGAAATACTTGAGGGACTTAGGAAAGGTGATTTTGATGTACTGGTTGGCATCAACCTTTTAAGGGAAGGCTTGGATTTACCTGAAGTATCGCTGGTCGCAATTCTCGATGCAGATAAGGAAGGTTTTCTAAGGTCGGAAAGATCTCTTACTCAAACTGCAGGTAGGGCAGCAAGGCATCTCGACGGATTAGTTATAATGTATGCTGACAAAATTACTGAGTCGATGAGAAAAACTATTGAATCGACAAATTATAAAAGGGAAAAGCAGTTAAGATACAATGAAATTAATAATATTACACCTACTCAAATTGTAAAAGCAAGTAGACCTATTATTGGTGTTGAAAGCAAAAGGAAGGCAGCAGAAAGTAAACAAAATGTAAGGTATTATTCCGAGACAGAGCATCTTGACTCAGCAGCCGATCCTGTATTGCAATATATGGGCAGAGATGAAATGGAAAAAGCAATTTTGAAGGTCAGAAAAGAAATGGAAAAATGTGCCAAAGAGCTTGACTTCATTCAGGCGGCACAATATAGAGACGAAATGTTCAAGCTGAAAGAATTATTCTCGAAAAAGTTCGGGGATTGATTGCAGGGTATTTTTTTCTAATTTTACGTGATGAGAATTTTTCTTTTTTATTTGATTCTTAGCTTAATATTCTTTGTGAATCCACTATCAGGACAGATTTCACAAGGAGGATATCCTATTGAAGTAGACAATTTTAAATCTGTCTCTTTGCAGGAAAAAATCGTTAGAATGCCTAAGGTTGATAACGAAAGCTTAAGAAAAAAATCGCTTGAGGAAGAAAACTTTAAAAGTCTGAGATTTGCGCATTCATTTAAAGTAAACTTAAATCCTCAAAATTCCGGCGATCATTATGAGGCAGATGGTTGTATTGTTTGGAGGCTTATTGTAAAATCGGATAGCGCACTTTCCCTTAATATTGTTTTTTCAAAATATTTCGTACCTGACGGTGCCAGGCTATTTGTCTTTGATAAAGAGATGAAATATATCCTCGGTGCTTTTACTTCGTTAAATAACAAAGAATTTAAAAAATTGGGAGTTTATCCCGTTCCGGGAGATGAAATAGTTATTCAATACGAAGAACCTGTGAACTCTATGTCAAAGGGTGAAATTGAAATAGGTGAAATCAACCACGACTTTTTAGGAATTATTGATTGTTCTAATCGTTTTGACAGGAGGATTTCTGAATGGTGCCATATCGATGTTAATTGTGAGTCGGCTTCAGGTCTTGATTTACAAAAGCGTTCCGTTTGCCGCATTATTGCAGGTGACGAAATTGGTACTGGTTCGCTTTTAAATAATGTTCTGCAAAATGGTAAACCCTATGTAATTTCAGCATTTCATATTTACGATGATCCGGAAGTTGCTAAAACTTCTTTATTCGATTTCAATTATGAAAGTCCATACTGTACAGAACTTGATGGCTTTGATAATCAGTCTGTAAGTGGTTCAGTGCCACTCGCCTGGTTCGATAGCCTTGATTTTTTGTTAGTGGAATTAAGCGAATCTATACCTCTAACTTACAGACCGTATTTTTCTGGTTGGGATGCCCGAAAAATGGCTCCTTCAAACTCTCATGTAATTCATCATCCAAACGGGGACGTTAAGAAGATTTCTCATGATTCAGGAATATGCGATTCGGCAAAATATTCCAACAGATTTATAAATTTTGGGCATTGGTTAGTAAGGGATTGGGAGTCTGGTTCAACTGAAGGTGGTTCTTCTGGTGCAGGGTTGTTCAATGGTGATAAGAGACTTGTTGGTCTACTTTCAGGTGGAGATGCTTCATGTGATAATCCTCAATATGACTTTTTTGTAAGATTTGATAAAACTTGGAACTATAAGAGTCAGAACAACCGTCAATTGAAACGTTGGCTTGATCCAGGAGGTACAGGAAAACTGACTTTAGATGGTTACGACCCTTACGAATCAACAAACAAATGTACTTTCATAAGTAATTTTCAGGTAGAAGATTCTATTGCTTTATTGCCTGATTTCAAAAGTACTGAAGGTATATATTCAGGTAATAACAAAATGGGTATTACTGAAGCTGGGGAAATATTTACAGGCATTAATAAGGCTTCAATTAGTGGTGTTGCTTTTGGAATTGCTGACGTTGATTATGGCGTAGCTAATACTGATTTAACAATTAGAATTTATTCCGGTGATACTTTGCCCGTTTTTGCTGTTAAACAATTCAAGTATCCAATTAAGAAGTTGACAGCTAATGCTATGAATTATATTAATTTCAGCGAGCCGGTCTTTGTTGAAGGTAATTTCTTTATTACTGTTGTTTTACCGTCAGGAAATGATTCTGTATCAATTTTCCAATCTGTTTTCCGTCCCTTGATCCTTAAAAATACCATGATAATTAAACAGGATGATGTTTGGAAAAAGACTTCTTCTATTGCAGGTGAAACAAATAGAGGAACTTCACTTCTTATGCAGGTCATGTTGTGTGATTATTCTTTTACCCATAAAATAGATACTATTTTTGATGAAGATCAGTTATTCAGATTATTTCCTAATCCGGCTAACGATTACTTAATTTTTGAATTTAAAAAGCGAACTTCTGAATTTGAATTCTGGATTTATGACATGGCCGGAAAAGAAATGATTTACGACTGTGATCAAAACAGGATGTATAATGAAGTTGATCTTTCTTCCTTTTCTTCAGGAATTTATATATTGAAGGTGTCTGATGGCGAAAAGACTGAAGTTAGAAGATTCATTGTAACAGACAATTAGTTATGAATTTTAGCAAACTGCTGTTTATTCTCCTCGTTTTTTTAAGTTCTTGCAGAAACAAGAACATCGAAAGGATTACACCTGATACAGAAAACGAATATGCAGGAATCTTCGCTATTGTAGAAAATGAAAAATACACAAAACTTACAGTTTACAGCCCATGGGAAGGGGCAGGGGAGGTGAAGTTTGATTATTATCTTACTCCTCGAGGTGTGAAAATTGACTCGCTGGATAACACAATTCCGGTGCCTGTTGAAAAAGTAATTTGCCTTTCTACTACTCATATCCCTTACATAAAAGCCCTTGGTGAAACTAATTCTATAATTGGTTTGTCAGGAGCAGGTTTTGTTTTTGATTCAACTGTTTACAGAAGATACTCAGAAAATGAAATCGTTGATGTGGGTTATGGACAGAATATCAATTACGAGAAGATTGTGAGTATGAAGCCTGATGTTATTTTTGCTTATGGCGTTGGGAGTGAAGTTGTTGGTTTTGCCAACAGGCTTAAAGATTTGAACATTCCTGTTGTTATTATTGCAGAATATCTTGAATCAAGCCCTCTCGGAAAAGCAGAGTGGATAAAATTTATTTCCCCATTTTTTTGTAAAAAAGCAGAAGGGGACTCCATTTTTAAACATATAAGAGATAACTATAACGAATTAAGGAATATTGTTGATTCAGCGAACTTTAAGCCAAAAGTAATGACCGGATTACCTTTTAAAGAGCAGTGGTGGGTCCCCGGTGGAAGGTCTTATCTTTCAAACCTCATAAACGACGCCGGAGCTGAATATTTGTGGAACGAAAACGAAAGTGAAGAAAGTTTTGTTGTTTCGGTTGAAGAAATGATCGTAAAGGCTTCTAATGCTGATTTTTGGGTTTTTACATCCGGGATAAAAGACTTGAACGGAATAGTTGACTTTGATCAAAGGTTTTCGATTTTTAAACCCTTTAAAAATGGTAATGTCTTCAACAGTGATAAAAGATTGAGTCACGGTGGTGGACACGACATTTGGGAATCCGGTGTTTTAGCTGCAGACGTGATGTTAAAGGATTTTATTTGTATCTTTCATCCTGAACTTTTAAAGAACCACCAGACATTATATTATCGGAAATTAGAATAATGCCTCTTAATAGAACCAATAATATTATTTTATTCATATCACTGACAATTACTCTCTTAGTGGTATTTGTAGCAGATTTGCTCCTAGGGTCAGTGAAAATACCACCAGGAGAAATTTTTCTGGCACTAAGTGGCAAATCAACTGAAACTTTTAATCAGATCATCAATGAATTCAGATTACCCAAAGCTATCACAGCAGTAGTAGCAGGCGTGGCTTTATCTGTTTGTGGACTTCAGATGCAGACCTTATTCAGAAATCCTCTTGCAGGTCCTGATGTCCTGGGTATTAATGCCGGTGCTAGTTTAGGGGTTGCTTTGTTGGTACTTGGATTCTCTTCATTCTTCTCGAATTCATTATTTACAGTTACCGGTGCTTGGTCTATAGTGATTATGGCTTGGCTTGGTGCTGGAGGTGTTTTATTGCTGATTCTCCTGATATCAGTTAGAGTCAGAGATATTATGACTATTTTAATTCTTGGAATCTTATTTTCAGGGGCAGTTTCTTCATTAGTGACAGTGCTACAGTATTTTAGCAGTGAATCTATGTTGAAGTCATTTGTTATCTGGACTATGGGTAGCCTTGGGGGAGTTACTGCAACTCAACTGAAAGTTTTAGTGCCTTCATTACTTGTTGGTCTATTGATAACTTTTTTTCTGATTAAACAATTAGATATTCTTTTACTTGGTGAAAAATATTCCGTTAGTTCTGGAGTTAACGTTCAATTGGTTAGGGTGATGATTTTTATTAGCACCAGTATAATGGCAGGTAGCGTTACTGCTTTCTGCGGACCAATTGCTTTTATTGGTATTGCAGTGCCTCATATTTCTCGCATGGTTTTCAGAACATCTTCACACATCATTCTTGTTCCGGCAACAATATTGATCGGTGCAATTATTATGCTTGCAAGTGACATGCTTTCGCAAATGCCGGGCTTAAATATTACTCTTCCTATTAATGCGATAACATCAATTTTGGGAGTTCCTGTTATTATCTGGATAATATTCAAGAATAAAAAAATGGAGAAGATTTTTTAATTATGAGTAGCCCTACTGTCATATTGAAAGATTTATCTATTGGTTATAAGATCAATAAAAAAGAAAAAATTCTGCTTGATAATCTTTCTACTTCACTATTAACTGGTGAAACTGTTGCCTTAATTGGTAATAACGGCTGCGGTAAAAGTACTTTACTTAGAACAATTGCCGGTTTCAATAAACCTTTGAATGGTGAGGTTATTTTAAATGGGAAAGATATTACTGATATTCATATCAGAGAGAAGGCTAGTCTTATTTCTTTCGTTTCGACAGAAATAGTCAGGGTAAGTAATATGAGTGTTAAAGACCTTGTTGGACTGGGAAGATACTTGTATTCAGGATTATGGGGTAGTTTGTCGGCTGAAGACAAAAGAATTGTCAATCACTGTATCAGTATAACAGGATTAAAAGGATTTGAAAATAGACAGATTGAAAGTCTTAGTGACGGAGAAAGACAGAGGGCAATGATAGCCAGAGCATTGGCACAGGACACGCCTGTTATGATATTGGACGAACCTACTGCTTTTCTTGATATTAGGAATAAGCACGAGATAATTCATTTGTTGAATGGACTGGCTTCTGAGAAAAATAAGGTGGTTTTATTTTCAACTCATGATTTCAATATTGCTATGAGCCTTTCTGACAAGATATGGTATATAAAAGATAAATCTCTTTGCGAAGGAGCACCTGAAGACCTCGCTATAAATAAAGATCTTGACCACATATTTGAAGGTTCAGAAATTAAATTTAACTCGTTAAACGGCGAATTTGAGATTAAAATTGAAGGTAAGCACGAAGTAAGTATTAATTCAGATTTGACTTTATATTTCTGGTTAAAGAAAGCACTATACAGAGCAGGTTTTTCTGAAAATAAAAATTCTGAGACTAAAGTAAGTGCATATATGAAAGACAACAGTGTGTTGTATACCATTGAAATAGCCAAAGAAATCAAAGAATTTCTGACTGTTTATGATTTGCTTAAATACATGGAAACTATAAAATGAATTTCTTTATAGTTGCAATAAGATCGTCGCTGTTAATAGGTTTTATCAACACAAAATCACATCCTGCATCATAGCATTTCTCCTCATCATCTGGTAAAGCTAATGCTGTCTGGGCAATAATAGGAATGCCTGAATTTAATTTCTTAATTTCTCTGGTCGTATCATAACCATCCTTTTCAGGCATCATAATGTCCATGAGTATCAGGTTGACATTGTTGTTTTTAAACATTTCAATTGCTTCATTGCCATCTTTAGCCCATAGAAGATTAACTTTTGTCCTCTCAAGAAAAGCTTCAATAAAGAAATAATTAGAATCAGTGTCTTCAGCAACAAGAATTGTTTTAGCATTCCAGTTTATATCACCGTAAACAGATGGTTTTGATATTGATATTTTTTGTTCTTTTTCAATGGGAATGTAAAAAGTGAAGGTGCTTCCTTTGCCTTCTGTTGATTCTACTTTTATTTCTCCGTTGAGTAGTTCAACTATCTTTTTTGAAAGTGCTAGTCCAAGACCGGTACCTCTGTTTTTATTGGTATTGATATTGCCTGACTTGCCGAACTTCTTGAATATTATTTCCTGTTGATTTTCAGGAATACCAATGCCTGAGTCTTTTACAAAGAACAGTATCCTATTGTTGGTAGCAACAGAATATCCGAATTCTATTGTACCTTCCTCTGTAAACTTTAATGCGTTGTTAAGTAAATGGGTAAAAATCTGATATATCCTTTCCTGATCTGAATAAATCATAAATTGTGGATCAGGATGACCCTTAGATGTTTCTATCTGGATGTGAGTCTTTTCTAATATGTTTTGTTTTGATTCTATGTCTGAGATCAGGTGATCAATTATGCTGTTGATGTAGCATTTCTCTTTTTTGGGTTTTACCTGATTTGTTTCAAGCTTAGCAATTTCAATGATATTCTCCATTAAATTAAGAATATCGTTGCTGCTGTCTTGTATAAATTTTACATATTCCAGACGTTCTTCATGAGTCAAATTTGAATCAGCAAGAAGACTTGTGAAACCTGTTATCGCATGAAGTGGAGTTCTAATCTCGTGGGGCAAGTTGTCAAGGAAAGTAGTCTTAAGCCTCTCAGCTTCTTCAACTTTTCTCTTTGCCCTGTGAAGCTCAGTTTCATTCTCTTTTTCCCCGCTAATATCACGCAGAAGAATAAGCTGGAAATTTTCATTGTTGTAAGAGAAATTTCTTACAAATTCAGAGAACCAATATATTTTCCCGGTCTTGGATATAAGCCTTTTTTCGAGGAAAAAAGATGTAAGACTTTTAGAGTTTAACTTGCTTAATAATGACTCTTGTTTTGGAATATCTTCCTCGTAAGTCATTTCTTGCCACGACATCTGTGCTATTTCTTCAGTTGAATATCCTGTCTTTGCTACTAAATATGAAGAAATCCAAAGAGTCTCCTGAGTGTCTGTGTTTTTGATTATATAGCCATAGGGATTGTCGTTAAATATCTCCCTAAAGTCGTTGTTTTTAAATATTTGAGGAACGTTGAGCTTGAACTGTTGAATAATTACAATTATTTCTTCATCGCTCAATCTGTTATATGATAAAGTAACGTGTATTTTTTTCCGATCATTGTTGATAATGCATCCGCTTTCATCAAACGCTTTATCTGGCATTTCGTCGAATTTCCCCCCTCTGATTGTTCTTTCTTTAAGTTCCTGTATCGTATGAATATCATTTCCAAAAAGATTCACGCACCACTTGTTAGTAGATAACTGCCTGGTCCTTAGATTTATGATAATAGTTGGTACAGGAATGTTCTGAAAAAAATGTTCTAACCCCATAAGACTCTTTTTAACCCCACTAAAAAAAATATTAATTTAACAATAAACAATAGCTAAAACCATTTTTTTGATGAATGTCACAAATTATTTGAGCAATGCATCAATAAGTTTTATAAGATTATCAATATCAAGCTTTTTTGCAATAATTTTTTTGTCTTTATCCAGTAGGTAAATCAATGGTGTAGTCTGAACATTGTATTTGTACCTGAATTTTGATGCGTGTTTGGGATCCCATACATTATGCCAGTCTGTAAGACCATGCTTTTCTACAAATTCAACCCACTCCTTTTTATCGTCTAAGGTACATACCGAGAATAAATCAACACTTTTGGCCATATAATTCAGAAACAGTTTGTTATACAATTCCGGAACTTCCTTTTTGCAATGTCCGCAATTGGGTTCCCAGAAAAGAAGGACAGTAAGTTTAGCCTGGACCTGATGGAGACTTTCAATTTCTCCGTTAATATTTTCCATTACCAATTCCGGAGCTGTTTTGCCAATAATATTTTGTCTTGTGAGGAAAGCTTCCTCTGCAATTTTTCTCATTTTTGTTGAATCAGCCCATGTTGCTTGTCCACTAAGATAAACTTCATCAGCAATCTTTAGAAAGACAGCATCCATTCCCATAATTCTCGACTTTACGCTATTGTTTAGCAAGTATTGTGAGATATACTGGAACATCGTTGGGTTGCCCTTCGATTTATTTATGACATTCATAGCCTGTGGAATTATAGAATCAGGCGACTGTATAAGTATTTTGTTAAAATATGCATCAAGTTTCGAATTTAGCAACGGAGTATATAATATTCTTTCATCGTTAAAATTGATGTTGTCCAAAAAATGATCCCTTCGGTAATTGTAGTAATGAAACCATACAATTGAGTCGTATTTTGGATTGTCTCTGCCCACTTCAGGTTCAGGTATTATTACTTGGTCGGCTGCTTTTATGAAAAGAGAATACATGGTTCCGGGATATTTGTTGCCTTCATCGTTCATGTATTTAATCATTTCCTCGTCCAGAAGGTTCATCTTTTGTGCAGCCTCACTGATTTTTGTGGTATCGCTGTCTTTTAACTGAGTTTCAAGTATACCTTTCAACTTTGATTTTTCCCTGAGGTAATTTTGGTAAGCCAGAAAGTTTTCGCTTTCTACTGCTTTTTGAATTTCCAGTTTATCATATAAGCTGTTGATATCTGTTGAAACAGAAAATTCCTGATCGTTTCCAACAAGAAAATCGAAATAAACTTTATCGTTGAGATACAAGACATATAGTCCTTCCTGTAGTTTTTTATCACCAGCGAATACTCCTTTGCCTTTATTATCAAGCTTAATTGTGTCGTTGATATATATTTTGCCATCGAAATGGTGGGCAAGAAAAACAGAAGTATCTTTTATTCCTGACCAATTGATAGAAATACGATAACCTTCAGCTTTCGAAGCGAAGGTTATCAATAGAAAAACGATTGTGAGATAAGCAATTTTCCTAAGCATATAATTTCAAAAATAAATTCAATGCAAAATAGCAAATTTTATTCCAACAGATCAACTTTGCCATATTTGCTGACAATATTTACTGTGGAATAATTTGAATTTTGTCCAATATTGGCTTCGACAAATGAATTGAAGTCATCTTTTATTGATTTGATGATTTCCCCCTTAGGAAGTTTGGTGTCACAAAATTGGGTGTCGCTTTTTAATTTGTAGCCGGCATTCTTATCAATTTTAATTCTGATGTTCCCGTATTTGTTATCGACTTTAATTTTTTCAAAATCCTTATGTACATGGTTCACAAAAACATCCCCGTACTCCGTTTCAAGCTCTAATTTTGATTTTAAATCTTCAATCTTCCAAGTGGTGAATTTCGAATCGGCAGATAAAGTTTCAGCAATTGAAATAAAGAAGTTATCATATTGAGATTCAGAAGATAAACTAAGGCATTTATTTAAAATGAGTGTGGAATATTCAGACTCTAATGAAGCCCTTCCAATAGCATCTGCATTGAATTTTGAATAAGCAATATCTGCTACAAGAGAATTTATTTTGTCAAAAGAAGCATTCCCGTATTTCAGCTCAATTTCAATGTCTTTCTTTTCCGGGGCAAGAAGGGTTTTTCCTTGAATATTGCCATACGAAATTTCAAATTTCCCTCCTGAAGTCAAATCTCCAAGAGTAACATTTCCAAATTTATTTTCGACCTTAATGTATTTATTTATAGGGATATTGATAGTATAATTGATGTTGAAATTCTTATCTCCCCTGAAGTTATTATCGATCACTGTTTTAGCTTTAACCTTACCATCTTCGTTTGAAAATTCAAAGCGGATATCACTTGCTATTGAGCGGGCTTTGCTTTCTGATGAGCCGTTAATTTCTATAACTACATCTATTGTGACCGAATCATCCCTGGTATTCATGAAGTTGATGTTTCCGAATTTGTTCTCAACAGATAGTGAACTAACATTCTTGAGTGACCAGCTTTTGTGTATTTTTTTTGAAAAATCTGCTTTCGCCGATATGCTAAGACCTAATGCGACAATTATAAGCAGAAGTATTTTAGATAGAAGTGTTTTCATGATTATTAATTTGTATTTGTTTACTTTCGATTTCATCTAATATTTTATTGATTATGTCGAGTTTTGTTTTGTAGTATGTGATCAGGGCATTAATTACCCTTTCATCACCCGGTGCTGTATTCAGCTCATTACAAATCTGTTCGTAAGTATTGTCGTACTCTTCTAATTCCTTAATTATTAATTGAAGAGATTGATTGTTCTTGCCATATTTCTCACACAGATTTGACAGTTTCTGAGTTTGTTGATCTATAGTGCTGGTATAATAAAATTCAACATCAGCATAATTTTCAGAAATATCACCTAAAGTCATGAACTGTTTTCCATGTTGCGGTGGATAGGAATAAACGATTAACGCAATAATTAGAACTGCTACTATTCCCGAAGCGAAGCCTATCCAGTAATTAGGGCGACCTTTTCTTTTGGAATTAAGCTTTAATTCAAACCTCTCAAAGTGACCTTCCGGTGGAAAATCATTTTGGATTTCATTCTTTGCTTCTGTAATTAACTTTTCAAATTTATCCATCTCACACTCCATTTAATTCCATTTCAACTGACTTTAAAATCGATTTCAATTTCTCTTTCGCTCTATGATAAATAATTCGTGATGAGCCGTTAGAAATTTTTAAAATTTCAGCAATCTCGTCGTGATCATAACCTTCGAGCAGAAATAATGAAAGAACGATACGGTAATTATCCTGAAGACAATTAATTGCATTCTTAATCATTTCAGGAGTAACATCCCCGATAAAATCCTGTTCAGATTGGCAATCCTCAATTTTTTCGGATAGTTTTGAAAGGTCACTAATGAATGTCTTCCTTTTCCTTAATTGGTCTATAGACTTATTAATTACAATTCTCTTGAGCCATCCTCCAAAATTTACATCACCTCTGAAAGAATCAAGTTGTCGGAATGCAGCTATAAAAGCTTCCTGCATTGCATCTTCTGCCTCGGCCGAGTTATTCAGAATGCGAAGACTTACGTTGTACATTCCGCGGTAAAATCTTTTGTACAACTCAGTCTGTGCCTTGCGGTCACCCTTTTTGCATAGTCCTATAATATGATCCAGAATTTGATCTTCCATCTTTCTTTGGTTCGAGTATATGACGAGAAGAATGATTGAGTGTTACAAAATAAAAGGAAATTTCGTGAAATATTTTTGAAAATGGTTTTTAAATCATGGAATTCAAATTAAGAAGCTTATGCATTCCAATCAAATTGTATAATAATTACTACCATATAGCTACCAAATAGCCAGCAAATAGCCAGCAAAGAGCCACTTTCTCCCATCATAATGGGAGAAAGTGGCTCTTTGCTGGCTATTTGGTATGGCTTTATTGGAAAGGGGTTAGAAACAAACAGTATATTTGTTTTTGGTAAGTACCTTGCTAGGAAAGTTCATTAAAGAAAACATAAATAGAATAGCAATGCATAAATTAATCAGATGGATTAATTGTGAATGACGTCTTTAAGATAGTGATTTGTTTGATATAGTGATGGAAATAATTGTAGAAAATATAATATTTCAATCAATAATAAATTGAAAATCATATCAGAAATAAAAAAAAAATGCTAAAATTTGTGCAGTAATGACAAAAATGAATATTTTTGTTAAAAGGACATTAAGAATTAAGCGTTTTTGTTATTTGACCGATGGTTGGATTTGGGTTTTAAGCAATATTGACAGGTTTGGTACGTTGATATGAAATAGCAGAAACGAAAGAGTTTTTAAATTGAAAAGATTGAGTAAAACTATTTAAACGATAAATATGTTTTTAAAGCGATTAAGCGCTGCATTGGTTGGAATAGTGTGTTTTGGAAGTATAGCTGTGGGGGCTGAAAACTTTACACAAACCAATGCAACAAACAGTGGGAAAGGGAATCCTCTTGTAGCTCCATTAGGTGTATCATTTGGTCTAAATCCTATTGCTCCGGAATGTAATGGGGATAATAATGGTAGCTTAGAAGTAATAATTACATCGGGTGTTGCACCTTTTACCTATAGATTACAAAAGAATAATGGAGCCTTGGGACCCAATGTTGTTAATACATCATCAACTTTTATCATACCAAACTTATCTGCAGGAACATATAAAGTTTATATGACAGATGGAGAGGGTACTACTTCTGACCAAACACAGACAATATTCGATAATCCGATACTTTCCGTTGCTCTTGAAAGCTCTGTTGTGTCACCTCAATGTTCTGGGGGGACTGCAAATATTTATTTTGAAGCTTCAGGGGGTAGTGGTTCAGGTTATGCTTATAACCTTTATAGAAATGGAACACCTGATGGCTCAAATTTAACAGGTGATTTTACCGGAAAAGGAGAAGGTAATTATTTTGTGACCGTTACAGACAGCAGGAATTGTACTAAAAACTCTTCAGTTACAGTGCAGGTTAATGTTCCGGATCCTATAAACTTCAATCATAATATAATAAATGAAGTTAATTGTGATAACAGTTTTGCGACTGTTCAATTCTTTAATCTGCCAACAGATCAGTTTGATATTGAAGTTCGAAATACAACTTTAGGTAAAACATATACAAGTCATACAGCTGATTTTATTTATTCAAATCTCGAAGCCGGATCTTATTCTGTAATTGTAACAAGATCTAGCTGTCCTACAGATACTGAGACTTTAACTTTCACGTTGGATCCATTTAGTCCAATTACAGTTTCAACTACTCCAAATTCACCTATTGAATTAAGCTGCGGTGGAATAAATGATTTAAAAGATGTTTCTGTAACAATTAACGGTGGAAGGACAGGAAGACAAGTAAAAGTTGTAATGGATGACAACAATGAAGCGACTGTTAATCAAGAGGGTACTGTAAGTTATGGTACACCGGTATCGTTTACCGGTCTTGCAGCAGGAAGCTATACAATTAAGTGGAACGATTCCGAAAATCTATCATGCTCAGGTACTCAATCATACGTTATAAGTAATCCGTCTTCTCCAATAGAATGGCTGAATGATCCTATTGGAATAGCTACAAATTGTAACGGTGATGATACCGGTGTTATTCAGATAAATGTTAATGGTGGAACAACTCCTTATACTTATTATGTTGATGGAATTGCAAATCCTTCCCCAATAAACAAACCTGCAGGAACATATACTGTTTATGCAGAAGATTCTAAAGGATGTATAACTGAAGATCGTACAGTTATTATTACTCAGCCTGATCCGGTTGTAGCAACTCATAACCCTGCAGATGATGTTCATTTGACTTGTCCAATAGGAAACGATGGTGAAATTCATATGAATGTAACAGGAGGGGTTGGAGCTTATAAATACGATCTTATATATTCAAGTACAAGTGTTGCATTCAGAAGTAACATTCCGACTAGTGATGTAATTTCCATTGGCTCATTATCTGGAAATACATATAATGTTCAGGTAAAAGACGAGAACAACTGTCCGGCAAACCTTATTTCAGATATTAGTATCAATGAACCTGAAGAGATTACGCTATCTGAATTTAATTTAAGCCCAATTAAATGTTATGGTGATTCAGCACAGCTTGTTGTGCAGGCAGTTGGAGGTAGCAGTTCGTTAATGACATATGAGTTATTTATAGGAAATCAGCTTATTGATCGGCAAGAAACATCCGGAGTTGTAAATTTCAATGGTTTGAAATCATCAGATTACTTGCTGAAAGTATGGAGTGACCCTTCTTGTCCCTATATATTGAAAAGATTTAATGTTCCAAATAAAAAGGAACTTGTTGTTACAAATGTAGATGATTCAATAATGATGAGATGTCCGGGTGATGTTCCTACATATTTATTGAATGTAGATGGGGAAGAGCCATTTTCATATTCTGTCGGGAGTTTGGTAGATGTGCCATTTGGCGTGGGAAACAAATCAGTGCTAATAAATTCAGGTTTATTTGCCAGAGCAGATGGTTATCTTAACAAGATTACTATTAAAGACGGAAATGGTTGTGAAAAGGAATATGATATTGTAATATATGAACCTAATCAGATTACAGTAAAAGATATTGAAAGTGACCCTGTAAAATGTAAAAACAGCAATAATGGTCATCTTTATTTTACCATTGAAGGTGGTACTCCTAGATATACAATTAATTACACTAATACTGCTACATCAATAACAAAGACAAAATTTTCTTCAAATGGAAATGTTGCTATTGAAACGCTTGCTGCAGGTACATATAATTTCGTTATAACAGATAAGAATTTATGTACAACATCAACTCCAATGCCTATCATTGAAATTGGTGAGCCTGAGCTATTCCAGATAGAAGGACCAGTTTATGATCCGATACTATGTTTTGGAGAATCTACAAGCGTTAATATTTCTGCTACCGGTGGATGGGTAGATGACAAAAATATTACGATCAAGGGGCAGGGTATCACAACAACAATTTCATCGGGAACAAATTATGACCTTAAGGCTGGGAGTTATACACTTACTGCTATAAATGGTGATGGCTGTAAAGCTTCGAGTATTTTAAATATTTCACAACCGGATAAACTTGTTTTAACGCTTGGAGATGTTGATAATGTTAGTTGTTTTGGACAAGATGATGCTGTAATCCGCTTCTCTGTTAAGGGAGGGGTGCTTGATTATCATTATGACCTTATTGGAGATGTATCGCAAGCAGATGATTTCTCCGGGTTGAACGATTCAATTGTAGGGGGAATATTAGAAGGAACCTATCAGCTTAAAGTAAGAGACGCAAATCTGTGCGAGTCAAATATTCAGTCTGTTACAATAACTGAACCTCTTTTTGTCGAATTTGATTATAGAGTTGATTCTTTATCATGCTATGAGTCATCTGATGGAAAAATTACTTTTCTAAATGCCAGGGGAGGTAACGACAACAGTTATCTGGCATTTATAAACGGTACTGCAACTACCTTTCCTGTTATAACAGGTTTGGATGCAGGTACTTACGATATTCAGATTACAGATAGTAAAGGATGTCCTTCGGGAATTGAAACTTTAACTATTGGTCAGCCTGATGTAATTATACTTAATGATGCTTACATTTCTGACAGCATCACATGCCATAACCTTCAGAATGGTGCCATAACAGTTGAAGCTGAGGGTGGTGGTCCATTCAATTATCTGATGTATAGAGTTGCGGGACCTATAGTCAGGACATATCAGGTAAGCAATGAATTTAAAAATTTACCTTTTGGAGAATATGAAGTTTGGGTCAGGAACAATGAAAAAAACTGTGCTGTTAAATTTCCAACTAATCTAATAATTGTAAATCCTCAGGAAATAACAGTAAGCAGTGTCGATGTAACTGATGTAAAATGTCATAATGAGGAAAATGGTTTGGTAAAAATTAATGCAACCGGAGGTACAGGTTTGCTGAAGTATTCTTTACCGGGTGCAGCTCCGTCAATACCTGACAATCCAAATAATACAGGATATTTCGAAGATTTAGGAGACCCAAACAAGACATTTACAACTTACAATTATATTATTGAAGATGACAATCTTTGTGAGTTAAGAGGAACTTTTACAGTTAATAATCCTGATGAGCTTACAATTAGTGAAAACGATCATTTTCAGGTTAGCTGTAATGACAAAAAGGATGGCTGGATAAAGGTTAACGTAGCCGGAGGAAATGGTGGTTACACTTTTAAAAAGGATGTAAGCAGTGTTAGTGTTACTAATGATGTCGAAAAAATTACCGATAACATATATAAGATCAATAAATACGATGGCGGTTTCTTTCTTCCGCTTGTTATTGATGCAAAAGGTTGTGTTGATTCGATTACAGATGAAATTGAAATTATAAATCCCGAACTATTCCTTATCAGCTCAGTTGATTGGGGTAAGAAATTGTGCAATGGCGACATGGACGATTCAACAATAATTCATGTTGAGGGTGGAACAAAAGGATTTTACTATAGCCTTGATGGAGGAGAAACTTATAGTGAATTAGATGATAGTATTTTTGTTGGTGAAAAGATAGGTAAAAAAGAAGCTATTGCTAAAGATGCTAATGGTTGTTTGACACCTATGGAAGATCCTTTCATGATGACTGAGCCTGTTTTATTTTCAGTTAACTATGATTTTACCGGACTGTCATGTTATTATGATGACTATGGAGATATGACACTTAAGATAAAAGGAGGAACAGCACCTTATAAATTGAGTTTAAATGACAATCAGTTTATAAACGATACTTGGACAATTACTAAAGATCCGATAGAAGACACAACTGTTGTCAAGCTTTCAGAACAAGGTATTAACCTTTATACCGATAGGACATATCAATTTTATATGAAAGATGCCAATGAGTGTCACATTCAGAATATACCTGGGTTAAGGGAAAATTATGAGCCGTTTGCAGATACATTATTTTTAAAACCTGATTCAATATTATTAACCGGATTAACTTCCAAACCAATAAAGTGTGGTAATGATAAAACAGGTGTAATTCAATTTACGGCAAAGATCGGAAATAAAGACTTCGTTAATGATATTCCTGCAGGATATGTATTCACGGTAACAAATAAAGAAGAAAATAGATTTAGTTATGCAAAATCGAATGATCCAGGAATGACAATAGTAACTGGATTATATGCTGGTAAACATAGCGCGGAGTTAGTTGATAAATATGGCTGTAAGGCTGCAACTAAACTTACTGACTTCACATATGATCCGAATAGTTTATATTGGGGCATAGATACTATTTCTGTATATGCTACATATGACTCGATAAGTGTGAGTATTGAAAGTATAAAAAAACCAAAGTGTGATTTTTGGTATGATGGGTACATTCAGATTAACGCTGTAAATTTCCGTGGAGACGGAATTATATATACAGTTGAAAGGTGGGATAGTTCTGAGGTAAGATTCAATATGGAAGAAAGAAACTGGACCGATACCATTCTTGCAGATCGTGGAAAATTAGTAGAACCGGTTACTATTGATACACTATTTTATGAAAAAGAACAAAGGATAGTTGAAGATATAGGCATTGGTTTATATAGAATAACAGTTCGTGATGTTTATACTGAATGTGAAGCTGTTATAGATACATTAATTTTCTCGGTTGATAGAGATTCTTGTCCACCTATTAATTATTACAATGCATTTACGCCTTTAAATAATGATGGAGATCACGATCAGTGGGAGATATTTGGTTCGCAATATCAAAGTTATACTTTGCAAATATATACAGCACTTGGTGAACTAATATATAGTGACGAAGGTGTTTCTGGAAATAAGGGAATTAAGTGGAATGGCCTTGATAAATGGGGGCGTCCTGCACCAGTTGGAACATATATTTACCTTTTGAAGAAGTTCGAAGGAACTGAGAAGGAGGTACTAATTGATGGGAATGTTACAATATTGAGGTCGAATGGGAGATAAACCGGTTGATATGAAAAAGATTCTAACAGCGATACTACTATGTTTTCTGGCATTTAACACGAATGCGCAGCAAACTTCACAATACAATTATCATATTTTTGATGATTATCTTTTCAATCCCGCTTACGTTGGGACTCAGAATTATTATTCTGTTTTACTTGGACGAGATCAAAGGTTTTACGGACTAACAAATTCATCTCCACAGACCTATTTTTTAAGTTTACATTCAAAAGTTGGGGAAGGGTATTTGTTCAAGAAGGATGGAAAGATAAATGAATTTTTCAGAAAATTTGGCAACGTCGCATTTGGACTTCAGTTTTATCAATATCAGTATGGTCCCGACAGGGAGACTAATATTGGGTTAACATATGGTTATCACATTGACGTCAATCAAAATTATAAGAAGAAGAACCCGCGTAAACTTGTTTTAGCACTAACTCCCCGTTTACAAGGGATGTGGATTAACGCAAAAGATTTACATATGATAAACGCTAATTTAGGCGATGAAGATCCCGGGGGAATTTTTGAAGATGATGCTTTAGGTGAGTTTTCAAGCTACAGATCTTGGTTCTTTACTTCTGATATTGGTGCATTATATCAAACTATTCATATGGATGCAGGTTTGGGAGCCATAAGTTTTATACAAACTAAGAATAAATTAGAATCTGAGAAATACTATTTGCCCAATGATAGTTTGGCATATAATATTTATGATTCATTGTATCCCACTAAGATTTTTGCTAATGTAAAGCTTAAATTTCTTGATATTTATACTTCAGATAAATTAGATATTTACTTTGTTCCAACTGTTTCTGCATTATACTATACAAAGAGAAACTGTGTCGAAATATTTGCAGATCTGATGATGCAAACTACTTTTAAGAAAACTATTGCAGGAATCAGGAAAGAAATTGAATTTGAGGGTCAGTTAGGTTTGAATATCAATTATAGGCGAGAATATACTCCAATAACTCTGTTGCAGCCTTATATAGCCCTTGATTTTAAAAATTATACAATAACATATGCTCATAGTTTTTATCTCGAGAATGACTTAATACATTCTGGAGCAGCTTTAGGAGGAAATCAGATTTCATTCTTGTTAAAGATTAACAGGGATAGGGTTGTAAGAGAACAACAGTATCAGCAAAAATTCTTAAGTTGGTAGGAAATAAAACTTAAAATATTTTTTAAGAGGCACTATTATTTTAATAAGTGCCTCTTTTTATTAATTTTTTGATCAATAGCTGTTCCGGAGTTAAATTTTTCATCAAATTAGCTTTTCTATTTTTTAGATACTTATGCAATTAAATTACTTTTGTGTTACTTTAATTTTTAGAATTTAAAATCAATAAATATGAGTTTAGCAAAATTTCTGAGTGGACTATTTGGTACAAAATCAGATCGAGATATTAAGGAAATTTCTCCTATTGCGGAGACAATAAAAGTTGAATATGAAAGGGTGAAAAAACTTTCAAATGATGAGTTAAGGGGTGAATCATCCTTGTTGAAGAAAAGGATTAAAGATTATATAAAGGAAGAAGAGGATGAAATAGCTTCTTTACGAGAGAAAGCTGAAATTGTCGATTTAGAAGAAAGTGAAGTAATTTTCGACAAAATTGATAAATTGGTTGAATTGATAGACGAAAAACTTGAAAAGGTTTTAGATGATGTGCTTCCAATAGCATTTTCAATTGTAAAAGAAACTGCAAAGAGATTTACTGAGAATCCAAAGGTTGAAGTAACAGCAAGCGACTATGACAGAGATTTAGCTGCTAAATTTAGCAATGTTGAAATTGTTGGAGATAAAGCGTATTGGCATAACACTTGGTTAGCTGGAGGAAATGAAATAACCTGGGATATGGTACATTACGATGTGCAGTTAATAGGTGGTGTTGTTTTGCATAAAGGTAATATTGCTGAAATGGCAACCGGTGAAGGAAAAACTTTGGTCGCTACTCTCCCCGTTTTTTTAAATGCTTTGACAGGTAAAGGTGTTCATATTGTTACTGTTAACGACTATTTGGCAAAACGTGACTCTGAATGGATGGGGCCAATTTATCAATTCCATGGTCTTACAGTTGATTGTATTGATAAGCATCAGCCAAATTCTGAGGAAAGAAGAAATGCATACAATTGTGACATCACCTTTGGAACAAATAACGAATTTGGATTCGATTACCTTCGCGACAACATGTCGATTAATCCTGAGGATCTTGTACAGAGAAAGCATCATTATGCAATAGTCGATGAGGTTGACTCGGTATTGATTGACGATGCGCGTACTCCGCTTATTATATCAGGACCTGTAAAGAAAGCCTCGGGAGATGAATTGTTTGCTGAGTACCGACCCAAGGTTGAGAGACTTGTAGCAGAACAACGGAAGTTGGTAAATCAGATTTTTGCAGATTCAAAAAAATTACTGACTAAGCCAGATGCTACCAAAAAGGAACTTGAAGAAGGAGCATTGTTGTTATACCGAGCACATAAAGGACTTCCGAAGAATTCATCTATAATAAAGTTTCTGAGTGAAGAGGGTATTAAGGCTCAGATGCAGAAGACCGAAAATTTGTATATGCAGGATAATAGTAAAAGCATGCATATCGTAACAGATCCTCTTTATTTCATTATTGAAGAACAGCACAATACAATTGAACTTACCGACAAAGGAATTGATCTCATATCTGGAGATACAGACGATTCAGACTTTTTTGTTCTTCCTGACATGGGGTCAGAAATTGCAGCACTTGAAAACAATACAGAATATTCAGCAGAAGAAAGGCTGGTAAAGAAAGATATACTATTACAAAATTATAGTGTTAAGTCAGAGAGGGTTCATACACTTAATCAGCTACTTAAAGCATATACTCTATTTGAAAAGGATGTTGAATACGTACTTATTGACGGTAAGGTAAAAATTGTTGATGAGCAGACAGGGCGTATTATGGAAGGTCGTAGGTATTCTGATGGTTTGCACCAAGCAATAGAAGCAAAGGAAAGGGTAGTTATAGAAGCTGCAACTCAGACTTTTGCAACTATTACCCTGCAAAATTACTTCAGGATGTATCATAAACTTGCTGGTATGACTGGTACTGCTGAGACAGAGGCTGGTGAATTCTGGGATATATACAAACTAGATGTAGTAGTTATACCAACCAACAGATCGATTGTTAGAGATGACAGGGAAGATCTTGTATATAAAACTAAAAGAGAAAAATACAACGCAATAATTCAGGAAGTTGAAGTACTTAACAAAAAAGGGAGACCGGTATTAGTAGGTACTACATCGGTTGAAATTTCAGAGCTATTGAGCAGGATGCTTAAGATGAAAGGCATCAAGCACAATGTACTCAACGCAAAACTTCATCAAAGAGAAGCTGATATTGTTGCAGAAGCTGGTAAATGGGGTTCAGTTACAATAGCCACTAATATGGCAGGTCGTGGAACAGATATAAAACTTGCACCAGAGGTTAAAACAGCTGGAGGATTAGCGATCATTGGTTCAGAAAGACATGATTCACGAAGGGTAGACAGACAGTTGAGAGGTCGTTCTGGAAGGCAGGGAGACCCGGGTTCATCACAGTTCTTCGTTTCTCTTGAAGACGATCTGATGAGATTGTTTGGTTCAGAACGGATCACCGGAATTATGGATAGGCTTGGTTTGAAAGAAGGGGAAGTTATTCAACATTCAATGATATCTAAATCCATAGAGCGGGCACAGAAAAAAGTTGAAGAGAATAACTTTGGTGTCAGGAAAAGACTTCTTGAATATGATGATGTTATGAATTCTCAACGTGAAGTTGTTTATAAAAGGAGAAGACATGCATTGTTTGGAGACCGTCTTGAAGTAGATATCATGAATAACATGTATGATTCAATAGAAGAGCTTGTAAATCAACATGTGGGAGGAGATTATAATGAATTCAATTTTGAACTTATGAGAATGGCTACAATAGAGTCATCTATAAAAGAGGAAGAGTTCAGAAAATTAAATCCAAATGAAATAACGGAAGCCATTTTTAAGCAGCTACTTGACGCCTATACAAGAAAGATAGATAATATTGCTAAGCAGGCTAATCCTGTGATTAGAAATGTATATGAAAATCAGTCGCATCAGTATAAAAACATAGTAGTTCCTTTTACTGACGGGAAAAGACTTTATCAGGTAGTCACTAATCTTGAAAAAGCTTATAAGAACAATAGTAAGGAAGTTGCAAAATCATTTGAAAAGCAGATTATTCTGAGTACAATTGATGAAGCATGGAAAGAACAGCTCAGGGAAATGGATGATTTGCGACAATCTGTTCAAAATGCAACTTACGAGCAAAAAGACCCGCTATTAATATATAAACTTGAGTCTTTCAATCTCTTTAAAGAGATGATAGCAGTTGTTAATAAGAAGATAGTATCTATTCTTGCTAAAGGTCACATACCAATAAGTGATCCATCAGAAGTTAAGGAAGCCACAGAGCGAAAGAGAACAGATATGAGCAGGATGCAGACAGGAAGAGCTGGTGTTGAATCAAGAGGTAATCCAAACGAGCAACAACAAAGAATTCAGCCTGTGAGAACTGAAAAAAAGGTAGGAAGAAATGATCCTTGTCCTTGTGGAAGTGGTAAGAAGTTTAAAAATTGTCACGGTGCAGGTATGCAAGAATAAAATTGATAAATAATTAGACTCCATGAATGAACTCTTATCCTTTATACATTGGGATTTTAACCCAGATATTTTTGTAATATTTAATCGCCCAATTAGGTGGTACGGTTTAATGTTTGCGATCGGTTTCATAATTGGTTTGCAGATGGTTGAAAAATATCTCAAGCACGAGAAAGAAAATGTAAAATGGGTAGAGAGTCTTTTTATCTTTATTGTAATAGGAACAGTTGTAGGTGCTAGGTTAGGGCATGTTTTCTTTTATGCCTGGGATTATTATTCACAGCATCCATGGGAAATAATTAAGACTTGGGAAGGGGGCCTTGCAAGTCATGGAGGAGTAGTCGGTATTTTTATTGCACTTCTGATACACTCAAAATATTACACTAAAAAGAATGTTTTCTGGACAATTGACAGAGTTGTTATACCAACAGCTATTGTTGCAATGCTTATTCGACTTGGGAATCTGTTCAATTCTGAGGTATATGGAATAGAAACGACTATGCCTTGGGGCTTTATATTTGAAAGGAATAACGAAATAGTACCAAAGCATCCAACCCAATTATATGAAGCGATAGCATATCTGATAACTTTTTTTGTTATTAATAGAATGTATTGGAAGACTAATGCAAAATCAAAAACCGGACTTATATCTGGAATCTTTTTTATTATGGTATTTGCAGCCCGTTTTTTGATTGAATTTGTTAAAGAAGATCAAGAAGCATTCGAAGCAGGTATGATTCTAAATATGGGTCAAATTTTGAGCATACCATTCATTATTGGAGGGATATTTCTGATATTATGGGCAAATAAAAAATGGCCATTTTCTACAAAGCAATAGATCATTTTGGGTTTTTAATTTTTTTTAGGAATTCATTATTTTTTGAAAAAAATGGGGTTCAATTTTATGATTCAATAAATTATTAAAAGGACAATTATACATATATAGATATATATGTATAATGTTATTGATTGTTAATTAGGGTTATAGATCTCCTTGCAAAATTTTGTTTCTTAAGTTAAACTTAACGTAAAGTACTGTTAGATAAAGGTGTGATTCAAAAATTAATCTTTTAACAATTTTTAACATTTTTTCGCTTTTGAAATTTTTTCATATCATTATGTTTGTACAATAAATATTTAAAATTATTGTGCATATGATATAGGAAATGGAGATTGTGCTAGAATTTTGTTTTTCTGGGGTAAAAAACAACATAATCATCCAAGTAATAAAAATCCCTTCAGTAAATAAAAAATTTTGAAATTAAGTAACACAAAAGTTTAATTCTTAAGATACCTTCAAATTAATTTTATGAATTACACAGGAGAAATAGCAGGTTTAGGGACAGCACTATGCTGGACAGCAACAGCGATGAGTTTTCAATATGCTTCTAGGAGGATTGGATCTTTATCGGTGAATCTAATCAGATTGTTGTTTGCCTTTGTGTTTTATCTTGCCTATAGTAAAATTTTCCTAAACCAATGGCTACCTCTTGATGCATCGCCAAAAGCATGGATATATTTAAGTTTATCAGGATTAATAGGCTTTGTTTTAGGAGACTTTTTTCTTTTTAAATCATATGAATTTATAAGTTCAAAAATATCTATGTTGGTTATGGCAATGGCACCGCCAATTTCTGCATTACTGGCATGGATAATGCTTGATGAAATATTTACATGGGTTAACTTTTTAGGGATGGGCCTTGTTTTGGGAGGTGTATCTTTGGTTGTTTTAAAAAAGGAAAAAGGCAGTGGTAAAAAGCAATTTAGGTATCCGGTTAAAGGAATTTTGCTCGCTTTTGGGGGAGCTGTCGGACAGGGAGTTGGGTCTGTGTTTAGTAAAATAGGCATGGGAGACTACGATCCATTTGCTTCTTCTCAAATACGGGTAATTACTGGAATAATAGGTTTTGCAATACTAATTTCAATTTTGAAAAAATGGGGTAATATTCCCAAAGGATTTACTGATAAAAAAGCTAGCAAGGCATTGGTAATCGGTTCCTTTTTTGGGCCTTTTCTTGGAGTATCATTAGGAATGGTTGCATTCAAATATACTTCCTTAGGAATTGCATCAACTTTAATGGCAACTGTTCCAGTGTTCATACTTTTACCTTCACATATAATAATGAAAGAGAAGTTGACTTTAAATGAAGTGATTGGAGCCTTTATCGCGGTATCAGGCATAATTGTATTTTTCTTATAACTGCAATACATTAATTACTTAATTTTTATTCATGTTTTCAGCTTATTTTTAAGTTGGTAGAAAATGCTTTGCTTAATTATTTGAATATTATACCTATGTAAATAATTAAATATTAATTGATTATGTGTATTTTAATTTTTATAACTATTAAACTCAAACAAAAATGAAAATAAGAGTAGCAAAAAGAAATGGATATTGTTTTGAAGAGATACAGAACTTAGTTTATCTAAAAGCAAAGGGATCTTATACTGAACTATACATGAAAGATGGTAGTATGCATTTTTCGAGTAATTATCTTGGTAAAATTGGTGATGCCTTAAAAGACCACCCATTCCTGAGGATAAGTAGATTTGAAATTGTAAATTTTTCCTTGATTAATGAAGTAAATGTGGTTGATTGCTTTTGCATATTAAGAAACGGAGATAAAAATATAAAACTAAGTTTATCGCCCGTAGGGTTGGAAAATTTAAGAAAAGAAAAAATTTTATAAATTTTAAATTTAGCCCCAATGAATAAGGTTTTATCAACGTTGATTTTAATTGACAATCATGAAGAAAAAGAACTTCTTTATGAACTTCTGAAAGGAGAAAAAAGAGCTATAGTAATAGCGAAAAAAAGTTCAAGTGAAGGACTTGAAAAATTATTTTCCTTTGATAACCCGCAGATTATATTTTTGAATGCGTCATTTCATGATAAAGCTCGAGATAAACTTAATAGTTTGGTCGAAAGAATTGACCCCCATCCGAAAATTGTTTATACTTTATCAGATGATTTAAATGAACATGAAATGAAGGAGATCAATCCAGAATATGTTCTTCGGAAGCCCTTTGTGTATGATGATATTGCAGATGTAATAAAAAAAATTGGAGAAGAATTTGATCAAAAACTAAAGGAATCGTATGAGAAGCTTAAGTCAAAGATGAATGAATTTGGAAAAATAAAACTTAAAAGTAGAAAAGGTTTTGTTTTTATATCTCCAGAAGAAATAGTTTATATTAAATCATTAGGTTATTTGTGTGAACTCATCAATACAAATAATGAAAAAATTATTATTAGCTTAAGATTATGTGAGGTTTACAAAGGTCTGAGGCATCTTAATTTTTATCAAGTAGGACGTTCAGTAATTATCAATTTAATTTTCTTGCATGATATAAGTAAAAAAAATAAGTATTGCACTGTCATTAATCAAGAGAATAAGTATGATTTTAATATTTCAATTAGCGTTTTCAGGTATTTTGAAAAATTCGTTTCAGTTAAACTTTGATAATTCTTTGTAGATTTGGTAAAAAAAATATGAGTAAACGGACTAGATATATTATCATAGCGATCAGTGCAATAATACTATTAATAATTGCATGGTTTTTTAGATCAATAGTAACTTATATTCTTGTATCTGCTGTTTTAGCTACTATGGGCAGACCCTTAGTCAGACAATTGGAAAAAGTAAAAATTTGGAAAATTAAATTTGGGAAATCCTTTAGTGCTCTTTTAACTTTATTTGCAATTTGGATTGTTTTTTTCGGGTTATTTCTGATTATGATACCATTGTTAGCAAGTGAGTTTAAAGATTTAGCAAATGTTGACTTCAAAGCTTATTTGATTCAGCTTGAAGAACCTGTGAACAAGATAACTATGTTTCTGTTTAATCAAACAATTTCTTTTACTGATACTTCTTTAATAGAATTAGCAAGGTCAAAACTTTCTTCTTTTTTTAAGATATCTCAAATAACAGACATTTTTGGTACAATAGCCGGGACTGTTGGAAATATTTTGGTTGGTGTTTTTTCAGTGTCTTTCATTACATTTTTCTTTTTAAGAGACGAAAACATGTTTAATAACGGAGTTTTAATGATAATCCCGACAGGTTATGAAGAACGGGTAACCAAAAGTATTGAAAGAATCACTATTTTATTGAGAAGATACTTGATTGGCTTATTGCTTGAAATATTACTGGTTATGACTCTGAATACTATTGGATTAAAAATAGTAGGACTGGATCTTTCTGATGCGATGGTCATTGGATTATTTTGTGGATTTTTTAATGTTATCCCATATATTGGTCCATGGATTGGAGCCTTGGTTGGTATACTTATTGCACTGGCAATTAATGTGAATGCAGATTTCATGAGTGTTACATTACCCCTGATTGCATTTATGGTGATTGTTTTTGCTGTCGTACAGTTTATTGATAATAATTTCTTTCAACCGCTTATATATTCAAGCAGTGTTAAAGCTCATCCTCTTGAAATATTTCTGGTTATTTTAGCTGCCGGTAGTTTTGGAGGAGTCCTTGGAATGGTTTTAGCAATTCCTGTGTATACTATTTTAAGAGTTTTTGGAGCTGAATTTTTCTCAAAAATTAAATTTGTAAGGAAGCTTACTGAAAATTTAGATAAAGAAGAATAGAAAAAAAATCCCGATAATTTATCGGGATTTTTTTTAATATTTTACCATGCAAATAGCGGGTAATTTTTCATTATAGAATTTACTTTCTCTCTTACCGATGAGATTGTTTTTTCATTCTCGAAATCAGTAATTACAGTATCAATTAGTTCAACAATTTGAGGCATTAAATCTTCTTTAACACCGCGAGTTGTTATTGCTGGTGTTCCGACTCGTAACCCTGAAGTTTGAAAAGGTGAGCGGCTGTCGAAAGGTACCATGTTTTTGTTCACAGTTAGATCTGCTGCAACCAGAGCGTTTTCAACTTGTTTGCCGGTGACATTTGGATATTTTGTTCTTAAATCAATTAGCATTGAATGGTTATCAGTTCCATCTGATATTACTTTATAACCAGCATCCATAAAAGATTTAGCCATTACAGCTGCATTCTTTTGTACTTGAGACTGATATAACTTAAAAGAAGGATCCAGAGCTTCTCCGAAAGCTACTGCTTTAGCAGCAATAACGTGCTCGAGAGGTCCACCTTGTTGGCCTGGGAAAACTGAAGAATCTATGAGAGATGACATCATTCTTATTTCTCCTTTTTTTGTGGTAATTCCCCAAGGATTCTCAAAGTCTTTGCCTATTAAGATTATTCCTCCACGTGGTCCGCGTAGTGTTTTATGAGTAGTAGAAGTAACAATATGAGCATATTTAACAGGGTTTTTAAGAAGACCTGCAGCAATAAGACCAGCAGGGTGAGCCATATCTATCATTAGAATAGCTCCAATTTTATCAGCGATAGCACGCATTCTTTCATAATCCCAGTCTCTTGAATATGCAGAAGCCCCACCGATAATTAATTTGGGTTTCTCTTTGATTGCTAGTTCTTCCATTTGATCATAATCAACCCTGCCATCAGATTCTTTAACTGAATAAGCAATAGGTTGATATAGAATTCCTGAAGAATTTACAGGAGAACCGTGAGAAAGGTGACCGCCATGAGATAAATCGAGTCCTAAAAATTTATCACCTGGTTTTAAAATCACACTTAAGACTGAAGCATTAGCCTGCGCGCCTGAGTGTGGTTGTACGTTAGCATATTCTGCATCATAAATTTTTGTAATGCGGTCAATAGCTAATTGTTCAGTCATGTCAACAAATTGGCATCCGCCGTAGTAGCGGTGTCCGGGATATCCTTCGGCATATTTGTTTGTCATAACTGATCCCATAGCTTCCATGACTTGGTTGCTTACGAAATTTTCAGATGCTATTAACTCTATACCATTAAGTTGACGGTGAAGTTCTTTGGCTATAATGTCGAAAACTAAATCATCGCGTTTCATTTTATTTATTTTATTGATTTTTAATTAAGGTTCACAAATATAACCAATTTGAAATAATCAAATCTTAATTTTAAAATCAAGGTGTAGTGTATAATTTTATCTTAACATGTATAACATTATTTGCTGTGTTTTTAGAATTATGTTACCTTAGTTTATATTTTAAATTTTTATCATCTGATAAATGTAAGCATGTCTATTCCCAAGTTTAAAATATTACTTATCACTGGATTGTTGATATTATTTTCAGTATTAAAAGCGAATGCTTTTATATCAGACTTTTCGAAGAAGCTCGATTCAATTCAGTTAATATATGATAAAGATAAAATAAGATTACCCGGCCAAAAATTTGAGATAGGTATTATTGCATATTATAATAACGGGAAAATAAAAAAGACAAGGAATTTAGATGATGGCACCCTGTTTTGGAATTTTTTTACAATTGAGGTAAGTGGGGGATCTCATTTTGCGGGAAAAGTTAAAGTCAGCGATAAATTATACCCATCAAAAGGTAAGTACATTAGCATAAAAGCATGGCCGGGTAAAGGTAAGCATATGTCTAAAGAATTATTGCTACCTCTTAATTATGAAAGTGAAATTGAAATAATACCTACTTCAAATATTGTAAGAGCTGCTGGATTCAAATTTAATTTTAAAATTCTAGCAAAATTTGATAACGGTGATATCAAAGAATATTCTTTTAGAAAAAGAGATTTGCTAAAAAGTAAGTATTATTTATTTGCTACAAATGGTGGAGAAATTTTTAAAAACCAATTTCATATCAATCAAGACTTTCGTTTAATATCTGACCATAAGGTGTATCTAACAGCTATTTCTAAAAGGAATCCAGACTGTGTGTCCGATTTCACTTTAAATTTAGATTATAAAGCAGATTACTTATTAACTCTTAGGGGCAGCGATGAATATTTTGGAAGTTCTGGATTTAGTGGAAGCATTGGTTCTGAAGGCTGTAATGGTGGAGACGGTGGAAGTGGTGGAAATATTTATTTATATTTTACAGAAGATGCCCTCATATATAAAGACTTAATAGTCCCTTCTACGAGAGGAGGTTTTGGAGGATCATTAGGAAGTGGGGGTTTTGGAGGTTCAGGAGGTTCGGGTGGAAATGATTCACCAAATGGTTCAGATGGAAGAAGCGGATGGAATGGACAGAGTGGATGGAGTGGTTCATTCGGTTGGGGAGGCAAAATTAATTTTGATACTACAGAAGATCTTGTAAATTTGGATGATGAATAAATTTTTTAAAGTATTTCCAACAAAGGAATTTAATATTTTATTCTTTGTTTTCTGGGTGTTTTCTGTTGTTGTTTTGCTTTTCACCAATAGGGGAGATGTGGAAATTTTAATTAATAAAACTTCAATTTCCGCATTTGATAAACCTTTTTATTTTTTAACTTTTCTAGGACATGGAACCTTTGCAGTCATTGTCTTGATAATACTTATGCTTAAAAATTATTATCATTCATTTTATATGTTTTTTTCTCTTCTATTTGTAACTATTTTTTCAAATCTTTTTAAAAGATTATTTTTCCTTCAACTATTACGCCCTCAATGGAACTTTTATTATGATGATTATTCAAGAGTGATATTTGATGCTCCGGTAAATTACTTAAGATCATTCCCTTCTGGTCATACAATGACTATTTTTGCATTGGCTGCAATTCTTACACTTATTATAAATAAACGAAATTTCTCTTTGGTGTTTTTCTTTATTGCCATAATGGTTAGTATTTCTCGTATATATCTTTTGCAGCATTATTATACTGACATTTTATGGGGCGCAATATTCGGTTTTTTTGCAGCATATTCAGGATACTGTATTACTGAGTTCTTATTTAAGAAAACTAAAGATAAACATATGAAATCATCGTTGTTTAAGGATTTGAAACGTTGGCTCTCGGTATAAGCAAAACTGTTGTATCAGGATCAAGAAGATCACTAGATTCGAAAGCGATGTCATAAAAAACGGTATCATTCTTATCACTGATTCTCAGATGTCTTAGCGTTGATATTATAATACCCTCCGGATTATCAATAAAAAAATCTTTAAATTCATTCTCATCGTAGATAGGCTCAACTCTTTTCTTTAAATAAAAAGGATAAGCAACATTCATTTTATGCCAATAAGCTATCTCTTTTTTATTTTCAATAATTGATTTGCTTTTCATTAGTGGGTTTTGTTTCATCATTGATGGAAACAATATTGTGAAAAAAAGGATTACAGAAATACTACTACCAATTGCAACAGGCAAAACATATTTAATGGGCTCAGATTTTCTGGTTTGAAATAAAGATATTGCAATGCCCAAAAAGATAAATCCCATTACAATAAATTGATATCTTATGTTCTTGAACTCATTTATTTTGTTAAAAAAATAAATTCCAAGCAAAACGATTAGTACAGAAATTACTAATGCAATAATTTGAGGAATTATGATTTTCCATTTAGATTTAATTTCTACCAAATAGTGCGCAATGATTATTGCTAAGAAGGGATAGGCAGGAACAGTATAATTTGGTAAACGCGTATCGGAGAAACAAAAGAATACGACAATAGTCAATGATGAAATTAAGCTGTAAAGTAATATTGTATTGTTTCTTTTGGTTATTGCTTTGTAAAGTGATTGAAAGAGAAATACAGAAAAGGGAAATAATCCTATCAAGACATAAAATATTGTTAAAAGAAAGTTTCCTCCATGCCCCTCCTTTGGACTTGAAAACCGATTGATATTATGATCAAGTAAAAAACCTTTTGTCCAATCCCCGTTTGTGTTGATATGAGCAGCATAGAACCAAGGGGAAGCAATTAGAAGAATTATTAATAATCCCCAAATG
Organism: uncultured Prolixibacteraceae bacterium; assembly: GCA_964393405.1. GTDB lineage: Bacteria > Bacteroidota > Bacteroidia > Bacteroidales > Prolixibacteraceae > CAYMTR01. The sequence continues at coordinate 77,682 of CAYMTR010000007.1, forward strand.
AGTTTTAATTCTTTAATAGTTTTGAAATTAAAACTTCTTTTCGCCAGAAGGAAGATGAATACAGTTATGCCCGGTAAAATAATAGCAACTGGCCCCTTTGAGAGAATTCCCAGTGCTATAGCTAAGTAGAATAATAATATATCACGTATTTTCTTTTCTGTATACCATGAGTAAAAAAGGAATAAACTCCAGGTAATAAAAAAAATAAGATAAGGATCAGGTACGGCAAGATGAAATTGCAGACCCAAGTGAAAAGATGCCAACAAAATTAATGCAGTTATAAATGCTGTCTTTTGTTCAATAAATTTTCTAACATACAAAAAGGTGATTAGAATTGTCAGCGCACCAAAAACCGCTGAAAAAAAGCGTGCTGCAAAAGCATTTACACCAAAGATCAAATATGAAATAATCATAAAGAAATAGTGCAAAGGAGGTTTGTCTGTTCTGATGTCGTAGTTAAAAGTTGGAACAAAGAAATCTTTTTGTTCGAGCATTTCTCTTGCACATTCTGAGTTTTTTGCTTCATCAAAAAAATATATTTCAGATGAAGAGGCCCCGGCGATGTATACTGAAAACGATATAAGGAATAACAAAATAGGTAAGTACCGGTTTATATTTGTAGGAATATAGACTTTCATTGTTTAAAAATGTTTTATTTTGTTGACATGTTTATTTTTAATACAAAAACTAAACCATTTTAAAATGAAAAAATTAAGTCTGGTTATTTGTGTATACAACGAAGAAGACAACATATTACCATTAACTGATAAAATTGTTGATTCATTGAGAAATATTGATTTTGAAGCGATATTTGTCAACGATGGTTCAAATGATTCAACCCGGGGAAAGATACTTTCAATTAAAGACGATAGATTTATTTTAGTTAACCTGACAAAGAATTTTGGCCAGAGTTCTGCTCTCCAAGCTGGAATTGATGTTTCTAAGGGTGAATATATAGTGACTTTAGATGGAGATCTTCAAAATGATCCTTCAGATATTCCAATGATGTTAACTAAGGCAGAATCAGAAGGATGGGATGTTGTTGCCGGGATAAGAGTAAATCGAAAGGATGGGATGTTATTAAGAAAGATTCCAAGCCGTATTGCAAATTCGATAATTAGAAATACGACTGAAGTAAGAATAAAAGATTATGGATGTACTTTGAAAGTTTTCAAAAGTGAAATGGCTAAGAGCATTAAAATATATGGTGAATTGCATAGGTTTATACCAGTTTTGGTTGCACTCGAAGGTGGAACAATTTCACAGGTTGAAGTAAAACATCATCCTAGGATTCACGGTAAATCAAAATATGGTCTGGGTAGAACAATGAAAGTCGTTAGCGATTTATTAGTAGTGTTATTTCTTAAAAAATATCTACAAAAGCCGATGCATCTTTTCGGAGGACTTGGGGGAATTAGCATTTTAATAGGTGTAATAATAAACATTTATCTTTTTGTTTTAAAGTTAATGGGCAATGATATTTGGGGCAAACCAATTATGATTTTGGGAATGATTTTTCTTTTAGTAGGGGTGCAGTTAATTACTTTTGGACTATTGGCTGAATTATTAATGCGTACCTATTTTGAGTCTCAAAATAAAAAACCCTATCGGATCAGGAAAATTGAAACGATAGGGAACAAAGATTCAATCTAAAATTATCTAATCTTTTCAATAAGCTTTAATGCAGAGTCGTAATCGGGTTCAGTTGTTATCTCAGGTACTATTTCCACATATCTGACAATTCCTTCATTATCGATTATGACAGTTCCTCTGGCTAATAACAAGAGCTCTTTTATAAGGAACCCATATTTATTGCCAAACTCCCTCTCTTTGTAATCTGAAAGGGTTATAATGGTTTCAAGGTTCTCTGCAGCACAAAACCGTTTATGTGCAAAAGGAAGGTCTAATGATACGCTTAAAACAACAACATCTTTCATCGAGTCTGCAACTTTATTGAACCTTTTATTTTGTAATTGACAAATTCCGGTATCGATCGAAGGATACACTGCAATTACAATAGTTTTTCCCTTGAAAGACGATAAACTAACGGGTTCTAATTTTTGATTTGTTCCAGTGAAATCAGGAGCATTATCACCTATCTTGATCTCTTTACCTATTAGAGTAACAGGATTTCCGGCAAATTTTACAATATTTTTTCTTTCAGTCATTTGTATATTTTTTTGATTTAAAGAATAGACAAATATCCTTCGTTTTTGTTCAAAAAATTAAACAAAAGTCTTATCTAGAACATTGTATAAATTTTATAATGGAATATTTTTTTTAAGAAAAAAGTCATTAACTTTATAAAAAATAGTTGTATTTATCAATGACAATGTTACTTTTGTTGATGTTGGAATCGTTGAAGTTGAAACATAAACCATTTTTATATATGAAGTTCCGGATATTAATAGTAGTTATTTTGCTTTTTTCTGTATCGAATTTATTTGCTCAACAGAGAAAAGACAATAATGAAATTGATCCTGAATTTATCGAAAATGAAACAATATTGAACCTCATTGATGAAGTTACGCCTACCGTTTCATATGTGCCAGCCAACGATTTATATAAAGGCAGATGGGATAACAATAATATCCGATATTCTTCTACACAATTTTCAAATTCAGAGGATACTTTAATTTTTAATTTAGTTGGAGAAAGCGATACTCCTTACTTCCATCCTGTAAAAGGCAGAATGATTTCAAAATATGGACCTCGAAGCGGAAGATTACATACAGGGACAGACATTAAACTAAATTCAGGCGACTCAGTTTATTGCGCTTTTGATGGAGTAGTTAGGATCGCAAAAAGGTTAAGCGGATACGGAAATATGGTCTTGGTTCGGCACAATAATGGATTAGAAACCTTATATGCTCATTTAAAAACAATAAAAGTAAAGATTAATGATCCAATAAATGCGGGAGATTTAATAGGTTTAGGAGGGAGGACAGGACGTGCTACTACTGACCACTTGCATTTCGAGACCAGAATCTTTGGCGAGCATTTTGATTCAAAAAAGTATATTGATTTTGACCTTCAAATGATGACTTGTGAAAAGCTCTATTATAAAAATAAAAAAGTATACCGAGATATCGAAAGCATCAGAGAAAAACCAATCGCTCCGCCTTCCAACCTTTTAGCTTCAAAAGATAACGATGGCCAACTTTCAGCAATCGCATCATTGTCAGAGGTTAGTGAACATGTAATTAGAAAAGGAGATAATCTTTGGTCTATTGCTAAAAGATATAACACATCTGTTAAAAATATTTGTACTTTAAACAATATTACTACTGAACAGATTCTCAAAATTGGTCAAAGGCTACAAGTTAAAGACGAAGATCAGCAATAATTAGATTATAAATTAAAGCTGATTTTTAATAAATTGAGTTAGAATATTTATTGCCACCTTATTTTTTCCACCTTCAGGTATTATAATGTCAGCGTACCTCTTACTTGGTTCGATAAATTGTAAGTGCATTGGTCTTACGGTTTGTTCATACCTGATTAAGGTTTGATTCACATCCCTTCCACGTTCTACTGTATCACGCATTATTACCCTAGATAATCTTACGTCTGCTTCACAATCAACAAATACTTTAATATCCATCATGTTTCTGAATTCAGGGTTTGTAAGGCATAATATTCCTTCAATAATGATAACATTCTTTGGGTGAACCTTTACTGTTTCATCAGATCTGGTACAAGTTAAAAATGAATATTGTGGACAATCAATAGGTAACCCATTTTTTAATTGGCTTATATGGCTGGTTAGTAATTCAAAATCAATAGAATCAGGGTGGTCATAATTCTTTTTTTTTCTTTCTTCTAAGGGTATATCAGAATTGTCTTTATAATAAGAATCCTGACTTATGACAACAACTTCGTTTTTGTTTAGCTTTTTGACAATTTCATCAACTACAGTTGATTTTCCTGATCCTGTTCCTCCAGCAATACCAATAATAATCATAACAAGTGTTTTTTTCAAAAATAAGACAATATTACAAGATATCAGTTTTATCTTTGTCAAAGAATTCTTATTAAATTGAAATTAAAAATTTAAAATAAAAATTTATGATTTGTCATATTGTTCTGTTTAAAATAAAGGAATACAGTTCTGAAGAAGAGAAAAATAGTGTGATTGAGTCTTTCAGATCAAAACTCCTTTCACTAAAAGATGTGATAAGTGAATTGAAATATATTGAAGTAGGAAGGAATCATTCAATAAATTCTCCTTCTTTCGATATTTGTCTTATTACTCATTTCGAATCACTTGATGACTTGAAAAAATATCAGATTCATCCTGATCATTTGAAAGTAGTTGAATTTGTTCAAGCAGTGACTGTAAGTCGCGCAGCAGTAGATTATGAATTCTAAATTCATTAATTTATGGAATTATATCCTTTAAAATTTACTCCAATTTATAAAGAAAGAATTTGGGGGGGGAATAAACTTGAAACTTATTTCGGTCGAAACATTGGCGGTAAAAATAATATTGGTGAAAGTTGGGAATTATCTTCAGTTGAGGAAAATATTTCTGTAGTTTCGAACGGATATCTTGAAGGTAACGATCTGCAAGAACTACTTGAAATTTATATGGGGGAACTTGTAGGCGAAAAAGTTTATGAAGAATTTGGGATTGAGTTCCCTATTCTTATTAAGCTTATCGACGCTAACGATGACTTATCAATTCAGGTTCATCCCGATGATGATCTAGCAAAGGAAAGACATAATTCTTATGGAAAGACTGAAATGTGGGTTGCACTCGACGATGTTGACTCTCCTCGACTAATTAATGGTTTTAATAAGAATACAAGCAGAGAAGAATTTTTAGAAAGATTGAATGATAATACCCTTACTGCTATTTTTAATTACGAAGATGTTAAGAAAGGTGATGCTTTTTTTATTCCGGCAGGTAGGGTCCATGCAATTTGTTCTGGGAACCTTATTGCTGAGATTCAACAGACATCTGATGTGACTTATAGAATTTATGACTACGGAAGGGTTGATGAACTCGGTAAAGAGAGAGAATTGCATCTTGATCTCTCCCTTGACGTAATTGATTTCAGTATAGTAAAAAAGTCAAAAATTGAATATAAAATCGAAAATAATTCTCTGGTTGAGTTAGTTAATTGTAAGTATTTCACTACAAATATTATTGAAATATCAACTGAATTAGACCGTGATTATTACTCGATTGACAGTTTTGTTATATTGATGAATCTTGAAGGAGATTGTAAAATTGTTTATAATTCATCTGATATTGAAATAATTAAAAAGGGAGAAACGGTTTTAATACCTGCTTCATTAAATAATATTAAATTGGAACCCTTAATGGGTCAATCCAAAATACTTGAGATTTATATACTATAATAACTTCTTGTTTTATGATAATTAAAAATGCTGAATTTATTATCAGTAGTACAGACGTAGATAAGTGTCCTAAGACATTCTTACCTGAGTATGCTTTTATTGGCAGATCGAACGTCGGAAAATCATCTATTATTAATATGTTGACCGAGAATGGTAACTTAGCTAAAGTTTCAGGCAGGCCAGGAAAAACAAGGTTGATAAATCATTTTCTAATAAACAAAGAATGGTATCTTGTTGATTTACCCGGCTATGGTTATGCTCATGTATCTAAAACAGATAAGGACAAATGGGAAAAGTTTATTAGAAAATATTTATTAACAAGGAAAAATCTTTATTGTATTTTTGTTTTAATAGACTCACGACTTGAACCTCAAAAGAACGACGTTAATTTTATGCAATGGTTAGGTGAGTTTGAAATTCCTTTTGTAATAGTTTTTACTAAGATTGACAAATTGAATAAGACTGAACTTCAGAATTTCAAAGATAACTACTCTGAAAAACTTTTAGAAACTTGGGAGGAAGTTCCCAAAATGTTTATTTCTTCAGCTGTAACTGGTTACGGAAGAGATGAGATACTTGATTTTATTGAACATGTAAATAAATCTTGAGTACTTTGTATTGAGGTTTTGGCCTTTTTTCAATATATAAAATTAGTTGTGGACAAAATGTTGAAATTATAATTTTCAAATTAAAGAATTACATGTTGTAGAACCTATATATTTTTTACTTTTGCATCAATATATAACCGAAAATATTACTGAAAGCATGCCACGTAAAGCCCCGCTTAAAGTTTTTACAGGAACAGCTACTTCCTATTTAACAGAACAAATTTGTTCATACCTTGGCGTGGAATTGGGTAAATCGTCCTGTCCACGTTTTAGTGATGGTGAATTTGAACCTTGTTTTGAGGAAACAATTAGAGGTTCCTATGTTTTTATTGTTCAGTCTACTTTTCCACCTGCTGATAATTTATGGGAATTACTTCTGATGATTGATGCCGCAAAACGTGCATCGGCATACAAAGTAATAGCTTTGATTCCATACTTTGGTTATGCTCGTCAGGACAGAAAAGATAAACCAAGAGTATCAATTGGTGCAAAACTGGTTGCTGACGTCTTATCCAAAGCAGGAATTGACCGGATAATTACGGTTGATTTGCATGCTGATCAAATACAAGGTTTCTTTGACGTTCCTGTTGATCATTTATACGCATCATCTTTATTTATACCATATATTAAGCAAATGGATTTACCTAACCCTGTAATTGCTTCTCCTGATGTGGGAGGAACTAAAAGGGCGAATGCTTATGCTAAACTTCTTCAAACAGAAATGGTTATTTGCCATAAAACCAGAAGTAAAGCTAATATTGTTAATAACATGACTGTTATTGGTGATGTCGCTGGTAAAGATGTAATAATCATTGATGATATTATTGATACAGCCGGTACAATTACAAAAGCTTCTGATCTTTTTATGGAAAAAGGTGCCACAAGTGTGAGAGCTTTTGCTACTCATCCTATTCTTTCCGGACCCGCATATGAAAGGATAGAAAATTCATCTTTAAAAGAAGTTTATTTTACTAATACTATACCAGTTAAAAAGGAGACAGATAAAATCAAAATTATTTCAATAGCTCCTTTGATCGCTGATGTAATTGATAAAATATATCATTATAAATCAATTAGTTCATTCTATATTCAATAATTTTGAATAAAATTCAATATTTAAAAGGGAGTTTGACAATTATTGTTCAAACTCCTTTTTTTTTAAATTGAATGTTATATATTTGCACCACTTTAAAAATAAGATTGTTATTAATAGTGTATGCGGTTTGCTCTGTTAATTAGAGAGGGCTGAGTACCACAAAAAATTTAATTATGAAGACATTTAATCTTTCAGGAAAAGCAAGAACAGCAGTTGGTAAAAAAGATTCTAAACAGCTGAGAAAAGAAAACAAAGTACCATGTGTTTTATATGGTGGTGAAGAAAACATTCATTTTTGCACTGTTAAAAATGATTTGTTGAAATTAATTTATACTCCAAACGTTTATTTAATAGATTTGGATATAGATGGCAAAAAGTTTCAGGCTATAATGAAAGACATTCAGTTTGGTCCTGTAACAGATGAAGTTATTCATATCGACTTTCTGATGGTATCAGATGATAAGAAGATTATCGTTGAAATTCCTGTTGAAGTTGAAGGCTACGCTCAAGGTCTTCGCAAAGGTGGTAAACTTCAGGTGGAAGTTCGCCGTTTAAAAGTATTAGCCTTACCTAAGGATTTACCTGATTCAGTTAAGATTGATGTAACTAATTTAGATTTAGGACAAAGTCTTAGGGTTGGTGACATTAAACTTGAAAACATTTCAATTTTAAATGGGAAATCTGTTCCTGTAGCTCGCGTTATGATTACAAGAGCCGCTCGTGCTGCTTCTCAGAAAGAAGGATAACCAAGAATTTTAATTAAATTTGTTCTTCATTTACTTAAAATCGCTAATCCGTTAATGAAATTTCTGATTGTTGGTTTAGGGAATATTGGAGACGAATATAAAAATACTCGCCACAATGTTGGCTTTCAAATATTGGACGCTCTTGCCGGGGTGTCCAATATTGTTTTTGATGCCAATAGACGTTATGGATCAATTGCTGAATACCGATTCAAAGGGAGGACTTTTATCCTTCTGAAACCATCAACTTATATGAATTTGAGCGGAAATGCTGTTAGATATTGGATGGTTAAGGAAAAAATTGATATCGAAAATTTATTAATAATAGTTGATGATATAGCCCTGCCACTCGGTGTTATCAGGGTTAGGGGTAAAGGAGGAGATGCTGGCCATAACGGGTTGAAACATATAAGCGATATTCTTGAAACTACAGATTACACCAGAGTTCGATTTGGTATTGGTAATGAGTTTAATAAAGGTCAACAAGTTGATTATGTTTTAGGTGAATGGAGTGAAGATGAAGCTAAAATTATTCCGGAAAGAATTGAAAAGGTTATTCAGATAATTAAATCATTTGGAACAGTTGGACTTGAGAAAACTATGAATTTATTCAATAACAAGTAATTATAATGTCCCCGACGGTTAGAATAGATAAGTGGTTATGTGCTGTAAGGATATATAAAACCCGGACAATTGCTACTGAAGAATGTAAGAAAGGGAGAATCTCAATTGGTGGGATAGAAGTAAAACCTTCACGGGAGTTAAGGGTTGGAGATATTCTTGAAATAAAAAAACCGCCTATAACTTACACTTTAAAAGTTTTACAACTATCCGATAAGAGAATGTCTGCTAAATTGGTGCCTGAATTTGTTGAAGACCTTACTTCTAAAGAGCAATTTAAGATTCTCGAAATGCAAAAACTGACTCAGTGGAATGGTAGAGAAAAAGGAGCAGGGAGACCTACTAAAAAGGAGAGAAGGGACCTCGATGATTTTATGGATTTATAAAATTGCTGTTTTATATTAAAGTCTTTTATGAAAACACTATGACATCATGATAGTCGCTCAAGAAAAAAGAAAAACAAATATTGTTGAATATATCCTTTATATGTGGCAGATTGAAGACTCTATTCGTGCTTTATCTGCTGACATGACCAAAATTGAATCAGTATTGGTGAACAATTATAAGGTTGATACTGAGAAAAGCGTTGAAATCAAACATTGGTATGAGAATCTGGTTCTGATGATGCAGAAAGAAAACAAAATGAGAGATGGTCATCTTCAGTTTCTTGTAAATATTGTTAATGAATTGAATAATTTTCATTCTAAATTAATTTCTGAAAACCTTGATAATGAATACTCTCAGCTGTTTGAAGATATTCGTTCCGATATTATTTTAATTAGGGAGAAGTCTGGTACAGATCATAATGATATCGAGATTTCCTTAAATACTACTTATCTTATTTTAATGTTGAAAATGAAGAATCAGGAAATTACTGATGGCACCCAAAAGGCCATATGGAAGTTTGGTAATTTCCTCGGACATCTCTCAAAACTTTACAGATTGTTTGAAGCCGGAGATATTGAAATTTAAAAATTTGTCATAATATCTTCATTATAATTACATTTTTTCTTATTTTAAGACTTTCAAAAAAAGGGGAATCGATGAGATTAATTGGTGCGTTCAGTATTATCATACTGATTTTTTTAAGAAATGTAACATTCGCTCAAACTGAAAGCGAAAATCTTTATAAGTCAGGATTTGTCTTTTCAGAAATCACTGAAAATCCTGTGACTTCTGTCAAGAATCAAAATAAATCAAGCACTTGCTGGGCATTTTCTTCTCTTTCTTTTCTTGAATCCGAAATATTAAGAAAGGGAGGGCCGGAGGTTGATTTATCAGAAATGTATTTAGTCTGGCATTGTTATTCTGAAAAAGCTCAAAAATATGTGAGAATGCATGGTAATTTGAATTTTGGACCTGGAGGGGCTTTCCATGATGTTATGTGGGTGATTAAGAACTTTGGTATAGTTCCTGAAGAAGTTTATTCCGGATTAAATATTGGAGAAGATTTGCCTATTCACGGAGAAATGGACGAAGTTTTAAAATCTTATGTCAATGGAATTATTAAAAATCCTAATAAAAAATTAAGCCCTGTATGGTACGATACATTTAAAGATATGTTGAGCAATTATCTCGGACCAATGCCTGAGAAATTCGCCTACAACGGGGTCGCTTATACACCTAAATCATTTGTTAAGGAATATTTAAAAATTAATCCTGATGACTATGTTGAAATAGGCTCATATTCTCATCACCCATTTTATGAAAAATTCATTTTAGAAGTTCCTGATAATTGGCTTTGGGATGAGATTTATAATGTTCCTATCAATGAAATGTTGGAAATTATGGAATATGCTGTTACAAATGGATATACTATTGCTTGGGGAGCAGATGTTTCTGATAAAGGATTTGCTACTAAAACTAAAGGTGTCGCTGTTGTTCCTGATGAAGGCATTAATGATATGACAGAGACAGACTTGATGAAATGGCAGGGTATGAGTAAAGAAGAAAAGGAAGGTGAATTATTTAAGCTTGATAATCCGGGCAAGGAAAAGATTATAACTCAAGAAATCAGGCAAATTGATTTTGATAATTATTCTTCGACAGATGACCATGGAATGCATATTATTGGAATTGTTAAAGATCAAAATGGAACTAAATATTTCAAGGTAAAAAATTCTTGGGGTGAGTACAATAGTTTTGATGGGTACTTTTACGCTTCTATGCCTTACGTCGCTTTGCGAACTATCGACTTTTTAGTGCATAAGGAAGCTATACCCCAAAAAATAAGATTAAAACTTGGTTTGTAATTGTCATTTGCCGGATTATTGGTCCGGCATTTTTATTTATATAACTATTTCAAAATTTTAAACGTAAACACAATGGAAATTCACGACATTCCTATAGCACCAGATATTCTAAAAAAGAGATTTCCATTCTTTGAAATTGGATTAATTGAAGAAATATCTCAATCTGGTGAATGGATTACAATTGATGAAGGCGAAGAGCTTATGAAGGAAGGGAAATATATTAGAAGTTTTCCAATAATTTTAGAAGGTTCAGTGAAGGTTTGCAGGAATGATAACGATGGTCACGAAGCTTTACTTTATTATTTAAATCCAGGACAAGTTTGTGCTATGGCATTAACTTGTTGTATGGGCCGTTTACAGAGCAATATAAGTGCTTATGCCGAAGAGGACACTGAAGTATTGCGAATTTCTGTTGAATTCCTTGAAAAGTGGATGAATCAGTATGTAACATGGAAAGAATTTGTTATGTATTCTTATAGAAGCAGGTTTGATGAGTTGTTAACGACCATTGACAATATTGCTTTTAAAAGGATGGATGAAAGGTTAATTAGCTTTTTTAAAGAAAGAAACAGGACTAAAGGTGAAACAATCTTTTTAGGTACTCATCAGGATATCGCTAATAGTCTAACTACTTCAAGGGAAGTTATCTCCAGATTGCTGAAACAGCTTGAGAAAAGCGGTCAAATAGTAATATCAAGGAATAAGATTGATTTCTCGGTCCTTTTGTGACTTTAGTTACCGAATAAGACTTCATCTTAAATTTTCTTTGCATTATAAATATATATGGTGCAATGAAAAATTTCTTAATAAAATACAAGACTTATATAATTGGAATTATAATTGGAGCTGTTGCGGGTTTTCTTTATTGGAAATTTGTAGGTTGTTCCACAGGTGGATGTATGATTACTTCTAAGTGGTATAATTCAACTTTATACGGTATGCTTATGGGGTTCCTTATCGGGAGCTCTTTTACAAAAGGAATTAAAAATGAATCTAAAAAATTATAAATATATGAAAAATAAAATTTTATTTTTTTTATTGCTTAGCGCACTAACTGTAAATTATGGCTGTCACGCAGCTAGTAATGATAAGAGTTCAAGTAAATCTGAAACAAATAAAATAGATAATATATTATACGCTGAAACTATGAGTAAATTTGAAGAATTAATAAATAGCAGTACACCCGTGCTTGTTGACTTTTATGCCGACTGGTGTGCTCCTTGCAGAATGATGACTCCAATACTTGAAAAAGTAGCTACTAATCTTCAAGACAACGTGAAAATTGTTAAAGTTAATGTCGACAACAATCGTGAAGCTGCAGCAAAATATGGGATAAGAAGTATTCCTACACTTATTTTGTTTAAAAATGGTCAGGTAAAATGGCAGGGAGTCGGCGTTATACAAGCAGATCAAATAGAAAGTATTGTTAAAACAAAAGGGAATTAGATAAATGAAAAATATTGTTGTTTACGAAGACAGGTGTCCTAAAAATCATCCTTGTCCAATTATTAGAATTTGCCCTATTGGAGCCGTTTCACAAAAATCATTTTTTTCTGCTCCCGAAATAGATATGGAAAAATGTACTAAATGTGGTAAATGCACCAAATACTGTGGATATGGTGCATTTCAAATGGGTTAAAATATTTTTTTACTATTTTTTATAAAGAGGCAGATAAAAATCTGCCTCTTTGTTTTATTATGATTTTTCAAAATTTTTAATCCTATATCATTAAAACAACTTTAAATATTTATTTTTGACTTCGATTTTTAAAAACTTCGATCATATAAATTTCATTATGGCAAAACGAGAAGATATTAATAAAGTTTTGATAATTGGGTCAGGTCCAATCATCATTGGTCAGGCATGCGAATTTGACTATTCCGGTACTCAAGCATGTAAAGCATTACGTTCGTTAGGATACAAAATTGTGTTAGTGAATTCAAATCCGGCAACAATTATGACAGATCCTGAAATGGCTGATATAACTTATATCGAACCATTAAACGAATATGCTCTTACAGAAATTATTAAGAAAGAACGCCCGGATGCATTACTGCCAAACTTAGGTGGGCAAACTGCCTTGAATTTATCTTTGATGCTTGCAAGAAAGGGAGTTTTAGAGAAATACGGAGTAAAAGTTATCGGTGTAAATATTGATGCTATTGAAAGAGGTGAGGACAGGATTGCTTTCAAGGAAACTATGAACAAACTTGGAATAGAAATGCCTAAAAGCACTGCTGTTAACACTGTTGAAGATGCAGAAAAAGTTGCTGCGGATCTTGGTTATCCTGTTGTTGTTAGACCTGCCTATACAATGGGTGGAACCGGTGGAGGCTTAGTTTACAATGTTGAAGAACTTAGAATTATTGCAAGCAGAGGATTGTCGGCAAGTATTGTAAATCAGGTATTGATTGAAGAATCTGTTTTAGGATGGGAGGAATTAGAACTTGAGGTTGTCAGAGATTCTAATAATAAAATGATAACCGTTTGCTTCATTGAGAATGTTGATCCTATGGGAGTACATACCGGTGACTCGTATTGTACAGCTCCAATGTTGACTATCTCTGAAGATGTTCAAAAACGTTTACAAAAGCATGCTTACGATATTGTTGAAGCTATTGAAGTAATTGGAGGAACTAATGTTCAGTTTGCTCACGACCCTAAATCAGATAGAATTGTTGTTATTGAAATAAATCCTCGTACTTCAAGGTCTTCTGCATTAGCTTCAAAAGCTACTGGTTTTCCAATTGCTTTGATATCAGCTTTGTTGGCTGGTGGACTTACTCTTGATGAAATTCCTTATTGGAGAGGTGGGCACTTAGATAATTATACACCTTGGGGAGATTATGTTGTTGTGAAATTTGCCAGGTGGGCATTTGAAAAATTTGATGGTCTCGAAGACAAGCTTGGTACTCAGATGCAGGCAGTTGGTGAGGTTATGAGTATTGGGAAAAACTATAAGGAGGCCTTCCAAAAAGCTATTAGATCTTTAGAAATTGGCAGATATGGCCTTGGGTTTGCCAAAGACTATAACCAAAAATCTTTAAACGACCTTCTTCCATTGTTGAATCAGCCATCGAGTGAAAGGCAATTTATCTTATATGAAGCTATTAGAAAAGGAGCAGATATTAAAGACCTTCATAAAAGAACAAATATTAAAGAATGGTTCTTGCTACAAATGAAGGAACTTGTTGAATTAGAAAATGAAATTATTGGATATAAAGGAAGTTTCTTACCTGATGAATTACTCACACAGGCTAAGAAAGATGGTTTTGCTGATAAATATCTATCGAAGATTTTAAATATTCCGGAGAAGGGGTTAAGAGAAAGAAGGATTAAACTTGGGATTGAAGAAGCCTGGGAGCCCGTTCCTGTAAGTGGGGTAGAAGATGCTGCTTATTATTTTTCTACATATAACGCACCTGATAAAGTAGAGATAAATCATGGAAAGAAAATTATGGTTTTAGGCGGTGGCCCTAACAGAATAGGCCAAGGAATTGAATTTGATTATTGTTGTGTGCATGCTGCATTTGCAATCAAAAATGCCGGCTATGAAGCAATAATGGTTAACTGTAATCCTGAAACTGTTTCTACTGATTATGATACTTCTGACAGATTATATTTTGAACCTCTTACTGCTGAAGATGTTTTAAGCATTTATAATAAAGAAAAACCTGAAGGCGTTATTGTTCAGTTTGGTGGACAAACACCTTTGAATCTTGCTAATGAACTTGCCGAAGCTGGAGTAAAAATTCTTGGTACTTCTCCTGAAACTATTGATTTAGCTGAAGATAGAGATAGATTCAGACATGTAATGGAAAAATTAGGTATTCCTCAACCTGAATCAGGTATGGCTAGTACCCTTGAAGAAGCTTTAAAAATTGCTGCTAGAGTAGGTTATCCATTGATGGTAAGACCTTCTTACGTTTTGGGAGGAAGGGCGATGAGAATTGTCAACGATGAATCAATGCTTGAGCAATATGTTAAAACTGCTGTGGGTGTAACTCCTGACAGACCTTTGCTTATTGATAAATTTTTGGAAGATGCTATTGAAACTGAAGCCGATGCTATTGCTGATGGAAATGATGCTTTTGTTCCTGTTGTAATGCAGCATATTGAGTATGCAGGTATCCATTCAGGCGACTCAGCTTGTGTTATTCCTCCCGTTATCATCCCTGAAAAGCATATTGAAACCATTAAAGAATATACCAGAAAGATTGCAATTGAGTTGAAAGTAGTTGGCTTGATGAATATTCAATACGCTATTTATGATGACGTTGTTTATATTCTTGAAGCAAATCCAAGAGCATCAAGAACTGTTCCTTTAGTTTCTAAAATTTGTGATGTTTCGATGGCTAAAATTGCTACTCAGATCTTGCTTGGACATAAGTTGTCGGAATTTAATCTTAAACATAAAAAAATTAAACATTTTGGGGTTAAGGAAGCAGTATTCCCATTCAATATGTTCCCGAATGTTGACCCACTTCTTGGACCTGAAATGCGCTCTACAGGTGAAGTATTAGGTCTGGCAGATAGTTATGGAATGGCATTCTTTAAGTCGCAAGAGGCAACTCAAACTTCATTGCCTGTAAATGGTTCTGTTTTAATAACAATAGCAGATAGGGATAAAGAGAAAATTCTTGAAACAGCCAGAAACTTTATCGATATGAATTTTAAAATTATTACTACCGGAGGTACTCAGGCTTTTCTTGCAAAACACGATATTCCTTCAGAACGAATCCTTAAAGTTCATGAGGGCAGACCAAATATTATTGATGCTATTAAGAATGGTGATATTAATTTGGTGATTAATACTCCTGCTGGAAAACAAAGTGAATATGATGATTCATATATAAGAAAAGCAGCTATTAAGTATAAAATTCCATATATAACTACTACTTCTGCTGCTCTCGCATCAACAATGGGTATTAAAGAACGCCAGGGGGGTGAATATAAAGTAAAATCACTTCAGGAATATCATTCTGAGATAGAATAAATCTAATCTTTATATTTAGAAGCAGGAACTAATTTTAGCTCCTGCTTTTTTTTCTATTATAATCTGGCAAAGCATTGAGTACATTTTATTGCAGGAATCCTATCAAGGCCACTACCATCGTAATAAAAAGCACTCCCGCAACCAAGATGGTTGATCTTCTTTTCCAGTATGTTGGCTCGGTGTCCTTCAGATTTCATCCAGCTTTCAACTACTTCAACTGCAAATGAAGAATATGTGTGCTTTTCAATTTTTGTTTTTCCATCTTCCATGTAAAAGTCACCCATTTCAGAAGGTGGAAAGAATGGAATGTTATTTATTTTTAAGATATAATTGTAATTGATGTTTTCAGCATACTCCACAGCTATTATTCCTGCTTTTCGTAACCTTTTTTCTGGAGTTTCTTTCTCTGGAATCACGCTTGAATGACTGTAAAAGTTGGAATTAACCATATCATCTGAATGATCTTGTGCTGCTTTTGCCAATTTTGCATTGTACTTCAACGTACTTATTCCTTTTAGGGCTCTTTGTTTATTCGTTTCATAAAAAATTGCAGCATTTATTAGGGAAATATCAATCTTATCGATATTTATTTTTTCCCCCATACCTGAAAATGAATTATAATTGGTATGCGTATACCTTTCATAAAAAGACTCTTTCCATGAATTCTGTCCAATTGAAATTTGAGAAAAACAAATCAATAATATTGAAAATATTAATCCTTTCATTTTAAACCTTAAGACCTTAATTGTTACTATTTGTGCAATTTAGTTTATTTTTTCTGAAAAAGATAAACATCAAAATTGCTGAGATGATTGCAGTGGTTCCTCCGAAATAAAACGGGATACTTGAGTTGACTTTGTCATATAAGAAACCTGCAATTACGCTGGCAGGCAATATGGTAATTCCAATTAATGCATTGTAAATTCCCAGCCCGGTTCCTTTTTTATTGTCATCAATTATATCTGAAATAAAAGCTTTCTGAATTCCATCTGTTGAAGCCGAATAAAACCCATATATGGCAAACATCATTAGGATAATTAGAATGCTGTTTGTTTTTCCAAATGCAAAATAAACAATAGAATAGATTAAAAAACCTACAATTAGTATCTTTTCTTTTCCGATTCTGTCAGAAAGAGAACCAATAGGTATTGAAAATATTACCGAAACAACACTTGTAATAAGATAGGCAAGTGGTATGAACGCGACTTTTACTCCGATTTCATTTGCTTTAACCAAAAGAAGAGCATCAGTTGAATTTCCTAGGGTAAAAATGAATATTATTGCCAAAAATAGGTAATACCTTTTGGGAAAATCATTAAAATGAAATTTTTTAAAAAGAGAACCTCCTGATTTTTTTGCTTCTTTTATTCCAAAAATAATTACAAGTATTCCTAAAATTGATGGAATTCCTGCTAACAGAAAAATCAATTTGTAATTTTCCTTGAAAAAAAAAAGTAACATAAAAGCAATTAATGGACCAACAATTGCACCACTATTGTCCATCGCTTTATGCAAGCCAAAACTTTTTCCTGTTTCTCCATTAGAAACTGAACCGGCAACAAGACTATCCCTAGGAGCGGTTCTTATACCTTTGCCGACCCTTTCAATGAAGCGAAGGTACAAAACATGTATCGGAGTGGCAACAAATGAATAAAGTGGCATAACGAGCGCTGAAATGCCATATCCGATCAACAAGAAGGGTTTGTTTCTGCCAATTTTATCACTCCAGAAACCGGAAAAGGATTTTATTAGTGAAGCGGTACTTTCTGCAATGCCTTCAATTAACGACAAACTTGTTTTAGATGCCCCAATTGAGAGCAGAAACATTGGCATCACAGAATACACCATCTTTACTGATGTATCTGTTAGAAAACTTACTATACCTGCGAAAAATATGTTTCTTTCAAATCCAAATATTTTTTTCCTTGAAGATTTTTCGATTTTCTCCATTTGTGTAATTGGTGAAAATGTCTAATGCTTTCGTTCTTTATATGGTTCTGTATGAATACTGATCTGAGTTCTTGTACCGTATTTTTCCTTTAAGCGTATTTCTATATCTGTTGCGATATCATGTGATTCAATAAATGAAATATCTCTATCTAACTTGATATGAATATCAATCGCATATATGCTTCCAATCTTTCTTGTTTTCAATTTATGGTAATCTCTTACTTTGGGGTTGTGTTTAACAATTTTTATAATGTCCTTCTCCGTATCTTCAGGTAAGGATTCTTCGAGTAGTTCTCTTACCGACGGTAACCCTAACTCAATAGCTACTTTGATGATGAAAAAGCTTACAACTACTCCCGCAAGTGGGTCTAATAAACGCCATTTTTCACCAAGAAATATAGCTCCGGCAATACCGATTAATGTACCTATACTTGAAAATGCATCCGACCGATGGTGCCAGGCGTTTGCAACAACGGCTTGATTATTTATTGATTTCCCAACCTTTTTAGTGTATTGATACAACCACTCTTTGGTAATTATTGAAACAAAGGCGGCTGCTAATGCTATAATTGATGGTTGATTAATAACTTCTCCTGAAAGTGATTTTACAATGTTTTTTATCCCACTAAGGCCTATCCCAAAACCTACAAATATTAATGCCATACTTATAAGTAGTGTGGCAAAAGTTTCAAACTTACCGTGACCATATCTATGATCTTTATCTCCTTCTTTATCTGATACTTTAACAAAAGCTAAAACAATAATATCAGTAACAAAATCTGAAACTGAGTGTACTCCATCAGCAATCATTGCCGCACTATTTCCAATAATTCCGGCTAAAAGCTTACCTAATGAAAGTAATAGATTTGCTATAAATCCAACCCATGTTACTTTTTGAGCTTGTTTTGTACGATCATTCATTTCTAAGTAGTATAATTTGATATTAATTAGTATAATCAAACTACCTTTCTAAGTAGTATTATTAATATTTCTAACTCCGATTCATTTAGCTTATGCTTCATGTTATCTAGAAGTCTTCCTGATGCAACATTGAAAACTGAACTGATTTTCAACCCTTTCTCGTTGATGTGTAAATGTGAAAATCTACGGTCTTCATCCGACTTGACTTTTCGAACATAGTCCTTCTCAACTAATTTATCTACTAAAACTGTTACTGTTGATTTAGTTAACTTCAATTCCTTTGCTAATTCTGAAATCGAAGGATTCTTCATTCTGTATATTGTCCACAAATAATGTAACTGCTGATATGAAAGACCTTCAAAATCAAACTCGCTCATTGCTTCGTCAACAATGT
Organism: uncultured Prolixibacteraceae bacterium; assembly: GCA_964393405.1. Lineage (GTDB taxonomy): Bacteria > Bacteroidota > Bacteroidia > Bacteroidales > Prolixibacteraceae > CAYMTR01. The sequence goes on from CAYMTR010000007.1 coordinate 96,631, forward strand.
TGCTTACTTTTGTCGAGAACTGGGTAATTATGTCTTGAAATGTATCCATTTTGATTGTAAATATAGTTGGAAAAAACGAACTATAAAATAAAAAACAAAAAAAAGTCCCCTGAACTTTAAGCTCAGAAGACTTTCAACTCAGGTAATATTGGGTTTATTCGAGTTGTGTCTTTACATAATTGCCATCGCTATCTTTCATCCCTCCACAGACAAGTATTATTAAGTCAATGAGATACCAGATGCCAAGCCCGCCTAATGTAACAAGCATTAATACTCCTGTTCCTACCCGTCCTAAGTAAAATCTGTGTACACCAAATACTCCAAGTATCCAGCATAAAAGAATGGCAGTGAGCCAGCGATAATTAAAAGGTCGGTTTTTTGATATATCGGGTTGAGGTACTCCACATTTTGGACAAACTGCTGCTCTTGAGTCTATTGCATTGCCACAGTTAAAACAATATTTTTCATATTCTGTTCTCATAATACTTTAATTTTTATCCAAAGGTGTGGATAAAATTTAAAGTGAGTAATAATCAATTGGTAAACTTGCTTTTTTTATCGGTGAAACAACTTTTTTGTATTTTATTATACATTTTATAAGTCATTCCAAATTTCCCACGCTGCAATAGCTTGCTGATGTAACATTTCAAGTCCATTTTTGACCGAAGCTCCTTGTTCAATTCCCTTTTTCATAAAAAGTGTCACTTCAGGATTATAAACTAAGTCAAACAGTACATGATCTTTTGTAATAAAATTGTAAGGTATGTCGGGGCAATTGTCAACTTTTGGGAAAGTTCCCAGTGGGGTAGCATTCACAATGACAAGACTTTCTGAAACTAATCTCCTGTCAATCTCATTATATCTTATTTCGTTTTCAAAAAGTTTCTCTTCTACAGAGGCCGACACATATTCAATGCCAAGTTTGTTGAAAATATGCTTTATGGCTTTCGATGCACCTCCTGTTCCGCATATTATTGCTTTCATATGCTTCTCTTCAAGCATTGGCTTTATTGATCTTTCAAAACCAATAATATCGGTGTTGAATCCCTTTAGTTTTAATCCTTCTGGAGTCAATATAGGCTTGATTGTATTTACTGCACCAACAATTCGGGCTTCTTCATCAATTTCATTCAAGAAATTCATTACTAGTTGCTTGTAGGGAATTGTGCAGTTCAATCCTTGTATTTCAGGATACGATTCAAATATTGAAGGAAACTTTTCAATAGAATCAATTTCAAAATTTAAATATTGATGGTCTGATAAACCCTCCTTATCGAATTTCTCTGTAAAAAATATTTTCGAAAATGAATGTCCCAAAGGATATCCTATTAAACCGTATGTTTTCATGATTAGAGTTCGAGTAAAATTTAGCAAAAAGTCTTTACCCCTGATTTTCTTTTGTTCCTATAATTGTTGATAAATTCTTTAACATTTTGATTTAGCCTGGCTTCAGGGAAAGTTCTAAAGAAAAATTTATGTTTCTCATAATCAATGGCTAATGCTTCCTCTAAGTACCTAATAGCTTTATCTTCCTCCATCGATTCAAGATAGTATGCTGCTAATCTGTATAATATCAATGAATTATCTGAGATAAAAAATAGAGAGTCAACAAGTTTCTCTATTGCAACGCTTTTTAATCCTTTGTCATTTAAAAATTTCGAATACTTGAGCCAATACTTAGAGTAAAAAGGCATTAAATCACATAATGTTTCGAATGAATCGATTGCATCATTTATGTAATTAAGATTAGCACAAATTTGTGCATGTGAATATAAATAATCAGTATTCTTTGGATCTATTTTTAATGCACTTTTAAAAGCTTCAAGCGATTTGTAATACTTTTTATCTCTCTTTAATGCTACGCCTAACAGATACCAAGCTTTATCATTATTAGAATTTATCGACAATGCTTTTTTGTAATTTTTATTAGCGTTGGTAAAATCGTTCTTTTGTGCGTAACATTCTCCAAGCATTATATATGCGTCATCGCTTGATTCATCAAGTTCTATATACGATTCTAAATATTCAATTGCTTTGTCGTATCTTTTAAGCGACATGCACGAATTAGCTATATTGTAGATTGCACTTGGAAAAACATCATTGATAGCCAGAGCAAATTGATATGCTTTTATTGCTTTTTTATGGTCGTTAATATTGTTGTAAACAATCCCTAAGTTAAACCATGCTGTATCTGAAAATGGATCAATATCAAGATATCTGTTATAATACCTAATGCTTTGATAGTAATCGTTTATTTTGTGATAACAAAATGCCAGTTCATAAAATACGATTTCATTATCTGGATTATATTTAAGAGATTCAGAAAAGAATGATATAGCTTTTTTGATATTATCACATTTTTCGTATACAAAACCTATATTATATAGCGTTTCATCTTTGTTTTCTATTGAAAACTTTAATGCAAGTAAAAAATTCTTCTCTGCTTTCTTTGTTTCTCCGGAAATTAGATTGCACGAGCCAATTAATAAATATAGCTCATGGTTGGTTTCTTCAATATTTATTAGAATATCAGTAATAGACAGGCATTTAGATATTTCTCCAAGATTCAAATAGATATGTGCTTTCTTGAATAGTATTGTTAGCGATGATGGATGTTGATCTAATGCGTCTTGAGTAACTTCTAATGCTCGGAGGTAATGATTCTGTAAGATATAATTGTCGATAATATGCTCAAACTCAAATACGTCGAAATATCCAATTTCGCCAATCCGAGCCATCTCCTCATAGCGCTGTATTGCATCAATTAATTCTTCGTCTTCCTGAAAGTTAAAAGCTTCTTTATTCATATAATGTAAATCAGTTCAGAACTTATTGATGTTCTGTTCTTAAAAGATCATTAATAGTTTTAACAGGATTAAAGGTTATTGCAGGAACCTCAACAAATATAGTATTCCAATCAGACATTGAACCATTCCAAAGGCCTGGAAGTTCTAAGGCTTTTAATTCCTGCCCTCCGTATGATTTTGATGAAATGAAACCTGTCTCAGGATCCCGAAATGATAAAAGATCGAATTTCCTTCCTTTATAATCTTTAGTACAACAAATTATATCAACCGGATTGAAATGTGTCGATCTGTTCAATATATCAAACTGAGAATCATTATTTATGTCTATTTGGTCTTTCTCCACAATCTGTAGGGATATTGTTTTGTCAGGATTCACTGCAAAAAATGGCCCTCCACCCGGTTCTCCTTCATTTTTAACCATTCCACATATTCTTGTAGGACGATTTAATTTTTTCCTGAAAAATTCAACCTTATCTTCATTTGAAACAAAATTGTTATCGAAATGAATAAACAATTCTTTCCTTAAGAAAAGATCAATTGATTTTAGAAGTTCAGTATTTTCAGCTGATCCAACTTTATCCAGTTTCTCAAGATAAGTAAATGCTTTGTTTCTGACCGTAACTAAAAGTCCGGCAAGTATTTTTTTAAACCTTTTAGTTTCTGCTTTCAAATAATCCGGCACAACGTTGTCGATATTTTTGATGAAAATTACATCAGAATCTAGTTCATTTAGGTTCTCAAGTAGGGCACCGTGACCTCCGGGCCTGAAGATTAACCTTCCGTTTTCATCTCTTATCGGATTATTTTCAGTATCAACAGCGATAGTATCTGTAGATTTGTGTTGGTGTGAAAAGCTTACTTCAAATTGAACTCCAAATCTCTTCTGATATTCTATTCTTATTTTTGAATATAATTGTTCAAATTTTTCCTGATGCTCAGGAGAAACAGTAAAATGAACTCTTGATAAACCATTCGAACCAGCACAATATGATGCAGTTTCAACTAAATGTTCTTCAAATGGAGTACGTGTATTTTTTTGATATTTATGGAAAGCAAGCTGCCCCTTTGGTAACTGTCCGTAATTCAATCCTTCCGGGTAAAGCAACAATTTTACAATTTCTTTTTTGCCACCTCTGCCTTCAGTAAGCTTCTTTAGATTGTCATAAAAAGCAAATTTTTCAATATTGGAGAAGAACTGATTCATATATTCATCCTCTTCTGCAATTCTATCAGCGTCTTCTTCTGTTGCTGCCTTATCTAAAAATGCAAAAAGATTTTTAAACATTCGGCTTGCAGCACCCGATGCAGGTACAAATTTTAATGCAACTAATCCGGTCGATAATGAATTTTCGAAGACCGAAACCAAACGTTCTTCTTCCTCTTCAGATAATACTTTAATGCCATTATCTTCAGTTGCAGGACTTATAAGTTTTATTGGGGAAAAACCATGTCTAAAATGATTCAATTGAGTCTCAATACCCTCAATTGTTAGTCCTTGATATCCAATTTGTTCAAAATCTTTTTCATTAAGCATAACAGTACTCTTCCTTTTTTCTAAAAGTAGAAATCTTCTTTAAATTATAACATCAAAAGTAATATAATCATTTTAAAAAATTGAAAAAAAAATAATTAACGCAATCAATGATTATTTTTGTTTTTATGCAAGATATGGAAAAAACTTACAATTGGGGACATACAAAAAGATATAACGACTTTTCATCTCATTTTAAAAAAATGTTTAATGAAAGAGTTCAGAAAGTGTCAATTGATGCTGGTTTTACTTGTCCTAACAGAGATGGATCTAAAGGTATAGGTGGCTGTACATTTTGCAACAATGTTACTTTTACTCCTGCATATTGCAATATTGAAAACAGCATTGAACAACAATTGAAAGTAGGAATTGAATTTTTTAGAAGGAAATACTCCTCAATGAAATTTCTTGCTTATTTTCAGTCGTATACAAATACATACGCTCCTCTTGAATACATTAAAAAAGTTTTTGAAACGACTTTAAAAAATCCTGAAATTTTAGGATTGGTAGTTGCAACCCGTCCCGATTGTTTGGATGATAATATATTAGATTATCTTCAGGAAATATCAGTCAATAAATATGTTATGGTTGAATTAGGCGTTGAATCGTGCGAAAATTCAACTCTTGATTTTATAAACCGATGCCATACATTTGAAGATTCTGTTTCTGCGATTGAAAATCTTGCAACAAGGGGCTTAAATAATTGTGTTCATATGATTGCTGGCCTTCCGGGAGAGTCGAAGGAGACAATTTTAAAACAGCCTGTTATTCTTTCGAAACTGCCCATCGGAAATTTAAAAATTCATCAGCTGCAAATTCATAAAGGAACAAAAATGGAAGAGCAGTATGATGAAACGCCCGAACTGTTTGGTGTTTTTTCTACTGTTGATGAATACACAGAACTTATGGCAGATTATTTAGAGCTTCTTAATCCTAAGATAATTGTTGAAAGATTTGTCAGTTATACTCCTTCTGCATTTCTTATTGCACCGGGGTGGGGATTGAAGAACTTTGAATTTGTTGCAAAATTGGAAAAACTTTTGGAAGATAGGGATACTTGGCAGGGACGTTTGTTCAAGTAAAACATATTTTTATACTCAAATAGTAATCACATAGTCACCAAAACCCTACCACATTCGTACTTTCTCCCTTTATTAAGGGAGAAAGTACGAATGTGGTAGGAATGTGGTATAGATATGGAAGCTGTTTCTTACCTCTTTATCTTGGCGCAAACAA
>CAYMTR010000008.1:0-99672 GCA_964393405.1 uncultured Prolixibacteraceae bacterium
AAATATTTAGCGCCCTGAAGAAAAATAAACTTCGCAGTTTTCTTACTGCTTTTGGGGTGTTTTGGGGAATTTTCATGCTGATTATAATGGCCGGGGCAGGTAAGGGTCTTGAACATGGAATTACAGATGGTGTGGGAACTGTAGCAACAAATTCATTCTTCATGTGGACTGATCGGACAGGTGAACCGTACAAGGGTTTTTTAAGAGGCCGATTCTGGGATTTCGATAATGAAGATGTGGTATATATAAAGAATAACATTCCTGAAGTTGATATTGTTGCTCCCCGTCTTTTTGGACATTGGTTGGCCGGAAATAATACAGTTCGTGGAGAATTTACAGGATCTTATAATATAAAAGGCGATTATCCTCAATGGAACAAAATCGACCCTGCAGATATTTTAAAAGGGAGATGGTTAAATGAAATTGATATCCTTCAGAAAAGAAAGGTCTGCGTTATTGGAGAGAAAGTTGTTGAGGAGATGTTTGAAAAAGGAGAAGAGCCTATTGGTAAGTATTTGCGTGTAAGCGGAGTATACTATCAGGTTGTTGGTGTCATACATCCTGTTTCAAACATTAATATGAATGGGAGAACAGAGGAAAGTGTTTTTATGCCTTTTACAACGATGCAGGTTGCATATAATTACGGAAACTCTGTTCATGTTTTAGGTATTACAGCCAAAAAAGGTTTCAGCGCTGCTTATGTTGAAGACAAAGTAATGGCTGCAGTAAAGGAGAGACACTCAATTTCACCTACAGATATGCAGGCGATACAACATGTCAACCTTGAAAAACAGTTTAAGATGTTCTCAGGTTTATTTATTGGTATCCAAATTCTTACCTGGATTGTTGGAATCGGGACACTTTTAGCAGGAGTTATTGGTGTAAGCAATATTATGCTTGTCATTATTAAAGAAAGAACTCAGGAAATTGGAGTGATGAGAGCAATTGGAGCTACTCCACGAAAAGTTATTTCACAGATAATAATGGAAAGTGTATTTCTTACTACTGTCGCAGGATATCTTGGCTTATTCTTCGGGTTGTTATTGCTAGAGGGAACAAATAAGTTGTTGTCGATGGCCCCTCAGTCCGAAGGAGGAGATGGTGTTTTCTTCAAGAATCCTGAAATAAATTTTGGAGTAGCAGTAGCTTGTTTGGTTATACTTATAGTTTCCGGAGCTATTGCAGGTTATATTCCTGCTAAGAGGGCGGTAAATATTAAACCAATTGATGCTTTAAGAGCAGAATAACAATTAAATGAGAAAAAAGTAAATCAAAAAATACAATCAGTCATGAAAAAATTCTTTAAAATCTTTGCAATAGTGCTTTTAGTAGTAATGTTTATAGGCACTTTTGTATTTCTTTATTCTAAATCAAAGAAACAACCTGATCAGTTTAAGGTAGAATCACCCAAGATTGATAACATAGTTAAGAAAACTGTTGCTACAGGTTCAGTTGTTCCCAGGAAAGAAATTGAGATTAAGCCACAAGTTTCAGGTATTATTGAAGAAGTATATCTTGAAGCAGGACAGATGGTTAGAAATGGTGATATAATTGCCAAAGTAAAAATCATACCAGATATGCTTAGTCTTAACAATGCAGAATCAAGAGTAAATCAGGCAAAGCTTAATTATGATGATGCTAAGATTGACTATGAGCGCCAGAATAGTCTTTATGAAAAGAAAGTAATTGCTTATGAAGAATTTCAGAAGGCTCAACTTACATATAACACAGCTAGAGAAGAACTTTCTTCAGCAGAGAACAATTTGGAGTTGATTAAAAAAGGTGTCACAAAAAAGTCGGAAAAGACTACTAACACTTTAATACGATCAACTATAAACGGTATGATTCTGGATGTTCCAATAGAAGTAGGAAACTCAGTTATTCAGGCTAACACATTTAATGCAGGTTCAACTATTGCTGTCGTTGCCGATATGGGAGATATGATTTTTGAAGGAAAGGTTGATGAGACTGAAGTTGGGAAAATTCATGAAGGTATGGATATAATATTGACTATCGGAGCTATTGAAACAGAGCAATTTGCCGCAATATTAACATATCTCTCTCCAAAGGGAGTTGAAGAAAATGGTGCTATTCAATTTCAGATAAAAGCTGATGTGAAATTAAAAGCCGACCAGTTTATCCGTGCTGGTTATAGTGCAAATGCAAGTATTGTTCTTGAAAAGAAAGATAGTGTAATGATAATTCCCGAGTCCCTAGTGAAATTTGAGAATGACTCTGCTTACGTTGAAGTAGAGACAAGTCCTCAGGTTTTTGAAAGGCGTGATATAAAAGTTGGATTGTCGGATGGTATTAATATTGAGATTGTTGGGGGATTGAAGCTGGAAGAAAAAATAAAAGCAGAAAAGATTGATCCAAAAGCTGCTAAAGCCGCAATGGCCGCAGGAAAATAATAGAAGCACTACAACAAGAAAAAAGTTTAGAATCATGAAGCGATTTTTTATAATATTATTATCAGGGCTTTTACTATCGAACGTAAATGCACAAGAGAAATGGTCGTTGCAAAAGTGTGTTGATTATGCATTGGAAAATAACATAGTCATAAAGCAGTATAAGATCAACACCGATTATCAAAAGAACGAATTACAACAAAGCAAGAATAACAGGCTGCCAGGTGTAAGTGCTAACGTCTCTCAAGATTTTAATTTTGGTAGATCGGAACAGCAGGATGGAACATATAAATCGATAAACACAGCCAATACTTCACTTGGTTTGGGCACCTCGGTGGTTTTATATAATGGAAGCAGGTTGAATAACAGTATTAAACAGCAGGATTTTGAGCTTAAAAAGAGTTTAGAAGATTTGCAAAAAGCGAAGGATGATGTGACATTAAACATCACATCAGGATATCTTGATATTTTGTTTGCAAAAGAATTAATTAAAGTTTCTGAAGCACAAGCTGAAATGACCAAATATCAAATTAAAAGGACTCAAGAGCTTGTCGACGCAGGTAAGGTAGCTCCCGGAGCTCTGCTTGAGATTCAGTCACAATTGGCCAGAGAGGAACTAGATATTATTAACAGACAGAATTCTTTTCAGATATATTTGTTAAACCTAGCTCAGTTGCTTGAATTGGATTCTTATGAGAACTTTGATATCATGACTCCAGAAATGGCTGATATTAATTCGATGGCATCGATATCATCATCGTCAAGTGTTTTTTCAAAAGCAATAGAAAACAGACCTGAGATTAGAAGTGCAGAGTTACAACTAAAAAGCACTGAAATGCAGTTAAAGATTGCGCAAAGTGGTCTTTATCCTACATTGTCTGCTAATGCTGGAATTGGTGATAGATACTTCAATATGACTGATGTAGAAAATGATGATTTCGGAAAGCAACTTCTGGATAATCATAACGAATATATCGGGTTGGGACTTAATATTCCAATTTTCAGTAAGTTTCAGAATAAAACCAATATTGCAAATTCTAAACTACAGATTGAAAACCGTAGGTTGGAACTAGAAAGTGCAAAGAAAGGTCTACGAAAGCAAATAGAATTGGCTTATACAAATGCAGTAGCCGCTTTGAAACGTTATAATGCCAGCCAAGCAGCGGTAAAATCTATGAAGGAATCATTCAGATATATTGAGGAGAAATTCAGTGCAGGAAGAGTTAATTCTGTTGAGTATAACGATTCTAAATCAAGACTAGCAATAACAGAGTCAGAACTAATTCAGGCAAAATATGAATTTATTTTCCGGTCTAAAATTCTAGATTTTTATAACGGAATTCCAATAAAACTCTAATATTTTTTTATAATAAGGTTTGTAGGTTTAAACGGTCGCTCTTTTCGGGTGGCCGTTTTCTTTTTTTAAATATTCAGAAAATGGGCATAGAGTTACATTTGTTATATAAAAACTCAAAAATAGATATCAAATTTTGAGTGCTTGCCTAATTTTAATGTTATAATACTTAGTATATTAGTTTGATTAAAAATTAATAATTAATACTAATGCCATGATTAAAAAAAATGAGTTGAAATTTTTGGGTTGCATACTTGCAGTGCTATTTTCATTTCAAGCATATTCGCAACCTTCAGGCGGACCTTATGGGCCTGTTTATAAAACTTACGAGATACCCAAGGATGCTGTTAATATTTACTATGTTGCCCCAGACGGTAAACCAGAAAACAGCGGTGCTTCATTAGACGAACCTACTGCGATTGAGTCTGCTGTCAAAAAAGCTGTAACAGGTGATGTGATTATTTTAAGAGGGGGTACATACAGAACTGGTGAGCTGGTTTATAATCAGGGAATTTCATTTCAGCCATTTATGGATGAGCAACCTGTTTTGAAAGGAACTTACGAAGCAAAAGAATGGAAGAATCTTCACAACGGTTTGTGGAAAACTTCCTGGAAGACTTTATTTCCTCAAAAGCCGGCCGAATGGTGGGGAAGGGACAGAAGCGGCAAGTCTACTCCTTTATTCAGGTTTAATGATGATATGGTTTTTGTTGACGGAAGGTTTCTTCAATCAGCTGGTTATGAGGGCGAAGTTGATGAAAACAGTTTCTATATAGATTACGAAAGTCAAACAGTATACATTGGTCAAGATCCTAAAGATAAATTGGTTGAGATTACTGCATTCAACAGTGCAATGATAAGGACTATTAAAGAATGTAATGGAAAAAAATCTGATGGTAAAGGTCCTTCTATTCAGGGAATAAAATTTACCCAATATGCTTACAGAGCATTGGAGATTGAAGGTTATGAGCCTGAAGGAATTGCTGATGAAAAAACATTTGGGAAAGATGTAGTCGGAACACTAATTGAGAATTGTGAGATTTCATTTTGTTCACGAGTAGCAGGATATTTGAGAGGAGATAATATTGTTATCAGAAATTGTAGAATTAGCGATACTAGTACTGAAGGTATTTATATTCTTAGTTCTAATGATGCACTTTTAGAAAGAAATGTTTTCACTAGAAATAACATTGAAAACATAGATGGTTATTTTCCTGCAGCAGTTAAGATATTCAATCAGACTCATAGAGTTATATGCAGGGATAATCATATTGTAGACCTGCCTAATTCAAACGGTATATGGTACGATGTAGGTAATATTGATGGAGTTTTTATTAATAATCTTGTTGAAAATGTAGGTTATGTAGACGGTAAATCACCAACAAAATGGTTGTGGCCTAGTCAGAACGGATTCTTCTTTGAAATATCTAAAGGAGTTACATGTGCTGGGAATGTATTTATTAATTGTGATCATGGTTTGCTGATTTTAAACAGCAGTGATGCTCACATATACCAGAACACTTTCATTAATAGTATTGCTTGTATTGGAAGAGATCAGCGAAGTGCGCAGGGAGACCACTTTGGATGGCATCCTGCGACAGGGCCAGATGTTCATGAAAGGGTAGGGCATATTTTCGTTAATAATCTTTTTTCCGGAGATGATAATTTCAGAAGACCTTTGTTATTAATATGGCAACCTGACCAGATGTGTAATGAGCTTAAAGACTCACCAATTAGAGAATTTGATAATAACATTTTTTCTCAGTCGAATGCATCTTCTCCATTGATGTACTGGAGTCCTGTTAGCGGAGAAAATTGCCAGTTAGAAGTAAAGAATCTGAGTGATTTGCAGAAGTACTATCCTGATTTTAACAAAAACAGTATAGGAAATGTTGGAAAAAACTCATTAATAAGGGGCGTAAATTTAGTTAGTGCCAGTAAAGTTGGGTGTTTGCCAAACATTGATAAAGCAGCAGATTTGCCAATTAAGATAAAAACTTTGTTGGGGCATTCAAAAAAGACAAAACCATATATTGGAGCATTTCCAATAAATTAAAAAATACATAATAAAAAGAGAAGCCTTTCTTTATAGTGAAGAAAGGCTTTTTTATTATCAGGCTGTTAGCGTTTTAACAATTGCAGTTGTTTTTAATGAGAATGTAAAAGTTGAGCCTTTATTTTGGCCTTCAGAAGTTGCGCTTACATTGCCACCCATTTGTTCAACAAGATTTTTTACCATGAATAATCCTAATCCTGAAGATCCCTCTCCGGCTGTAGGTCTTGCGCTTAATTTTGTAAATTCACCAAAAACTTTTGAAAGGTCTTCTTCAGTCATACCCAGACCTTCATCTTTAACACTAAAGAATACCTTTCCTTTTTCTACTGTATGATAAAGCTTTATTGTAGTACCGGGTAAGGAATATTTTATCGCGTTGCTTATTAAATTTGAAAGAACACTCTCAAGTGCATCTTTGTCGTAATATGTGTTGGGCAGTTTCTCTGAAATTTTGTTTTCAATAGAAATGCTTTTATCAATAGCAAGTATTCGATGCTTTTCTATAGTTTGACAAATAATTTCGTATACATTACCATCTATAAAGTTTTCAATATTCAGACCTTTTTCAATTCTGGTATTATCAAGTATGCAGCAGATTCTATCCAGCATTGTAGAAGAACTTTTTCTAATTGATGCAACCAGATCCTGTTGTTGTTTAGAAAGGTTAGGTAAATCTTCTTCAAGAAATTCAGCAATCATGTTGATTGATGCAACGGGAGATCTTAGGTCATGTACAACATTTCCTATATAATTGTGTATGCTGTTTAACTTGTGTCTGTCTATTTCTAATTGTTTAGAAATAGATCTGTTGAAGTTTATGTTTTTTGCAAGTAAATATCCTCCGATTATACCCAGAAAGGATGCAATAATATAGAAGTAAAATTTAGGTTCATACTTTAGCACAAGCACACAAAAGAAGTGCATACCAAGATTGAAGGTAATTACTAATAGCGATATCGCTTTAAGAAAACATGTAGCACAACTCCTTTCCATCCCTTAATATCTACATGTGAGTATGTTTTTAACCTAATTTAGAATAATGATAATCAAACAAATGTCCCCTTTTTAAAATTAGATAAATATTTTGATTATCCAAATTATAGTTTTAAGAATTTACCATTTAAGACTAATTTATCAATCCCCATCTTTTTAGAAGAAAGTTTAGCGTCATCTTCAGTGTGGACTATTGGCTCACCTCTAGAATTGAATGAACTATTAATTAGGGCTTTAATATTGTATTTCTCATCGAGCATGGATAAAAGGTCAAATATAAAGGGATTTTCCTCTCTTGAACTGACAGTTTGGATTCTAGCTGTACCATTAGCGTGAATTACACCGGGTATTTCTGCTTGTCTTTCTTCTGGAATCTTGACATCAATGAGCATGTATTTAGTTAAATGATGTGTTTTCTCTTGTTTTGAAAAGTAGTTAGCGTTTTTTTGAAGCATTATTGGAGCTACGGGTCTGTACCATTCCCTTTGTTTATGCTCTGTACTTACTTTATTAGCTAGTGCTTTAGTTGGCAAAGCCAGTAGACTTCTGTTTCCTAATGAACGTGGGCCAGCTTCACCATATCCATTACATACACCAATAATGTTTCCTTCAGCTAATTGCTGAGCAACATATCCAACATCTTCAAGTGAGTAGTTGGTTGAGTAATCCTCAATACCCCAGTTGTTTATGTAAGGGCTGCATTTTTTTATTTGATTGCCTTTTTTCCATTCAAGATATGCTGCTGCTCCAAGAGAAAGACCTGAATCATCGGTACAAGGTGGAATAAAAACATTATCGAAAATGCTGCTATCTATGATAGCTGAATTAGTATGAATATTTAATGCACATCCCCCGCTGTAATATAAGTTCTTACAGCCGGTTAGTGTATTTAGATCATCGAGTTTAAGCAATGTTTCTCTCATGAAAAGCTCTTGTATAGTTGAAGCGACATCTTGTAAGAAAGTGTTTCTCTGATCAAAAGATTTGAGGTCTATATTAAAATCTGATTTGACTTTCTCAAAAAAGACTGAACGTTTGCCCCAAATATTTTCAAACCAATTGTTTTGGCGGAGCCAGAAATCAATATCTTCATTGTAATTACCTAGGGCTGCATATCCCATCAGTTTGCCCGGCACGCTGTTCTGGTCTTCAATTCCGGCTCCAATTATGCCGAAAGTGAGGGCATTGGCATTATATAGCGATGTGAAGTGCTTTAGTTCCCAATGGTGTTCCACAGGAATAATCTTACCCATCCTGTAAATCCATGCAGAGAAGTTAGACAGACTCGCACCTCCATCGAAGTGAACAAGTAGACTATTATCAGCAAATTCGCCGTAAAAAGGGAGACATGAAAAGACATGTGCTAATTCATGGTTGAGAATATAACTATCAAGTTCTCTGTCAAACCACCATAATTTTCCTTTTTCGTGTTCTTTTGTTAGTTTAGAATTAAGGGGAGCCTCAAATCGTATTTGTCCGTTTGAACTGATGAAAGATCTTCCAACAATATTATCAACAAAAATGACATCAAAATCTGTTGATACCAAATTGCTGTCCTTCATTATCTGAGGAAGATGAGAGTATAACTTATTGTCGCGTTTAATCCTTGAAAGCCTTTCAAGTTGAAGAAATTTGGAAATAGAACCATTTTCGGCAATAGTAATGTTATGATCATGAACATACTGTGGATACAACGTATCCATTCTATCCTGAATCCCATAAACACCTAAAGTCACCCTGCCCTCATCCATTCAATTAGAAATTGTAATGTAAAAGATATTAAAATCAAAAGGATAAAAAAGAACTCTGCCCAAAATCTTCGGCGTAAAAAAGTAAGATAGTTAGTAATTATAAAGGTTAAAGGTAAAATTGATATAACAATCAATTCTATCGAAACAAAGGGAAAAATAAGGAATAATAATGAGGAAAAGAAAAATAAGAACAAAATTTTGAAGTAACGACGGATTTTAATTTTTTCTTCATCATTTTGTTTTAATACAAATAGGCTAGATACAACTATGATAATAAGGAGAAAGGAAAAATATCCGATGATGAAATAGTTGTGAATAATTGATTCTCCTTTATAGGAAATGTAGTTTGTTATATTTTCAATGAATAATGCTGTTGAATTAGTTGCAAAGTAATATGTAAATACAAATAGCCATGGTAAAACTATTCCAATGATTGGCGTAATTATTTCTCTCCAGGTAATCTTTCCTTTAAGGAAAAAAATACTAATGGGTATTAGAATTACCAGCAGTATATTACTTAAATAGAATAAACTCCCTATACCGATAAAAAAACCTGCGTTAAAAGAACAATCAATTGAATTTTTGCCTTCGTAGGCTGCGAATAAAGTATTTATAGCCATTAGAGAAAAAACAGCTGAAATATAAGCAGGGTTGAAGAAATGAAGTTTAGGTAGAGTTAATACAATAAATAAAAAAAGATAAGATGGCAGGAAAGTCCTCTCTTTAATGAAAGCAAATCTTGAATTTGTCTTTAGCAATTGAAAACAGATAAACATCACTGATATATACCCAAGAAATAAAAACAAATGCATACTTGAAGACGGGAATTCAAGTTTTGGCATTGAAGGCATGGAAATCGAAAATCCCTCAGCCGATATGCCCTTTGTGTCAAGGAAAGACTTGATTAATAATAAAGCTCCGATTATTGGAAGCAGTATATAATTATACACACTATTTGTCCTGAATATTCGAAGCATAAAGATTTTGGTTTATAAAAATTGCTTTAAGTCCAGACCTAAATCTTTTCTATAATAATTACCTTCAAAATTAATTTTTGAAGCACTTTTATATGATACTTCCAAAGCTTCAGGGAATGATTGACCATATGAACTTATTGATAAGACTCTTCCTCCGGCAGTGACAATGTTTCCGTCTTTTGATGCTGTTCCAGCATGAAAAACAATACTTTCTTTGATATTTTCAGTTCCCGTAATAATTTTTCCTTTTTCATAATCTCCGGGATATCCTCCGGAAACCATCATTACAGTAACAGCGGATCTTTCATCAACGACAAGTGTTTTCTCATTTAAATTGCAATTTGCAACTCCTTCAAGCAAGTCAACAAAGTCAGATTTAATTCTAAGCATTACAGCTTCTGTTTCAGGGTCACCCATTCGTGCATTGTATTCAATTACATACGGGTCTCCATTACAATTGATTAATCCAATGAAAATAAAACCTTTATAATTGATGTTTTCTTTTATAAGTCCAGATACAGTAGGTTTAATTATCTTTTCTTCTACTTTCAACATAAACTCCTTATTAGCAAAAGGAACAGGTGAAATTGCTCCCATTCCCCCTGTATTCAAACCTGTATCTCCTTCACCAATTCTTTTATAATCTTTTGCTTCAGGAAGTATTTTATAGTTTTTACCGTCAGTAATAACAAAGACTGAAAGTTCAATTCCGGATAAAAATTCTTCTATTACAACCTTTTGACTTGCACTTCCAAATTTGCCGTTAAGCATTTCTTTAAGCTCATCCATTGCTTCATCAATGGAGTCAAGGATTAAAACCCCTTTACCGGCAGCAAGTCCATCGGCTTTAAGCACGTAGGGAGAGGTGAGGGTTGACAAAAAAACTTTTGCTTTTTCCAGTTCTCCGGGTTGAAAGGTTTCATACCTTGCTGTTGGAATACTATTTCTTAGCATGAATGACTTAGCAAAATCCTTACTGCCTTCAAGCATCGCTCCTGATTTGACAGGACCTATAACAGGAATTGATTTTAGTTGAGAATCTTCAAGAAATTTGTCATGTAACCCTTCTACAAGTGGTATTTCTGGTCCTACTACCACCATGTCTATTTTGTTTAGTAAAATTGCTTCTTTTAGTTTTAGAAAGTCTCTGAAATTAATAGGAAGGTTTATTCCAATTTCCTCAGTTCCAGGATTCCCGGGTAAAAAGAACAATTTTTCAACTTTTGAACTTTGTTTAATTTTCCAGCCTAGAGCATGCTCTCTGCCCCCGGAACCAATGATTAAAATCCTCATAATATATTATTTATGCTATTTTTCGCTTTTTATATAAAGTGTCCTTCATCTTATGAAAATGTCGCACCCAGTTTGCTGTATATAAAGGTCGTGTTTTATCAAACTCAATTCTTCTAAAGGAATAACCTTGACCTTTTAAATGTTCAATCACTTTGGGCAAAGCTGCCAAAACATTTTTTTCAGCTTTAATTGAATCGTGAAATGTAATTATAGAGCCATTACGTACAAAATCAGCAACATTAATAAAACACTCCTCCGGAGTAAGTTTTGAATCATAATCACAGCTGATTACATCCCACATTATTATTTTATATTTTAATTTTAATCTGTTGTATTGAGATTTTTTTAATAATCCGTAGGGAGGTCTGAAAAGATTAGACTTAATAACTTTGTTTGCTTTCTCAATATTGTCAAAATATAATGAATTGGGACACTTAAATCCTTTTATATGATTGTATGTGTGGTTTCCTACCAAATGTCCTTCTTTCATTATTTCACTGAAAATTTCAGGATATTTAACAGCATTTTCTCCTACACAAAAGAACGTAGCCTTGATACTGTAATCTTTAAGAATCTTTAACACTGCAGGTGTTACTTCCGGAACAGGGCCATCATCAAATGTTAGATATACTACTTTTTCTTCAGTAGGTATATGCCAGAAAGCTTCAGGAAACATACCGGTAAACCAATCAGGCAAGTGAACATTTAAATTGAACCATTTACTCATTTTCAGATAAAAGTAATTAGATCAAATTTTACATAGAAACTAAAATGTCATAATACTTTTCAAAGTCTGATTTGATCTTATTATGAAGTTCAGTATTTCCAATTTTATCAGTCATAATCACTAGCTCATTCAGATAATAAATGTTGCTTCTTAAATTATCATCCAGCTGAGCTAAATCATTCGATTTAAGGGTGAAGTAATACTTGAGTTCTACTGAAAAATCATCTGCCATTTCCCTGATCATTCTTGTTGCCTTTTCTGTTTCTCCCAAATTAAGATACAGCTTTGCAATTAGGACAGTAAAATAATCGTAAGGAATTTTTTCAATAGGTATCTCTTTCATGCACTTGTCAAGTACCTGAATGCTTTGAGCTTTTTTACCTTCTAAAAGAAGTTTCTCTGCAAGACGGTAAAAATTGTTTCTCATATTATTGAGCATTCTTCTATTGTTTTCATCCATGTATACCTTTGGGTCACTTACATTGCCCCATCGGAATTTATTCATAATGTTATCATACATTATGTCTGAGTCAACGAGACCCTTTTGATAACTATCTGTATCAGCCATTAAAGGAACAATTCTGTATGCCAGACCCTCGAGCTTGAAATATTTATCCAGGCTCAGATATTTTTCTGTCCCAACTGAAATAGCATAATAAATAGGTCTTTTCCAATTGTTATGATATAGCATATCGAGAATAACTAACTGGTCTTTAGCTATATAATTACCAGTCAACTCAATGTACATTGTATCAACAATCTTTGAATAATCTTTTGCAGGGACCACGCCATTTGCAATAACTGCTTTTTTATCAACAGTCATGAATAATTTTCTAACAGGTAAATATGCTGCGTTTTCAGCGTGAGTAATTTTAGTCCTTGGATCATCATCCTTAATAAAATCAAGTGCTTTACCCAACTCAATACTTTTATCTTTGAATCTTGGGTCGTCCATTAAATAAACTACATCCCTCAATCCCTGAACATATTGGTCATATCTTAAGCTAATAGGCAAAGGTTCAGATTTATAGGCTTTCCTTTGCATCTGTTCTATATACCAGTCTGTTTGTAAATAGCTAAGGTTACATACTCTTTTGTCAGTTCCAACTTCTTCAACTTCTTGGTTATACCATAAAGGGTAGGTGTCATTGTCTCCATTTGTAAATATTACACCTTGAGGTTGAATTGATGCCAGGTAATTATAACCAAAGTCTCTCGCAGACTTACGACCAGATCTGTCATGATCATCCCAGTTTTGGGCAGCAAGCAGAAGAGGTACAGCTATTAAAGAAAGCGCTGTAGCAGAAGATGCCGAAACAGTATCAGATGAGAACTTCTTAAATAACTTGTACAAGAATGCAACTCCCATACCTATCCAAATAGTAAAGGCATAAAATGATCCTGCAAAAGCATAGTCTCGCTCCCTTGGTTGGTTCGGATATTGATTAAGATAAACAACTATTGCTAGTCCAGTGAAAAAGAATAATAGGAATACAACCCATAAATCTCTTTTCCCTTGCTTACCTGATCTTAATTGAAAAATTATTCCTAAAATACCAAGTATAAAAGGCAAAAAGAAATAAGTGTTTCTAGCAGGATTGTCAGCATACTTTTTAGGCAGACCATCTTGTTCGCCAAGCCTAATTTTGTCAATAAATTTTATTCCGCTAATCCAGTTTCCATCTACTACATTGCCATGTCCTTGTATGTCATTTTGTCTTCCGGCAAAATTCCACATAAAATAGCGCCAGTACATAAATGTTATCTGATAATCGACGAAGAATCTTATGTTTTCTGCAAAAGTAGGTTTAACAATTGTTTCTGTTTGTCCCGACGAATTTCTGTAGGATTTTTTTGTTCCTTTTATTTTACCCCATTTCTGATACGACTCAATGTGACGGGGATCACTTTTACTCCACATTCTTGGGAAGAATGTGCAGAACTCGTCGTCATAATTTGGTTTATATCTCTCTGTAGCAACTACATACTTTCCGTTTTTTATCCTATACTCTTTCTTGTCAACCTCAGAGGGATTATTTTTATCAGTAGGGGTGTTATAGTATTGTCCGTAGAAAAGTGGCCTGTCTCCATATTGTTCACGGTTCAAAAATGAAAGCAATGAAAAAGCGTTGTTAGGCGTGTTCTGATTCATT
This sequence comes from uncultured Prolixibacteraceae bacterium, assembly GCA_964393405.1. Lineage (GTDB taxonomy): Bacteria > Bacteroidota > Bacteroidia > Bacteroidales > Prolixibacteraceae > CAYMTR01. The sequence continues at coordinate 13,713 of CAYMTR010000008.1, forward strand.
GGTGGATGTGCTGATGATCGGATTGGAATGATCGCATAGGTAGAAAAACCAATTAAAATAACAGTAACACCTAAAATAACTGTATTGAGAAGAACTTTGCCTTTTTTATGAGTATAGTATATTCCCCAAACTATTAACGCTATTATTCCTATCAGATATAAAAAGAAGCCTGTATGAACAGGTGTGCCTAGGCCGTTAACAAATATCCTTTCGAAAACAGTAGCTAATTTTACGACACCAGGTATTATCATATAAAGGATTACAGCAAGAATTAATGCTGAAATTCCTAATGCTGTAACAATTCCTTTGTTTGTTACTTTATATCTTTTGTAATAGTATACAAAGGCTATAGCTGGGATTGCAAGCAAATTAAGAAGGTGTACTCCAATTGAAAGCCCTGCAAGATAACAGATTAAAATTATCCATCTGTTAGAGTATTTTTCGTCAGCTATATTTTCCCATTTTAGAATGGCCCAGAAAACTATAGCGGTAAAAAAAGATGATGTTCCGTATACTTCAGCTTCAACAGCCGAGAACCAGAAAGTATCAGAAAAAGTGTAAGCTAAACCACCAATTAAACCACTTCCAAGTATTGCAATAGTTTGACCTAAAGAAGGTTCTGTATCATTAGAAATTATTCTCTTAGTAAGATGAGTAATGGTCCAAAAAAGAAATAATATTGTAAAAGCACTGGCAAGTGCAGATAATACATTCATCATTACTGCTGCTCCCTGAGCATTGCTAAATAAAGTAAAGAAGCGGCCTAACAACATGAATAATGGAGCACCAGGCGGATGACCCACTTCAAGCTTAAAAGCTGTCGTAATAAATTCACCGCAATCCCAAAAGCTTGCAGTTGGTTCTATTGTCATCAGGTAGGTTATGATGGCAACTAAAAATGTAAACCATCCGGATATAATGTTGAGCTTTTTATAATTCATCGTTAAGTAAATTTGTTTTTAAATCGATGACTGTCTAATTATTAAGTCCATCCAAGGATACTAATATTTGATTTGCGAATATAACAGAAACTTTCCACTCTGACTAAATGAGTCATGAATTTTATGTTTTTTTTGGCTTAAACAATTTTATTAACTTTGTATTAAGTAAAAAAGCTTAAACCGTAATGAAAACAATTAACGTTAGTTGCGCTGTTATATTGAAAAATGATACTGTCCTTGCTTGCCAGAGAGGGCCTAATTCAGAACATCCTTATGAGTGGGAATTTCCAGGAGGCAAAAATGAGGAAGGTGAATCACCTGAAGAATGCATAATCCGAGAAATTTGGGAGGAGCTAAATGTCGATATTGAGATTATTAAGCCTCTTCATGAAATAGTTTTCAGGTATCCTGCAAAAACTGTGAGGTTAATCCCATTTTTATGTGCAATCAAAAACGGAAACCCCACACCCGTTGAACATCATACTATCAGGTGGCAATTGAAAAGTCGTTTATCCGAATTAATTTGGTCGGACGCAGATGAAAAACTAATATTTATTAATTCATCTGAATTTCAATGATTCATTTTATTACAATATTCTTTTCTTCATTAATTGTAGCATTTTCAGGGGCAATGATGCCCGGACCCTTGTTGACTTTAACAATAAGTGAAGCTGCCAAAAGAGGTCCTATTGCCGGACCAATTCTAATTTCAGGTCATGCAGTATTGGAGTTGTTTTTATTGCTGGGTCTACTTTTTGGACTTGGACCATTATTTGAAAACAGGTATTTTTTTATAATAGTTGCTTTTTTAGGAGGATTGATAATGTTTTGGATGGCATTTGGTATGTTTAAATCTTTGCCAACTTTATCTGTCAACAATAATCAAACAGTTGTTAAAAAAAACAATTTATTTGTTTCGGGTGCCTTGATGAGTTTGGCTAATCCTTATTGGATTATTTGGTGGGCGACTATTGGTATTGGTTATATTGTCAGTTCTCAGAAGTTCGGATGGATGGGAGTAATGATGTTTTTTGTCGGCCACATAACTGGAGATATGATTTGGTATTTTGCAATTTCATATGCTGTTGGAAAAGGTAAGAAGCTTTTTACCGACAAGGTTTATCGTACACTTATTGCAATTTGCGGAACATTTCTAGTTGCTTACGCTTTTTATCTTGTTATTTCAGGATTTCTTAAAATTATTTGAGTTCAAGAAGTTTTATAATCTTTTCGGGTATATCTGTGTTTTGCATTATTCCTCTGAAATTCTCAGATCCCGGACCAAACGCAAAAACAGGAACCATTACCCCCGTATGGTGTTTGGTTGTAAAATCACCTAATATTACTTTTTTCTCTGTGCTTCCTTCTTCTATTGAAAATCCTCCTGTTTCATGATCGGCAGTAACTATAATCAACGTATTTTGATCTTTTGAAGCAAATTCAAGCGCAATACCTATTGCTTTATCAAAATCTAACACTTCAGATATAATAAAACCAGTGTTATTGTCATGGCCCCCCCAATCAATTTGAGAACCCTCAATCATTAAAAAGAATCCTTCAGGATCGTTGTCCAGAATATTTATTGCCGTAGTTGTCGATATAGGTAGTTCTTCACCTCTCCCTTCTAATTTGCCGGGGTTATGACCCTCTGAAGTAAATCCCGCAAGCTTTCCTTCTGAAACTTTCGATATTTCGTTAATTCCATAAACAACATTGTACCCCTTCTCAACTAAAGTTTTTGTAAGATCTTTTCTGTCTTTTCTTTCATTAAAATAATCAGATCCACCTCCAATGAAAACATCAATATTAGTTTTTAAAAAGTCTACTGCAATTTCCTCATACATATTTCTATCTGGTTGATGCGCAACAAATGATGCGGGTGTTGCATGTGTTACTGATGATGTTGATACAACTCCTGTAGCCAAACCTTTTGTTTCTGCTCTTTCCCGGATGTTGACAATTGAAATGGAGTCACTGTCTACGCCAATTGCACCATTATATGTTTTTTTTCCTGTTGCCAGAGCAGTACCAGCTGCCGCTGAATCAGTAATAAAATCAGATTTTGAGTATGTAATGCTAAAACCTATATTTTTAAAATTACTTAGAAATAAATTACCACCATTGGCAATTAATGAGGAATAAACATGAGATACACCCATCCCATCACCAATCATGAATATTACATTTTTGGGTTTTTTATTTGAAGAAGGTTCATCATAATAAGATACTTTATGAGTATTTTTATTAGAATAAAATTCAGGGTCTTCTTTATTTATATTTTGATATTTTGCCTGTGAAAATGAATTTAGAATAAAAAAAATAAAAACAGTTGTTGAAAACGCTTTGGTATATTTCATAATTTAATGTTTTTTCTTCTTGATGAACTTTTAAAAGAGAGCTAAAATAAAAAGTTTAAATCATTTATACGAATTATTTATTGATTTGAAATCAAAATTCTTATTTAAGGTGTAAGTAACTGGTATATTCTCAAAATTAGCTGTAATACATTTTAAAAAAAGGAACTCTGAAAGTATATTTTCAGCTTGAAGTCTGGTAATCTGTGCCATTTTTGAATATTTTGAAAGTGTAACAGAGTTATTCTCTTCCAAATATTTAATTAATAGGCTTCTTGGTTCGTCGTAAGCAAACATTAGCCCTTTTCTATCCTTCTCTAATTTCCATGATTTTATCAATACATTATTTGCTAAAATATTTTCGTCGTTACGCCTAATATATGCGACCCAATTTTTTTCCTCAGTTTTTGCAAAATGGGGTTTTTCTTCGCTTTTTTCAACATATATTTCTAGCACAGTTTTACCATCTACTTCCCATTGTTGTACTGAAAATTTAATTTTCGGGCGACTATAAATTTTTGCCGCAGCTTCAACCATATAAAATTCTTCGTCAGAGCTTATACCTATTATTTTACCATTATCCTTTACTCCAATAAGCAATCTGCCTCCGTTAGTATTTGCAAAGGCAACAAGTGATTTTGCAATTTTACGGGAGTCACTTATGCAATATTTGAAGTCCTGTTGTTGATGCTCACCCTGAGAAATTAATTTCAGAACCGGATTAACGTTTAGCTTCATCATGAAAAAAGTAACACATTTAATTTTGAAAAGTTTAAATAACCTCAGCAACAACGAAAGTACTTCCACCAATAAAAATCAGATCATTTTTTGATGAGTTTTCTTTTGCTGCTTTTAATGCAGATTTTACCGTCGGATATGAATTCCCCATTAATCCATGATCAGCTGCTTTTTGTTTTAAATTATTCTCATCAAGAGCTCTTTCTACTTTTGCTTTTGTAAAATAGTAAATTGCACTAGCCGGCAGTAATTCTAAAATTTTGGTAATATCTTTATCATTTACCATTCCAAAAACAATATGAAGTTTGTCAAATTTTTCAGATTCAAGTTGCCGGATAATATATTTAATGCCTCCTTCATTATGCCCGGTGTCGCATATTATCCTAGGATTATCAGATAATAATTGCCATCTTCCCATTAATCCTGTATTGATTACAACGTCACTTAACCCTTTTTTTAATGCTGAATTATCAATTAAGAATCCTTTTGATCTTAACACATTAATTGCTGCAAATACAGTGGATAAATTTTTCTGTTGGTATATTCCATTTAATCCAATGTTGTATAAATCCGATTTTTCTTCTGAGATAACATTGTAAACTCCTACATCAGCAGGTATAATTTCAAATACTTTATCCGAGAAAACTATTTCTGCGTTATTTTCTTCGGCGGTTTTAATAAATATATGGTCTGTTGCTTTTTGAGATTCTCCAATTACTATTGGAATTTTATTCTTAATTATTCCTGCCTTTTCTAAAGCTATTTTTTCTAAAGTGTCTCCAAGGATATTGGTGTGATCAAAACTGATATTCGTTATTACAGATAACTCTGGCGAGATAATGTTTGTGCAATCTAATCGGCCTCCTAAACCTACTTCAATTACAGCTACATCAACTTTTAAATCTTTAAAATATTTAAAAGCTAATGATACTGAAAGTTCAAAAAATGAAGGTTTTATATTTTCGTTGTTGGAAATGAAGTCTCGAACAAAATTTGTTACTGCTATTTTGGAAATTTTCTTTCCGTTTACTCTTATTCTTTCCCTAAAGTCTTTTAAGTGTGGAGAGGTGAATAATCCAACGTTATATCCAGAACATTGGAGGATTGAAGCAATCATATGAGATACAGAACCTTTCCCATTAGTCCCTCCAATATGAATAGTTTTGAAATTTCTGTGGGGATTCTCGTAGAAATTGTCAAGGGCAATTGTGTTGTCAAGATTGTTTTTATAAGCTGCAGTTCCAATTCTTTGAAACATTGGCAATTGCTCTGTGAGATATTTTATTGCTTCAGAATATTCCATTTTATTAACAGTGTTTTGTTATAAAAATAATGCAAAAGGGATAGATTTTACTCATTTTATACGACATTTAATTCTTACTTTTAAATAGTTTAATTATAAACATGTTTATACAAACAACTTGAATCTTTATAGAATGGCAGCAAAGCAATCCAAAATTTTTGTTTTAGATACCAATGTTATACTTCACGATCATCGTTGTATTTTTAATTTTCAGGATAATGATGTTGTGTTGCCAATAACTGTTCTTGAAGAACTTGATAAGTTTAAAAGAGGTAGCGACCAATTGAATTATCAGGCAAGAGAATTTGTGAGGCTTCTTGATGAATTGGTAAAAGACGACCTTTTTAATGGTGGATTATCTTTAGGATCTAAAAAAGGTAAATTAAAAATTGAAACCGGAAAACCACCTACCGAAAAAATTCTGGCTTCTTTTAAGGAAGATATTCCTGATCATAGGATTTTAGCCATTACTGAGTACCTAAAAAATTTAAACAAACCAAGGAAGGTAGTCCTCATATCAAAAGATATTAACCTAAGAATGAAGGCAAAATCCCTTGGAATTGATGCTGAGGATTATAAAAATGATAAAGTTACTGATCCTCAGATTCTTGATAAGGGAGTTAATATCAAAGACCAATTTGATGACATCCTGATTACTAAATTATATGATGAGAAGTTCTTGTCTCTAAATGATTCGGGTTTCGAGAAACAGCCTAACGCTAATGAGTATTTTATTCTCAGGGGTTCAAATACTTCTGCTTTAGTAAGGTATGATATTGAAGCTAAGCGATTTGAAAGAGTAGATAAAAAAACCGCGTATGGTATAAAACCTAGGAACGCTGAACAGACGTTTTTGTTGAATGCATTGTTTAATCCTGAAATTAAGCTGGTGGCTGTTACCGGAAAAGCGGGAACAGGAAAAACATTACTTGCTTTAGCTGCCGCAGTTGCCCAATATGACCAGTTTGATCAGATTATGTTGGCAAGACCAATCGTTGCTTTAAGTAACCGCGACATAGGTTTCCTTCCAGGTGATGCTGACGAGAAAATTAGACCCTATATGCAGCCATTATACGATAATTTGGGTGTGATCAAACATTGCTTTAATCCTAGGAGTGTTGAATTCACCAGAATTGACGAGATGGAAAAGGAAGAAAAACTTGTAATTGCTGCTTTGGCTTATATCAGAGGAAGGAGTCTTTCGAATTCATACTTTATTATTGATGAAGCTCAGAATTTAACTCCTCATGAAGTTAAGACTATAATTACCAGGGCAGGGGAGGGAACAAAGATTGTTTTTACCGGTGATTTACATCAGATAGATTCTCCATATCTTGATCAACAGTCAAATGGATTAGCATACTTATCTGATAAAATGAAAGGACAACCATTATTTGCTCACATAAATCTTGTGAAGGGTGAAAGAAGTTACCTCGCCGAACTTGCTAGCGATTTGCTTTAGAATAAATAGACATTTTAAAATGAAGTAGTTTGCAATATTTTTTTTAACATCCCGTTCTATTAATAACAAGGATTGGGAAGTTACTCACTTCTATTGCAGGTTATCGTTGGTCATAAATTTTATATATCCTCCCAATCCTTTTTCTTTAAATAATTTATTATGATTAAAGATTTATTGATTAAGAACCGCAGCTATAGACGATATGATGAATCAATTAAAATTGCTAAGGAGCAATTGGTAAAGTGGATTGATCTTGTTCGTTTTTGTCCGTCAGGAAGGAATTCTCAACCCCTAAAATATATTATTTCCTACGAGGAAGAAAAGAATGAAAAAGTCTTTTCAACTCTTTCATGGGCTGCTTATCTTAAAGATTGGGACGGTCCTGTAAAAGGCGAAAGACCAAGTGCATATATAATACAATTGCTTGACACAACTATTACTAACAATTTCTTCTGTGACGATGGGATTGCGGCTCAAAGTATTTTGTTAAGTGCCGTTGAGGAAGGTTTCGGTGGATGTATTTTTAGATCAATAAATAAGCCAATGCTGATGAAATTACTTGCTATTCCAGATCATTTTCAAATTATAAATGTAATTTCTCTCGGTAAGCCGGTTGAAAGAATTGTTATAGATGACATAAAGGATGATGATTATAAATATTGGCGTGAAAAAGACGGAACTCATCACGTACCGAAAAGATTATTAAATGAAATATTATTGGACTTATAATTCTATCCTCTTACAAATATTGCTTTAGTTATATCCCAAACCATTTTGGGATTTTCTTTTAATCTTCTTGAGCAATATCCAAACCACTGTTTCCCGTATGGTACATAAACTCTCATTTTGTGACCTTCTGATACTATTCTTTCTCTCAGGTTAGGAGCTACACCGTATAGCATTTGAAATTCATACATATTGTCAAGAACCGAATAGTTTTGAATTAACTTAATTGCTTTTTCAATAAGAAATGTATCGTGAGTGGCAATTCCTGAGTAAATATTGTTTTTTAACATTAGCTCCAAAATCTTTAGATAGTTCAATCTTATATCTTCGTAATCTTTATATGCAACTTCCTCTGATTCAATATATATTCCTTTGCATAGCCTGAAATCAAGATTTGTCTCTTTGTCATTCTGCTCAGCAATCAGACTTTCAATATCGAAAAGCGTTCTTTTTAAGTATGCTTGAAATACTATTCCAACATTCTTGGGAAATTCCGATTTTAATTTCTTATATAACTCAATTTCATCTGTTGTACATTGAGAATCTTCCATGTCAATTCTAATGAAACTGTTTATCTGTGACGCTTTTTTTACAACTTCCCTTGTATAATTGTAACATTTATCTTTATCTATCAATAATCCAAAACTTGTGGGTTTTATCGAAAAATTGCCAAGAATGATTTCTTCTGAGAATTTTTCTATAATCTTCAAATAATCGTTTTTGTTTTTTTCAGCTTCATCAATTGTTTTAATAAACTCACCAAGTAAATCTACAGTTATATAGATGCCTTTTAAATTTAACTGCCTCGCAGCACTTATACATTCTTCTATTGTTTCTCCTGCAACATACTTTTTTGAAAAAATCCAAATGAATTTTTTTGGAAAGTACGGTAATATATTGGCAATTAGCTTGTTAAACATAGATCTGTGATTTTTTATATCCTTAATGCTTAAAGCTAAATTTAATGTATCCTGATTATGTTGTAAATGACCGAAATCAGTAGTATTGTATGATTTTTGACATGAATTATAAAGACAATAACTTTGTTTGTTTTGATAGCATGTTTAAATAAATTTTAAAATTATATTTGCACTTAAACAAATTAATTAAAGATGAAAAAGTTACCATTAATCTTAAGTATTATAGCCCTTGTAGGAATTATTGCGTTAACAGTCATGTTTTTAGCAAATGGACTTGGTGGAAGCTCAAAAAAGAATTCTAAAGAATCAGATTCATCAAGTGAAATAAAAATTGCATACATTCAAACCGATTCTGTGCTGGTTAATTATCAATTAGCTATTGATCTTCAAAAAGATTTCATAAATCAACAGCAACAATATAATTCTGAATTTGGCAGAAAAAGAGAGTCTTTAGAAAGACAAGCTGTCGCTTTTCAAGAAAAATTACAACGGGGTGGTTTCCTTACCGAAGAAAGAGCCGTTAATGAAAGAGATAAAATATTAGCTCAGGAAGAGGAAATGAAAAGGATGGATTATGAGCTTTCAAATAAGCTTGGACAAATGGAAGCTTCGATGAATCAACGTTTGGCTGACAGTATTATGTCTTATGTCAAAGAATTCAATCAGAATCATAATTATACATACATCCTTAGCAATAGTGGTAATATTATTGTTGGTGATCAGAAATATAATATCAGCAAGGAAATTCTTGATGGTCTTAACAGAAGATATGCTAATTCTAAATAATTACTAAATAAGTATATTTGAAACCGTGTTAACTTTAACACGGTTTTTTTATTTCTGATTCTTATGAGCTTTGCAGATGCATATATTGAAAAGAATAAAGGTCCTTTCTTTTTTGAACCAAAAATATTTGTGCCCTGCCAATTATTTGTTGTGATTCCTTGCTATGATGAACCTGATGTAACCAAGACTTTACTTTCGCTGTTTGAATGTGAAGATCCCGGAATTCTTGTGTCTGTATTGGTAGTCATTAATTGTAGCGAAACTTCTATACAAACTATAAAAAATCAAAATGGAATTTCTTTTAATGAGATTATTGTTTTAAAACAATCATCTCCTATTTGGCTTGATCTAAATGTTTTAAATGTTGGAGAGCTACCTTTTAAAAACGCCGGAGTTGGATGGGCTAGAAAAATAGGCATGGACTGGGCAATTGTGAATTTTAATAAGTTCGATGAAAAAGACGGAATTATTGTTTCTTTAGATGCTGATTCTTTGGTTGATAGAAACTATTTAAAGGCTATATGTGACTTTCATAAAAGAAATCCCGATTACGTAGCTTCAACAATTTACTTCGAACATCTTTTTGACAATAGTGAGACTGCTCATGCTGCAATTCTATACGAATTGTATATGAGATATTTTAAGAATGCTCTTAAATCAACTAGTTTTCCGGGGGCTATGTATACTGTCGGCTCTTGTTTCTCAGTTATTGCTGAAGCATATGTTGCTCAAGGTGGGATGAATAGGAGAAAGGCTGGTGAAGACTTCTATTTTTTAAACAAAATTTTAATGTTTGGGAAAATATGTGAGAACAACAATACCGTGGTCTTTCCTTCTTCACGATTTTCAGATAGAGTACCTTTTGGAACCGGACAAGTATTAAGTAATTTTATTTCTGAAGCTAAGAAAGTATATTATACTTATTCACATGATTCTTTCTTGCCCTTGATTGATATATTCTCTAATCTTGATCTTATTTATCAAAGACGGTCATTTGATGAATTTATTAGAGATAAGGTGTTATTGAATTTTTGTATTAAAAACTCTATTCAAGATAGAATTAATAGCTTGATTTCTAATTGTAGCACAAAGGACGTTTTTCTTAAAAGATTCTATCATTTATTCGATAATTTCACAATAATAAAGTGGCTGAACTATGCTACTGAGAATTCTTTTCCTAAATCTGATTTATTGAACGAGAGCATTAAACTATTTCAATTTATAGGTGTTGATATAAAACATGATGAAAATGATCCTTTAAATATTCTTAGTATATTTAGGGAAAGAGATAAAAACAATTTATTGTAGATTGCAAATATGGAATTTTTAAAATTATTATTGATTGTAGTTATTCTTCTTGCTTTAGCTGTTTTTGGTTTAGCAATACAGATTATTTTTAAGAAGACACACAAATTTCCTAATCTTCACATTAGTAAGAATAAGAAATTACGGGATCAAGGTATTACTTGTGCTCAAAGTTGGGATAAAAGCGAACAGATAAAGGCCAGGGAAAAGCTAAAATGATTGTAATTTAATTTTTAAAATCATAGGCTTCCTTTCACTATTTACGACCTCTGTTAACTCATCAAATATTGACGGTATGTTTTCAATACCTGAATTAAACAATTGCCTGAATTTTCTAGGCATTACAAAAAAAACCAGTTCATTTTCATCAGTCAGGCTCTGAGCCTTGTCGAAAGCTCCAATTCCAGCATTCTCAGTGTAACTGTAAGTAATCTTTTTTGTTTTATCATAAATAATATGGTATACCTCTTTTTGTGTCTCACTTGTAAAATTTAAAAAGAAGTAAGCAAAGTCTTTATTCTCAAGATATTTTTTAATAGAATAATAGCCGGTGTGATTGATATGCCTATATGAATCATAAGCATCCAGCATATGGTAGTTTGGTAATAGATTTTTATTCCCAAAATTGAAATTATACTTTTCAGTAATATTGTTATTCTTTACTAAATAGGTGGTGTTACCTAAAAGCTCCCACATATATGTTCCTTCACTTGTTGTATAAAATGCAAAACCTTCTGTAGGAGTACTTTTTGATACTAAACGCAGTTTCTTATCAATGGTTTTTCCAGCTTTGTCTGCTATTAAAAGTCTGTATTGTGTTTCTTTATTGTTCCATCCTGTATATATCAGATAATTACCTTCTTTTGTCCTTGTAAAGTCCGAAAGATTGATTCCTACCTTAATTTGATCAATCTTTTTCCCTTCATACGTGAATCGTTGTATTGATGATTCTTCAAAGCTATATATTTCAACTTGCTTGTTGAATGGGTTTATATTGAATTTGACAGGATTTCGTAAGACAAGCTTATCTGTTTTTAATTTAGCCGAATCTTGTTCATTTATTGTATTTAATAAATTCCCATCTTCATCAAATCTGTAAGCACACTGTTTAAATTTATTATCAAGGATAAAATAGTTATTGTCGTAGTATTTTAACTCCATATCTGAAGAAATCATTCCTGACTTCTGGATTTGAAGTGGAGTAAACTGAATTTCAGAAAACAATGGGCTCTCCAATATATCGATTATCGGAGGTTGTATTAAAGAAATCTCTACCTGGCCTTTTAAAGAATTGAGGCTGATTATTAGGATCAAGGTTAATATAAGTTTCTTCAATATGTTCATTTCTCTTTTATTAGAATATTGCAAGTTAATAATTTTTAAGATAAAACTGTTTATTCAAAAAGAGTGCCACTTATAGAAGAATTTCAATTTTTCTACTTCTCTATTAGTTTTTCAAATCCCTTTGTAAATTTAATTTGATTATCCCCATTTTCATCTGAATAAATCAAAAGTATTTCTATCCCGGGAAGGCTAGAACTCATTTCTATCGTTTTTTCAACTCCCAGAACCATGCATGCAGTAGCATAAGCATCGGCTGTCATACAATCTTCGGCAATTACTGAAGCACTTAGTAAATTGTGGTCAACCGGATAACCGGTATTTGGATTGATTGTATGTGCATATTTCTTTCCATTTTCCATGTAGAAGTTTCTGTAATTTCCTGATGTAGCTATTGCCTTGTTGTCTAATGATATAATTGCCTCAAGTCCATTAGGAGTCACGGGTTCATTATCGTTGGGTTCATTGATTCCAATCCGCCATACTTTGCCTTCCTTGTTTACTCCTCTTGCAACAACTTCACCACCAATCTCTACCATGTAATTTTTGCAACCTTGATTTTTTAAGTAATCTCCGGCAACATCAACTGCATAGCCTTTTGCAATTGCACTAAAATCGAGCATTGTTCGTAGATCTTCTTTAATAATGGTATTATTTTCAAGGCGTATTTTCTTGTAACCTACAAATTGAAGCAGGCTGTCAATTAATCTCGTTGATATATTTTCCTTTGCTTTAAATCCAAAACCCCAAGCATTTACTAGCGGAGCTACGGTTACGTCAAAAGCACCATCAGATGTTTCAGATACTTCTAAAGCCTTGTTGTATACTCTTAAGAAATATTCGTCTAATACAACTGATTCATTTCGGTTGACTTTCGATAAAACAGATTCTTTATTAAAAGTCGATACTGATTTGTCTAAAAGATTTAACTGATTTTCGATGCCTTCTTTTAAGTCTTCTCCGGTAGGACTTTCATACGTTATGTGATATATTGTGCCATAAATAAACCCTTCATTTGTAATATATTTACTTTTGGCTTCTTGGGTCTTGCATGAGAATAATAAGATTATTGCCAGAAGAAAGGACAAAGTTCTTGTCATAAATATTTTGTATTGTTTAGTAGTAGATTAAATACTTTTTCTGATTTTTTGTATTGCCTCTTTAGCAGTCATTTGTCCTTGAATTACCTCAAGATAGTAAATAGGCGTATTAGCATTGGATTCATTTAGTACCCAAGAACTACTTTCGTAGTATCTGTAAGTGTTCAAACCATAGGTATCCTGAATATGATATGAGAAGTTTTCAAATTGATCTCCTCCGAAGGATACTCCCGTAAGATTGCCCTTTATTCCAGTTGGGCATTTTGTATACCTGACCCACATTTCAGACATTGCAGGTCTGTTCATGTCTAAAAGAAATCTAATGGCCTCTTCTTTGTGTGGGGCATTTTTCAATACTGCCCACATCACCTGATAGCCTCCAGGATAAACTGAAGTTTTATTAAAACTTGGAAATTCTGTAGGCATACAGTTGTGTATCTTTTTGTCATCTATCGACTGCCAAATATTGTACATCCATGACCCATTTATGTAAAAAAGGCACTCTTCATTTACAAGAGATGACTTTGTTTTATCCCAATTGACATTTTTCCACCCCGGGTTTAATGGTTTGTATTTGGACATTAATTCAATAGCTTCAAGCGTTTTAGCCCAAGCATTTAATCTTCTTTCAGTTATTTGTCCTGAGAAAAATTCTTTAGAGTCGTTGAGCAACGAGGAAAACATCTGTATAGCAATTACCATAGTTGTAGGCCAATCTACAGATTCATAAACGGGTGTAATATATTTATCAGGATTCTGGGTGTTATAAGTGTTTACAGCTTTCAAATAGCCGATAAAATCATCAACGCTCATTCCATATTGCTTGACTTCAAGACCAATTTTCTGTGCTACAACTTTGTTGCACCAAAGTGCCCAAAACTGACCTTCAATGTATGGTCCCGGTATTATCCCATTCCATGATTTCTTAGCTTCAGAGGTTAATAACTCAGGTTGGGTGCCATCCCTGAATTCTTTAATCTCGCTGAAATCAACAAGATATTTCCTGGGCCAATCAGGATCGCCACACTGTTCCAATATTTCCTGATATTCACCGTTGACTCTTATTATGTCCCACTCAGGATTATCCTTTAGAAGCATCTTTGATACAAACTTCTGATTACTCTGAAGATCTTCACGATTGTAAAATACTTCTTCAGGAAACTTAAGATTTACTCTAATATTCTGATTTCTAAATTCGTAATCCCTTGCAAAATTTCTAACAAGATCTTCACGCTTTCCTTCGTTTAGCCAGTGCCCTATAAAATTGATGGTTACAGCGTCCTTATCTTGTGTAATTTGTTCCCCGTTAGAAATGTCAATGTCTGAACTGCATCTTGAAAATAAGATTGTCGACGCAATAATTACAAACAAAACTATTACCCAGCCCCTGAACATTTTTATTTTTAGGAATTTCATTAAAACTAGGTTTTTATTTTTCCAACTTGAAGAATAAAATACTTTGTTCAAGATCTATAGCTTCACTTTTCATTATTTCAGAATTTCTTGACATTTCTTCCGCTGTGGCAGTATACTGTTGAATGACAAGGTTCAATTCCTGAATAGCACTGTTGATTTGTGATGCACCGTTATTCAATTCGTTACTTGAAACTGAAATTTCATGTACCAACTTTGATGTCTTTTCTATTTCCGGTGCTATCTTCATCATGAAATCATGAGCATTGGCAGTAATGCTAACCGATTTAGCCGAAAGTTTGGTGATTTCATCAGCTGCGATACGGCTATTTTCAGCAAGCCTTCTTACTTCTCCCGCAACAACAGCAAAACCTCTTCCTTGTTCACCAGCCCTTGCTGCTTCAACAGCTGCGTTTAAAGCAAGTATGTTTGTCTGGAAGGCAATATCATTAACAATTGAAATTTTCTGCGATATCTCTTTTATATACCTTAAACTTTCTTCTTCCTTTTCTATTAATTCCTTTATACCCTCAGCAGCTTTATCAGATATCATCCTTGTCTGCATAGCGTTATGGTTGCTGTCCTGAATCACAGATGCCATCTCTTCAACTGCTGATGAAACTTCTTCAGCTGATGTGGCTTGTTGCATTGAACCACTGGCAACTTTCATTGAAATATTGTTGATTTGAGAACTGCTGCCATTAACTTTTCTTGCTCCGTCTGCAATCCTGGCAACTATTTCCCTGAGTTTTTGACTTAGATTGTTTATAGCTTCGCTCAACATTCCAATTTCATCTTCAGAATCAACTTTCAACATTTCTTTTGAAAGTTTACCATTCTGTATATCTGTCAATTTTTTGAGTGTCAGGTTAATATTCTTTGTAAAGTTCCTGTTGAAAAGGAAGATTATTACTGCTGATGTTAATACAATACACAATAACGATCCTAATATGAACATTAACATGATTTCTGCCTTCTGAGCTTTTATTCTGTCCATCTTCGCATAAATGAACAGGTGCCCTAAAAATTTTCCGTCATCGAGTCTTAACGGACTGATTGCTACAAAATAATCTTTTCCTTTGCTTTCAACATTTTTAAAGACAGATTCTTTTATTTCTTTTGTGAGTTCGTCATAACCTTTTAAAACAGATACTTCATCTCTGGTCTTTTCAAAATATTCCGGCTTTAGTGAGAAATATACTTTTCCGTTGGCACCAACAATTATACAGTCTTCGATGGTTTCACCTACAAGATTCTCCATCGTTTCTTTATCTTCTGTTGTCTCGTAACGTAAAAGCCCTTTCGACATCAAATAGGCCGGTGCTTGAAACTTTTGTTGTAAACCATCTTCAATCTGAGATGTAAACCGACTTATGTAATAAATACCGAGGGCCAAAAGTGCAATAAACTCAGTAATAATAATAAGTAATCCGATTTTATAGGATAATTTTTTAAACTTGAATTTACTCGATAAATCAAACATCACAAATTATTTTTAAGGTTATTAACATGTTAAGGCTCCAAATTACTAAATTTTTGTTGCACTTGATTTGTTTGTTTAATTTTTTTTCAGCTGTAAATATTAATTATTGAAATTATTTTATGTAATTAATATTGATTAATAGAACTTTGGAAAAGTTTTATGGTAGGCATATAAAGTAATTTGACTGAAATCTAATTTGTTAGGCGAAGCAATTATTTTAGCTTTTACCTTTGTAAATTAAAATTCAGTCAAACTTATTTTGAAGAATTGAATATTCCTTATTATTTAAAATTCATCAAGATTTTTGTACGAAGCACATTAATTACCAAAATCATCGAAATATATATTTTCTTTTTCCACTCCCATGTCATAGAGCATTTTATTGACAGCATTGGTCATTGGACCGGGACCGCACATATAATATTCTATGTCTTCAGGTGATTCATGATCTTTTAAATAATTATCATATATTACTTGATGGATAAATCCGACAGGCCCTTTCCAATTATCTCCCGGCTGGGGATCACTTAATGCAATTGTAAATTTGAAATTAGGAAATTCCTTTTCTATTGCCCTGAATTGATCCTCATAGAATATTTCTCTGACACTTCTTGCGCCATACCAGTATGAAACCTTTCTTCCGGTTTTGACTGTGTGAAACAAATGAAACAGATGTGAACGTAATGGAGCCATTCCTGCCCCTCCTCCTATGTAAAGCATCTCATTCTGAGTATTCTGGATATGGAATTCTCCGTAAGGTCCTGAAATCGTAACCTTATCGCCCGGTTTTCTTGAAAATATGTATGATGAACATATTCCCGGATTAACGTTTTTCCATTCGTTTTTCTGACGATCCCATGGTGGTGTGGCAATTCGTATGTTGAGCATTATAATATTGCCTTCAGCTGGATGGTTGGCCATTGAATATGCCCTATAAGTTTCTGTTGTGTTCTTCATTTTTAAATCCCACAACTTGTTCTTATCCCACTCATCACGAAATTTCTCATCAATGTCAAAATCCTTGAATTCACATTCGTATTTTGGAACATCAATCTGGATATAACCCCCAGATTTGAAGTTTAATGATTCTCCTTCAGGAAGCCTGACAACAAACTCTTTTATGAATGTTGCAACGTTTCTATTTGAAACAACTTCACATTCCCATTTCTTGATTCCAAGTACTTCTTCCGGTATTATGATTTTGATGTCTTCCCTAACTTTTACCTGACATCCTAGCCTCCAGTTAGCTTGTTGTTCCTTGCGAGAAAAGAAACTTGTTTCTGTAGGAAGTATTGAACCCCCTCCTTCTACTACCTGGCAACGGCACATTCCGCATGTTCCACCTCCCCCGCATGCTGAGGGCAGGAAGATACCCTTTTCTGATAATGTCGAAAGTAAGGAATTTCCCGGATTAGCTACAAGCTCTTTCTCCTCGTTGATGGTTACTTTCACTTCTCCTGTAGCAGTAAGTTTTGCCCTTGCAAAAAGCAATGCAGCTACCAATAATAATACGATTACCAGGAAAACTACTACACTGGATATAATTACAAATATAGTTGAACCTATTATCATTTTGAACTTCTTTTTTTTAAATTAAAGGTTGATTCCAAGGAAACTCATAAACGCTAATCCCATTAGCCCTGTAATAATGAAGGTTATACCTATACCACGTAATGGTGCCGGTATGTTATTGTATTTAAGTTTTTCTCGAATGGCAGCTAACGATACTATCGCTAATGCCCATCCTGTTCCTGAACCTAATCCCCATGCAAAAACCTGACCTATGTTTTCATATTCTCTCTGTTCCATAAACAGTGAACCTCCTAATATTGCACAGTTTACCGCAATCAAGGGAAGAAAAATGCCTAACGAGTTGTATAAAGAAGGTGAGAATTTCTCAATTATCATTTCTACTAATTGTACCATTGCTGCAATCAAAGCAATGAAGATCATAAAACTAAGGAAAGATAAGTCTACAGAACTGAAATCTGCTCCTAACCATGAAAGTGCTCCCGGTTTTAAAACAAACTTCAACAAAAGGTAGTTGACGGGTACTGTAATTATTTGAACGAATATTACAGCAATTCCAAGTCCTATCGATGTTTTAACAGTTTTCGACACTGCCAGGTATGAACACATACCAAGGAAAAATGCGAAAACCATGTTGTCGACAAAGACCGACTTTATAAATATGTTTATCATTTCTTGCATATCCTGTACCTTTTGATGTTATTCTTTTTCAATCAATTCTTTGTTGAAACTCCTTTGTATCCAAATGATACATCCAACCAAAACAAGCGCCATAGTTGGCATTATCATCATTCCGTTATTAACATATCCAGCATCGTAGAACGATTGAGGTATCAAATTAAATCCAAGTAAAGTTCCTGAACCAAAAAGCTCTCTTACTGCAGCTACTATAATCAGTATCATCGCATAACCAACTCCATTACCAATACCGTCAATCAATGAAGGCCATGGTTTATTCGACATTGCAAATGCTTCTAACCTTCCCATTATTATACAGTTGGTGATAATCAGTCCTACATATACAGATAGCTGCTTACTTACATCATATACAAATGCTTTTAAAAACTGGTCAACCAAAATTACCATCGTGGCAACTACAACTAACTGAACTATTATTCTAATCCTTGAGGGTATGTAATTTCGCAATAGTGAAATCAACAGGTTGGATACAGCAGTAACAACTATAACTGAAATCCCCATCACTATGGCTGGTTTTAATTTTACAGTTACAGCTAAAGCTGAACAAATACCAAGAATTTGTACGGTTACAGGATTCTGCAAATTCAGCGGTCCTGTAATCAATTTGAAATTTTTTGAAGATAAAACACTCATCCCGGTAAATATTTAATTATTGACGATTTTCAATGTAATACGACTTATACTGCACTAAACAGTTATCTAACATTTCCTCTAAGGCTTTCGATGTAATTGTTCCGCCTGATATGGCATCTACTGCATGTACATCTCCTTCTTTAGCTCCACCTTTGACAACCTTAATTGATATAAAGTCACCACTATCGTTGAATATTTTTTTATCAACAAATGGATTCTGAAACATTTCAGTAGCAATTTCGGCTCCTAATCCAGGAGTCTCTCCCTGATGATCAAAAACAGCCCCGTAAACAGTATTCATATCGGGTTTAAACGACATGTAACCCCAGATAGGTCCCCATAATCCTTTTCCTCTCAATGGCATTACAAAAGCATTTGTGCCGTCATCAAGGGTGCCAACATATACCGGAAGCTTTCTGTTTTCAATAGGTTTTGAAAGTTCACTTTTCACATCAATCTTAAAAGCATCTTCACCTTCTATTTTTTCTCCTTTATCATTGATCACGTAACTGTCAGTAATATATTTCGAATATTTCTCTACAGCTTCTTCCGGTGTAGCTTTTATTTTTATTGATGCAAGTATGTTTTGTTTTTTCTCTACTTCAATATTCTTATCCTGAAATGGCTTTAACTGCATGGCAGCTGTCGATAATAATAGCGCAACTATTATTACCATTACCGCAGAAAAAATAAATATGTATGTGTTGCTGAAGTTCTTCATTACGATATCATTTTATTATTTTCATTTAACTGAGAACCTTTTCATTCTGCTTTTAATATGACCTTGAACAACGAAATAGTCAATCAATGGTGACCATACATTCAAGAGCAGAATTGATAACATCATTCCTTCTGGGTAAGCAGGATTAAATACTCTTATTATTACAGCTAACGCTCCAATTAAAAATCCGTATATCCACTTTCCTTTTTCTGTATGAGGGGCAGTTACAGGGTCTGTTGCCATGAAAACTGCACCAAAAGCAAATCCGCCAAGTAGTAAATGATTGTATGCAGGCATCGCCATATATGCGTTCGAAGCAAAAATATTGAAAACCAAACCTAAGGATAAGGCTCCAATAACTGTCGAAAGCATTATTTTCCAGCTTCCTATACCTGTGAAAATCAATATCGCAGCACCCATTAGTATTGCAATCTTTGAAGTTTCTCCTATAGAACCGGGAATGAAACCTATAAACATATCCATTACCGATGGAATTTTATCTGTTGCTCCTTGAGCTAACTGCGCAAGAGGGGTTGCTCCTGAAAAACCATCAATAGGTGTCCCTTCTGCAAGTTTGTATATCCAAACTGAGTCTCCCGACATTTGCGAAGGATAAGCGAAAAATAAAAATGCACGGGCTATAAGCGCAACATTCATAATGTTATACCCCGTTCCTCCAAATATTTCTTTGCCGATAATTACAGCAAAAACTACTGCAAGTGCCAACATCCAGAGAGGAATATTGATAGGCACAATCAGTGGAATCAGCAGTCCTGTAACCAGATAGCCTTCATTTACTTCATGCCCTCTTATTTGTGCAGAAATAAATTCAATTCCTAAACCTACAACATAGGAAACAACTATTAAAGGTAACATCTTCCATAACCCAAAAAAGAAATTGCCTAACAGGCTTCTTTCAATTCCGAATGCAAGTCCGTTCTGATAGCCAATATTCCAGCTACCAAACAGTAGGGCAGGTACTAAGGCTAAAACCACAACAATCATAGTTCTTTTCAAATCTATGGTGTCATGTATATGTGAACCTGATCTTGATGTGTGGTTTGGTGTGAATAAGAATGTTTCAAACGCCCCAAATGTTGATCCCAGCTTCTCAAACTTGCCGCCTTTCTGAAAATGCGGCTTCTGTTTGTCTATATAATTTCTTAGTGATTTCATCTAAATCTGTAAGTATTTTTCCGTTTGATCATCCGAGTTCTTTCATCATAAGATTTATCCCCTTCCTTAAAATTGACTGTACTTCTATTTTTGAAGTGCAAACAAATTCACAAAGGGCAACATCTTCTTCAATTACCTCGTAGATACCGAGTTGTTCCATCTTATCTATGTCGTCAGCAAGAATTGATTTTATTAAATGAACCGGAAGTATATCCATAGGAAGTACTTTTTCATATTGTCCGGTCATTACATAAGCCCTTTCTTCACCGTTGAAATTTGCATCAGCATTAAACTTTTTGCCTGGCATAAGCCATGAAAAGTAGGCTCTCGACATGCTGAATTTATTAATTCTCGGCATTGCCCATCCAACAAATTCATATTCGTCACCCTCAGGAATAATCGTTACTTGATTATGGTAAAATCCCAGATAATCATCCGTTTCCGTTTTACATCCGGTTAGTACATTTCCTGAAATTATCCTCTCTTTACTCTTTTTCGCAGTTCTGCCATATATTATCGTTTTAACCGATGTGCCTGAAAATACTTTATAGTATTTGGGCGCTAAAACTTCTGAACCTGTGAGAGCTATTATTTTACTCAGATCCAGCTTCCCGGTACTGAATAACCGGCCAATGAAAACAACTGCCTGAGCGTTGATTGTCCAAACAATATCCCCCTTGTTTATCGGCTTCAGATGATGTATCTGAATTCCTATATTCCCTGATGGATGCGGTCCCTGAAAGTAATTTAGTTCAACTCCCTTGATTTTTTCAAGTATTGAACCACTACGGATGTTCAGAAATACTTTCCCGTAAGTTAACTTCGAAAGGACGTCAATCCCTTTTTGAAAAGAATCCTGATCGCCTGATAAGGTTAACTCGTAGTCAGGTGCCAGAGGAGCTGAGTCAAAGCCGGAAACGAAAATGTCGCGTGGAGTGTCAGTCGATTTGGCTATTACGCCGTAGGGCCTCTGAATTAAAAAGGGCCAAAGTCCGCTGGAAAGAAGTGTCTCTTTTATTTTTTCACGATCCGATTTATTAAAATCTGCAACCTGAAACTCTTCGGACTCAAATTTACCGTCACTCTCAATTTCAACTTCAAGTATTCGTCTGCGCTCACCGCGATTTATCATTACAACTTTACCGCTCACAGGTGATGTAATCTTTACCTCAGGTCGGTTTTTGTCGTATAGAAGCGGCGTGCCGGCTTTAACAATGTCATCTGGTTTTACAGATAATTTAGGAGTAAAACCCGGAAAGTCAGATGGCTTAATACCATATAATGCTGACACCAAAGTGTCGGCAATGGTCAATTCAGCTACTCCTTTCAATCTGATATCCAATCCTTTTCTGATTTTTATTGTTTTCGACATTGCTGAATAATGTAATTATTTAAACGAGGCACAAATGTAATTATTTAATTTTTGACTTTTTCTGATAGGTTTTTAACTTTTTCAGTAATTTGTTAAAAGATTTTAAAATTACACTGAAAAATCAATAGATTAATGATATACACACTTTAAAAAGTCAATACAATTTAGTGAAAAATAAGATTATTAAGTTTTTTTTAAATATAATTTTTTAGTTCTTAGTACGTTAAACAAACTGTTGACAGAACCTTTCCTTAGTTCAGGTTAAATATTAATTTTGTGTAAAAAAATTGCATGGTTTTGAAAAGGCTTTCTATAATATTCTTGTTTATGACATTTTCTATCTCTTGTTTTTCTTTCGAACTACCTGAGGTTATAAGCAATAAAGTTTTTTCTGACAATATTCGGACAGTGCAGTTGTACCGCGAAGGTTGGGACCTTTCTTCTCCGGTAATTACTTTAAATAGCGACCAAAAACTTGCGTTTTCATTTGATGATCTTTCTGCCGAGGTTAAAAACTATTTTTACACTATCTACCATTGTGACAGGAACTGGAAAGTATCTTCTCTTTCCCAGCAGGAGTATCTCGATTCGTTTACTGAATATCCCTTAGAAGATTTTGAATTTGCTGTTGTTCCGCTTGTTAAGTATGTTAATTACTTTCTGAATTTTCCTAACGAGAATATAAGTTTCAAATATTCTGGCAACTATGCTATTGTAGTGTATGATAAGGATTCCCCGGAAGAACCGCTAATTACTTGGAGGATGTATGTTGTTGAACCAATGGTTAATATTGATGCTAGAATTAGGAAGTCAATGTTTGATAAAGGTGAAGCCAATAACCAGGAAATTGATTTTGTCATAGATCACAAAAATTTCCCAATTCAAAACCCTTCCCGCGATGTAAAGGTGGTTTTGATGCAGAACAGCCGCCACGATAATGCTATAACAAATCTTATCCCAATGTTTTCTGACGGCGAAAAGCTTGAATACGATTATAATGAGGGTAATTGTTTTAACGGTGAAAATGAGTTCCGTGATTTTGAGTTCCGAAATTACAAATATCCAAGTGAGGAGGTAAGCTCAATAACTTATCACAGACCGGTCTATCACGTTACTCTGTTGACCGACGAGTTAAGAACTCAGCAGAGGTATACTTTTGAGGAAGACTTAAACGGGCGTTACCATATTGAAACATACCAGTCTTCTTACCCTGATGTTGAAGCCGATTATATGTTTGTTCATTTCCGTCTCCCGATGGAAAATATTTTGCTCGGAGGGGGGGTCTATGTTTTTGGAGAATTAACTAATTGGCAATGTTCTAAGCAAAATGAAATGAAATGGAACATGGAAAAGAACCAATATGAGTTGACCTTACTTCTAAAACAGGGTTTTTACAATTATGCTTATGCCTGGAAAGATTTGACGGTGAATGAAATAAAAACATATCCTTTTGAGGGAAGCCACCACGAAACCGAAAATGATTACCAGATTTTTGTTTATTATGGAAGAGTTAACGATAGATATGACCGTTTAGTCGGATATCAGAAATTTAATTCGCTTATAAACAGAACATTCTCATCCGGGAGGTTTTAGATTCCCCACATTTCCAGATTCAATTTTCTTTTAATGTTCATGTCCATTGATATAGGACTAATTTTAGGATATGTCAGAATATGGACAGCTTCTTAGCAGAACCCTACCAAAGCCGTACCACATTCGTACTTTCTCCCTTTATTAAGGGAGAAAGTACGAATGTGGTCCCTATGTGGTATAGCCCAAATATAGTTGGAGAGTGTTTGCAGGATATAACATTATATAGCCGTTTCCTTAATAAACATGAGTTTCATCGGTGATTTTTATTAGGATTTTTTAAAGCTGCAGGTTTTAAATTTGTATTAAACACTGTTGAGTAATAAAATAAATAACTTGATATGCTTAAAGGGTTTTTTAATGTGCCAGTTC
The DNA here is from genome assembly GCA_964393405.1 of uncultured Prolixibacteraceae bacterium. GTDB lineage: Bacteria > Bacteroidota > Bacteroidia > Bacteroidales > Prolixibacteraceae > CAYMTR01. The sequence goes on from CAYMTR010000008.1 coordinate 37,678, forward strand.
CTAAAAATGAACCGGTTAAATCATATGCTCCGGGAAGTGCGGAAAGAAAAGATTTGAAAGAGATGATTAATATTCTTCTTTCTCAAGAGATTGATATTCCTATGTGTATAGGTGGAAAGGATGTGACGACTGATGAAAAAATCAGGGTTTTTCCGCCCCACGATTTCAATCATACACTGGGATATTACCATCAGGGAAACGAAAATCATGTTAAAGATGCGATCGATTCTGCTCTGGCAGCAAAAGATGAATGGAATAATGTTTCGTGGCAGCATAGGGCTGCAATTTTTCTAAAAGCCGCAGATCTTATTTCCGGACCTTATAGGTCTAAAATTAATGCAGCAACTATGCTTGGACAGTCAAAGAATGCTTATCAGGCTGAAATAGATTCTGCATGTGAGATGGCTGACTTTCTAAGGTTTGGGGTTCATTGTATGACCGAAATATACAAAATGCAGCCTGAATCTTCCCCCGGTATCTGGAATTATAACGAATTCAGACCACTCGAAGGTTTTGTTTATGCCCTTACACCTTTCAATTTTACTTCAATAGCAGGGAATCTTCCTGCATCCCCGGCAATGATGGGCAACGTAGTTGTTTGGAAGCCGTCAAAAACTGCAGTTTATTCAGCTGCTGTTTTAATGGAAATATACAAAGAGGCAGGTTTGCCTGATGGGGTTATTAACCTTGTTTTTGTTTCAGGACCGGTAGCTGCAAAAGTTGTTCTTACTCATCCTGATTTTGCGGGAATACACTTTACTGGTTCAACTGAAGTATTTCAAAATATCTGGAAGACGATTGGCGAAAATATTTACAGATATAAATCTTATCCGAGAATTGTGGGAGAGACAGGAGGTAAGGATTTCATTTTTGCTGATCCTACTTCTGATGTCAAAAAACTTGCTACTGCCTTTGTCCGCGGATCCTTTGAGTACCAAGGACAAAAATGTTCTGCAGCTTCGAGGGTGTATATTCCTGAATCTATATGGGAAGAGTTTTGGAAACTTTCAAAAGTACAGCTCGATGAGATTAAGATTGGAACGCCAGAAGATTTTACAAACTTTATGAATGCTGTGATTGATGAAAGCTCATTTGATAAGTTGAAAGGGTTTATTGATAATGCCAGAAACACGGCAGATGCAGAAGTTATATACGGCGGAGGATGCAATAAAACAATGGGCTATTTTATTCAACCCACGGTCATTCTTGCTAAAAAACCGGATTATATTACCATGAAGGAAGAATTGTTTGGTCCTGTAGTTACGGTGTATATTTATAAAGATGAAGAATTAGATAAAACGCTTGATATTCTTGACAAAACTTCGATTTACGCACTTACCGGGGCTATTTTTTCTCAAAACCGATATAATATCGAAAAGATGGCCAAAAAGCTGGAGAACACTGCGGGAAATTTCTACATAAACGATAAACCGACAGGAGCAGTAGTGGGGCAGCAGCCTTTTGGAGGAGCCAGAGGTTCAGGCACTAATGATAAAGCAGGGTCTGTATTCAACTTTTTGAGATGGGTGTCGATAAGGACAATAAAGGAAACATTTGTTGCTGCTGAGCATTTTAGCTATCCGAATTTTCAACCCGATTGAGTTGTATCTGATTGGAAATTAATAATAACAGATGAATTTTTGTTATGTGCTCCCCATAAAAATAACAAGTATATGGGATGTGGATAATTTTGTGTTTTAAATAAAATCAATAATTCAAAAACATTATTAACCTTTGAATGTTGGGTGAGCAAATTTATTAGTTTTGTATTTGCTTATGAATAATTAAACAGGTTTAATGAAACAGCAGATTCTTCAATTTTTAAACAAGTATAAAATATATATTGGCATTATATTGTTTTTTCTTGTGTGGATGCTGTTTTTTGATGAATTCAACTGGGTACGTGTAAACAGAGATAAGCATAAGCTCAAGAATATGAAAAAAGAAGCTGTTTATCTTGAAGAAAAAATTGCTAAAGACAAAGCCCGGATTAAAGCATTAAAGACTGACACTACTGAACTCGAGAGATTTGCGCGAGAGGAATATTTTATGAAAAAAACGAATGAAGATATTTTCATAATCATTGAAGATGAATGAAACCTTTCAGAACTAAGATATATCTGTTGCTTTTTTTTATGCTGATACTTTTAAGTATCAGTTCCTATTCTCAAGAAAAGGGGTCTTCTACTTTCTTTTACAGTTTAAATTACCGAACGGGTGAAAACAAGCCTCATCGCGAGGTAATTAAGAATTTAATGTACCCGTATAAGGGTTTTGATTTGAAATTTGGATGGCAGACCGGAGGAAACCGCGATTGGGAGGTGGCTTATCGTTACCCTAGTCTGGGGCTTGGATTGAATTGGAATACTTTTGATACAAAAATACTTGGAGAGCCTGTTGCTGCTTATTTTTATACAAATTTTCCTCAGATTACGACTGATTGGTTCAGGGTTGACCTTGAGGTTGATTTAGGAATGTCGTACGGAATTAATCCGTATGATAAAGTTACAAATCCAAGCAATATGGCTACGGGTTCAAGCCTAAATGCATTTTTTGGCATCTATCTTGAACAATCTTTTCATGTTGCTCCCAGGGTCGATTTTTTTGTTAGTGAAGGACTTACTCATTATTCAAATGGGGCAATAGGTTGGCCTAACCTTGGTTTGAATATTCCATCGCTGAAATTCGGATTCAGACATTATTATGAAAAACCAAAGTATGTGAATAAAGGTAAAAAGATAGAGTTTGACCGTAACTTTCAGTTGAACACATATATAGGCTTTGGGTCAAAGAAATTGTTTGCTCCAACTCCAACATACAGAGAGATTTTAATATCGCCGTCACTTTATTATCGGCTAAGTTATAAGCGAAGATTGGGATTAGGATTTGAAGTGGCTTATAACGAATCAAAACAGGGCTTGAGGTTCTGGGACCCATACGAACCTAAGGAGCTTATTACTTACGCTGTTCATTTATCTCACGAATATTTAATTGAAAAATTTACCATTTTAGCGCAACTTGGCTTATATCTTGGAGAATCTCCATCAGATTATAATATTAACGGCTACTATATTTATGAAAGGCTTGGTCTGGGATATTACTTATTTAAGAACACAAGACTTACTCTATGTCTTAAGGCTCACTATATTAAGGCTGAATTTGTGGAATTCGGACTAGCCTATGATATAAATTTCAATTAGGAATATTTAATCGCCGATTATTTCAAAATCAATTTGTTTTATTGCATAATTTTTCTATCTTGCTTTTAGAATAAATTATTGTAATGGATTTAAACTTAGGCATATTCAGAATAAAGACCAATAATGTAGCTCCTAAAAAGGGGAGAATACTTATTGCAGAACCATTTTTGCCTGGCAGTTATTTTAATCGTTCAATAGTATTTTTGGTAAGTCATGATAAGGATGGATCTGTTGGTTTTATTCTGAATAAGCCTATTGATTTTTCAGTTATTGGTTTTGAGGAGGAGTTTCCGGGGTCTACAGATAAACTATATGTTGGAGGACCGGTGAATATTGAATCGGTATATTACATCCATACACTAGGAGAATTGATACCCAATAGTATACATATTTTTGAAGACCTATATTGGGGAGGTGATTTTGATACTTTAAAGCAGCTTTTCAACTCCGGGGCAATAGATAAGAAAAAAGTGAGATTTTTCCTGGGTTATTCAGGATGGGATAAGGGCCAGTTGAAAGAAGAGCTTGATGAAGATTCATGGCTTGTTTCTGACATCAGTATCGAAATGGTTATGGAAACGAAGGAAGAGTTATGGGTTGAGATGGTAAAGAAGCTTGGTGGTAAATACTCTTTATGGGAGAACTATCCTGAGAATCCAAGCTTGAACTGATTATTTATTGATATATTTTTTCAGAATTCTGGCAATAAGTAAATTTCTGACATCGCTGAAGTAGCGTTGTTTGTCAATTCCTGTAACAGTGTATATGCCATAGCTTCCTGCAACTATTATTTCCTTGGAATTTATTAGTTCTTCAGTCCTGATGAAGTTTTTTTCAATTACGGGAAGTTTCATTGATTTTAGTTCCTCGATTATAATATCCCTCATAATCCATGGATTACACCCTGTATTTGTTGAAGGTGTTACAACGTGATCTTCTTCAATAAAAAAAATATTTCCCAGATAAGATTCAGTAATTGAGTTTTTTGAGTTAAGAATAAAGCCATCATCGGCCTTGTTGCAGATAATGTCGTTTAATATCAATTTTTTGAATTCATCTGAAACAGAAGGCAGGTTGGCTGATTCACCTATCGGTTTTGTTATGTTGGTACAAACAATACAATTTTCGAGAATCTTTCCGATACTGAAAAGATAAGGGTCGGGTTCAATCTTTATAGATTCTTCTACTTCTTCTGTTTCTAAATTTTTATTGAAAGAAATGATGCAACGGGCAGTTTTGTAGTATCTGCTTTTTACAACTAATTTTTTCAATTCTTTTTTTAAGTTATCTGCTTCATAATCATTTAAAAAAACAGATTTAATCTGATAAATATCCAGAAGGCTTTTTAATCTTGAAAGAGTTTCATTGTAAAAAATTATTTCAGTGCCGTTTATAAAAAAGGTTTCTTCAAACCCATATTTAGTTGGGTATTTAAGATTATTTGGTGCCGATTTGAGTAATTCTTCAGTCATTTAAAACGCTTGATAAATCTATTAATGCAGTATTTTAAAAATTAGTTCCCTTTGAAGTTCTGCCTCGGAAGAAGTTCCGTTTTCAACTCCTTTTGATTTCATGTCATATTCGCGGAGAAGAGAAATTATTTCTACAAGTTTCTTTGGATTATAATTATTGATTGCCTTTACGTAGTCATCAGCAAAATATGGAGAAACACCGGTAACTTTTATGATGCTGTTTTTTGATTTGTCGGTCATAAGGTGGACCTTCAATAATTTATTGAAATAAGGGAAAAGCAAAGAAATAGTTTTGACAAGAGGATTATTTTTCAGGTTGTTGTTGAAATGATTTATAATCTTATTCGCTTTCAGAATATTCTTTTCAGCGATAGCTTTCTGAAGTTCAAAAATATTATAGTCTTTACTTATGCCAATGTTTTTTTCAATATCTGAAGGAGTAATTGTGCTTCCGGAGGGAAGCAGAATCATCAGTTTGTCGATTTCGTTGCTCACCTTACTGATTTCAGTTCCAAGAAATTCTGCAAGCATTGAGGCACTTTGAGGTTGAATTACGTAACCATTATCAGAGCAATAGTTATTAATCCATGTTATTAGTTGGTTCTCGTATATCTTAGGAGATTCAAATAAAACTCCGACACTATCTACTCCTTTTACCCCTTTTCTCCTTTTATCGAGACTAGCGTATTTATGGCAAATGACAAGTATTGTAGAACTTACGACATTTTCGATATATTTTTCAAGAAATTCAGGTAGTTCTTTAAACGATTGAGCTTCTTTAAGAATAATAACCTGGCTTGAAGACATCATTGGGAAGCGTCGAGTAATTGTCATCAATGAATTATAATCTACATCTTTACCATAGAGAATAGTTTGATTGAAACCCTTTTCTGCTTCAGAAAGGACATTGTCTTCGATATAATCTGAGATTTTATCAATATAATACGGTTCTTCACCCATTAGCAGATAGATTGGGTGGTATATTTTTTTCTTAAGGTTGCTAATAATATCTTTATATGTCATTCATCGAAAAATTTAAGGTGTTTAACCGATTGTCCATTATCACGCAGGAGTTTCATTGAATCGATTCCAATTTGGAGATGGTCGTCAGCAAATTTGGCAGTTACAGATTGATCGCTTTTTTCAGTTTTTACGCCAGTTGAAATCATAGGTTGGTCGGAAATAAGTAAAAGTGCTCCTGTAGGTATTTCGTTTGCAAATCCAGTTACAAATATAGTTGCAGTTTCCATGTCAATAGCCATTGCTCGGGTTTTGCTCAGATACTTTTTAAATCTGCTGTCGTACTCCCAGACTCTTTTATTTGTGGTGAAGACAACTCCTGTATAATAATCCCGGTTATGATCTCTGATGGCTGAAGAAACAGCGCGTTGCAAGCTAAAAGCAGGAAGTGCAGGGACTTCAGGGGGCAGATAATCGTCAGAAGTACCATCATGTCGGATAGCAGCAATAGGAAGTATCAGGTCTCCAACTTCATTCTTGACTTTAAGCCCACCGCATTTACCGAGAAAAAGCACTGCTTTAGGAAAAATTGAGCTAAGCAGATCCATGACAGTAGCTGCATTCGGACTTCCCATTCCAAAGTTAAGGATAGTAATATTTTCAGCAGTTGCGCTTGGCATATTACGCTCTTCACCTTCGATTTCGACGTTCATTTTTTCGGCAAACATTTCAACGTAATGCTGAAAATTTGTCAGCAAAATATATTTTCCGAATTTCTCAAGAGGAACTCCGGTATATCGGGGTAGCCAGTTGGCAACAATTTCTTCTTTAGTCTTCATTTTCAATTTTGATTTGAAAGTAACAACAAAAATACAAATATTGAAATAAGCCATTATCCAAATTTTGTTAGATTTGATCAAATTTGAATTAAATGAGTTTTGAGTTTCCCAAATTGACTTTTCCGGTTTCAAACTTTAAAGTTAAGGAAGAAGGCGGTAAGATGTACATCTTTGATGACTCAAGAAGGAAATATGTCATTTTAACACCGGAAGAATGGGTAAGGCAAAATTGTCTTCATTATTTGCGGGATCATAAAAGTTATCCGATAAGCTTATTAGCAGTAGAAAAGGGATTCAAGCTTAACGGGTTAGTATACAGGTTTGACATTGTTGCATATTCAAAATCAGGGAAACCTGTTATGCTAATTGAATGTAAAGCTCCTGAGATTACCATTACTCAAAAAACCTTTGACCAGATTTCTGTTTACAATCTTGAACTTAAAGTGCCTTATTTGCTGATTACAAATGGAATTGAAATATTTTGTTGTAAGACCGACGCAGAAAATTTAAGATATACTTTTTTAAAAGAGCTACCCTGTTTTTCAGATTTAAGTATTTGACATCTGTTGTATAACATTGAACAATAGTGTTTTAAATATTTAATAGTTCTGCAGTTAGGTATTGATTATTTATTATTTTTGTATGTGAAGATGCATATTTAAGTAGGGGATATATTTTAAATAAGACGAATATTTATTTTTAATAATTGGGAGAATTAACTGTGAATCAAAAGCCATTATTTTATTGGTTTAAAAAACCAATTAGAGGATTACTACTGACTTTGGTTTTAATACTAGTTGGTATATTGGGGAATGCCCGGCCAATACAAAGCGTCGAAGCAAAAACTGTGGCATTGAACTGGATAAATACGTGCAGCCCTAAATATTATACTCAAACTGATATATCAACAGTATACTCAAGGGTAGAAGCTGGCATACCAAAATTTTACATTATATCTTTTAAACCCAGCGGCTGGGTTATGGTTTCAGGAACCGATCAGATAAACCCAGTTTTAGGATATTCACTTAATTCACAATTTCTGCTAAAGGCTCTTCCTATTCAGCTTAAATCGTGGTTAGACGCCAAGGTTGAAGAAATAACATATGCTATTGAAGAAGAAGTTGAGAGTGAAGCTATTGTTAAGGAGAAGTGGAACGAATTTGGCAAGAAGGTTTTAAAAAGAAACGAATTAATAAAGGATAAATCGGTTGTTATAGCCCCTTTGATTAGGACTTCATGGGATCAGGGGAGGTATTACAACGAGTTGGCTCCATACGACGAGTCAAGTTCAGCAGGCAACGACCACGTTTGGATTGGGTGTGTTGCAACAGCTATGGCTCAGATTATGAAATATTGGAGTTATCCTACTTCCGGAATTGGTTCAAATTCATATACACATCCATCATACGGAGTTTTGTCTGCTAATTTTGAGAATGCAATTTATGATTGGGGAGCAATGCCAAACAGTTTATCATCAGCTAATGAGGAGGTTCAGAAAATAAGTTACCACTGTGCTGTTAGTGTGAACATGGATTTCGGACCCGGAGGTTCAGGAGCGTTTCTTAACGGAGCAACCTCAGCGTTAAAAGGTTTCTTCAAATACAATATTCCTGCATACCCAACTGACAAGGGTAGGTGGAATGAATCAGATTGGATTCAACTTTTAAAAAATGAACTCAATTTAGGACGACCGATTTTATATTCAGGTTATAATCAGTCGTTATCATCAGGGCATGCATTTGTTTGTGATGGATATAACTCCGATAATTACTTTCATTTCAACTGGGGTTGGAGTGGTTTTGCTGATGGTTATTTTTTAATAACTGCATTAACGCCCAGTGGGCGAGATTATTCATATTCTCAGTCTGCTTTGTTAAGTATAGAGCCTGTTATGCCTGCGTACTTTGGGATTCCTTATAGTGAAGGTTTTGAAAATGGGAATGCCGGTGAATTCAGTGTGTACGGTGTGAATCAGATAACAGTTGCAGAAAGTCATTCGGGGAGTAAAAGCTTACAATTGGGTACAGCCACTTTCAAGCATGATTTGATTGATGCTGCAAGTATATGTTTTACAGTTCCACCTGATGCAGAACTTAGTTTCTGGGTAAAGCGTTCAACGCCTCTTGTTTCATCATTGAATAATCAACAAGCTATGTTAATGCCTCAGGATGGAACCTCATCTTTAATAGAATTTTTCAGCGGAGATTATAATGACGAAGAGTGGGTTAATTATAATGCTGACTTAAGAAGTTATACCGGTCAAGTAGTAAGGCTTGTGTTTTTACAAAGCGTTTCAGATGCATCAAAGTATCAGTGGATGTATATCGATGATATTACAATTAATGGGAGGAATAACAATCTTGCGCCGTTTAAACCATCTAATCCTACTCCGATAAATGAGTCTAAATATATTTCGTTGTATCCTATTTTAAAATGGTCGGGGGGAGATCCCAATGGCGATGATTTGATATATAAAATATATTTTGGAACAAGCGATAATCCACCATTAGTAGGATCTGTTTTTGATAACAGTTATCAACTACCCGGCTTAACTCAAAAAACAAAGTATTATTGGAAAATTATTTCTGAAGATTCAGATTATTCCAGTGAAAGTGATACTTGGAGTTTTACAACTAAAGGTATACCACCAACAGTTGAGGAATGTGGAATCTCAGGTTTAACAAGCAATAGCGTAGATATTTGTGGAAAAGTTGTTAGAGATAACGGAAGCGAAGTAGTGAGGAGGGGAGTTTGTTGGAGCATTTTTCCCAGTCCTTCTATTTATACAAATACAAAGACCTCTAATGAGTCAAGCGATCCTTTTGTATGTACAGCGAGTGGTTTATTACCCTATACTACATACCATTACAAAACTTATGCTGAAAGTGAAGAAGGAATTGGATATAGTAATATTAATTCTTTTAGAACAGAACCAGGATTACCGGTTGTAGCGATAAATAAAGTTGAAGATGTAAGAAGAAATTCAGTTCATATAATCGGAAACTTAGATGTTTTAAATGATACGATTGTTTTCAGGTCAGGAGTAGTTTGGTCCTTGAAATCAGGGTTTGATCCGAATGAAGCAAGCAGGACAAGCATTGATGGCAATTGGATAAATCCAGGGGCCATAAATTTTAATTTACGCAATATTCCGGGACCGGCGACAATATTCTTCAGAGTGTTTGCTGAAAATAGTGCAGGGATTTCATATTCTGAAGAAGGTACATTTATTACAACAAACGCTGCTCCTTTTCTTGATTTAGATGAAGACAACAGCTCAATGGCATGGGGTTGTAATTATAAAGGGATAACAACAGAACAGACATCTGGAGGTTTTGTAGCGGACAAAGATATTTTGATTACTGATGAAGACAAAGACTCGATAAGATCAGCAATATTCATACTTGACAATAACATAAAAGGAGAGGATGAATATCTTTATTATGGTGGATCAAACGAAAACCTGACAATAAAAGGGAACCAAACAAGTCATTTAGAGATTTACTCTAATTTCCTTTCAAATGTGGATTGGGTGAGCGTTATAAGTAAGGTTGAGTATATAAACAACTATGATGCTCCCGGTGAGAATGTAGATAGGAAAATTAAAATATTTGTAACAGATGGAGCTGATTCCAGTAATATTACCACAGCAACAATAGATGTTGTTCCTATAAATGATCCTCCGAATAATCAACAAGTTCCACGTTTTAACACTACTCCGGCTTATGGTATTTCTGTTGACATACAAAATGGTGTTTGGGTCGATGACGCAGATGAGTTAACAGGCACTTTTACATATTCTCATAAATTAGAAATGAGAGATGAGATCGGAAATATTTCAGATCTTGGAGAAATATCAGGGAAAGTAGTTGAAATTGGTGAAAATGTATGCGGTCAATCTGTAAGAATTGTTGAGACGGTTACAGATTTTAATAGTGGAGGGAGCAATATTTCAAATTCGACGGCATGGGGCGATTGGGTTAAAGTAGAAAGAGCAGAGCAAACAATCAATTTTGATTTTTTACCCATATATAGCTTTCAGGAAAGATATTGTAAGCTTTCAGGAACATCATCATCAGGTTTTCCGTTGACATATAAAGTGCCTGAAAATGATAAGGTTTATGTTTCAAACGACACAGCTTTTTTTCTTAAGACCGGGAGAACAGTAATTTCATCTATTCAGGAGGGAAACAGTTGTTTTTATCCCTCGATTTTAACACATAGAATTTTGACTGTTGAAAAGGGTGAACAGGAAATTGAAACTGCTGACGATATTTTGGTTTCATTCGGATCAAAAGGTATGAAGTTTCCTGTAACATCGAGTTCAGGTTTGATGCTTTCGGCAACGAGCAGTAATAACTCAATAGTGGCTGTAAAAGAAGATTCGTTATTGTTTAAGGGAATTGGGAAAGTTTCAGTGACATTTTCTCAAGAGGGAAATGAAAATTACTACCCGGCACTAAATGAATCAGTAGGTATAACAGTAGAAAAGGGAAGTCAGGAAATATATGCTGAATATGAAGAGAAACTTTTCTTCGGGAATGAGAATTCTCCATTTCAAGTTAGCTCTACTTCCGGTTTGCCCGTTAATGTAGTGTCTCTTAATCCTGAAATTTTGCAAGTTGATGGCAATAGTTTTGTGATAAAGGGAGTGGGGAATGCTTCAATACGAATAAGCCAAGATGGAGATCAAATATGGAAGCCTGCTGATGATGTGGCATTTGAAATAACTGTGGATAAAGGTCAGCCGCAAATTTCAATAGAAGCGATTGGTGAAAAAAGGTTCGGTGATGAGCCGTTTATTCCAGTGCTAGTAACATCTTCAGGATTGAAGGCAGATTTGTCGATAGAGAACACTTCAATTGCTGATTTTGAGAATGGGGAAATTGTAATTAAGGGTTGTGGAGAAACAAATGTAATTGCTAGAATTAATGAAAGCGAGTTTTGGAATGAAGCAACTGCCATAGCTACATTAAAGGTGGATAAAGCTGATCAATACATTACATTTTTTGGTCCCGACACATTGAAATATGGAGAAGTTCCAACGGAACTACTTGCGAATAGTAATTCTGGTTTGATAGTTGAGTTTAAGTCACTTGATGAGAATATTGTTAAGATAAGCGGAAATTATACAGAAATTATAAATGCCGGCATAACGCAAGTTGAAGCCTACCAGTTGGGCAATAGTAATTGGAATGAGGCAGAGTCTGTTTTGCTTGAGTTTGTAATTTTAAAAACAGATCAGATTATTTCGCATTCAATACCTGATACAGTGGTTTTTGATAATCAAGTTATCAATTCAGGAGTTAGTACTACGTCGGGGCTTCCGGTAACAATTTCCTCCTCAAATACCGATGTTGTTAAAGTTATCGGTGAAGACTTGCAAATTCAAAACTTTGGAGTCTCACAATTAACAATTTCACAAGAAGGAAATAATAATTTTAATCCTGCAGAAACAGAGGTGAGACTATTCGTTAAGGAGCCGGTAAATGTAAAAGATGAGTATTTGTCTAAGATATCTATATATCCTAATCCGGCCAAAGAATATTTAATAATCGGATTAAATAGTTCATTTGAAGATTCATATAATTTGTCAGTTGTAAACGTATTGGGAGAAGTTTTTTCAAACTTTAGTTTAAAGGGAAATACTAATAAGATAAATATAAAAGACATTCCGGATGGGGTTTACTTCATTAAAGTAAACGCAAAAGGCAGAAGCATTATTCAAAAATTTATCATAGCTAAGTCGCATTGAGTTTGTACGAAGATTTATTTTGTATTTTTGTTACAACTTAAAATGTTGATTATGTATTATAACGATCTTTGCGAGGATAGCATTAATTTATTGAAGAAGTTGATAGCAACACCTTCTATGTCAAGAGATGAAGAAGAGGCTGCAAAGATAATACGTGAGTTTCTTTCAGAAAAGGGGATCAATTTTAAGACAGTTAGAAATAATACTTGGTGTTGCAATAAATACTGGGATGATAATAAGCCTGTTGTATTATTAAACTCACATATAGATACCGTTAAGCCTGTTGACGGATGGACTAATAACCCATTTGAACCTTTAGAAGAAGGTGAAAAGATCTCAGGATTGGGCAGTAATGATGCCGGAGGACCTTTGGTCTCGATTTTAGCTGCTTTCAGATATTTCTATCTTAAACAAGAACTTCCTTTTAATTTAATTTTTTCAGCAACAGCTGAAGAAGAGTGTTCCGGCACAGAAGGTGTTGAGTTGTTAGTTAAGCATTTGGGGAAAGTTGATTTTGCGATAGTTGGGGAACCTACTTTGATGAAATTAGCCATAGCAGAAAAGGGTTTGATAGTGTTAGACTGTACAGTGAGGGGTAAAGCCGGTCATGCAGCAAGAAACGAAGGCATAAATAGTATTTACTTGGCGATGGATGTAATTGAAAAGATTAAAAAATTAAAGCTTGAAAAGGTTTCTTTATTGCTGGGTGAAGTGAAAATGACAGTAACACAAATTGAAGCAGGATTTCAGCATAATGTTGTTCCTGATAGTTGTCGTTTTGTCGTTGATGTCAGAACAAATGAGCTATACTCAAACCAGGAAGTTATCGATATAATAACCAAAAATCTAGATTGTGAAGTAAAGCCTCGCTCAAGGAGGCTGAATTCTTCAGGCTTAGAAATAGATCATCCTTTTGTAAAAAAGGCAATTGCTCTTGGTGTTGAATGTTATGGTTCTCCGACAATGAGTGATCAATCATTGATGCCGTTTAAATCAATAAAAATTGGTCCCGGTGACTCAGCCAGGTCACATACAGCAAACGAATATATTTTGAAAAGTGAAATTAGTGAAGGAATAGGAGTATATATAAAACTGCTTGATGGATTAGTTATTTGATTAGCTGGATTTTTGCTATAAAAAATGGATTAAATAAACTTTATTTAGCGAGCTACTTCTTGTTTTTGGATTTACGAATTTCATTGAATGTCTCAGATCGACATCGTCAAAAGGAAAAGTTTCAATTTTCTGAGGATTACTTTTCAGTATTTCACTTCTTCCGTTTTCATTGGTATAAATCCACAAGTTTTTGGATTTTACAATAGTGTTTAACTCCGTTGAGGTTTTTATATATGAAACAGGACTATTTGAATAAAATAGAAGTTCGTAGTTCAGAAAGAAATGATCTTCAGAAAGCACAACGCCGAAATCCTTGTTAGATAATAATGTTTCCTTGTATTTGATATCATCAATATTGAAATAATATATTTTTTCGTTTTCCTCAATTTTCTTGTTTAAGAATCTTGCTGCCTGAGGAGCACCCTGAAGGTCGAGGAATTTTGGGAATACGAGTAAGTTAAGCACTATTCCCAAAACGATTGCAGTGGAAACTGTTAAAAAGAAGATTTTGATATGTTCTTTGTCTGATTTAATAAAAAAGAAGGTAACAACAAAAGCCGCAGCAATTATCATCAAGTGGAATATAGAAACAGGTTTTACTAAAAGGACAAGAATTAAAATGATTAGAATCCAATAAATAAACAATGATAAATAAGAAACCTGAATCCACTTTTTAGAATCTTCCTTAATTGTGTTCCATGTTTTTGCTATAAGAATTGAAAATAATGGCATCAGAGGCAGGAGGTAATTAGGAAGTTTATTTTTAGAAATAGATAAAAGCAAAAAGACTATCCATATTCCCCAGAAAATAAAATGATCGTCAGGAGTAAAATTCTTTTTAAAAAAATTCTTGAATTGATAATAAACTCCGGCGACAACAATTACAACCCAAGGAATAATAAGGTAAAGAAAGGTGTGAATATAAAAGGAGGGATCTCTAATTACACCGTTATAATCTCCTACAATTCTTCGGAAATTGTTTTCCCAAAAGAAAAATAGAACCCCTTTTGTGCCGTTTTCTCTAAACGCAGGCAAGTATGAGGGTAAGGCTACGATGAGAGATATGATAATCAGTAGAATCCACTTGAACGAAAAAATACTTTTATAATCCTTTTTAGATAATAGATATCCCAGCACAGCAAAGAAAGGAACAACAACTCCAAAAGGGCCCTTTGTGAGTATGCATAGTCCCAGAAAAATTGAAGAGCCGATGAAATATTTAATTTTATTTTTTTTGAGGTATTCGTGAAGCATCCACAATGAAAAAGAAACATTTGTCATGAGAACTGTATCAGTATGGATATCCATATTATATAAAATTGATATCACGCCCGATGAAATAATGAGTAAAGACATTTTTGCAGTAGTCTTTCCATACATACTTTTGCAAAGCATAAAAACAGCAAAAAAGCCAAATAATGAATAAATTAGGATGGGTAATTTGAATGCAAAGTTGGAGATGCCAAAAAGGTTAAAAGAGCTTGCAGACAGCCAAAACAAAAGAGGTGGTTTTTGGAAGTATTTTTCACCATTAATTTGTAGGTCCAACCATTCTCCGGTCTGGGAAATTCCCTTTGATATATATGCATACTTTGCAGCATCGCGGGTAACATCAATGAATAATCCCATTATAAGGACAAATAAAATCAGGATGGCAGAAAACCAAAAAAATAGATTTTGACGCTTTATCATGGATTTTATTCGATTATTTACTCTGTTTCAATAAGATACATTTTATAAGTTTGTGCTTGTCTGGTTTTGGGCATCAGAAACTTAATGTTTATATCTGTAAGCCAGAAATGGTCAAATTCCCATTCCCGTTTGACTTTAACATCTTTAAGTTTAAACTGGCTATAAGTAAATCCATCCATTAAGTACCAGGATCCTTTTATTTTAATAGCCTCATCAATTGTAATTCTATCGGGGGGACAAAACTTGTCTTCATCCCATACCTTTCGTCCAGGATTTTTTGCATAAAAGAACATTTCAAACTGTGAGTACCTCCATGAAAACAATTCATCGTTATCGTCAGCCTCTTTATTGAATATTTCAGTTGCAGGTAGTGACGATTGATATTTGAATAGTTCTGGTAACAGGTGAGCGTTCATAATAAAGCTCAACATAACAATTAAGATAGAACCCGATAATAGAATCCTGGTTTTTAGCTCTGTTTTATATGTTAGAAATAAAATTAAAAGTAAAGTTAAAACAACAAAAACAATCCATACTAAAACATTTGAAGATGGGAATAGGTATGATATTATCAAAAATCCTAAAAGCCATATTATTGTATTCATAACAATTTGGGCAGAGAAAAACCTTTTTAAGTTTTTTTCTTTCAGGTTGTACAAGAATTTTGCGCCAAGTATTGACAATAAAGGAATAACAGGATAAATATAATTTGGAGATTTCATAACAGAGGCAGAAAGGATTACTATAAAAATCAGTGATCCTCCCAAAGAGAAAAACTCTTCTGAAATAATTATTTTACATTTATTTTTAAAGAACAAATATGATGATTGAATTAATCCTCCAAGTATAAAAATGCTCCATGGGATCATTAAGGAAATGATATTATAAAAATAGAAAAGTGGTTGTCTGAAATTATTAAGATAGCTACCATCCATTCTTCCGGCATTGTTAGTCCAGAAATAAAAAATAATTCCTTCAAAACCTGATTGCTCGTAAAGAGAAATCAGATATGGTGAAATGATGATTAAGGTAAATAGCAATCCGACTATCCAGATTGGATTAAAGATCATTCTGTAATTCCTGGATATAATTAGATGTGAAAGAACAGCAATACCGGGGACAGCAATACCAATAGGGCCTTTTGTCAGCATTGCAAGGGCTATTGCCCCAAACCCGGCTAAAAGATTAAATATTTTTTTGTTTTTAATATAAAGGGCGAGCTGCCAGATTGCCAGTATTGAGTTTGCTGTAAGGGCAACGTCGGTATGGATGTCATTGTTGTATAGGAAAAAAACTAACGAAAAAGCAAAGAAACAAGTCGATATGATGCTGATTTCCTTATTGTAAAATAATTTGGAAAATTTATAAGTAGAATATATTGCAATGAATGAATACAAAACAGGAAATAATCGGGCTGTGAAATTTGTTGCAGTGCCGAATATGTAGAAACCTAAAGAATATAACCAAATTAAAAAAGGAGGCTTTTGGATATAAGGGTCACCATTAACAGTTAAATTGAAGAAGTCTCCTGAGAGGTAAACATTTTTAGCGACAGCTGCATACTTTCCTGCATCGCCGGCAAAAGGATTTAGCATACCTATGATTTGGACAAGAAAAGCAGCTAAAACAATAAGAAAAGCAATTAATTTTAGATTTTTCATTTTAACCTCTTGTGATTCAGGTTTTTTTATGACTATACCTTTTGTTTTGAATTTAATATGGTTATTAAAATCATCAATAATATTCAAAATAAGTAAAACTTTATGAATAAAAAGTCTATTGATAAAGTATTAAATTAAAATGTTCCTTAAGGTAGAGACATACCTAAAAAATTAAGAGGGGTCATTTAAAACCTTTTGTTTATTTTTGTATTGACTTATAATTTGCAAAATGACAAATAAAAACATGAGACCAGGAAAGATCTGGGATAAAGGTGTCGGTGTTGACAAACTAATTGAAGATTTTACTGTTGGTAAAGATCCTGAAATGGATATGTATCTGGCCCCTTATGATGTGCTTGGATCGATAGCCCATGTAAAGATGCTAAATTCTATAAATCTGATTAAGGATGAAGAGTTGCCGATATTAATTTCTGAGTTAAGGAACATCTATAAAGAAATTGAAGAAGGAAGATTCTCAATTGAAGAGGGTGTGGAAGACATTCATTCGCAGGTTGAATATCTCTTGACTCAAAGATTAGGCGATGTTGGAAAAAAGATTCATAGCGGTAGGTCAAGAAATGATCAGGTATTATTAGATATAAAGTTGTTCATTCGTAATGAGATTCAGGAAGTTGTTGGATTGACAAGCAAGCTTTTTGATACCTTGATTAGAAGGAGTGAAGAAAGTAAGGGGATATTGATTCCGGGATATACACATTTGCAAATAGCAATGCCTTCATCATTTGGTTTATGGTTTGGAGCTTATGCCGAAAGTTTGACTGATGATTTACATTTAATGAATTCGGCTTGGAAGATATCTAATCAGAATCCCTTAGGATCTGCTGCAGGTTATGGATCAAGTTTTCCCTTAGATAGAAAAATGACAACCGATTTGCTCGGATTTGATGATTTGAATTACAATGTAGTTTATGCTCAGATGGGCAGAGGAAAAGTTGAAAAGAGTGTTTCTTTTGCTTTGTCTTCAATAGCAGCGACATTGTCAAAAATGGCGTTTGATGTGTGTCTCTTTATGAGTCAGAATTTTGGATTTGTACAATTACCGGATAATTTAACCACAGGTTCAAGCATTATGCCACATAAAAAGAATCCGGATGTTTTTGAGCTTCTAAGGGCTAAATGCAATAAGATTCAAGCTTTGCCAAATGATATATTGTTGATCACAAATAATTTACCAAGTGGTTATTTTCGTGATCTTCAAATTATCAAAGAGGTTTTTCTTCCGGCATTTCTTGAGTTGAAAAACTGCTTAAGAATAGCTGAATATGCTATAAGTTTCATGAAAATCAGCAATAATATTCTGGATGACAGTAAATATGATTTAATCTTTAGTGTTGAGGAAGTTAATAATCTTGTTAGTGAAGGGATGCCATTTCGTGATGCATATGTGCTTGTAGCGAAAAAGATAAAAGATAAGACTTTCGAACCTATAAAGAAGGTTGATCATAAACATGAAGGCAGCATAGGTAATCTTTGTAATGATAAAATTAAACAAAAGTTAGATAATTTGATTGATGGCTTTACCTTTAGTAAGGTAAATGATGCTTTGTCAAGATTATTGTCAGAAAAGTAATAAAAACTTAACAAATAGAGTTAATTTTAACAAATATTGGGGAAAAGATGTTAAGTCTTTTCCCCAATATTTGTTTATAAACACTTGAATGTGAAATGCTAAACAAATATTTTACATTGAAGATCGTAGTAAGAGATTCTATGTATAATACAGAGTATTACGTGTATCTTTTTTTTCTTCTTTTAAATTTCCAAGGATCATACTACTGTTGAATAATAGCCTGAAGAACAATGTTATGCATTTGGTTTTTTTGATTTTCTGAATTAGGATAATCAATTGTTTGATAATGGCAAAAAGTATCCAAAGAGTGCTGTAGGTGTGATAAGTGTAATTAAAACTTATATTTGATATCAGAATATCACATAAAACATTAAATAAATGACAAAATGATATTTTAATATCAAATAGGGATTGTTTTGGTAAATTAGTTAAAAGATGCAGGAAAAAAGATCAGTTGAACAAGGGTTATATTCACCCGCTAACGAGCATGATAACTGTGGGATAGGTTTTGTTGCTCACATTAAGGGAGAGAAATCGCATGATATTATTATAAGAGGATTGCAGGTTTTGGCTAATATGGATCACCGAGGTGCGACAGGAGCCGATAACAAAACCGGTGATGGAGCAGGGATTTTAATTCAAATACCTCATGAGTATATAATAAGTCTGGGTATAAAGGTTCCTGAGTCGGGATTATATGGGACAGGACTAGTTTTTCTGCCAAAAAGTAGAAGGGAGTCAGATATTTGTATTTCAGTAATTGAAAAATATTGCAATGAAGAGCAACTGGAGCTTTTTCATATAAGGGATGTTCCAGTTGATTCGAAAGCCCCGGGTGAAATTGCTTTAAGGGCAGAGCCTCAGATTAAGCAAATATTCATTAAGTCGACGATTTTAAGGGAGCAGGAGGCTCTTGAGCGTAAGTTATATGTTGTCAGAAAGTTGTGTGAATATGAAATAAGAGAATCGAAACTTAAAGGCAAAGAATCTTTTTATTTCACGAGTCTTTCTACTAAGATAATGATTTATAAAGGGATGTTAACTCCAGATCAATTGCCTGCATATTATAAAGATCTGCAAAGTCCCGAAATGATAAGTGCGATTTCACTTGTTCATTCAAGGTTTAGCACAAACACTTTTCCTACCTGGGAGCTTGCTCAGCCTTTTAGGATATTGGCTCATAATGGAGAAATTAATACAGTAAGAGGAAATAGACTTTGGATGCAGGCTAGAGAGTCGCTTTTAAAATCAGAAGTTTTTGGAGAAGATTTGAAAAAGGTGATACCAATTATTGAGCCCGGCAGAAGTGATTCAGCTTCGTTTGATAATGTACTTGAGTTTTTGCATATGGCAGGAAGGTCATTGCAGCATTCTTTATGTATGATGATACCTGAGTCATTTAATGTTCAGAATCCAATTCCGCCAAGTTTAAAGGCATTCTATGAATACCATTCAACATTGATGGAGCCATGGGATGGTCCTGCATCAATAATCTTTTCCGACGGAAGGTATATAGGTGGTACCCTTGATAGAAATGGTTTGCGTCCTTCAAGGTATATAATAACTAAAGACGACCTGATAGTTATGGGGTCTGAAGTTGGGGTACAAATATTTCCGATAAACAAGATAAAAGCTAAAGGAAGATTGCTTCCAGGTAAAATTCTACTTGTTGACACTAAACTTGGGATAATCATTCCTGATCAGGAAGTTAAAGATCAGCTAACAAAAAGAAATCCATACGAAAACTGGATAAAAGAAAACAGACTTCTTTTAGAAGAAATTGAAGTAGAGCACGAGGTTCCCGCTTCCATTGGAGATGAGTATAAGACATTTTTAAAAGAATTTGGTTATTCAAAAGAAGATGTAAGGCTTGTGATAAAGAGCATGGGTGAAACGGGAATTGAACCGACATCATCGATGGGGAACGATACTCCGTTAGCAGCTTTTTCAGAAAAGCCTCAGCGATTCTTCAATTATTTCAAACAACAATTTGCTCAGGTTACAAATCCACCTATTGATCCAATCAGGGAAGAACTTGTAATGTCATTATCAAATTATATTGGCTCAGTTCATTCAAACATACTTGAGGAGGCCCCAGAGCATTGTAAGCTTATAAAATTCAGGCATCCAATAATTACAAACACAGATTTAGGCAAGATAAAAGATATAAAGGATCCGTATTTTTCGAATGTTACCATTCCAATGGTTTTTCCAGCAAAAGAAGAAGAAAAAGGGTTCAGAAAGGCTCTTGAGAATATTCTTTCAATGGCAGAAGAAGCTGTTGATGATGGAATAAACTTTATAATCTTGTCGGACAGACATATCAGCAAGGATTTAGCAGCTTTACCTTCATTGCTTGTAACGGCAGCTGTACACCATCATCTTATTCGTAAAAAGAAGAGGATGCAAGTTGGAATTATTGTTGAAACCGCTGAAGCAAGGGAGGTTATGCATTTTGCTCTTTTGATGGGTTTTGGTGCAAGCATAATCAATCCATATATGGCTTTTGCCGTACTTGAAGATTTAGCTAGTTCAGGTGAAATAACTATTGATAAGCATTCAGCTCATAAGAATTATATAAAATCTGTTGAAAAGGGCTTATTAAAGATTATTTCTAAAATGGGGATATCAACACTGCGTAGTTATCGTGGTGCTCAAATTTTTGAAGCACTTGGTGTCAATAATGAAATTACCGATCATTACTTTACAGGAACCCCCTCGCGTTTGGGAGGAGTTGGTTTTAAGGAACTCACAAGGGAAGCTTTATTATTTCATGAAATGGCTTTCGGAGAAAATACAAATGAAATTGAATTAGAATCTTCCGGGTTCTATCATTATAGGAAAAATGGGGAGAGACATTCATGGAATCCAGAAACAATAGGCTTGTTGCAATGGTCGACGAGGACAAATGATTATTATAAATTTAAGGAATACAGTAACAGGATTAATGAAGAAAATAAAACACAGTTTATTAGAGGATTCCTAAGGCTAAAGAAATCAAAACAGAGGGTTGATATTTCGGAAGTTGAGCCAGTTGAAAAAATCATGAGAAGGTTTGTTACAGGGGCTATGTCATATGGCTCAATTAGCAAAGAGGCACATGAGGCTCTTGCAATAGCGATGAACACTATTGGGGGTAGAAGTAACACCGGAGAAGGAGGTGAAGATCCCGAAAGATTTGGAACCAATAAGAATAGTAAAATAAAACAAGTAGCATCAGGAAGGTTTGGGGTAACAAACAATTATCTGATGAATGCTGAAGAATTGCAAATTAAAATAGCACAGGGAGCAAAGCCGGGTGAGGGGGGACAGCTTCCTGGATATAAAGTGAATACAATAATTGCCAAAACCAGAAATTCGACTCCTGGTATAACATTAATATCACCACCACCTCACCACGATATTTATTCTATTGAAGATCTGGCGCAATTGATTTACGACCTTAAATGCACGAACCCGCGTGCAAAAGTTTCAGTTAAATTAGTTTCAGTTGATGGTATTGGGACAGTAGCTGCCGGGGTAGCAAAAACATTCTCAGATATTATTACTGTCTCGGGATACGATGGGGGTACAGGCGCTTCACCGGTTAGTTCTATCAAACACGCTGGGATACCTGTGGAAATGGGAATTTCTGAGACGCAGCAAACGCTTGTTATCAATGATTTAAGAAAAAGAGTTGTGCTTCAGGTGGATGGTCAGTTAAAAACAGGTCTTGACATTGTTAAGATGGCTTGTCTGGGAGGAGAAGAGTTTGGGTTCAGTACATCTGCCTTAATTGTACTTGGATGTGTGATGATGAGAAAATGTCATTTGAATACATGTCCTATGGGAATTGCAACACAAAACGAAGAACTAAGGAAGCGTTTTATTGGGAGATCAGAATATGTAATTAACTTTTTCAAATTCCTTGCCCAGGAAGTAAGAGAGATTTTAGCAGAAATGGGGTATACAAGTCTTGACGATGTAATTGGTCGACCGGATTTACTTGAGACTGACCCAGATGTTCAGAACTGGAAGTCAGAAAAGATAGATTTCAGCAAAATTCTTTTTAGACCAAAAGAATCAGAAATATATGCTATTAGAAATGTCCATTCAAACACATTAAAAATGGATGAGCACATAGACAAGTATCTGATCAAAGAAGCAAATCAGGCAATAAAAAGTAAACAAAAGGTTTGGATTGAAAGATCAATAAGTAATGTTAATAGAACGGTAGGAGCTATGTTGTCAGGAGAAATTTCTTTGCGATATAGAGAAGAAGGTTTGCCTGAGGATACAATAAATTGCATTTTCCATGGTTCTGCAGGTCAAAGTTTTGGAGCATTTCTTGTAAAAGGGGTAACATTACGACTTGAAGGTGATGCAAACGATTATTTAGGGAAGGGTTTATCTGGTGGTAAAATAGTTATTGTACCTCCTGTAGGATCAACATTTGTGCCTGAAGAAAATATTATTGTTGGAAATACATCATTATATGGAGCGACTAGCGGAAGGGTTTTTATTCAAGGAGTAGCAGGAGAGCGTTTTGCGGTAAGGAATTCCGGGGCATTTGCAGTAATTGAAGGTGCTGGAGATCATTGCTGTGAATATATGACGGGAGGAAGAGTTGTTATACTTGGGAAAACAGGTAGAAACTTTGCAGCCGGAATGAGTGGTGGTATTTCATATGCGCTTGATATGGAAGGTAATTTTGATTTCTTCTGCAATCAGGGTATGGTAGAACTTTCTCAAGTTGAGGATAAAGCAGATATAATTGAGTTACAAACAATGATTTCGGAACATCTTTATGAAACAAGAAGTAAACTGGCAATTAAGATTCTTACCAATTGGGATGAATATTTGCCAAAATTTGTCAAGGTTATTCCATTTGAGTATAAGAAGATTTTGCAGGAAGAAGAATTAAAGCAGATTGAAATGAATCTTCAAAAAACTGTAGATGAAAGGCGTCATGAATAGAGAATAAAAACAATTAAAAAAAAGGAATAATATATTATAAATCATGGGAAAACCAACCGGATTCATGGAAACTAGTCGCAAAGAAAGCGGTTACAGACCGATACAGGAGAGAATTTGTGATTTTGGAGAAGTAGAGCAAACCTTGAATGATGATGACAGAAGGCTTCAGGCATCAAGGTGTATGGATTGCGGAGTGCCTTTCTGTCACTGGGCTTGTACAGTATGTAGCAAAGTGCCTGAGTGGCAAGATGCTCTTTATAAAGGTAAATATAAGGAGGCATATGAAATCCTTACTATGACTAACATATTTCCTGAATTTACAGGAAGAGTTTGTCCAGCGTTATGTGAAAAATCCTGTGTTCTTAACATTAGTAATGAGCCTGTAACAATTCGGGAAAATGAATGTTCAGTTATTGAGAAAGCATTTGAAATGGGTTACGTTGTTCCAAAAATTCCTCATAAAAGGAGTAGTAAAAAGGTAGCTGTTGTAGGTTCAGGTCCATCGGGATTATCTGTTGCCGATAGGCTGAATCAATTTGGACATAATGTGACAGTTTTTGAAGCAGACGATGCAATAGGAGGATTATTGAGATATGGTATTCCTGACTTTAAACTAACAAAGAATATAATAGATAGAAGACAAAGAATACTTGAAGCAGAAGGTATAATTTTTACAACTAACACAAGAGTAGGCATTGATATTTCGAAGGAAGAAATACTTAAAAAATTTGATGCAGTCTGTTTAGCTGTTGGTGCAATGAAGCCTAGGGATTTGATAGTTGAGGGGAGAGAATTGGAGGGAGTTCATTTTGCCCTTGATTTTTTGAAACAGCAGAATAAAAAAGTAAAAGGAGAAAAGTTTAGTCAGGAAGAAAGGATACTTGCAGCTAATAAGAATGTTTTAGTTATTGGAGGGGGAGATACAGGATCAGATTGTGTGGGTACTTCTGTTCGACAGAAAGCATTAAGCGTGACTCAGATAGAAATATTGCCAAAGCCTCCGTCAGCGAGGCTTGAGGGTAATCCATGGCCTTATTGGCCAAATGTAATAAGAACTTCAAGTTCTCACAATGAAGGGTGTGAAAGGCGATGGAGTCTTTCAACAAAAAGGATAATTGAGAAAAATGGTAAAGTGTCAGGTGTTGAAGTAATTCAGGTTGATTGGGTGAAAGATGATCAAGGTAGGATTGTTGCAAATGAAATACCTGGAACACAGGAGATAATAAAGGCTGAGCTGGTTTTACTATCTATGGGATTTGTACATGCAGAGCACGAAGGATTATTGGACGAAATGAAACTTGAATATGATCAGAAGGGAAACATTAAGGTGTCAAAAGGAATGAATACGAATGTTGAAAAAGTTTTTGCATGTGGAGATTCACAGAGTGGTGCCAGTCTTGTAGTTAGAGCAATCGCTAGTGGAATTGAAACAGCAGAAAGAATAAATGATTTTTTAAATTAAAGTGACTTCGCAATTTTTAGATTGTTGAAAAACCGCTTTTAAGAAGGCGGTTTTTTTTTTCAATAAAATGTTGAATATTTACATCGTTTTATATTTGGTACTTTAATTGCTATATAACAAATATATATATATTCTTGAGAGGAATTTTTAACTCTTCATATACGAAATTATGAGACTACTATTGTTTGTATTTTTATTTGTTGGAATTGCCTCGACTTGCTTGAGTCAGGTGAAGTTGAGTGGGATTAAGATAAACGATGATTTCATTTTTGAATGTAAGGTAAATGAAACGCAAAGGCATTTTATTTATAATGAAGATCTTGAATATGAGGCAGTGATTTCACTTTCTGAGGCAAGGATGATGCTTGATAGTGGAATTATAATGAACAGAGATTTTAAATCTATTTCAGTTGACGATACAATGAGAATAGAAATACCCTTAGGCTCTGAAGTAGTTCTAAGTATTATTCAAATTGGAGATTACTTCATATATAATATTCATGCAAAGGTTGTTGAAAGTATTAATGCTTCCTTAATGTTGGGAGAGAAAGCATTTAATAAATCAGGAATTTCAGTCATTGACAAAGCTACAGGAGAATTTTATTATGATGAAAAAAGATTTGAAAACACATATGGAGTCAAGTACATGTGCGCATCAGGTAATTGCTTAAATGGTTATGGATCATACCTTTATGAAAGTGGGGCAATGTATATTGGTCATTTCAAGGAAGGAGATTTAATGGGGTACGGAATATATATTTATGAAGATGGAGAAAAATATATTGGCAACTTTAAATATGGAGACTATGATGGAGAAGGAGCCTCGATTAAGACTGACGGGTCAAAGTATATTGGAGAATTCAAATACGGCGAGTTTAACGGTTTTGGAAGATTTTATTTCTCTAACGGGAAGAAGTATTTTGGGAATTTCATTGATGGTTCAAAAAGTGGATTCGGAGTTTACATATTCACCAATGGTCAAAAATACACTGGTAATTTTGAAGGTGACATGTTTAATGGCAAAGGGACTATGCTATTCTCGGGAGGAGGAAAATATACAGGGGATTTTGTAAATAACAAGAGGGAAGGCTTTGGAGAATATTCAACTCCAAATGGGACGAAGTATTCTGGAGGATTTAAAAATGGTTTTTACCATGGGAAAGGTACATTAACCCTTTCTGACAATACTGTAAAATCAGGTAATTTTGTTAATGGGGAGTTTGTTGGGGAATAAAATATTGCGTAAAAATTTCATTTAATATTTTCATTTTCCCTCATAGATGAAAAGTTAAACTACATGTTTATATTTTAATAAAAAAACACTTACAATAAATTGCAAGTGTTTTTTTTGATTGTCGGTCTGAAGGGACTCGAACCCTTGACCCGCTGATTAAGAGTCAGCTGCTCTACCAACTGAGCTACAGACCGAGGCCACAAAAATAAATAATATTTTCTTGCAGTTTCATTAAAAAAATGACTTTTAAATCATTTTTCATTTTTTTTCAGTATAAATTTGCAATGACTTTATGCTAAAAATTATAATTCAATCGTTTAGATGTATTACGTTAATGATAAATTTTTAAAAATATTTTTTTAATTGAAGTAATACTTTGAAAAAGCAGTAAAATAAATTCACAATAAAATTCAAGAAAAATGAAAAAATTAATGACAATTTCAATTAGAATTTCCTTTTTAATAATTGCTGTATTGATATTTGCATCATGTCAGAAGTACAAAAGAGAAATATCTCAATTAAATACTTCGAAGGACAGTATTCAGCAAGTTGTTGAAGATAGAAATCTTCAAATACTTGATTATGTTGGAGATCTTAATGATATTCAAAGTAATTTAGATTCCATTAAAAGAGTACAAAAATTATTAAATGTTAGCTTGTCTAATTCAGGGACTGAAATTCAGCAAGAAGAAAAGGATAGAATTATAAGTGATATTACTCTTTTAAATAACATGATCAATGAGAATAAAAAAATAATTTCTTCTTTACAGAACAAATTGAAACATTCGAATTTGAAAGTGGCAGAACTTGAAAAGATGGTTCAGAATTATATTATTCAAATTGAAGAGAAAGATTCTGAAATTGAATTGTTGAATACTCAACTTGAGAAAATGAAAATTGACATTTCAGAGCTAAATGAGCAAATTGTTGTTATATCTGAAGAAAGCGAAAAAAAATCAGAGACAATTAAGCAAAAGACTGATGAAATCAACACCGCTTATTATTGTTTTGGTTCAAAAGAAGAATTACTTGCAAATAATGTTATTGAAAAAGTTGGCGGTTTTATTGGAATAGGGAAAACTCACAAATTGAAATCAGATTTTAATCACAAATATTTTAATAAGGTTGACATTAGAGAATTCAAGGAAATCTTGTTAATGGCAAAAAAAGCAGAACTAATATCAAGTCATCCTGATAGCACATATCATTTTACTGGAAATGCTAAATCAATTGAGAACATCATAATAGATGATTACGAAGCATTTTGGAAAGCATCAAAATACCTTGTAATAATGATCGAACCACAGCAATAGGTTATATTAAGAAATCAAGAAAAAGTCATTATGAGTAAATTATAATGACTTTTTTTATTCTATTTAATTTTTATGACAACAACCCCGGTTTGTTTTTTATTTGACATCAAATATTCGTAAAGGGGTAATTCAGAAATGACAACCTTTTCTTCATCAGATGAAGCATGTAAAAGGTGAGGCCTGTTTTTAACCCTGATTATAATTCCTGTATGGCTAAAATCAAGGCCAGAGATATTAGTTGTAATTCCAACTATCGTTCCAGTTTCCAACTTATCTTCAATCTCCTTTATTCTTTCTTTTGTAATAAAAAAGTGTTTATAGTCAGTAATTCTTTCTTCAATCAAACTTATTTCTTTCACTAATTCAGGATTTGATTTTAATTGTTTATAAAAAGCAGGATGTGTACTCATGAAATTTATCTCGAAAGAGTGTTGTATCCCTCCTAATTCTTGAGTGACATTTTCAATTATTCCATTCTTTTCATTTTCAAATATCCATTCAGTGAAATAGTGGATTCTGCTGGAATAATCATTTATAGTACCATTCCGATAGCGCAGTTTAGCTAAGTGATTTTTGAATTTTTCAAACGATTTGTCTTCAGTAATAATTGAGTTTGTCAAAGCCAGACTTGTTTCAATAAAAGTAAGGCAATCTAACCCTCTGGTATTGATTATAAGAATTTCTTCATCAGATACTTCTAGTGTTCCGGAAGCATATGGGGTATCGAGAAATGAAGAAGCAACAGACGTAAAAATATCTTGTTTTGAAGGTTTATCGAATAAGAAATTAGGGTTATTCAACTTTTCTGAGATAGTCATCGAATCAATAGTTTGATAGATTGCTTTTATATTATAACATTCTTCTTTTTTAACAAAGTTACATTGAGCAAAAACAATAGGGATAAGTAAAATTAAAAGATTGTACATTTCTTTTTTTAACGAAAATATACATTCGCTATGATTTATTTTAGCAAATAGATAAAAAGGATAATTTTTTTGTGATACAGCCTCAAAGTAATTATTACTATTCTTTATGCCTTTTTTCAAGTTCGCGAGCAAGATCTTCAATTCGATAACCTTTATAGGTAAGTAATACTATCAGATGATATAAAAGATCTGCACCTTCGTAAATAAAGTTTTCATCATCATTAGCCATTGCCCCTATTATTGTTTCAATAGCTTCTTCTCCAACTTTCTGTGTAATTTTTCTTAGTCCAGAATTAAATAATGAAGTAGTATATGATCCTTCCGGCATTTCTATCTTTCTTTTGTCGATAAAGTCCTGAAGTTTGGAAAGAAATAAAATATCTTCTTTATTGTTAGTAATATTATCCATCTGTTAAAATTTTTAGGTTTATAATCTTACTGATATTCCTTTTTCTTTTAAAAAAAGTTTTAAATCAGGTATTAGTATTTCTTTAAAATGAAATACGCTAGCAGCAAGAGCAGCATCAACTTTACCGACATTAAATGCATCCATAAAGTGTTCTAAATTTCCAGCTCCTCCCGAAGCAATAATCGGAATTTTTAAATTTTCAGAGAGAATGGCAAGTTCCTTATTAGCAAAACCATTCTTTGTTCCATCATGATCCATAGATGTAAACAAGATTTCTCCTGCTCCACGTTCTTCTGCTTCCTTTGCCCAACTAAACAGCTCTCTATCAGTAGATATTCTACCTCCGTTAATCGTTACAATCCATTTATCGTTATCTCTTTTTGCGTCTATTGCAACTACGACAAATTGAGTTCCAAAATTTAAAGCCATATCATTGATTAGTTTGGGGTTTTTTACGGCAGCAGAATTAATTGAAACTTTATCAGCCCCGGCTTTAAGAAGAGCTTCTACATCTTTGATATCACTAATTCCTCCTCCTACTGTAAAAGGTATATTTATTTCCCTTGAAATGTTTTTCACAAGATCAACAAATGTTTTTCTTTTTTCATGGGAAGCAGTAATGTCAAGGAATACCAGTTCATCAGCTCCTTGCTCAGCATATAAGGAACCAAGTTTTACAGGATCGCCAACATCTTTAATTCCAAGAAAATTAATTCCTTTAACTGTTTTACCATTTTTTATGTCAAGACATGGTATTATTCTTTTCGCCAGCATAAGATCTATTGATTTTTGTAAAATCCTTTTATTTCGTTGAGAGATATTTTATGTTCATAAATGGCTTTTCCCGTGATTACTCCGTAAATGTTCATTTCATCCAACTTCATAATTTCATCCATTGAAGATATTCCTCCACTTGCAATTAATTCAATTAGAGGAAAATTGTTCATAATTTCATGGTAAAGTTCAAAAGAAGGGCCTTCAAGCATTCCATCTTTTGAAATATCAGTAGAAATTACTTTTTTTATTCCTGCTTGAGTATATCCTTCAATGAATTCAATAACTGAAATTTCGGATATTTCCTGCCAACCACTTATAGCTATTTTTTTGTCCTTAATGTCTGCTCCAAGAATTATTTTTTCTGAACCATATTTACTAATCCAATTAATAAATTCCTGACGATTTTTTACGGCAATACTACCTCCTGTTATCATAGAAGCTCCCGATTTGAATGCAATTTCTAAATCATCGGTTGTTTTTAGACCTCCACCAAAGTCAATGATCAGATTAGTTTTTGTTGCTATATTTTCAAGCACTTTATAATTAACGATATGACCAGCCTTAGCTCCGTCTAAGTCAACCAGATGCAATCTTTTAATTCCAACATCTTCAAACATTTTTGCTACTTCTAAAGGATTTTCATTGTAAATAGTCTTTTTACTATAATCTCCCTGTGAAAGTCTGACGCATTTTGAATCAATTATGTCAATTGCCGGTATTATTGATATCATTTAGTTGTGTTTTATTGATTTTTATTTTTTTGAAGATTTAATTATAATGCAATGAAATTCTTTAAAATGTTTTCACCAACTTTTTGACTTTTCTCAGGGTGAAACTGAGTGGCAAAAAAATTATTTTTTTGTAGAGAAGCGCTGAATGGATTAATATAGTTACAAATAGCTGTAGTATTATCTCCAATCTCAGCAAAATAAGAATGGACAAAATATACGAATTGATTTTCCATCTCAGGAGTAAATAGATTACACTTCAGATTGTTTATACTATTCCAGCCCATATGTGGAACTTTTGTTATATATTCTTCTCCAGTTCTTGGGATAAACTTTTTAACCTTTTCCGGGAAAATTCCAAGGCAATCAACATTTCCTTCTTCACTTTTTGAGCACATTAGCTGCAGACCAAGACAAATTCCTAAAACTGGTTGAGATAATTGTTTAATTAGTATGTCTAATTTGTGATATTTTAAAAAAGCCATTGTTGTACTTGCTTCTCCAACTCCGGGAAATATCACTTTATCTGCAGAATTTATTATCTCCGGGTCTGAAGATATTTCGGCCGTAATACCTAAACGCAATAGGGCGTTATTTACAGATTCAATATTTCCGGCATTATATTTAATGATTACAATTTTCATAATAAAAAATCAATTTTTATAAAAACAATAAACAACAATTCTATATTTTTATAGAACAAAATAATGGCGCGTTCTTCTAACGGTTAGGAAACCGGTTTCTCAATCCGGAGATGGCAGTTCGATTCTGCTACGCGCTACATATTCAACTGAAAACAACAGTTCTGTTATTATAAACAAGTATTTTTCTTTCAATATGTTTATTAACTGCTTTTGAAAGAACTATTTTTTCAAGATCTCTTCCTTTAGCAATCAAATCGTTTACTGTATCCTTATGACTTATGTGTGATACTTCTTGCTTAATAATTGGGCCAGCATCTAATTCCGGAGTTACATAATGACTTGTTGCACCAATTATTTTTACCCCTCTTTCGTAAGCAGCATGATAAGGCTTAGCCCCAATAAAAGCAGGCAGAAAAGAATGATGAATATTAATTATTTTATTTGGATAATGAAGGATGAAATCATCAGATATTATTTGCATATAACGGGCCAACACAATAAAATCAATATTATATTTTTTGAGCAGAGCAAGTTCTTCTGATTCTCGTTCATTTTTATTGGTTTTATCTATTGAAAACACATGATAGTCTATTCCGAAACTATCTGCAACTTCTTTCAAGTCATTGTGGTTACTGATAATCAATGGAATCTCAACATTCCATTCTCCAGCTGAATATCTTGCCAATATATCAAATAGACAATGAGACATTTTTGAAACAAAAATGGCCATTTTTGGAACTTCTTCAGAGAAATGAAGATTAAATTTCATTTCAAATTTATTAGCTATTAGGGTATTAAAATAATCAGCAATTTTATCTTTGGGTATAATGAAGTTTTCTAATTCCCATTCTACCCTCATATAAAATAGTCTTTCTTCTCTGTCAACATGTTGGTCGAGGTATAAAATGTTCCCATTATTTTTATTAATAAATTCTGTTACAGTCGCCAGTAGGCCTTGTTTGTCAGGACAATGGATTAAAAGTATTGCAGTTTTTTTTAAATCTGCCAGTGGTTTTAATTTTTTCATATTGTAGTAAAAAGAAAATTAAAGTGAACCTTTTGTTGTTGGTAATTCAAAATTGAATATATCTTTTTTGATGGCCATTTTAATAGATTTTGCTAAAGCTTTAAAAATACCTTCAATCTTGTGATGTTCATTAGTTCCTTCAGCCTTAATATATAAATTACATTTTGCCGAGTCGCTTAGGGATTTGAAAAAATGCATAAACATTTCAGTAGGAACATCTCCGATTTTTTCTCTTTTGAAGTTTGTATCCCATACCAACCAAGGTCTACCTCCAAAATCAATAGCCACAGTAATAATGTTGTCATCCATTGGGAGGCAGAATCCATATCTTTCGATACCGACTTTATTGCCAAGGGCTTTTAATAAGGCTTCACCCAATGCTATTGCTGTATCTTCGATTGTATGGTGTTCATCGACGTTTAAGTCTCCTTTTGATAAAATATTCAGATTTACGCCTGAGTGCTTAGCAATTTGTTCTAGCATATGGTCAAAGAATCCTAGTCCGGTCGAAATGGTTGATTCACCTTTACCATCTAAGTCTATTGTAACTTTGATTGAAGTTTCTTTAGTTGTTCTTTCAATAGTTGCCGTTCTTTCAACTTTTGACACTTCAAGATAGACATCATCCCAGCTCTGTGCTTTTACGGTACAGTAATTTAATAGGTTTTTTTCTTTAAGAAGATCGTCCGATTGTGAGCTCAGCCAAATAGCTTTACAGCCTAAATTTTTTGCGAGTTCAACGTCAGTTATTCTGTCACCAATAACATAGCTATTGGCTAAATCGTACGAGCCATTTAAGTATTTACCCATCATTCCGATTCCTGGCTTGCGAGTATTAGCATTTTCTTCAGGTAGTGAGCGGTCAATTAAAATATCGTTAAAAATCACTCCTTCATTTTCAAAAGCTCGGATTATTTTATTTTGAGTTGGCCAAAATGAGTTTTCAGGAAATAGGTGAGTTCCAAGTCCATCTTGATTGCTTACAATAACCAATTCATAATCGAGGTTTTTAGAAATATTATACAAATTTCTAAAAACTCCTGGGAAAAATTCTAGCTTGTCAAGACTATCTAATTGAAAATCAATAGGAGGTTCAATGACAAGAGTTCCATCACGATCGATGAATAATACTTTCTTTTCTTTTTTCATAAACTTATTATTTCACTATAAAAGTATTTTTCTTAAAGTTTATTTTCCATTTTAGAAAGGGTTTCTATAAGGAATTTATTTTCTTCAGGTCTTCCAACGGTGATACGTATACTGTTGTCGCATAGAGCTACCTTTGAACGATCTCTCACAATAACACCATGTTTCATAAGGAACTCAAATTTTTCTCTTGCATTTTCCATTTTGACTAATAGAAAGTTAGAATCGCTATGATAAATTCTTTTCACAAAAGGAAATTTCTTCAATTCTTCTGATAATTTCGATCTTTCTTCGATAATCGTTTTTACCCATTTTTCTTTTTCTTCAGTATTCTCAAGAGATTGAAGAACTCTTTGTTGTGTTAACTCATTGATGTTGTAGGGATATTTAATTTTATTCAAAACGGAAATAATTTCCTGGTTGGAAAATGCTATTCCTAGTCTTATTCCAGCTAATCCCCACGCTTTTGAAAATGTTTGTAAAACTACAAGATTTGGGTGTTGGTCAAGAATATTAAGCAGTGTAGTGCCCGGAGAAAAATCAATGTATGCTTCATCAACAATCACTAAGCCTTCAAATCTATTTATAACTCTTATTATTTCATTACGGTCAAGGTTATTCGAAGTAGGATTGTTTGGGGAACATAGGAAAATTAATTTGGTATTTTCGTTTACGGCATTCATAAGAGACTCAGCTTTAATTTGAAAATCTGAGTTTAACAATACTTTATTAACATGAATGTCATTTATGTCTGCTGAGACGGTATACATTCCGTATGATGGTTCAATACTAACAATGTTGTCAATTCCAGGACGGCAAAATGCTCTTAAGAGTAAATCAATAGGTTCATCACTACCATTTCCTAAAAATATCTTATCTGTTTGAACTCCTTTAATTTCTGCTATCTTAGCCTTAACTTTGTACTGATAGGGATCAGGATATCTGTTATATCCGGTTTCGTAAGGATTTTCGTTTGCGTCAAGAAAAACTGATGCTGTACCACTGAATTCATCCCGGGCAGACGAATAAGGTTTCAGACTTGCTATATTTGGTCTTAATAATTCTTTTATATTTTTCATATTTAGATATTTAAGGAATTTTAGTCTTCTTCTATTCTTAAACTTACTGCATTCTTATGAGCGTAAAGGTGCTCAGCTTCAGCCATTTTTTGAATAACAGGTCCAAGTCTTTTTAAACCCTCTTTTGATATTTCCTGAAAAGTAATTTTTTTAACAAAACTGTCGATATTCACGCCGTTATAACTTTTAGCCCAACCATTAGTTGGCAGAGTATGATTAGTTCCTGAAGCATAATCACCAGCACTCTCAGGTGTATAGTTGCCCAAGAACACCGAACCTGCATTAATAATTTTTTCAGAAATGTAGTTGTAATTTTTCATTGAGATTATTAAATGTTCTGGTGCGTATTGGTTAACCATTTCAACAACTTCATCTTCAGTCTTTACTAGGAATATCTTGCTATTATCCAAAGCCTTAAGAGCATATTCCATTCTTGGTAAATTTTTTAATTGCTTTTCTATATTGATATTTACCTCATCGATGATCTTTTTAGATGTCGTTATAAGGATTACTTGACTATCAGATCCATGTTCTGCTTGAGATAATAAGTCTGACGCTATAAAATCAGGATTAGCAGAATCATCTGCTATTATAGCCATTTCGCTTGGTCCGGCGGGCATATCAATAGCAACATCCGATATACTAACTAATTGTTTAGCAGCAGTAACATATTGATTACCTGGCCCAAATATTTTATAAACCTTTGGTACTGTTTCAGTTCCAAATGCCATGGCGCCAATAGCTTGAATACCACCAATTTTAAAAATATTAGTAATACCTGCAATTTTTGCACTATATAAAACTGCCGGGGGTATTTTACCATCTTTCTGAGGTGGCGTACAAAGTATTATTTCCTTACATCCTGCTATTTTTGCAGGCAGGCCTAACATTAAGACAGTTGAAAACAAGGGAGCAGTACCTCCCGGAATATATAATCCTACTTTTTCAATTGCAACACTTTTTTGCCAGCATTTAACTCCCTGAGTTATTTCAATTATTTTTGATTCGATACATTGAGTTTGATGAAATTTTGAAATATTAATAGCCGCCTGATCTATGGACAATTTCAAATCTAAATCTAATTTGCTTATTCCTTCTTCAATTTCTTTTTCTTCAACGATTAATGAGTCTAATGGAACTTTGTCAAAAAGAGAAGTGTATTTGATTACCGCTTTATCTCCATCTATTTTAATTTCATTTAGAATAGTTTTAACTTTTTCGTTCAATGAAGAAGTTTCAAACACAGGTCGTTCTAAATATTCAGACCAATCTTTTTTTATTGGAAATTCTATTATTTTCATCTGACACAAATTTATACGTAAATAAAATCAATATAAAAGGTTACATAATCATTTTTTCAATTGGAAGAACTAATATTCCTTCTGCTCCTAATAATTTTAGACTCGATATGTTTTCCCAGAAATATTTCTCATCAATAACTGAATGTAATGAACTCCACCCAGATTCAGCCAAGGGCATAATTGTTGGACTTTTAATACCTGGAAGTATATTAATAATCTGATCTAATTTATCGTTTGGGGCGTTTAGCATTATGTATTTTTTCCCTTTTGATCGTTCTACAGATTCAATACGAAAAACTAATTCTTTTAAAATTCTAGATTTTAATTCAGAAAGTTTAGGGGTACTAATCAAAACAGCTTCGGATGTAGTTATAAGTTCAACTTCTTTTAACCCGTTAGAAACAAGTGTCCCTCCTGAACTTACAATGTCAAATATTCCATCTGCAATTCCTATTCCTGGGGCGATTTCAACTGAACCATTAATGACGTGTATATCAGCACATACATTGTTTTCTTCAAAGTATTTTTTTAGAATACCTGGGTATGATGTCGCAACTGTTTTTCCGTTGAACCAATTAATTCCTGAATACTCAATACCCTTGGGAATAGCAAGAGATAGCCTGCATTTGCTAAATCCTAGTCTTTTAACCAGAACAACATTTTTATTTTTTTCAAGCATCTCATTTTCTCCAACTATCCCAATGTCAGCTACTCCATCGGCAACTGTTTGTGGTATGTCGTCATCTCTTAGATATAGAATTTCTATAGGAAAATTTTTGCTGGCAGAGATTAGTTGTCTTTTGCCAACAATTAGTTTTATACCACATTCATCAATTAAGTTTACTGATTCTTCATTCAAACGTCCTTTAGTTTGAATTGCTATTCTTAAAATTTCGCTCATATCTCAATATTAAAAAAAAAGGCTTACCACCGGTAAGCCAAATATGTTAGTTAAATCTTATTAATAGATAAAATTATCACAGCCTACCTTTTTGCAGAATCTTATGATGACCGTGATGATGTATGTAAATATTTGTCATGTTATTTTTACTTGTTTGCAAGTATAATGATATTTTAAAATTTTCCAAAAATACTGACCTTAATTTTCAGAAAATAAAGAATAAATTTAACCTGAGAATTATTGTATAGTTCAATAATTAAGAAATTTACTTAAATATTTTGGTCTATTATTATATTAAAAAATATTAATGTATTTTGTGGAGAATTACAATGAAACAGGATTTGAAAAATAAATATTGAAATATGTCAAGATTTGGTAAAGATGGAAGGTTGATAATACCCTTAAGCGAAAGAGAGCTTAGATTAAGAAACAGAATGGGGATAGAAAATAAAGTAAGATATGAAATTACTGAAGCATACTGCCCAAATGGATGTAATATAATGGATAAAGAGAATTTGATCAATGGATTTCCAGGATTGAGGATAAAATTCAAGCGCCCGGGAATGGAAGGTGAATTTGTCATTTCTGCAATCGAGGGTGATTTCGATAAAATTGTAATTAATGGAGAACTTCTTAATGGAGTAAAGGATGATTTGTATTGTCCTCATTGTGGTGTTCTTTTTGAAAAATTAGTTAATTGTAACTGTAGTGAAGGTGCAGAAATGGTCGTGATAGGCTTAACACCGAAGCTCAATTTTAATAATGCAATTACATTTTGTAATGTTACTGGATGTTCAAATGGTACTTTCATCCAGTCCGGTGATATCCTGAGGCACGTCCGGCTATCTAGTTTCTAAAAAACACATAAAAAGTCAATTCAAAAAAGGTTCAATATTCCAGACATCTTTTATATTTTTCAAAGCCTCAGGGTTAATTTTTAAATCTTGCGGAACAACATTTTCTATTTTTATTTCTGATGTATTTTTCCCGTTTAATACATCAAATGCCATTTCCCCTCCAATATATCCAACTTTATAATATTCAGCTCCTAATCCGAATAACACATTTCCATATACGATATGGGGATTATTTATAAATAAAGGGATCTGAGCTTTTGATGCTGCATTTATTAGTTGGTCAACTCCAAGTTCAACAACATTATCACCACCTAGCCATAATGCTTCAACTCCTCTTGCAGTTAGAGACATCGCTGTTTCTAAAACCTGAGTACTACTTTCAACGCTCATTTCTAAAAGGTCAATCCCAAGTTCTTTACATTTTTTTCTGGCTAATCTGACACATGCTTCAGAGCATGTTTCGCTGGTACACCAAACCGAACCAACCTTTTTAAGCTTAGGGTTCATTTTTTTTGCAATTTCAAAAGCTTCTTCTACAGGTTGGAATGTTCCTATTCCTACTAAATGTTTTGGATGTTGATGACCTTCTTTACCGCTTATTCCTACACCTGAAACATATGGATCAGTTACACAACAGAAAACGTGAGTTATTTTTCCCTCTTTATTGGCGTTTGCCATAACTTGTAGAGCTGGTGTGCTAATAGTGATGACTAAGTCAAATTTACTGCTTATTATATTGTTTGCAATCATATTTGCTGTTGGCATATCTCCTTCAGCTGAGAACCTCTTAATTGTGCAATTTCTTCCGTCTTCCAGACCTTTTTCTTTGAGAGCATCTAATACTCCTTTTTCGGTTTCATCTAGTACAAGTCTTGAAGCCATTTTAAATACAGCTATTTGAATATTTTCGCGATTAAAACTTTTCCTATTATCAAGATCGAACAGTAAAAGTATTACAGCAGCAATTAGAAAAGATAAAAACGCTCTTGTTATCTTATTGATTTTATTATCTTTAAATTTCATTTAGATATACATTTCTTCTACTAATGAAGCGACAGATGGATCAATATTGTCTTTTTGTCTCAATTCATCAAATAGTGTAAGAAGATCATTTACTTTTAATCTTTTCTTTTCCTCTCCTTGAAAATCAAAAGCGACTTTCCCTTGATGCATCATTATAATTCTGTCTCCAAGAGCGACTGCTTGTTGCATTGAATGAGTGACCATCATAGTTGTTAACTTGTCTTTATTTATTAATCTAAGTGTAAGATCAATAACCTTGGTTGCTGTTTTTGGATCGAGAGCTGCCGTATGCTCATCCAACAATAAGAGTTTGGGTTTTATAGCTGTTGACATTAGCAAGGTTAATGCCTGTCTTTGTCCTCCTGAGAGTTTACCAATCGGATTTTCCAACCTGTCTTCCATTCCCATATTTAGAGGTCTGACCATTTTTCTAAAATCATCAGTTAATGATTTGGGAAGGCCCCATCCTAATCCTCTGGTTTTACCTCTTTTTACCGCCAATGCCAAGTTTTCCTGAATTGACATATTTGGGGCAGTTCCACTGAAAGGGTTTTGAAATACCCGGCCAATATATTTTGCTCTCTTATGTTCATCCCATTTTGTTATGTCTACATTATTAAGAATGATTTTTCCTTCATCAACAAAAAAAGTGCCCGCAACAGCATTTAACATTGTTGATTTTCCAGAACCATTTGTTCCGAGGACACAAACGAAACTACCTTCTTCAATTTCAATAGAAATTCCTTGTAGTGCTTTTACTTCATTAACTGTACCAGCATTAAAAGTCTTTTTAATGTTATTTATTTTAAGCATTAGATTTTCTTTTAAAGGTTAGTTTTTTGTTCTTTAATAAACCCGGTAGAATTAAAGCAATGAATACAAATAAAGCCGTAATGATTTTTAAATCATTAGGATTTAATCCCCATCTAAGAGCTATTGCAACAAGAATTCTAAATAAAACTGAACCTAAAACAGCACCAACTATTACAAAGCCCACGCTGCTTTCATTTATTATTGCTTCACCGATAATTACACTTGCAAGACCCCAAACCATCATGCCAATTCCCATTTGAACATCTGCAAAGCCCTGATATTGTGCTAAAATAGCTCCAGCTAAAGCAATAAACCCATTTGAAAGAGCGATACCAATAATAATCATTACTTTGGTGTTAACTCCAAGGGCTCTTATCATTTGGTCATTATCTCCTGTTGCCCTCATAGCTGTTCCAATATTTGTTTTGAAAAACCACCAAAGGATAACGCAAAATGCAACTATTGAGGCAAAACAAAAAAGAAGTATCCATAAATCTTTTGTAGAAACTTCCCAACCTAAAACGAGTGTTTTTGATCTTTCGCCTGAGATAGTGGCGGAAAAATTTTCAATCCATGTAAAAATGGTTGTCTCACTTAGAAGGGGCATGTTGCTTTTGCCCATTACATGCAAATTGACAGAATATAATGCTGTCATTACAAGAATACCAGCAAGTAAGGGGTTAATTTTAAAACGTGTATGGATTATTCCTGTTAACGCACCAGCACTCATGCCTGCTAAAAAGGCGACGAAACTAGCCAAAAGAGGATTAACTCCGGCGACAATTAATGAAGCACCTGTTGCAGCGCCAAAAGTGAATGATCCTTCAGCTGTTATGTCTGGAAAGTCAAATATTCTGAAACTAATAAATATTCCGAGTGCTAGAAGAGCTAGAATTAAACCTATTGTTATTGAGCCTATTAGTAGCGACATGTTTTCTGATTTTAAATTAATTCAGTAGATTCAATTGGAACTACCCATATTGTTCCTTGCGTAAATTGGCTTTCACCGAGTCCAACAATTTCACGAGAGTCATTAACCAAATGGAGGATATCTTTTAATTCAATATTCTCAATTAAGTAATTGGTAGTTTCATATAAATCAATTTCTTCTTTTTTCAAAGGAATGAATGGAAATACAGCTGTGTGAATATGGGAATAGTTGTTAGAATCAGGGCTGATTGGTCTTAGAAATCTTTTATTATCGACGTTCAATTGATCTGTAACGATACCAACAGATACAGTTAATGTTTTATTATATAATGGTTCTGTTGAAAAATTAATTGTTTCCTTTATTTCGGGGTAGTCAAATATCTTTTTACCGTTGACTGGAGGAGAGTTTAAGGATACACCTATTATACCAGAACTTTCTGCAATCATCACAAATGCATATTGACTATGTTTAGTACATTCAGATATACCTTCAGTTATTTGGCTTATGCCGGATGTATTATTTAAAGTTTCAGGATCAAATCGAATTATGTGAGAAAAGTTGCCTTCAAAGTGGAGCCCATAAAGTTCTGCCAAAGTTGCTATCAATTGTCCACTACTGATCATGTAATCTGGTTTTCGTGAACCATCAGATGGAAGATAAACTAAATCCTTACCCATCATGATAAATTCCCCAAATAGGTTTTTGCAGTCATCAAAGCTGTCCCCAATAGCACCTAATCCAATAGAAAAATGGTTTTTTTCTGCTTTTGAAATTCTTAAGTCCCTTTCATTAAATGATGATGTTTTGATTGATTCAGGATTACCGTATACTTTTAAATTACTTTTATTTTCAGTTTTTAAAATTTTGATTTTAAATTTCAGCCCTTTATATACAATGTTGCTATTTGATTCTGATTCAATGGTTTTAGCCTTCTCTGCTTTAGCTTGATTTAACATTGATGACATGCCAACCATTTCTAAAACTTGTTTTACATTTTTAGACATTGCTGAAACAGAAAAATGGCCATTAATTTTATTTAGATTACGATATTGGGTTACCAGAGACCTTATACCAGCTGAGCTTAAATATTCAATGCCTGTCATATCAATTGAAATATTATAGTGACCTTCTTGTATAAGACGTTCGACGAAATCATTCAGATATCCGGCACTGTTTGCATCTAATCTTCCAATACAACTCAAAGATGTATCATCATCATTTTTGTTAATACTTATTTCAAGATTATTCATAATGTTTTTTTATTTCTTAAGCTTTATCTTCATTTCATATTCAGGAGATAGATATTTTTCAGGGATATTAATGTTAAAATATTCCATAGCTTCTTTATTAATTGTAATTGTGGTTTTTGTGACAAAGTCGAATGGTATGTCTCCCGGAGATTCACCATTTAAAATTTTGATTGCTTTCTTTGCGGCATCTATTCCTGAAACGAAATAATCTCTTGCAACAGAAGCTGCTGCTCCTTGTGTCGTTTGGTCTGTCACAAAAGCAAAATAGGGGATGTTGATATTGTATGCTTCCTTAATTATTGTGGAGCTACAACTTCCTGTAAGGTTGTCTGATATTTGAGTGAATGCTTCAATTCCTCGTGATGATAATGAACGTGCAGCATCTGAAACCTCAGAAACAGTATTTGCAGGGACAGATACTAATTCAAGTCCATTTTTCTCAGCAGCAATTTTTAACTCTTCAGTATATATTACTGAGTTGATCTCACCCGGAGTGTATACAGTTCCAATAGTTTTTATTCCAGGCATAACTTCAATAACAAATTTTACAAGTCCGGAGAAATCACTTAAAGTTGAAATGCCTGTAACGTTGGGTGGATGATTGGAGAATGATTTACCAATTCCTGATCGAACAGGATCCCCTACATTTGTGAAAACTATAGGGGAATTTGTAACTTTTTTATAAAAAGCTTGAAGGGTTGGAGTTGAAGATACAAAGACAATATCCCATTTATCGTTTGAAACCGTTTCGGCGATACTGTTTAAAGTAGATATATCTCCTTGAGCATTATAAACTTTTAAGATATAATCTTCTCCTTCAATCAACCCCCGACTTTTAAACTCTTTCCTAATTCCTAATTCACATTCTTCAGAATTTTGGCTATCAACATAATGTGTAAAACAGAATTTGTATTTATTCTTTTTAGAATTTAGATTACCCTTATTAGAATCTTTGTCTTGAAATTTATTATTTATTTCTTTCGGGACATTATTCTCTGACAACAATTTCTTGTCTGATTCTTCTATACGATTATTTAAATCGGAGAAAAGTAAAATACCTCCCGTTAAAATAAGTGATAGAATTCCATTAAAAATTTTCCTGACTTTCATCCAATTCAGGTTTTTGATTATAAAATATAATCAAATTAAACTATCCTTCTAAAGCTTGTTCTTGGGTTTCAAATATTTTAAAAATACTTGAGAAGCCTGATATATCGAAGATTTCTTTGATATTTGGTTGAAGATTACATAAGTGTAATTTCCCATTTAAAGAAATAGATTTCTTCTGTGCAATTAAAAACACCCTTAAACCAGAACTACTGATATAATTTAACCCTTCGCAATTGAATACGAAATTTTTCTCTCCGCTATTGAAAAGAAGGTTTATCTCAATCTCAAATTGATTAAAATTGGTTGTGTCAATTCTACCTTCAATTGCTATTACACAAAAATTGTTAATTTTTTCTTTTTTGATTTCCATCTTAAATGCGTTTAATTAAAGTTAATACATTATTGTTATTTACTCTAGAATATTCTACACTATCCATTATTTGTTTGATCAGAAATATTCCTAATCCTCCAATGGATCTTTCTTCTGCTGATAGGGTAATGTCTGGATGAGCTCTTTGAGTTGGATCAAAAATCTTTCCGTCATCAATTATTTCAATCCTTAAAAGCTCGTCTTTTAGTGTAACCAAAATTGTTATTTCATGTTTCTTTTCATCATCATAAGCATAAAAAATAACATTTGTTACTGCTTCCTCAAGTGCGAGATTTATATTCATAGTTAATGGAACAGATAATTCCCATTCTTCTCCT
The DNA here is from genome assembly GCA_964393405.1 of uncultured Prolixibacteraceae bacterium. Taxonomy (GTDB): domain Bacteria; phylum Bacteroidota; class Bacteroidia; order Bacteroidales; family Prolixibacteraceae; genus CAYMTR01. The sequence goes on from CAYMTR010000008.1 coordinate 80,559, forward strand.
AACATTTCTATTTTTTCGAAAAGTTTAGGTAGTTCTTCAATATTGTTTTCAATTATTATCTTTCTTTCCATAAAATCTTCGATAATAAATTATAAAAAGGATAGTATAATAGTTTTGTCTTTTAGCTATAATACAATTATTACGAAATAGGATTAAGTTTTTTTATTTTCAATCTAACAAAGGCATATAAAATTCATTAAACTCGAACCTTTTATTTATATAATTTCCTTCATATAAAACATTTTGGGTTTTGTGAAAATCAGATTCATCAAGCTCTCCTATGTCAATATCTTTCTTTCCAGGTTCAATAAGATGCAAAACTTTATCAAGCATCCATGTCTGATGAGACTTGTTTGTTGCTACATGTTCTTTTCTCATTATGTCAAGGACAATCTCAATCGTTTTTTCTTTGTTATTTTTTGCATACTCCCATCCTTTTAGGGAAGCCTTTATAAACTTTTCAAGTTCAGGTTTCCTCTCATCATAAGTTTTTTTAAGGCAGTAGATACCATCTTCAGGAATATTGTGCCCGTAGTCTGAAAACATTAGAGTATTAAGTTCATCCTCATCTAACCCGTTATTGATAATTGTATGAAATTCATTGTACCACATAACTGTCATCGCATCTATTCCACCAATCATAAAAAGATTTACCGTTGAATGTAAAGGTACCCATTCAACAGTATAATTATTTGAACGTAGAAGAGCCTTTGGTACTTCATCAAACCCACTTTTCCAAATGCCAATTCTCTTTCCGTTATAATCAGAAAGATTAGTCATGTTCTTTTCTTTTTTTGAAACAAACAATAATGCAGAATTTTGGGATATCTGGCATATATTTATTAGTTCAGGACCTGAATTTCTATATGAAATAGCAGTAGTGAGAAAAAGTGAAACCATATCTGATTGTCCGTCAATCAGCATTTCAGCAGCATTTACAGAGGCAGAAGGATGTGTGATTTGAACATCAATTCCTTCTTCTTTGTAAAAGCCCATTTTGTCTGCAACATAGTATCCTGCGAATTGTGCTTGAGGTAACCAGTGAGGAGTAAATACAAGTTTTGGCATCGGCTGCCCAAAGATTTCAACACAAATAAAAAAAGATAATAATGTAATTATAAGTCGCTTCATAGACTTAAGTTTTATATCCACCAAAATACAAATATTTGTCTTGTTATGCTAAATAAATTTCGATTATTAATTAATTTCCCAATAACTTGAGAGATAGCATAAATTGACCCTTATTTGGAATTCCTTTTTCAAACTTTGCCGCATATCCTGCCGACCAAGTTGTCTTAAAGTATGAAAACATTATAACCTGCATGTCTATCTGTATTCCGGCATTGAATATATTTCTAGTCTTATTTGAATTATAGAAATCTGTTATTAAATGAGTGCCAAAAATGGATGTTTTAATAAATGTTGGGTAAACCCAGGTAGCTCCAACATTTTCCAGTCTTATAGGTTTCAGATTTAGTTCTCCCATAGTCTTAATAAAACTACTTGCAGGTATTTCATCAATTTCAGCCCCTGGGAAAGCCGAAACTTTTCTGTATTGCTCGGCTTCCTGCCAATCTATATAATTGTTTCTGAATCCTCCGAAGTAAAACTTTGACATACTTGAGTTTTGATCTCCAAATGCTTGTCCAATACTGTTTCTAATCCAAAAACTTGTATTTCTCACATATGGAATATTGAATCCAAATGACTGTTCAGAAATTATTTCAGGATAAAATTTATTTTGAGCAAAAAAAGTTGATGTGGAGATCTTCCATTTATATCCTGATTCATGATTTACTCCTCCTAATGTTTTTCTTGTCTTGTTTATTTCATACGATGCATCTGCGTACTGAAAACTAGTTATCATTGAGTCAATATCAACATTTTGATATTGAGGGAGCACCTCTAATCCACCAAATGTAGCAACACTTAAGTGATAATTGTATTTTAAAGGACTTTTCAAGTTATAAGATCTGTCATATGACATTCCTACAGAATAACCGGCACGGCTTCTCATTGTTGGGCCAAAGAGGTCATAAAAATCTGTTTTGTTGTAAGACGCACTTAATTTCCATAAACGGTATTTCCAGTCAAGCTTTGCATGAATCTTCTGTTTATCCTCATAATTGCTCCAAGGAGAACAACCAAGAAAAATATCGAGGTCACTAAGTCCAATTGGATCTCTGAAATTGAAATGATAACCGATAGCAATTGTTTTTTTATAACCAGCAATGTCAGGGTATGCATTAGCCAATTTCATTTCTTTTAGAATATTATATTCTCCTTCAAATTTTTTAATTGAATCAATGTTGATTTTTGAGGCAGCTTGTAAAGCCCACTCTTCTAATATTGGGTTCTTTTGATGAACCTGATTCCCTAAATATTCAATAGAATTTGCATCATTGATTACATTAATTGGAATAATTCCTGGTTGCATACCATCCCTTAAGAATTTCAGAACTAATAAAGAATCATTATTGATTTGAACAGGAGAGAAAAATCCGGTTTCAGTATTTGAAAGTAATTCAAAATTACCTGATTCAATTTCAATTCTCCAGATATTTGAAACACCAGTATAATATGATGTGCCAATGAGGTATTTATCGTCAAGCGAAAAAGTAAACTGAGTTAAAGTGTTGTCTTCAAGTTCTTTTATTGTAATAAAGTCTTTTCTTCCATTTTCAAGATTCTCTTTATCAAAAAGTATAAGTGATTGTTCTCCCTTTATTCCTGATAATGATGATAAAATCTTCTTTCCATCATGAGATATATCTAAATCAAAAAGTGATTTCCCAAAATCAGCCGTATACATTGGTATAACTTTATCATATGGGAAAGGAATTTTCACTAGTATAGCATAACCGTTGTCATGCTTTACAGCCCATATACTTTTATCTGTTGGATTAAATGTAAGATCTCCGGCACGGGTAAATTTGATTAGAACTTTCTTTTTCCCGGTTTTTATGTCAATTTCAACAAGATTCCTATAATTCTGATTTTGCTCGGTGATATACAGTTTTTTGTCCTGTTGATTATAAGTTAAATGGGTTGAATAATATAACTGAGGGGAGTCAAGCGTGCAAATTTTTCTAATTGTCCCAGTGTTTTTATCGATCTCTGCAATTTGTGAAGATTTTCCGGGATGATTAATTGCAGCGTAAATCTTTTGTGAGGAATTATTAAAGTAAAGCCTTGATACGTTTCCAAGTGGTTCTTTTGTTACGGGGTCAAAAATTGTCAAAGGATACTCTTTAACTTGATCTATATTTTTCTTTTGAAAATTGTTTTCAAAAGAAATCCAGTTATTCCATTCTTTTCTAATAGTTTCATTAAATGTTTTTTTGAATTGTGATGCATAAAATGATTTACTGTCATCTGACCTGCTGTAAAAGCTTTTAACTTTTTCTACCCCATATTTATTTGCCAGATAAGTGACAAAACGAGTTCCGTATAAATAAGAATTTGCCCCTACTTGGAAATCTATTGTCGTACCCTCTGTTTCGAGCCCTACTACTGAATAAATCGGTAGATTCTCAGAAACAATACTTCTGAAGTACATTTCATCATAATTTCCCATTGCTCTTCCAAGTCCCCCCGACATCCATGTTTCCATGAAACAAGCTATTCCTTCATGATACCATCTTGGGGCATACCATCTTGGGACTGTGAGATAACTCCAAAAAGCAGATATTGGGGCTTTTTCTGTAGTTCTAATTTTTCCTAAAAAGACCTTTCTCCAAAACTCATCTTGTTTGTTAGGTTTATCACCCATTACAACGTGAGTGAGTTCATGATTAAATAACCATTGAAGTCGTTCGTATGAAGGAATTATACTGAAAGCAAAATTGTATGGTTCTACTCCTATATAAATCTGATTAATTGGCATTGAAATTGCCCCCCCGTGTCCATAATCAGAAAAATCATTCAATACAATGTTTGAATGAACATTGTTGTAATCCCAAAGCTTTTCATGAAAGGTTATTGCATTTTCATAGGCAGATGCAACATAAGGTACAAGGTAGGAATATCTCTTTCCAAAATAAACCAGTTCAAAATCATCAGTTTTAAACTGGTTTATCCTTTGCCCAGAAGCAATTGAAGAACTAAAGAAAACAATTGTTATTGAAAGTAAATATTTAACTATTTTTTTATTAAGGTTCTTCATGTTTAATGTTTTACCCTATTAAGTTAAGACATTCTATACCCATTTTTAATAGTTGAGATCATGATTTATTACTTCAAAAGCTATTTCACTTTCATTTGATGAGTTCAAATCTTCTGGTTTTATTTTATCCGGGAATTTATTTTCAAGATATTTTATCATTGGTTTGTTTCCGGTTGTCTTATATCTCCGTATTTGATGATCTAGTAACACATCATAAGTTGAAATTAGTCCGGGATAGTTCTCATAATTATTTTTTATCAAGAACGATTCGATTGCGTCAAGGAAATCAACAACAACAATCTCCTTGTAGTTAATCTGAGCTAAAGCATTTCCGGCATTGTTTATTAATACTCCTAAGTTTTGCTGGTTAGATCCCGATAAATTCTGAAGTGCAGTTACCAACTTGAATATTTCTTTTGAATTTTTATCAAGAATATTTTTAAAGTCAGAAAGAGTTTCTATTATGTTTTGGTTTAATTCATGAAATTCTATTGAGGAAGAAGAAGCAACTAATGCTTCTGAAATATCAAGCTTCAACTCTGAAATGCTTTGATACTGAAAAGAATAATACTGCTGATATTGATTCATCATCAAATTATTACTTTGCAATTCAGAACGGAGATTAATGTCGTTAGAGGCAATCTTTGAGTTACGATTAGTGTTTATTTTTCCAATAGTGCCTACTAAATCCATTTTACTTAGAGGCTTGTTTCTTACAATACTTCCGATAAGCAGACCAATTGCAAAGCTTAAAGTAATTATTATTCCGATTGTTATTTTTGATGAAGTTTTCATTAGAATTATATTATGTTATTTCTTGTTATTTATTAATTAACCGCAGCATCAAAATCAGTGTTAAGCCCTGAATTATCAGTGTTGAAATCAATTAAGTCAGTATTTAATCCTGTATTGTCAGTATTGAAATCAATTAAGTCAGTATTGAAATCAATTAAGTCAGTATTTAATCCTGTATTATCGGTATTTAATCCTGTATTATCGGTATTTAATCCAGCATTGTCGGTATTGAAATCAATTAAGTCGGTATTGAAATCAATTAAGTCGGTATTGAAACCTGTTAAATCAGTATTGAAACCCATGTCAACCCCATCAGCGTATAAAGCATCTGTCAATTTTGCTGTTTCAATTGAATATTCATTTTTAAGTTCTTTTGCTGTGGCAAAAAATTCTTTTTTATCAAGAAATTTAAGCATTGGCTTGTTTTGAGTTATTACAGCATTACTAAACTGATTAAGAAGTAGCATATCATGGGCTTTCTTAAGTTGGGTATATTCTTTAACTTTGTTTTTACTTAGATAGGTTTCAATCGATAAAACAAAATCTCCTACAATTGTTTCGCGATACCTAATCTGTGCAACAGCATTATTGGCATTGTTTATCAGTGAAGAAATAGAAACCTGATCTGATTCGTAAATGTTGTTTAAAACGGAAAGGGCAATTAATAGATCTTTTCTTGCCTCCTTGAGGAAGTTTTTAAAATTTGTTAGTGCAATAATTTCTTTTGGATATGTTGAAGAAAATTCGCTGTCCTTAGAAGAAGCATCTAATGCATTATCAATTGATATTCCAAGCTTTGCACTTGAAGAGTACTGGAAGTTGTAATAGTCTTTGTATTTTTTTAATAACTTCTCATCTTTCATGAGATCTGAACGTAGCTTAATATCTCCATCAGAAATCTTTACATTCCTGTAATTGTTTATTTTTCCAATGGTACCTGCAAGGTCTGAATCTTTTTGTGGAGGTATGTTAAGAACGATACCAACTAAGAAACCAATTGCAAAACTTAATGCAATTATTATTCCGATTATGAGCTTACTTGATTTTTTCATGATGTTATATTTTAAGTTGTTTTTTTCAATTATCTTTTTTTATAATTAGTTGTAACTTACAAAAAAGTTGGTAAAAAATCTATTTTATTATTTCTTATTTCAACTCATAGATCATTTTCCCTCCTTTATAAAAATGTATTTTTTGCGCATGAAAATCTTCTCTACTTTTTATTTGAAATACAACTTCGCCTTTAGACAAATATTTAAGGTCAAAAGTTTCAGTTGAAACATTCTTGATAATTCCTGATGAATAAATCAAATCTATATCGTTGTCCGTTATAAGCTTATTTTTATTTTCAATTGAACAATAAATTGTGTCGATGGAATTTATTGTAATTGTAATAAGTTGAACTTTCCCTGCATCATATTTTTTAGCAATAATTTCTGTGCCATATTCTTTATAGAAAAAGGTATCCTTTGTCTTTTTAATTAAAGTGCCAGATACTTCGCTTGTATCAGTATTAGGACTATTTGCAGTAACTAAATATGTTACTGTAATTCCTGAAATAATTCCAAAAATAAAAACAGCTGCTAATGCAAATACTTGTTTTTTAATATTTGTATTAAATGTGATTTTTTTTGAATGGCCCAGAGTCTTTTTATTCTTTTCAATCCTAGATAAAATTTTTCCCGAAAGATCAATAGGTGAAATTATTTTCGAATCATTTTGTAAGGACAAATGAACTGAAAGAAGATTGCGATATTCTTTTAGGGCTTCTGAAGATGTTTCAATAAGATTTTTGAAATACTCTTCTTCTTCCTGAGTCAAATTTCCATCTACCTTGTTCTGTATAATTATTTTTTCTATGTTACTTAACTTTTTCATTTTCAATATTTCAGGTTAAATATTCATTCTTGAAATATTTGTTTTCCAACAATTTATCTTTAAGTATGACTCTCGCATCATACAATCTTGATTTAACAGTTTTCTCCGGAATACCTAAGACTTCTGAAATTTCAGAATAAGATAGGTCTGAGTAATATTTTAGGAGAACTACTGTTTTATAATAATCTTTTAATCCTTGAATATAATTGTTCAGTAACTTATCCCTTTCTTCTAAATCGACTGCTTCAAAGGGCATTATTTTAAGTTTTTCTTTAAAGCCCTCTGTGCTAATGAATTTCTTTTTTCTTTTTTCAAATAATAGTGCCCTGTTAATAGATATCCTGTATATCCAACTGAAAAATTTATACTCTGGTTTATATTGATTTAACGATTCAAATACCTTAACAAACACATCCTGCGTTATTTCCAAAGCATCTTCATTATTGCCGGTAATTTTTAGAATAACTTTATATACCGGATTCTGGTATTTTTCAACTAGTATTCTAAATTGCTTTGTATTACCTGCAATTATTTCTTCAATTATCTTTAGTTCATTCTCCATTACTTTCAGATTTGCGATTGTGCATTTCCGTGAATGGTTATTTTGTGAACCTTTTTATTCATAATTAGTATGCCAGGTTAAAAAAGTTGGTATATAAATTCAAAATCTTTAGAAATTTGAAAGTTTCCATTGATCACGGTTAGTCAGTTTAATTAGCGGTGACAATGCAAATTCTCCCGATTTTCCTATTATTTTACGTAATTGGTTGAATTCCTTGATTTTATTGTCTATCTCTGGTTCTTTTATTATAGGTAATTCACATTCAGCCAATAAAATGTTTCTTTTGGATTTTATCGATAATTCAAGGTAGACAGATATATAACAGTACATATCAACTATTATTTCAGGTGAAAAATGATCCTTAAGTGAAGCAAGGTATTTACCTGACTTTGACAATGAAAATTCTCCCTTTTTCATTGATGTTAAAAGTTCAGCTTCATTGAAGAATTCAATTTCAAGCCACTTGCGAAGTTGTACCTCGTTGTATTTGAAAATTAAGATTAAGAATGATGGTATTATAACAATGATTAAGAGAGTTTGTATAAATGGTTGAATATAGAAATGGTTAAAAACCGCATGGATAGCTATTGCGATAATAAAGCCAGGTATTACCCCGACAATAATTTGTTTTCCTAAATTTAGTGCACCTATTGAAAGTATTGCAAACAACGCAGTAGTCCCACAATGCATTATTGATGTTCCTAAACCTCTGATAATCCAAATACCTATATTTGTGTCAGGGAAAATGTTCAGGTAGTATATGTTCTCTAATACAGCAAATCCGGCACCAACCGAAAATCCGTAAATCCCTGCATCTATAAGAAAACCAATTTTTTTCCTTTTTATAAAAATTATTATTACCAGAGCCTTAAGTATTTCTTCAAGAACAGGTGATACATATTTTGAATATTGCTCAAAATCTATTTCAAAGTGGGATTGAGTCCATGTGTTGAAGAAGTATGCACATAAAGCAACTATACAACCTGAAAAGAACGAAATGGTCAAGGTCTTTATTCGAACTAATTTAAAACTGTCAAGAAAATATAGTAGTGATAAAAAGATGAAGACAGGTATTAGACAGATTAAATAGTTCATATTCTTATTATTGGTGGAAAAGCAAATGACTACTAAATTAAGAATTAAAATGTGTAATTACAATATGTTGTAATACAATCTGAAACGAGTGAGTTGCATAAATAAAAAGGACGGATAATCATCCGTCCTTTTACTAAACTTCTATAAATTAAATTTTTTTCAGTTTATTGCTACCAGTTCTTTTTCTCCAATTTCAATTGCATCCAAATTCATTGGAATCAATTTATGGTGCCTTTCAGGTAAAGATTTTTCAAGTCCTTTTTTGACATTTTCTTTCTTTACTATTGGTTTTGCTTTTAGAAATGCTCCTAAAACTATCATATTGAAAATTTTAGGTTGATCCCTTTCTGCGGCAATTCTAGTTGCATCAATTTTAAATATTTTGATATCGTTTCGTGAAGGACCCTTTATAATGCCGTTTGGATCATAAAGCAATGTTCCTCCGGGTTTAACCTTACTTTCAAATTTATCGAGCGATTGTTGGTTAAGAATTATTGCGGTATCATATTGGTTCAATATCGGTGATGAAATTCTTTCATCACTCAATATCACTGTCACATTTGCCGTTCCACCACGCATTTCAGGTCCGTAGGAGGGAAACCATGACACTTCCTGATCTTGCATGATACCTGAATAGGCAAGAATTTTCCCCATAGATAAAACACCCTGTCCTCCAAAACCTGCTATGATTATTTCTTCTGTCATTTTTTTACTTTTTAAGTTTTTGAACCTGATATTTTTCTGGGTTGTCGCGCTGACTATCCTTTAAATCACCCAGAGGATAAAATGGGAACATATTTTCTTCCATCCATTTGTTTGATTCAACTGGATCAATCTTCCATCCTGAATTACAAGTTGAAACAACTTCAATGAAGGATGTTCCAATGTTTTTAGCGGATGTTTCAAACGCTTTGCGAATAGCTTTTTTACATTTTCTGACATTCGCAGGAGTATGAACACTATGCCTTGTTACATAAGCTGCTCCCGGTAGTTGTGCCAATAACTCAGTTATTTTTAATGGATATCCATTTCGGTCAATGTCTCGACCGTAAGGAGTTGTTGCTGTTACTTGACCTATCATTGTAGTTGGAGCCATTTGTCCACCGGTCATTCCGTATATTGCATTGTTAATGAATATCATGACAATATTTTCACCCCGGTTCACAGCATGCATTGTTTCTGCAGTACCTATAGCAGCAAGATCACCGTCCCCCTGATAAGTAAAAACGTATTTTTTTGGATTTGTCCTTTTATATCCGGTTGCCAATGCAGGTGCTCGTCCATGTGCTGCCTGAAGCCAGTCGATTTCGAGATAGTTGTACATCATTACCGAACAACCAACAGGTGATATACCGATGGTTTCTTCCTGGATGCCCATCTCTTCAATTACTTCTGCTATTAATTTGTGTACTACGCCATGACTACATCCATAGCAATAATGCATTGGATTGTCATTCATTATTTTAGATTTTCCGTAAACCTTGTTTTCCGGTTTTATTATATCCTGTAATTGAAATTCCGCCATTTTTTATCCTCCAATTAATTTATTTTGAACTGCTTCAACAACTTCACTTGGATTTGCAATTACACCTCCCATACGTCCAAAGTGCTCAACTTTAGTTTTACCGTTTACAGCAAGTTTAACATCTTCTACCATTTGACCGGCATTCATTTCTACTGAAAGGAATCCTTTAACCTTATCTGAGAGTTCGTTTATAATGTTTTTCGGAAATGGGAATAGTGTAATTGGTCTTAGAAGCCCTACTTTAATTCCTTGGCTCCTTAAAATATCAACAGCTTTCAAACTAAGCCTTGCTGATACTCCGTAAGCGATTATAATATATTCGGCATCATCGCACTGGTTAAGCTCAAACAATACTTCCTCTTCCTCCATCTTCTTGTACTTTGCCTGAAGCTTTTCATTGAACTTTTCTTGTTTTTCGGCAATCAGCTCTAATGAAGTTTTAATATAACGCTCACGAGATTTCTTTTTTCCAGTTGCGGCCCAACTACCATTTAACTCTTCAATCTCTTCTTCTGTCCACCTTGGTTTAAAATCACTTAACTCTACTTTCTCCATCATCTGTCCAATTACTCCATCAGAAAGAATCATAGCCGGATTTTTATATTTAAATGCAAGGTTAAATCCAAGTTCAACAAAGTCATTCATTTCTTGAACAGAAGCTGGTGCCAAAACTATTAAACGATAATCACCGTGTCCTCCACCTTTGGTGGCCTGAAAATAATCAGCTTGAGATGGCTGTATAGTTCCCAAACCAGGACCACCTCTCTGTACATTTACAATTACTGCAGGAAGTTCAGCTCCTGCCATATATGAAATTCCTTCAGCCATTAAACTGATTCCCGGACTTGAGGATGATGTCATAACTTTCTTACCTGATGATGCTGCTCCATAAAGCATATTAATTGAAGCGACTTCACTTTCGGCCTGAAGAACGACCATTCCTGTTTCTTCCCAAGGGCATCTGGCCATTAATGTTTCCATCACTTCAGATTGTGGTGTTATTGGATAACCAAAATAAGCATCACATCCGCAGCGTATAGCAGCTTCAGCTATTACCTCATTCCCTTTCATTAATCGTAATTCTCCCATTTTATGGATGATTTTATTGTTTCTAATTTATTATCCCGATTATTTTATAATCACTCTGTAAACAGTTATGCAACTATCAGGACAAACCATTGCACAATTGCTGCATCCTATACATTCATCAGGATTTGACATATAGGAATAATGGTATCCTTTACTATTTACCTCTTTGTGGAGGCTTAAAACATTCTGTGGACAAGCAACTACGCAAAGATTACATCCTTTACATTTCTCATTGTCTACTACTACTGCTCCTTTCGCTTTCGCCATTATTTTTTATTATTTTAATTATTTTATTCTTCTTTATTTGTTGCAATGGTTTTCATGGAATTTCTCTAATCTGTATTTAAGATCCTTAAACTGATCCTGCTTTACGGGTGCTACACACGCTCTCAAACCTTCTTCAGAACTTCCAGTTAAGAGAAGTGTTATTGCACTAATTCCATATTGGAGTAATTCAAATAGCAAATCGCCCGCTTTCATGTTTCGGTATGAAATCGTAAAATAAAAACCATCTGCAATAAGTTCATTAACATCTGTATCATATAAAATGTTGAATCCATTTGCAATAAAAAGCTCTTTCATTTTTTTTGCTTTTTCTTCATATTCCTTGAGTTCAGTTACAAAGTCAAGAGTTCCTTCATTAGCAGCCTTTAACATGGCAGCCATTGCAAATTGTGTTGAATGAGTAACTCCAGAAGAAAGAGAATACAAAGATCTGTATATTACAGCATTGCCGAATCCTTTAATGAGGAACCTTTTTTCAATGTCAGGATAATTTCTATTGAATAATTTTTTAGACATTGCAACAAACGCAATTCTTTGACCTGCATATGAGAATATCTTTGAAGCAGATATTATCATCACAAAGTTGTCTGTATAATTAGCAATTGAAGGTTGGTAAGGAGGCTCCCCGGGTTTTGAAAGTTCTTTTCTGAAATCCATTCCCAGATAAGCAAGATCCTCCATAACAATTACATCATATTTATTTGCACATTCTGCAATTATTTTTAACTCTTCATCTGTAAGACAAACCCACGTTGGATTATTTGGATTAGAATATATGATTGAATGAATATTCCCCTTTGAAAAGTATGACTCAAGTTTTGGTTTTAATTTAGATCCCCGATAATGATAAAGATCAAAAGATTCAATCTTACTTCCAATCATCGTAAATTGTTGTTTTTGGACTGGAAAACCTGGATCAATAAATAGTGCTGTATCTTTTTTTGAATCACTACCTGAAGAAATCTGGAATAAAGCATATGTGCCTTGCATTGCTCCTGAAGTTGGAACAATCGTATCAGGAGATACTTCAATGTTGATGAAATTTTTGATGAACTTCGAAGCTTCATTCTTTAATTCAGGTATTCCATTTATATTGGGGTAAATTGAAGCTACTCCATCTTTTAATGCTTTAATCTCAGCCTCGACTCCAATTTTGGAAGGGGGTAGGCCAGGAACTCCCATTTCCATCCTAACAAAGTTAATCCCGGTTTCAGCTTCGATCATATCAACTATCTGCACAATTTCCCTGATTGACGCTTTGTTGAGATCTGAAATTTGTAATTTCTCAAGCTTCGATTTTATAATATCACTACTTATAATCATAGTTCGATTATTTTTTTCTTTGGGTTTTTGCTATACATCATAAATTTTTCTCTCTCCTCTTACATATTCCCCAAGTATTGTTAAACTGGTTACACTTTTAAGTACTTTGTGGATAGCATGCTCATATTGCTCAATGTTTTCCCACTCAATGTCAACATGAAATGAATACTCGTCTGGTTTACCAATAATTGGCACCGATTGTATTTTTGTTAAATTAATCTCATTCTCGGCAAAGATGTTTAATACACGGGCCAGAGATCCAAAAAAGTGACCTACCTCAAAACAGATGGATGCCTTGTTTGCCTCTTCCTGAACTATATTGTGTTTAGCCAGTATTAGGAAGCGGGTATAATTTCGTTTGTTTGTTTCAATGCCTTTATCAATTATCTCTAGTCCATAAATTTTTGAGGTCCTTTCATTACCTATGGAAGCAACATTCATAAGTTTGTTTTTTGAAAGCTCTTTGGCGGCACCGGCTGTATCAAAATTGTCATCAAGCGATGCATCGGGGAATGTGGAATCAATATATTCTGAGCATTGTTTAAGGGCAATAGGGTGGGAATGTATTTCCTTAATATCTTCTTTCTTTACCCCAGGCATTACCATCAAATTCATTTGGATTTTTAAAAATATCTCACCGATAATCTTTAAATGATAATCACGCATTAGCCCATAATTCTCGAGAAGACTACCGGCAATAGCATTTTCAATAGCCATTACAGCAATGTCTGCCTGATCAGTATCTACAAGTTGACAAACTTTACGAAAAGTCCGGCATTCAATGATGTCAATCTTTTCATTCACGAAAAATCTTTGGGCTGCATCTTCGTGAAATGAACCGACAACTCCCTGTATTGCTACTTTTTTTATTTTTTTCATCATTAATATTCCAAATTAATTGATTCAAGCTTTTTTAAACAAAAAAAAACCCGGTTAATTTCCCGGGTTTAGATAATATCTTATTGTTATCACTCCGCCGGGAATAAATCAAGTTATAATAATACCAAAAAACAAATAACCCATTGTTCGAGCCATAACCATCTTTTATTAATTTTTTTAACCTTATCTTTTTGCAAGATTTTTATCAAACAAAAATAATGTTTTTTTTCCAGTGCCGAAAAATAATTAAAAACACTAAAATTATTATAAAAAGGCGTTATTTTTTTTAAATTTAATAAAAAAATAACCTTTTTATTTAAAGATTATAACTTATATAAGTCGCTTTGTTTCATTAAGTCAACTTCATGTCCCTGTAATATATCAATACATTTTTGAACATTTGTCGGTCTTATTACAATATTCGCAGAAACGTCAGTTGAGAATGCATAAAGGTATTCAATTTGAATATCTTCACTTTCGAGAATATCAAGAATATTTGATAAGGCTCCAGGTTGATTAGGACAAATTACACAGACTACATCTGTTAAATTACTTGAGAAATTATTCTCTTTTAATAAAGATATCGCTTTTTGAGGATCAGATACGATTACTCTTAGTATGCCGAAATCACTGGTGTCTGCAATACTTAAGGCAGTCATATTTATTCCGGCTTCACCCAAGATCTTTGAAACCTCACTGAGCCTTCCGCACTTATTTTCTAGAAATACTGAAAGTTGTTTTATTATCATGACGGTAGTTTTTAAATTTTTCTGTTGTCTATTACTCTTTTTGCTTTACCTGCCGAGCGTTCTAAAGTTTTAGGCTCAACCAGTTGGACAGTTACTGAAATTCCGAGTGTGCTTTCAAGATGATATTTTATCTTTTTTGACAGATTTTGCAATTCTCTGATTTCATCTGAGAAGAACTGTTCTTGTACTTCTACTTGTACACGTAGAGTGTCAAGATTTCCTTCCCTATCTACAATCAGCAAATAGTGAGGTTCTGTCTCGCTCATGTTAAGTAAAACACTTTCAATCTGAGAAGGGAATACGTTAACGCCTCGGATGATGAGCATATCATCACTTCTTCCTTTGCATTTTTCCATTCTAACCAAGGTTCTGCCGCATTCGCACTTGTCGTAAATTAGTCTTGTTAAATCTCTTGTACGATAGCGTAAAAGGGGTATGCCTTCTTTTGTTATAGTTGAAAATACTAATTCACCAATTTCTCCTGGGGCTACTGGTACTAATGTTTCAGGATTAATGATCTCGGGTATAAAATGATCCTCGTTAATATGCATTCCTACTTGATAGCTGCATTCACATGAAACTCCAGGCCCCATGATCTCGCTTAGTCCATATATGTCAATTGCTTTTATTTTTAGTTTTTCTTCTATTTCTTTGCGCATGTTTTCTGACCATGGCTCTGCTCCAAAAACACCAATCCGAAGCTTTAATTCTGAAGGATCAATTCCCATTTCTTTTAAAACTTCAGCAATATGTAAGGAATAAGAGGGAGTACAACAAAGAACTGTTGATCCAAAATCCTGCATTAATTGTACTTGTTTTTGGGTATTACCACCCGAAATTGGAATTACTGCTGCGCCAAGGTTTTCTGTGCCATAATGAAGACCAAGTCCTCCAGTAAACAGTCCGTAACCATACGCAACTTGAACTAGGTCGTTATTTGTCAATCCGGCCATAACCAGGCAACGTGTTACATTTTCAGCCCACATCGAAATGTCTTTCCTAGTATAACCCACAACAGTTGGCCTGCCTGTGGTACCTGATGATGCATGTACTCTGACGATTTCGCTCATTGGAACAGCAAATGAACCAAATGGGTAATTATCGCGTAAATCTGTTTTTGTTGTAAATGGCAGTTTGGAAATATCTTCAATAGATCGGATATCTGAAGGGGTTATTCCTGATTCCTGCATTTTCTGTCTGTAATAGGGTACGTTGTGATAGACACGCTTAACTGTGTCTGCAAGCCTTTCTGATTGTATTTCTGACATGAAATCACGTGATGCGCACTCTATTTTTTCATTCCAAATCATAATCGTCTGTATGTAAAAATGTATAATTATTGTAAATCAACATGTTTTGTTTATAATAAACAGCTGTCAAAGATAAATAGTATAATTGTTTTATTTATGCCGATCATTGAACTTTTTAACGAAATTATAATAAATGATACATATCTAATTTATGCCTTTAAAGCACATCCTTAAATGTTCTTCAGAATGTTTACTCTTTGAGGTAAATCCTCCAATTATTGTTGCAATTATTGAACTTGGCAGAGCTATTATAATTGGATCAACCATTGCTAGTTTTGCTAAAACTGTTTCTTTTACAATAGAAGGTTTACCGAAAATCAAATTACACAGCTGAAGGCTGGAGGCTTCCTTTTCATGTATAAAGAAAATCCAGAAAACGCCTAATGTTAATCCTGTAATCATTCCGGCAACTACTGCTTTTGTTGAAATTTTCTTAAAATATAAAGCTGAAATATAGGCAGGAAGAAACGATGCAGCACATAATCCAAAAAACATTGCAGTTCCGGTTGCGATAATCTGCATGCTAGCATCAAGCTTGTTTGCCAAAAAAGCAATTATCACGCTAATAAGGATTCCTAATAAAATTCCTGATTTTGTTATCATAATAGTGTTTCCTTTTTTGCCCATGGTCTTTTCATAAATATCTCGACCGGCAGCAGTACCCATTGCATGAAACTGTGAACTTAATGTACTCATGGCAGCAGCGATCAATGCTAAGAAAAATATTATGCCAAACCACCCTGGTATAAATTGTTTGATGAATGCCGGAATAATTTTATCATTTCCTCCTGAAGCTATTATTGCAACACTCCCTGTTTCGTTAAAAAAGAATAGGTTTGAAAGCGAACCCAAAACGAAAGCAACTCCGGTCATCATTAATATGAAAATCCCACCAGATAGCACCGCTCTGTTTAATTCACGGTCGCTTTTTACAGTCATAAACCGTACTATTAATTGCGGTTGGGCAAGAACTCCTATTCCAACTCCCATTACAATTGTGCTGACTAATGACCACCATATTGGAGAACCCATTTTAGGCATCGATGTCCATCCGTTAAAGCCTCCTTTTATTAATTTTTGGCACTGTTCCTGCACTTCCGGTTTATCAAAAAGAGCGTTTAACTGGCTGTGTGCACTTGTTATTCCCCCTAATTTAGAGTACGCAAATATTAAAAGAAATGTCATTCCAAAGAACATGATTATCCCCTGAAAAGTATCTGTGTACATAACTCCTTTTAATCCTCCCATCCAAACATATACTGCTACGACTGTAGCAAAGAACAATAAAGAAATTTCATAGGTTATTCCAAAATGAGTTTGGATAAAATCTGCGCCACCTTTTAAGACAGCTGCAGCATATATTGGCATGAAAAGAAAAATAATTACGGCTGCGAATCCTTGAATGAATTTTGAATTAAACCTATTGCCCAATAGTTCTGGGAATGTGTGAGCATTGAGATTAAGTCCCATTTTACGAGTTCGTTTTCCGAAAAATATGAAAGCAATAAAAATTCCAACAAAAATA
This sequence comes from uncultured Prolixibacteraceae bacterium, assembly GCA_964393405.1. GTDB lineage: Bacteria > Bacteroidota > Bacteroidia > Bacteroidales > Prolixibacteraceae > CAYMTR01. The sequence continues at coordinate 97,739 of CAYMTR010000008.1, forward strand.
TTTAAAAATGTAAGCCATAACAAACCTAATCCTAACGTTCCTGCTGCTCCTCCAAAACCAACAATTGCTGAAGTGCTTATAAATGTTGCACCATAAGAAATTGCCATTATAAGAGGATGAATCTGCCTTCCTCCTACCAAATAATCAGATGAATTTTTAGTGTGTTTGTACCCAAGATATCCTAAGTATGTGATAATAAATAGGTACACTAATAGTGCTATTGTTGTCCCGATCATAATTGTACCTCCTATAAGTTTTCTTCTATTTCAGTTTCATCTTTTTCCCAATTTACCTCCTCTATTACTTCAGAAGAGCTAATATCAGCACCTTTATTCCAATTTTTGATGCCATAAACAATACATGCAATTGCACTTAAAACACTAAGTCCATAAGCAAGTAATATCCAAGGGTCTTCAATTCCAATCATAGTATTGATTTTTTAATTATTCATTTAATTTATATTTCTGAATAGCTCTAAAAGGATTTTAGAACTTAAAAATATTGAGTCATCACGATGATAAACCTTTTATTTATAGCCTCATGAGTTGTATCATATAATCCATTTGATAGATTTATTTTACTTCCGGCAGCTCCATAATTTGCTCCTGTGACCTCAAACTCGCCAACTAACCTGAATTTTGCCAGATTCAAAGAAACATGAGGGGCAATACGATACATGTTTTGTAAACTTGAAAATAGTCCATAAACCTTTGCTTTCCCTCCTCCAGAATCCCATAACGGATCTTTGGTGCCAAGATTTCCTCCATAACCTGCAAAAAGCCCGAATTGCCATTTCTGTCCGTATACTATATTTAAAGAGGAAGTATAAGTAGTGTAATTAGTATAGGTCTCTTTACCAGTACTTGCATCTCTTGTTGAAATTCCATAGGCTCCGGGCATAGTAAGATGTGCCATATTTTCTCCACAATATCCTTTTAGTAATATGGTTAGTTTATCTTTTTTATAACGACCATAAATCATTCCGGAAGTGCTACCTAAATATTGGTCGGCAACAGAACTTATTGTAGTGCTGTCAGTTGGATTACCTGTGACCATCATTCGCGGACTAATTGTATTATATCCAATCCCTGCACCGACAGTAATTGATCCTTTCATCCATTCGGTGCTTAATACCAGCTCAGGAATTATACCATTTCGTTTGGCTTGATTGAAAGTTACTATTTTCAATTCTTCAGCATCAATTAATGGCGTGTTGTACTGCATTTGTGAAATAGCAGCGGCTGACATCGTCATTTCTCCAAATTTCATATTGTAGCGAATCATTGGTGAACGGTTGAAACAGCTGAAAGGTGCACCTGTATTCAACCCCGCAACTGTTGGTACACAAGTTCCACTGAAAAAGGGATGCCATGTTTGCCCAACTAAAAGTGAAGACTTTTCCCAAGTTAATAGGGAATATGCTTGCCTTATGCGAAATAGAGTCGGGTCGGCTTTTAAATTTCCAACAAAATCAAATTCAAGTACTCCTGTTGCTTTAGCTTTTAGAACCTCGGGGAAGTTGATAATTACAGCTAATCGAGAGGCTGTTGCAGTAATGTTGGAACTAAGCCGATCGTTTATTTCAACTTGGTTTACTACTGAATATGCCGGAAGAAGGTAAAATAAATCATGAGCTGCATCAACCCCCTTATATGTATCCATGTAGGCTTCAACTCGAACGAAACCATAAAAGTCTAACGTAATATTATCGTTTGATTCACCTTTGGAAACGATAAATGAAAAAAATGCAAGGAAAAACAATATAATTCTCTTCATAATTGAAAGCTTTGTTTGTAATTATTTTGTTGTTTGGTGCAAACATTATACTTGGTTTAAAAATAGTAATTATCATTAAATAGACAATATAAACTTCAAATTATTATATATATCTGCAATATTCATTTAAAATGAAAAAGTATTGGCTCTAAAAATGA
>CAYMTR010000009.1:0-32695 GCA_964393405.1 uncultured Prolixibacteraceae bacterium
ATGTTGGAGGCGCTGAATTTTTCATGAAGATTATTCAATCCTGAGAAGTCAGCATTCACCCAGTTACCGCGTGACATATCCCAGCTGAGCTTTCTCTTCGGTTTCACAGTAGGCGATTCAAGTGATTGCTCTGCTATTGGTTCAAAAGGTTTATTATCTGTTGCTTCTGGTTGGAAGCTTTCAGAAAAATAGTTAAGGTCAACGCCCAGAATTTCAGCCAGACGGATAAACGTAGTTATATCGGGCATTGATTCCCCGCGTTCCCACTTTCCAACTGCTTGCGAGCTTATGTACAAACGCTGAGCAAGTTGAGCTTGTGAAATATTTACTCTCTTCCGAGCTTCGGCAATTTTATTGCCAATAATTTTTGTGTCTAACATATGTGCCTGTTTTTTAATTATTTTGATGTAGCAAAGTTATTTCCGCTCATCTCAATAATCAAATAAAACCAAATACATATAGTTGTATTTAGGCTACTAATTGTTGTATTTCAACAACTATCAGTTGTATAAGTTACGTTTTAGTGAAGAAAATTACAAAGTAGTTGGTATTAAACCAATTTTTGATACGCATTTCGCATACTATAAGCAAATAGAAAAAATCTATTCTATTGTAACACACATTGGCTCTGTAGAAATTGTATGGCCTGAATTTGTTTTTCCTTCAATCTTCCAATACCACTTACCTGTCTCGTTAGCACTAATTTGCACCTCATAATTTTTAACAGGTTGTATTGTGTCAGAATCTTTATCGCATGAAAGGGAAAGCATTATTAAAAGAGCAACTGAAGATATTTTAAGTTTGGTTTTGGGAATAAGCAGAATCAAAAAGATTAAAAAGAAAATACCTAAGGATGCTTTATCAATCTCATCTGAAATAATGTTACGAATAACAGGATTTTCAAAGTCTTCTGATTTTGACATTATTAGCCTGTAGTCGCCTTCTTCTGCCTTATATGAGATTGAATAATCATTCGCGATTAACGTTTCATTAGGCTTAGGATGAATATATAGTTCAAATTTTGGTAGTTTGTTTAATTTTTTGCGATACTCATTACCGTTAAGCAATTCTTCGACATTAAACAAAATTGCTTGTGTATAATCCTGATTGCGAAAGAAATGGAACTTTTTATTTTTACAATCATACACTTGTCCGTAATGGGTTTCAATACCTCCAGCCTGTCTGACGGCATTCAATACTTTTGCTGCATTCCATTCCTTGGTGGTCAGTTGTGGAAGCATTACAATTGCAGTATCATATCGTTCGCAAGGATAATAACCCACACTTGGGTTTAAGGGATTGAAATTGGTGAGCAACTTATAATTGCCATCTTTCATTAAGTATTGAGTACGACCATCCTTATCCAAAACAACAATAGCTGATTTTCCGGATGCATCAGTAAACATGATATGACAATATTTCAAAACCAAAAGATTGTAAGTCCGGCATAATTCAACAGCGTCATCCGTATTTTTGCATTTCTTTAAAATGATTTCGATGATATTCTCTGTCGATGGTAGATCGGTTAGTAAAGGATCGACAACCATGTTCATCTCTTTTATTGCGCCAGTACCATCAATTGCCAGACCATGCTCATTTATGCCTCCCTGAACGTACTTATCAGCAAAGGAAAATGTTATTCTGCCGTATTCATAAGTTTTCTTTTTTACAACCGTCATGTATCCTTCCTCAGTAAAATCTTCGGAATTGCCCATTAAAGATTGAGTTGAATCTGATAAAGAAAAAATGGTGCAACTAAATGAATGGATTGCATCAAAAAGGAGTGGAATTATTATAAGTATAATCAGGGATAATTGTTTGGCGTTTAGTTTCATGATTTATTTTAGTTTGATGTAAGTATCCTGAATTTCATTTTATCCTTTGTAACAAAGATAGTTGTTTTAGATTTTTTTTCTTTAATAACTCAATCTTCGAGGAGTTGTTTTCAACCATAATAACCAATAGTCATAACTTTAGGTCACTATAATATCCTATGGTCATATTTAAAAAGGGAATGTTACCTCCTTTCACCTACCTGCTGACGCCACATAGCATAGTATAAACCCTTTTGCAACAGTAGATTGTCATGTGAACCTGTTTCAACAATTTTACCTTTCTCAAGCACATAGATCACATCGGCATGCATAATGGTTGAAAGACGGTGGGCAATCAGTATAGTAATTCGCTCGCTACTACCCGAAAATTGTCTTATGGTGTTAGTAATTTCTTCTTCAGTCAGAGAATCGAGAGCTGAGGTTGCTTCGTCAAATATCAATAGCCTCGGATGTCTTAAAATAGCCCTTGCAATTGATATTCGCTGCTTTTCACCTCCTGATAATTTCATACCTCCTTCTCCCAGCATTGTATTTATCCCTTTAGATGAGTTGCTTATCAAATTGTCGCATGAAGCCTTCTGCAAGGCATCCAATATCTCGGCATCTGTAGCATCTGATTTCACAAATAGAAGGTTTTCTTTTATGGTTCCGGCGTACAACTGTGTGTCCTGCGTTACAAATCCCATTTGTCTTCGCAACTCATTATATCTTATTAGCATAGAAGAACATTCATTAAAATTGATATTGCCTTCTACAGGTTTATACAGCCCAACCAATAATTTTACCAGAGTTGACTTACCGGAACCCGAAGGTCCGATAAAGGCTATCGTTTCTCCGGTTTGCACATTGAATGATATATCATCGATTGCATTTGATGTTGCTGTTTTATGACGAAATACAACATTCTGGAAACTGATGTTCTGCAAGTTGCCAATGTCAACAGGATTTTCTGGTCGCCTATCAATTGGTTTATTCATCAATTGATCAAAGTTGTTGACTGAAGCTTCTACTTCCCTGTAGCTTAGAATTATATTCCCCAGATCCTGTAAGGGTCCGAAAATAGAAGTAGAAATAAATTGCATTGCAATAAGCTCCCCGGTTGTTAATACTTTCCTGAAAATCAACCAGAGAAGAATAAACAAGATTGATTGTCTCAATACGCTCAGAATACTACCCTGTATGAAGGTTAACGTGCGTACCTTTTTCACTTTAGCCATTTCCAGATCAAATATTTTAAGGGTATGATCCTTAAGCCTCCTTATTTCAGGAAAAGTAAGTCCTAAGCTTTTTACCAGCTCTATATTTCTCAATGATTCGGTAATAACTCCAGACATCATGTTTGTTTCGCGATTAATAGACCTTTGGGTTATTTTAATCTTTTTGCTGAGCAAGCCGGTCAGCGACCCTAATACTAAAATGCCAATCACAAAAACGGGGATAAGCATCCAGTTTTTTGTAACAGAATACCAGATCAAAAAGCCTATACCTATTATTGATGAAAATAAAATATTGATAAAGGAACTTATAAATTGCTGGGTATCAAACCGCACTTTCTGTAACACTGATAGCACTTCTCCGCTGCGTTGTTCTTCAAACTCCTGAAAGGAAAGGCGGAGTGTCTGTTTCAGTCCGTCGTTGAATATTTGCATACCAAACTTTTGCACTGTAAGTCGGGTAAAATATTCCTGAAATGATTTTGCTGCACGGGCCAATAAAGCTACGGCAATAGCTATTCCCAGCCAGAACAAAACACCTCTTACCAGTTCCTCCTCTGTGCGGTTGCCCGGCTGAGTAGCATAATCATCGATTATCTTACCAAAAATAAGGGGGTCAACAAGACTTAACAACTGACTTATTCCAGCTAAAGTCAGCGAAACAACAATGAGCCATTGCTGTGGTTTTAAATACTTCCAAAGAATCTTCATGTTAAGACCGGGTCAAATAATATGCCAGATATTTTGGTTAAAATTAGTTATTCTCCGGTAGGAAATTCAGTTTTAGCTACCCAGATTGTCAGATAGTTATTGTCAACATCGATTAGCTTCCATTCATAAGAAGCTACACCGCCCCAGTAATCGACTGTTATATTGATTGTTGAATTATTAATTGTCCAGGTTCCATCAAAGTCAGCATAAGAAATTGGAGGTGTTCCACACCAACCTGCATTCTTCCTTTCAATAAACTTTTGTCCCTTCTTAATTGAGAATCCGTAATCGTTTGATTTTAAGGTATCAGATCTTTCAAAACGTGTGAGAGTATCTACTGCAACAGGATTAATCCAGTTACCGATTATTTTATTTGAGTTGCTGAGATCTAATGAATTATCTGAATCACAGGATACGAAAACTACAATTGAGATGAAAAAGACTAGCTTGAATAACGACTTCATAATATTAGAAATTTTAATTTATAGATGCAGTACTGCTCTATTTGGTTGCGTTATCGAGAACTTAAAAGTAGGTATTTACAGCAAATTCAAATTGGTCAATAAATATCTTTTTAAAGTTGGAAATATTGTTCTGTTCATAAAACAGAAGCATTGCTTTTTTGTAATCAACAGAATCAACTGTTCTGAAAGAAAGAGGACAATACTTATAATTCATAAGGATTGCATTACTTACAATTCTTGCAGTTCGTTTATTGCCATCTACAAATGGCTGAATATAAGAAATTAGCACTAGAATAAGCAAAGCCTTTTCAAAGATGTTTTCTTTTCTGTTAACCAAATCACACATTGCAAAAAGTGCTTCATTTATTTGAAACGAATTATCTAAAGGCCGATAATTTGTTCCCGATATACCAACTCTTCTTTTCCTAATGTTCTTGTCAACACCAAGCCCTTTAATCAATAAGCTGTGGATATCTTCAATTTTCGAAACAGACAATGGAATCAAATAATCAGGATTTTCAACAATAAAGTCAATCGCATCTTTATGATTCAATAGCATTATAGCTTCCTCTTTTGTTTTCCCCGAAGCAGTTTCTTTATCTTTCAGCAGTCTTTCTGTTTCCAATAGGGAATAAGTGTTTCCCTCTATTTGAGAAGATTTCCAACTTAAGTCAATTGCTAGTCTTTCGAACTCCTTTTGGTATTCTATTCCCGAAAGTTGAGAAATGTTCGTTTTGAATTTATCTTGAAGTAACTCTAATTGTTCCAATTCAAAGGTCGTAAATACATTACATTCATTTAGAGTTTCAGAAATAAGCTGAAAATTGAAGTTTTCCTTAATGTCTCTATCATCAATTTCTTTTTCATAATATTTTTCAATATCAATAGGGTAAATGATTTCATACGCTTGGGAAACCATATATTTCGTTGATTTTCCCAGTCCTTTTTTAGTTAAAAGATTCTCATCAATCAACCTTGAGAGTGTCCTTTTCAAAGTTGCATAACTGATTTCTAAAGAAATAGATTCAAGAATTTCTTTAGAAGAGACCTCTTTGTTTCTTTTAATTAGCTCAATGATTTCAGATTCTCTTTTATCGAACATAGAATTTAATTTACGGCTCATAAATATAAGCAATACGGCTCAAATGTTAGTTGATTTGAGCCGTATTTTTTATCAGCATGAGCTGCAAACTGAAATATTCAAGGTAATGATGATTAATAATCCCAGCTTATCCGTTTGGTGAATGTTGGAGTATCAGTGACATTTTCGTAATACTCGATTAGGGCACTGCCTTTAGAATCAAGATGTATAAGCATGCTCATCAATCCGTTTTGCCGTTGCGAATTAAGAGTCATTCCATTTGGATATTCGTTTATAACTTCCCATCCTGTTATCATTCCTCCATTCATTATGTTCTGGCCTATAAGTCTTATCTTCAAAGTTTTGTTCAGTGGTATCAATGCTGCGATAGAGTAGGGGCCTGATTTAAAAATTGAATCAGTTTGTCCCAAGATGTTAGGAATCTTACTATCGGGTGCCAGAACCGGATCGGGAGAAGCCATTTCAGGATAAGTAAAACTTGTAATTATGTTCTCACTGTGTTTCTCCTGAAACTTTGCAATATATTTCTCAAAATCAGGGATGGTGACAGTCTTTCCTAATGCATAATACCTATTTTCGACAATTCTGCGGATATCTATAAGATTTAGCTGTGAAATATTGAACAGCAATGCGTCTATCAATGTGCGGTCATTAATTATTCCGTCAGTAGCGAAATCTGTGGATAGTTTTGAAAGCAGTTGGGTGACCTGATAATATGTGTTAAAACATTAATGTTTACTTTTTCCTTTTCCGATAAGTCAGTAAGTGCCTGTAAGGACAAAGTTGCTCCCGACATTTCGCCATAGATTTCGCTGAAATAAAATCCATTGGCAGTAAGAAGTGCTGTTTCAGAAAATAATTCAATATTGCTGAGACTGAAACTACCGTCATCAGTAGTTATGGTAGTAGTAAACGATCTTCCTGTCTGACCGAGGGTTAAGTTCAATTCATTGAGGGTGATGTTAGTACCTGTGACAAACGGTCCTTTTTGTACTTTGCCAGTGAAGGAATAAAACTTTGAATTGTCATCATCCTTTTCGCATGATGCAAATAAAAGAGGTATTAGAACAAATAATAAAATGTGAATCCTTTTCATATGTGTGGTATTGAAAATCGTTATGTTGCATAAGATGTGCAAATAACATAAAATAGATGAATTTTATTGGTTGAAAGTAAATTTATTTCATGAATTATTCTTTCACCATTTTCTTTGCATATAAAATCTCCCCATCTTTATCAATGATTACAGCGTTATAAATACCTCTAAGTAATTCAACATCAAAATTAACCCTCTCACTACTAATGCTCTTTTCGAAAACAGTTCTTCCGTTGATATCAAACATTTTGAAAATAAAATAATCATTTGATGCTGTAACTTTAATTATAACCTGATCAGTAAATGGGTTAGGGTATATATCAAAGTCGTTTGCTTGATCAATCTGCTTAATTACTGATAATAGTTCGACCGGGAAACACTCATTATACGAAGGATTAAGATATTTTACCGCTCCGTTTTCGCTAAAACAAATATGCTCCCAATAATGAGTTCCACATGTGGGAAGATCTGAAACGTGTCCTAGCAATCCATTTTTAACACTTCCTATCCCTTCAATTATGTAATCAGGATTTTGATAAAACCAGTTATTGTCAACCTTATATCTTTTCCTGAAATTCTCTCCAATCAGCACAGAATCTATTTCTAAAACAACGGAATGAAATCCGCCATGGGAATCATGCCAGATAGTATCACCAACTTGCCTCGTGAAATCGTAAAGCAGAAATTCTTCGTCATTTCCTGCTCCAACAATAGTATAACCTTTGTAATAAATCTTCTTTCCGATTTCTCTGAGTCCTCCAATTACCCCTATTCTTGGGCTATCTAAATCACCACTTTCAATACATAGTTTTGAATACTGAATCCCGTTAATAGTAGTATCACCATGTATCGCATAACGGATCAACATAGTGTCAGATGGAGTTTCGTTGCATGTTCCTCTGTAGTAAACATTCCAATTAACTTTTTCTGTGGGAAAAGGAACATAATCCTGACCTTTCAAGCTTGATAAGACGAGCAAAGTCAAAGCTAAAATTAGGGTAGATTTTTTCATGACATTTTATATTTAAGGATGAAAGAAGTGAACAATATAATTATTTTTTTTTAGATGTCCAAGTTTTCATTCAAATATTAAGTAAAAAACACTGACCCTTTTTTCGAAACGAATGAATTTATTGACCTGCCTGAGATTTCTATTTCCTGAAGTATTTTAATATCAGTTGCCCCAAGCTCTGTTAAAATAACTGCTTTGTCGATAATTTGTTTTGCCTCTACTTCATCAGGAGGAAAAGGAGGTTGGGGCGAGGTTGTCCAGTTAATTGGCATTTGAATCACCCCAGTATAAATTACCGAACAATTTTTCTTTTTCAAAATTCTGATTGCTTCACTGATTGAAAAACCTGATTCATCTGCATCACCTGCTGTTATAAGAACAAATACTTTTTGTTTCTTTTTAAATGATTGTAAACTATCCAGATATTTTCGGCATAACCTAGGAATGCCAAACGCATATACCGGAAAACAGAACCCAGTTAAATCTGCAGAATCTAATTTTTCGCTAACATTTATCATTGACATATTAACAGTATGACTGTGTTCTGCGAAAACATTACGGCAAATGCTCAATACTTTTAAAGAATTTCCTGTTCCTGTAAAATATTTTAATTCAATTTTCATAAATATGGGATTATTCGATTGGAATATAAATTGCAGTCAACAAATTTTCAGGCTTTGTTTTTGGTAGATAGTTGATATATTTCTCTAGTGGCGGCACATCCCTCAATCTGTAATCCGTTGATGTCAGCCAATCGCTATAAATTTTATCATACAACTCAAATAACCTTTCATAAGGACCTTTATATTTGAATGCAGCATATTTACCTCCCTCTATTTTTTTCATCTTAAAAATGGGATGCTCAATATCTTTTTTAGTAGTAAAGCATAAATCGGAAGTGCAGTTTTCATTGGAAACAGAATAGGGGTCATCATAATAAATTGAAAATAGTTCAGGATTCCATCCTAAAAGCTTATGCTCCATTATAAAATCAATCAATTGATTCCATGATTCATAAACTTCTTTACCTCCATACTCACCCTGAATACGTTCATAAATAACTTTTTTATCGGGAAGGTGAATGATTTTTGGATTAATGTGGGATACGATTTGTCCTTCTACATTTATGTGATAATCAATTTTGGTATTTAGAGTGATTTCACTATTTAACCTGAAATTCTGAGGGGAAAGTCCAAATTCTTTGTTGAAAGCTTTTGAAAACGATGATACATCATTATATCCGATTTTCTCAGCTATACTTGTAATTGATTCTTCTGAATAACGCATAAGCTTTATGGCAGTGTCGAGCCGGACTTTATCAATATACGAGCCTAAAGGTTCATGTAATGATCCTCTTAAAATGCGATGAAAATGAAAAGCAGAAATACCCGCATATTCCGCAAGTCTGTTTATAGTAATATTTTCATCCAAATGATTATGAATGTATTGTAATACATCTTCAATTTTCTTTTGATAATAAGATGAAGTAGAGCTTTTCATTAAAAATCCTTTAATGCCTTATAACGTTTGCCCCAGAATTTAAATTTGGTCAATGATGTAAAAACCATTAGTCGTTCGAATGCTTTAAATCTCATCAAATAATGCATTAGCAAATAAAACAAATTCAGGAACAATATGAATATGGCTGTTTCAACTACAAACTGAATAAAACCATTAGGAATAACAAAAAACAAGCTGTTAAAATAATAGAAAAATAGTCCCGAAATTGCTGAGGCAAGCACAAAGTATGAGATAATGAAACCATGAGCAGTTTCGATGCTTCTTTTGGGGCAGTTGCTCATACATCTCATACAACTTTCACATTTAAATGTCCAGAATGGCCGATTATCAACTTTAATAATTGCTTTGACCGGACAATTCTTAATACATACATCACAATTATTGCAATCGCCCGATGCATAGAAAGTTTTTGCAAAAATGAAGCGACCAATAAAGTAATACATTATAGCAATAGGAGAAATTATAAGATCAATTACAAATTCAAAGAAAGGGTTAAAAGATTTTTCCCCGGACAATACTTTCACTCCAAAATCTATAACTTTCGCTTTTTGCAATTCATGCAATTTTAAGATAACTTTATCATTTAATGAGGGATGGAGAGACATCCAGTTCGAAGGTAGATCTACTGATTTTATTCCGGTAATTGAATATCCTTTAATTTTGAGTACTAACGAAGAAAAAAGAAATGCTGCACCTGATAAACCTGGAAGATTATATTTTCCTATCATCATGCCAGCTCTTGTGTTCATCAGTAAAACATTATTCTGACCTTTAGGAAAGCATGCTATAAAGTGAAGCATTACAGGAGGATAATTAAATCCGTGTACCGGGGAGATAAATAGAACGACTGAATCATCTGGGACATTAATATTTGCCCTTCGCTCAATGTTAGCAATATTATGAATTGTACTTTCAATTTTAAGGTCTGAAGCTGCTGATGCCATCCATTTTGTAACATTAGCAGAATTACCTGTTCCTGAGAAATAAAATATTGTAAGACTTCTAAAAGACATAAGTGTTTTCTTTCAAAAATATACAATCTGAAAATTACTGTAGTTTTCCAAATTTGCTAAAAATGGTTTAATTTAAGCTATTGTCCCTTTAATATCTCCAGAATTTTCATTCCCATGACATCTTGTTCTCCCATACAATATGAATTCATCAAAACTACAACTCCGTCCTTAGTTGAATTATTATAGCCAATAAATGTTGAAAAACCCATGGTTCCTCCATTGTGCCAGAAAATTTCATCTCCGTCATCATCTATTGTTATATGCCAGGCTAAACCCATATGAAAGTGTTCATCTAACGTTAAAGTTCTTCCTTTGGTCAATAACAATGCTTCTTTCAAAACAGAATTGGTGTAATCGATATTCTCTTTCAAATAGATCATCATGTCGTGTAAGTTTGATTTGATAACCCCTGAAGCGGCAAAAATATCAGACCATTGGTAAAAGCCTACCTCGGTATTACCGTAGAATCCTTCTGCATAATTATCAGTAATAAAATCAGCTTCACTACAAGTAGTATAGGCCATATTAAAAGGTACAAATATTCTTTCTTTCAATAGATTGCTGTATGACTGTCCGGTGATTTTCCCTAATAAATAGCCTGCCAGTCCCATCCCTAAATTCGAGTACTCATAAGTAGAACCGGGAATATTGTTCAGTTGCAGAGTATCAAAATAACTTGCCAACTGAAGATCATCAAATTCTGCATAAGCCTGTAGGTTTGGCAAATTAGGTTCACGAGGCAAACCTGATGTATGATTGAGTAATTGTAAAAAAGTAATAGGTGTAACATAATTATCAGGGACTTTGATATTGGAAGGGAAAAATCCAGCAATTGTATCGGTCAATGACAATTTGTCCTTTTCGACAAAATCGGCAAAAAGAAGTGCGGTAAATGTTTTGGTTATGGAACATATCTCAAACATGGTAAATTCGTCAACATCTTCGCCCTTCGTTAAATCTTTGGAGCCAAACATATATTGCTTATCCTCTCCTGCATGAAATGTGCCAACAGCAATTCCGGGTGTTCTTCCAAAAATGACATGAGAATTGACCAGTTGTTCAATTTCTTTATCCACAGGCGGATCAATAGTGTCTTTTTTACAGGAATTAAGCAATAGAACACACAAGCTCATTAGGACTAGAATATACTTCATGGGGTTGTTATTTTAGAAATTTAGATATACTAACCTGAAATGCCGGAAAAATGATCTGAGAGACTTTAAAGACTGGTTCTTTGCTTATTGAGTATGGTGAAATGCTGGCGTAAGTATTTAAACCAATGAAATAATTGTCGGTTATCCTTGTCTTAAGACCCATACCTACGGGAAAACTAAGGTTAAAACTGTTGAAATAACTAGAAACATTCTCACTTTTTTGAGTTTCCATGTTAATCCATTTTGCATTTATTAGAAAATTAGCATCTATTCCGCAAAACAGATTAAACACAATCAGTCTTGAGTGTAAGGTGCTAAAGCCCAATAGAAATGAATTGGTAAAGTAATCAGCATTTGTCCTTTGGCTTTTATATCCGCCACCTTGCTGTGAATAGGAAGGTGAATATTCGACATACCATCTTTTGAAAGGATAATATTTAATTCCTGCGCCTATCCTGCTTCTGTACCTAGTATCCTGAGGCAATAATAAATCGTTAGGAGAATTGATTGAGTATATAGGACATTGAATTGAATACTTTATCCCAACTTCTATTTTGCTCAGAATATTAGAATCAACCTGTGCATTTAGCAAAAGGGGAATAAAAAAAACAAAGGTTAAAGACTTTTTCAGCAGTTTAGGTAATGGCATAGTATTTTTTGTTATAAGAAGTTATTATTCTTATGCTTTCTGCACTTTTGTTCTCATTTTAAATGAATTCGGCTTCCTGCTTTTCTATATTTCTATTTACTGGTTACACTTTTAAGCCTCAATTGTATAAGTTAGAATCAAGGCAGGGGTACTCCATCTAACCATTTATTCCATATAGTTTCGAAAGTGCCATCTTCCCTCATGTTGTTAAGATGATTTTGCCATTGCTGAACAGTACTTGCAGGGGTACTGAGCGAGAAAGCTATATAACCGTTAAAATTCAGTGCTTCCATTTGTCGGGTAATAGTACTTAGGGGTATCCCGTTTTTATTAGTCAGCCAATTTACTCCAACATCTGTTAGAAGGAGTGCTTCAACTTCACCTGTAATCAGTTGATTAAATGCATCCTGCGACGTTATTGCCGTAGCCACAATGTTTTGAAAGTTGTTTTTTATAAGAAAATCATGAGAGCACCATCCATTTGGCGTGGCAATAGACTTAAGAGCTTTTGCCTGTTCAAGTGTTTCAATGGTCAATTCCGAAGATGAGAGGGTGTAGAAATGTATCATCCCAGAAGAAATCGGACCTACCCATTGAAACATGTTTTCTCGTTCGGGTGTACGAGCAGTAGAAAATACCGCACTGTTTGGCAGATATTGTGTTGTGGCGTAGGCATCATTCCATAAACTCAGATTAATTTTGTTGACATATCCGTTTCTCGCTTGGATTTCGTTTACAATATCTACGGCGGAGCCTTCTACCTTTCGTGTTGTATCTTTGCCGGTGCCATAATTGTCAGGTGGGTTAACTTCTGTAAAGAGCTGCATTGTTCCCGGGATGTAATCGGAGGGCATTAATGGTAAGTACTTCTTCACTATCGAAACAGTATTTTTATCCTTGATCAAATCTTCTATCTCTTTTTGAACATTGCCAACAACCACATCGCTTACATCTTTTGAAAAGGCGATATAATAATAAACTGTGCGGTATCGTGTTATTGTCATTACATTACTCAAGAAATATCCAGGAGGAAGCTCTGATGTCAAGTGATAAAAATCGCTAGCAATAAATCTTATTTCACCGTTCATAAATGCGGCCAAAGCTTCTTGATATGTTTCATAATAGACCAGATTATTGAAACCAAGATTTTCAAGGGTCGTTGTCTCCATCCAGTTTCTAACCACAGCTATTGAAGGAATCAATTTGCATTCCTCAATAGGAAGAGGAAATACATATCCCGAGTTTCCATTTTCAAATATTCCATACATTCCCTGACTTGTAGGGCCTGCCCATTTAAAAAGATCTTTACGTTCAGTAGTGTAGGCCGTTGTTAAAAGTGCTTTGTTTTTCCCGTTTAATGTCGCATCATAAGCAATCTGCCAGGAGTCAGACATGCTAATTTTGTGTTCAACATTTGCATTTTGCAGTGCTTGAACTGCAATATCGGCATCTATCCCAACAATCTCACCATCTTTAATAAAGTAGTTAGGCTTGAACTCAATGCCTGTAACTTGAACAGTTTCATCATCTAAATCATCTTTTGTACAGCTGTTTAGGATAAAGAATGCTGCTATCATAAAAAATGAAGCAGAAATCAGTAACATTTTATTTTTCATGTATATTGTATTTATAGTATTTAAAAACCAGATTTAAATAAATTATATTATTTCATGAAATTACAAAATTTTTCTGGATAGCAGTAATAATTGGGCTTAACAAAATTAATTTAATTTTTAATTATCAGAAGTTGTATTTAGAGCCTTGGGTCAATATCTTAAAGAATCTCCACCCATTTTTGTTACAACTTCATTTTCAAAATTATAAAGGTTTACATAGGTCTGAGATGAAGCATCAGTATCCTGAGGTGTAACTACAACAAAACTCATTGTCACTGGAACTACGTTGTTATGGTCAATCCATGTACCGGTGTTGGCATATATTGATTTTTGAGCATTAATGTTTTCAGAAGAAATGATTTTAGGATCGTGGGAATGTCCAAAGATGATTATTCTTTTGTCTGAATCTGGATTCTGAAAATATTGATAATCTGCCTGATAATCAGTTTCACTTGGCTTTACAGAATTCGGAATGGAGTGAGCGATCGGAGTAATTACTTTAACATGATTGAGCGTTTGTCTTTGTGTCCAGTTATCCTGAATTCCTTTGTAAAGATTAACATCAATAAATCCTCCTGATGTTGTTTGATAGGGTAGCAGGTCGTTTATGGAATATGTTCCTGTGAATCCATCAATATTCGTTACAATAATATCCTCGTTAAATTTATTCTCTACAGGTAAGTAGTTTATTGCCCATTCCCAAATTTTCCTATATACATATAGCAGGTATTGGCTTTCTTCGCCGGAATTATTCTGGATTACAACATCTAAAGTATCGCCCGGAACATGGCAATCCTGCATTACATGCAGTGCTGCTATTCTAGTGAAAAAGTATCCTGGGGGCGTTATTGTTCCCGGGGCAACATCCTGATTTGAAATAGGGTCAGGTGCACACATGAAATTGTAGCGGTGACCGTGCTCAATAGCTATTAGAGGACAGCCTGCCGGGGAATAAGTACCTAAACCCAGCTCTGCATCACGAGCTTGGTTTATACCGGGAAAGACACTTTCAACATTGGCAGCGGTAATTGTTAAATCGTGGTTGCCAGGTATATAAGTGACCAATATTTTCCCTCCTTTTATAATATTGTTAACAGCAGTAACCACCCCTTTATTAGCATTCGCAATACGTTGAACAAAATCGTGTTGGTCTTTTCCCTGGTAAGTATTTATTGTAGCCGGCACAAACCATTCATCAAGCATATCACCGGCAATAACAAGTTCTTTGACATTTGGAGAAGCCTTTATCTGCTTAAGGAATTTCTCCAGTGGCCCAAGGTTAACTTTGGTCTCAGAATAAGTAAGATCAGCACCAAGATGCAAATCGCTGATAACAACAATCATATTTCTTTCATTACCTCCGTTGCTGAATGGATTGATCACAGGAACTGTAGGATCTGACTTTTCGCACGATGAAAGAATGCTTAAAAGAAAAATCACCAAAAATATATGGGTGATAACTGTTCTCATGAGTTTTAATCAATTTACGGTTGTAATTTCTTAGCAATGATAATTAAATCTGTAGTAATACCACCATCTGGTTAGTAATAATCCTGACGGACATTATATTCTATTGAAAATCTGTTATCAACTAAACATTTCTCCAGATCAACTGCAATTATATCAGAAAGCTGAAGCCCTTGTTTTATGTATCTTGTTACATTTCCCGGGTCGCAACCTAACTCCAGTACTTTGGGTCGACTGCTTTCAATCAGGTCAATGAATTTATCAAAATGCTTGCAGTATGAATCAATATTCATGAACCTTTCAGCATATTCTGAAGCAAATTCATCAAACCTTTTTACAGAAATTTCAAATGAGTCCATTCTGTATTCCTAAGTGCTTCCTACAAAAGCAGGCATTGAAATTACAAAATATTACAAATATCTTCTCACCTGTTTGGAATATACTGTCCATTCTTCTCCAAATGTTGTTTGCAAAAACATTTCTTCTCGTAGCACGATATTGTGGTGTACTATTATTGTAAAAAGAGATAATATCCATATTAAAGGATTAAAAATATATACACAAGAAGCAATTATCATTAAAAAAAAACCCACATACATTGGATTTCTGCTATAACGATAAAGACCATCTACTTTTAGCGTTGAAGACTTTTGTTCATTTTCGTCAGGTATCCCAAACTTTAGATTATGTCCGATATTCAAATAAGAAATAAACTGGAAAATGCATCCTGCTCCATATATTAAAACCGTGAATACCGTTATATATTCATTTCTATCTAAATACGACAGATTAAAAATCCCTGTAGCTTGTACAAATAATGATATCCAGCATAAAAGCCCTGCACTTTTTGCTGTTATGAACAAAACTGGGTGAACGGGTGAAATTCCCTTTACCGATATTTTTCTATTTCTAAAATAAATTCCAAAGCTGATAATCTGAAAAATCACCAGACAGAATAATACAATAATTATTATAGCTCCATATTCATTCATGAGAATCGATTTTATTTATTTTTTTAGTAGATATTTGACACAATTAATTAATGTTCAAGGCTATTCCGCTATAAAACATTGTACCATATACTGGAGCATACATAAAAGCAGCGTCATCCAAATGTTTTTCATCTTGAACATAGTTGAATATGTTATTCACTCCTGAATATAATTTAAACTTACCAAATCTTTTTGAGGCTCTCACATTGAAAACCATATAAGGTTTTGTTTTTTTGATCTTAGACTGCGATTCTTCTTCGCTGTAATAATCTATGTACATATCACCCTGATAATTACCTGTCAATGAGAATGTCCATGATTTAGGAGTATATTCGATTTTTAAGTTTCCTGTTGTAGTTGGAAATCTAGATATAAATTTACTTTCATTTTCATATTTAGTTCCAATCCAGTCTGCCCTAACATTTTTGTATTCGCCTTGATTATAAGTTATATCAATTCCTAAATCTAGATCTTTAGCCAAGTTTGCCAATACGGACAATTCTACTCCTTGAACAAAGGCATCATCAATGTTTTTCCATTGATAGTCATAACCTAAAGCTTTAATGTTTGAGTCTGCATCAGTAAAGCCTATTTTATCCTTCAGATTGGTTCTAAATATATTTGAACTAACCCTGACGTTTTTACCATAATAGTCAGCCGAAAGATTAAAACTTAATGAAGTTTCAGGATTCAGGTCCGAAGATTTCCAAACTCGAGGTGAACCACTGCACAAATGTAAATCTTCAGAGAAACCATAAGGTGCACGAAATCCTGTTCCTCCGTTTAACCTGAAAGTAAATTTTTCAGACAGTTTGTACTTCATAGCTAATCTGGGGTTTATTGCAGTTTCATCAAAATTTGTTTTAGGAAAACTGTTTGTTGTAAACACTTGTTGGTCAGATTTATATTCTTCACTTGAATGGTGATTATCTATTCTGATACCTGGAACTATCATTAATCTGTCGTTAATTGCCCATTCATCTTGAACAAAGATCCCAAACTCCCTTGCTGATTTATCAGCCACCGAGCGATAAGATCTTCCATAATAATTGCTTGATTCATCAACAATAATGTACATTCCCGATTCTTCAAGTTGATCAAAGAAACTTTGCAATCCAACAATTAAGCTGTGTTTCTTAATTTTTGTGTTAAAAGTCAATGTTGACGTCAAAGAGTTTTCGTTTGCAAGATAAGGCCTCATGCTTCTTAAATCGGGGACACTATCATTGTGAGTTGACATATAATCACTGAGATAAGAATCATTTGTTGCATTCCTGTTATGATTCACATAAGCAAGACTTAAATTAATTTCAGATTTATCAAGAATTTTCACATTGTAGTTGAGTGATGCTTCGTACCTGTCGGTTGTAATATTCTCTGTTCCATCTGTCAATGGATTACGATAATAATCATCAGTCATAGTCCCTCCTTCTCGTTTTTCAAATACCGATTTGCCCCTAATGACAAGCTTGGAATTTTCAAAAAAGGCATTATCTATATATAAACCAAAACCTGCATTTGTCAGGTTTGTCATAACCCTGTCTGAAATGCCGTCTTTGGTCATTACTTCTTCTTTTGTCAATCCTTCTCCTGTTTCATCAATAGCTCCCTCAGTATAACGTTGTGCAAAAATACTCAATCCAATATTTCCTTTTTCATTCCGTATAGATGAATTGATTTCATACTTGTTTGTTTTATAGCTGCCCAACTGTACATCAACTGAAGTTGAAGGCAGATACCCCGGTTCTTTAGTTACAATATTAATTGCCCCTGCAATTGCTCCGCTACCATAAAGTGCTGATCCGGCCCCTTTTACAACCTCAATTCTATTTACATCGACAGTACTTAATTGCTGCAAGCCATAAATACCTGCAAGTCCTGAATACATTGGTTGCCCATTAATAAGAACCTGAGTATGTTCAGCACCAAGCCCTTGCATGCGTACCATCGTAAAATTGCAATACTGACATTGACTTTCAACTCTCACTCCTGGAGTTCCTTCCAATGCCTGATAAATATTACAGGCGTTTTTGTTCTCAATAGATTTTGAAGTTATTATTTCAGTTCTCACAGGTACGTCTTTAATGATATGTTCGGTTCTTGTCCCTGTAATTACAACCTCTTCGAGATTAAGGACATCTTCTTCAAGTTCAAAAAAAACATTTGTTGCTTTACCACTTTCCATAGTAACTTCTTTGACTTGAGATTTGTACCCAATTGACTTGGCTATAACTAATAAATTGCCAACTGGCAAATGTGACATTTTAAAATGACCTGATCTGTCAGCTGCAGTGCCAATGTTTGTATCTTCTACAGATATCGTTGCGAAGGGTAAATGTTCTTTTGAATTTGCCGATTTTACATCTCCAAAAAGCATTGCATCTGTCTTATCTTTGGAATATGAGTTTAAAAATAAGAAAGCCCCAAATAATATAAAAATTATTTTTTTCATTTTACCATTATTTTTATGATTAATAATTGATGGCAAAATAACAATGAAATTAACAGTAATGTAATCGCTAAAAGTGATGAAAAAAGAGAGCTTTATAGTATAAATAGGGGATATATATACTTTATATTCAATAAATTTTGTTCCTTTTGAAACTGTATCTGCAGTTAAAGTTGACTGTTGGGTATTAAGGCAAGGTAAATAAATGTAATAATGGCCCAACAGTTAAATAAATCTGTCGGGCCATTATACTTAAACAGAAGATATTATAAAACCTCAAACGGTATTTTCAATGATAAACTAATATTTCTACCCTGATTGTAATAATTCAAGGGTTTTAATGTTGAAAGATGGTCAAAATACTGAGTATCAAATAAATTATTTACAGATATCCCAAAAACTATAGTCTGTTTTAAAACTATAAATTCAGAATATGCACTAAAGTTAACTACTGTATAACCACTTGTCTCAGTTTCAAAAGGTGATGGATTAACATTTGGGAATGCTGTCAGAGCAAATAATTTTATATTAGGGTTCTTTAAAAATCCTAACTCTTTTCTTTCTGCACGAATTTCATAACGCAATTTATTAGCTGGAATAAAAGGCAAAGATTCACCATTTTCTTGCTTCCCAATAACAGAAGAATAGGTGCCTTCGATGTGTAACCATGGTAATGATTCAGGATGAAAATGAATCCCTGCTTCTCCACCGAAAAGCATTGCATTTGTTTGTGAGAAACGATAAATACTTACACCGGTTGAAGTAGTATCTAAAGTTGGTGAAATGAAAATATAATCATTGATTTGATTATAAAAAACAGCCAAATCAAACGACAAAAATTCACCATGATAATGAATGATCATATCTGTTTCATAAGAATTTTCAGGTGACAAATTTTCATTCCCAATCTCATATCTGTTTCCGTGCATGCCATTTGAGGTTAATTCGGACAAATTGGGAACACGGTATCCTTTTGCAAAATTAGCTCTGAGTATAATTTTCTCAACTGGCTGAAAAGTAGCTCCAAACGACCCATTAAGATTTGAAAAAAACTTATTTACAATCGCATGATAATCACTTGTCCCTTCTGTTCCCAATGCAAAAGTTTCAGTTTTATACATATCGAACCTAATACCTCCTTGCAATTTTATTTTTTGGAAGAATGTATATTGAGCCAATCCAAGAAATCCTATATTTTTAACATTGGCATCAGGTAAAAATTGAGATGCCCGATTGTTAAGGTTACTATTATTTTGCGACATTCCTTGTAAACCTAAAATATAATCCGATTTATCGTTAGAGGGCAAATATAATTTTGATTCATAGGTAATGGTATTCAAATTCATTTCAACAAAAGGAACCTCAAGAGTAGTCTGAAGTTTTCTAAGTGCATTTTGATAAGCAATATTTATATCACACTTAAATCTCCCGAAATAGAGACTGTTTTGAGATGAAATTAATTGATGTCCCAAATCTTGATACCAAATTTCATTTTTCCGACCTTGCCCTGTAATCAATGATTTTACAGTAGGCACTGTCATTCCTAGGTCTTGCTTGAAATAGTCGTAGAAAAGTTTAAAAGTTCCAATCTTTCCAGTATATCCCATATTGGCATTGAAAGTCATTTCATTAAACCGTGAATTTGGAACATAATCACCATCACCTTGTAAATAATCGGAATGGGTCTTGTTTCCAAAGCGAAAGCCGCCAAACAGATTTTCCGAAGCTCCCTTCATTCCAATACTATTATTCATTCCAAGTGTATTAGAATGCAATTGCATACGGTAATCGCCAAGTATCTTATCAACCGGTGCAGGTTTTTCTTTTATAAAATTTATAACTCCACCTATTGCATCCGAACCATAGAGCAAAGAAGCAGGTCCTTTAATAATTTCCACCCTTTCCACATCGTTATCATCTATACCTAATGGATGGTTTTCACTGAACTGATAATTTTCAATGCGAATACCATTATTCATAACTAAAACATCATTCATTGAAAGTCCACGAATTACAGGTTTCGAAACGCCTTGTCCTTTAGCAATCATGTCAACACCCGGGACCTGAGTTAATGATTCCATAAAATTAGGCGTTCCTGACAATGCGATATCCTTGCTTTTTAAAACGTCAATTTTTACGGCATTCTCGTGTTGAGAACTCACATATCCACCTGTAATAACCACTTCCTGAGATTGAATGACAGCTATGGTCAGAAAAGCATCTACTTTATTTTCAGTTTGTAAAATTTCTATAGTTTTAATACATGTATTGTACCCAATAAATGAAAATTGAATTTTTATTTTTCCATTTGGAACATTAGAAATCAAATATTCTCCTGATAGATCAGTTAAGGTTCCCTTATTAATTTCAGGCAAAAAAATTGATGCCCCAATCAGAGGATCATTATTTATATCGGTTACCTTGCCTTTTATTTGATTTTGAGCGTTTACTTTTATAAAAAGAAACAACACAAAGAAAATTAAAACGATTTTCTTCATTTTATTACGATTAAAAATTTACAAATAAGATTTCCCACATCATTAAGATGTCATCATTCTACTGATAAAAACAGGAGGAGATCGTAAAAAAAATGAAAACTTTAAATTATTGTAGCAAGGAACAAAATGGCATATATCATTTTGGACATTATAGAAACAAAATTTCTGATTAGTCTGAATTTGTTTTACATCTGAAAAAAAAGATAGTTCAAAAATGGGGATTGGACATTTTTCATGGTGTTGGTGAAAATGCTTTTCATTTTTGGCAGAGCAATAAAAATGATCATGATGGTGAAAAAAACCATCAAAGAGTTTTATTGTCATCGGCAACAATAGAATTATTACCAGTGAAATTGAAATAGTATGCTTTACATTTCTAAACACCTTTAGCAAATTTTGAAATAATCTGATAATTTTAATTGAAAAAGCGAATAAAATGTTGACTGTTAAAGTTAATTCTATGTTCACTCAAGTGTTATAACTCCTTTTGAAACAGCATATATAGTCAATCCGGCTAAACTTCTAATGCCTGTTTTGTCCATAATGTTTTTACGATGAGTATTCACTGTATGTATACTGATATTCAATTTATCGGCAGCTTCCTTGTTTGATAATCCATTGGTCAGCAATTTCAGAACTTCATTTTCTCGTTCAGATAATTGCCCATCTTCACTAATATTTAAAATATTACTATTTAGTGTTTTATTGATTTTTTGAATAATTATCGAGATATCATCAGTAATTGAAAAAGTATCGTCGAATAATTTTAAAACTGAATTGTCAAAAAAAGAATAAACTATTCCAATCCATAATATATCAGAATATTGATTTTTAATCTTTTTGAATTCTTTTATCCTGTTTTGAATTATTCCCGGATTAATTAAAACAACAGATATCTCTTTCTTTGAAAAGAATAATTCAATTTCATTATAATTGTCAAAATGGTAAAAAGAATAACTGTATTCGGATTTAGAAATTGAAGAAAACAGCCCTTCGTAAATGATTTTAGAAGGTTCAATAACTACAATATTTCTTCTGGATTTATCCATTCCGCTCTGCTTCAATTCTTTCAACAAGTGGAATTAGTATTTTTTCTTCAATAATCGAATGTATTTTTAAGTCAAATTCTAAACCAAAAAGGGTGTTGAGAAATTTCCGTTTTATACTCAAATCACTTTTAAT
This sequence comes from uncultured Prolixibacteraceae bacterium, assembly GCA_964393405.1. Taxonomy (GTDB): domain Bacteria; phylum Bacteroidota; class Bacteroidia; order Bacteroidales; family Prolixibacteraceae; genus CAYMTR01. The sequence goes on from CAYMTR010000009.1 coordinate 21,976, forward strand.
CTTTAAGTGTTTCAAAAACAAGTTCTTTAAATCAGTTAGTTTTGTTTCTATATCAGTATGATGGATTATATATTCTTTTGAAGAAAATGTGTTTTTCCCAACAATTTTATCATTATTTATGAGACTACAAAAATAAGGGAAAGCAATATCATCTTCATATTTAAGATGTTCTAGAACTTCTTCGAAATATTCATTGAAAAAAAGCTCAATCAGTTGAAAATCCTTGCTGCTGTTATTATCCTTCATTTGTTCTAAATAATACTTCAATTCAGGATATTTGTCTTTAATGTATAGAGAATGACTTTTTTTAAGAAAAAACAAAACCGATTTGATATCGATAATTTTGTCTATCTCTTTTTGACTTGGAAAAAACCCATTATACAAATTTGCTATCGAAATAAAAGCGTAAACATTTATGTTGTTTTCAGCACATAACTCATCTATTGTTTTATTATCAACAGCAAAGTCGATTTCAAAATGCTGCAAACATAGAAGCAATGAATAATTTTCATTGATCAGGTCAAGCATCTTTTTATCTTTTGTAATATATGTTTTCTCTGTTTTGTACATTCTGAATGCAAAGTTAGTTTAAACAATCTTTATTTTAAATTTCTTTTAAATTTTTGATGAAATTAAATTCAAGGTTCATTTTCATTTCAGTTTTATTGGAGATGAGCAATAGGAATCTTAAAGGGAAGTAAAAGTAAATAGGCCGATCTTATACTTTTAGAGCTAATTCACGGGGAAATGCTTATCAATCAAATCGCGGGTTTCACTGAGCCATTGAAGTCTTTGGTTAAGGCCGCTGGTGACAACAATTCTGAAAGTCTTTCTTTCAAATTGCTTGACTCCACAAAGGTCGAAGATGCAGTTTTTCCATATTGTCTCAAGGGGATCACCAAAAATTTCCTTTTCTCGTTGTTCGTTTGTGTTAGAAGTATTAATGACAATAGCTGTTTTAGCTTTCAATAATCCAACCGGCACTCCTTCACCATTGTCACCCTGTTGAAAACCATAGGCTACACCCGGCCTGATAACCCTGTCGATCCATCCTTTTAGAATTGCAGGAGGTTGTCCCCACCAATTCGGATGAACAACAATAATACCATCACATTGAGTCAAATCATCACAGTGCATTTTTACAAGATCATTGATTTTACCGTTTCGTGGTATTTCTTCAGAGGTAAGAATAGGATCAAATTTTTCATCATGCAAATCATGAAATATTACTGAATGCCCGTTTTCTATAAGCCTTTTCTTGCATTCTTCAGCAATAGCATGATTGAAACTTTGTTTATCTGGATGGGCAAGTATTATTAAAATATTCATTGTTTTGTTAGTTTATGGTTGGTTGGTAAAAAGTTTAAAATTCACTTAATCCGTTATACAACGCTGAATGGCTAGTGTTATTATTAAATTTCTCATATAGTTTTTTATCAAAGGGATTCAGATAAAAGAATCAAATTAATGTTCAAAATATAATAAAATTGAAGGATAGAAAAAGATATAAAGTTAAAGAACATCGGTATGAGTAATTTAAATTGACAGATTTTACAATAAGGATAGGAGTATGATTTATTTTTGGTTAATTGTTGTGTTACAAAAAAGTGTTAAATTGTTTCTTTTATTATGAGAGGAAAACTTTGCATATATATTTGTAATTCGCTGGTTCCCGAGGTGAGCCAAATATTACGCAACGGAGATTTTTCTGATGTTACACTGAAGAGCTTTCCCTCGGTTTGTCTTGGATGTCACTTCAATAATAAAAAGGTTTTAGAACTGGCTTCCAAAGATGAAGAAAAATATACGAAAATTATAGTCATAGCAAGCTGCTGTAAAGATAAATCGCAATCAAAAAAGACTGATAACAGTAAAATCGAAATTGTACGCCTAGAGCAGTGTTTTGAAATTATGTTTCCACTTGAAACAATTTACCATCTTGCTAAAGAAGGAAACTATCTGATTTCTAACGGTTGGCTAAGAAATTATAAACGACATATACGAGAATGGGGATTTAACGAAATTACTTCCAAAGCTTTTTTCGGAGAGTCAATGAAGCAATTGCTGCTACTTGATACAGGCTTGCCCGGAGAATAGCAATCAAATATTGAAGCCCTTTCAGAATACACTGGCCTTAAATACAGTGTTTTACCGATTGGTAATAGTTTCCTGAAAAAAAATTTAGAAAATCTGATCAACAAATGGAGAAGAGAAAACGATAGGATTTCGACTAATGAAAGGATTACAGAAATTACACGCGAAACTGCTGACTATAAGTTGGTATTCCACTATCTGCAAAAACTTGTTGACCATACTAATGAAGAAATAATTGTATCTGAAGTTTTCAAGTTAATTGAAATTTTGTTTGCCCCTGATCAAATAATTTATGAACCTTCAGGAACTACAGCTGAAACAATGACTTATAGACCGGAGATTTCTATTTCAGACTATAATGCAGACAGCTCGTTCGAAATAAAGATAATTTATTCAAAAGAACCAATAGGAACCTTTGGTATTGTTGGAGTTAAGTTTCCTGAGTACATTCCACGATATAAGGAAATGACCAACATACTGAGTCACATGGCAGGTCTGGCAATTTCGAATGCCCGAAAGTATTCTCAGTTGGAAAATGCAAAAACTCTTATTTCAAATAGCGAATCCCGCTTTAGATCAATGTTTTTAGGCGCTCCAATTGGAGTATCACTAATTGACTCCCATACCGGACAAATAATTGAGTCAAATCCTCAATTTAATAATATTACAGGAAGGCACTCTGACGACTTAACGAATATTGATTGGATGCAAATTACTCATCCCGACGATATTGGGGAAGACCTTAATAATATGGAATTGTTTAATGCTGGTAAAATTCCTGGATACCAAATGGAGAAACGCTTCATTTTGCCTGATGGTTCTTTGGTATGGGTTGATATGGCTATTGTAAAATTCAACTCAAATGATGTTTCAGGTAAACAGCACATTTGCATGATACAAGACATTTCTATCAGAAAGGAGATTGAACTTAAACTTCTGGAAAGCGAAGCTAAATATAAAGGTTTGTCGTATAAGCTTGAAGCGATAATTGATCATATCCCGGGATTTTTGTTTTACAAAGACAAGGAAAACAATTTTATCAGGGTTAACAAAAATTTAGCTGAATCATATAAGATATCCAAATCAGAACTTGAGGGCAAAAACCTAAAGGATTTACATTCTGAAGATGATGCTGAGAAATACTTAAAAGATGATTTAGAAGTCATAAATACAGGTATTCCAAAGTTAAATATAGAAGTACTCTGGGAAGTGGGTGATGATTACAGATGGTTAAACACCAGTAAGATACCATTTAAAAACGATCAAGGAGAAATAATTGGTGTTATTGGAATTTCAATGGATATCACCGATAAAAAGAAAAGTGAAACCCAAATTCTAAGAACCAATGAAAAACTGAAAACTGCAATTGCTGAAAAAGATAAGTTTTTCTCAATTATTTCGCATGATTTAAGAAGCCCATTAGCTTCAGTAGTAAGTTTGCTTGAGCTGATGTCTGAGAATTTTTCTGATTTTCCACCTAAAGAAATCCACCGATTTATAAACACTTCTTACAAAACGTCACATTCCTTGTTCAATTTACTCGAAAACCTTCTTGAATGGTCGAGAATGCAGCGTGGAGTAATGCCTTTCAAACCTGAATTTTATGAATTGAAACAATTAGTTGGTGATTGTGAGCCATCAACTTTTGAAATGGCTCAAAAGAAAAATATTGAACTCGATATTGATATACCTGAAGGACTTATGGTTTATGCTGATTCACACATGCTCCATTCCATAATGCGAAATATTGTTACAAATGCATTAAAGTTCACCCACGAAGGTGGAATGATTATGATTAAAGCTAACTCTACTGAAGATGGCGATATTTCTATTTCTATCAGAGATAACGGGATTGGCATGTCTGAAGAAATACTCAATAAACTTTTTCGCCTCGATGCTAATATAAGTCGACCCGGCACGAACAAAGAACACAGTTCAGGTCTTGGACTCCTCCTCTGTAAAGAATTTGTTGAAAAACATGGAGGAACCCTAATTGCCGAATCTAAAGAAAATGAAGGCAGCTGTTTTTGTTTCGTACTTCCAAAAAAAAGATCTTAACCAAAACAATAATGAACATTTTGATGTTTATTTTCACAAGTTAAAATAACTTTGAGGAAATTTATTTTTATGGAATACACTTCAGTCAAAGATTGGGTTAAGAATGTAGTAAAACCGGAAGAAAACTTCAAATATCTTCAAAACGGAAAGGATTTTATTGATGAGGATGTCATAGAATCTGCTTTGAAAAACAATAGAAAATCCTCAAAGGAAGAAATCAGGGCAATTATTCAGAAATCGTTGGATATCAAGTCTCTTACACTTGACGAAACTGCTAAACTATTATTTGTTGAAGACCCTGATCTTTGGGATGAAATAAACGAAGCAGCCATTACCATCAAAAGAAAAGTCTACGACAACCGAATAGTATTTTTCGCTCCTCTTTATTGTTCAAATTACTGTGTAAACAACTGTGCCTATTGTGGTTTCAGAAAGGAGAACAAAAATGAGAAGAGAAGAATCTTAACTTTAGATGAAATAAAAAAAGAAACTGAATTTATTCTTGATAATGGCCATAAAAGGGTCATAATGGTTTATGGTGAGCATCCCAAATCTGATGTTCATTATATGGCAGAATCTATAAATGCAGTCTATTCAGTTGAAAGAAGAGCTCCCGTAAGCGGCAGAATTTCAAGCATAAGAAGGGTAAATGTAAATGCTGCACCCCTGGGAGTTGATGATCTAAAAATACTTAAGAAATCGGGAATAGGTACATTTCAGGTTTTTCAGGAAACTTATCATCGGGAAACTTACAGATCGGTACACCCCTCAAACACACTAAAAGGAGACTATAATTGGAGACTTTATGCTTTACACAGATGTCAGGAAGCAGGAATTGATGATGTGGCTACAGGGGCTCTTTTTGGCCTCTACGACTGGAGGTACGAAGTGCTTGGTTTGGTTTCACATGCTGCCGACCTTGAAAGGGTATTCGGAGTTGGCCCTCACACTGTTAGTGTACCAAGATTGACACCTGCTTCAGGTTCTCTTCTTAGCACCAAGTCGAAATATCTCGTTTCTGATGAAGATTTCAAAAAAGTAATAGCAGTTATCAGACTCGCTTTACCATATCCGGGACTAATTATAACAGCCCGTGAAAACCCTGCTATAAAAAGGGAAATAATAAAACTGGGCTGCACACAAACTGATGCTTCTACAAAAATTGGTATTGGAGCTTATCAGGAATGTAAAACAGATCAGGACCTTAATTCAGAGCAGTTTACTATTGGTGATTCTCGAAGTTTAGATGAAATAATCAGAGAAATTGCTGAAATGGGAATGATATCATCGTTTTGTACTGCAGGCTATAGATGCGGCAGAACCGGTGATAAAATTATGGGGATGCTAAAGAGCTGTGTCGAAGGTAGATTCTGCAAACTAAATGCCGTGCTTACTTTCAGGGAATATCTTGATGATTACGCTTCGCCGGAAACAAAAGCAATAGGAGAAAAGTTGATTGAAAGTGAAATAGGGGAGATTAAAAACCATAATTTCTTCATGAAAAACGAAGGTAAAATATTCAATGAATTCATGAGAAACTATGAGTTTATTAAGAACGGATCAAGAGATATCTATATTTGATTCACTTTCCTATGCGTAATCTGTTTTTAGGAGTATGTATTGATTTTACATCCTTGCTCACAAACTTTACATCTTCTATCGAATAAAAAGCATTTGGATTGTACTCAAGTATCATTTCCGCAAACTTAGCTACCTCTTGTCTGTTAATAATGCTGTATAATATACTTACATTACCCAATGCGCCTTTTGCTTCGTGGTGGGTTATTCCATATCCAAGCGAAGTTAGCTTCTCGATGATTTCATTAGCAGGCTTCGCTGTAATTATCTGAATCCTGACTACCCCCATTGCAATCTTCTCTTCAATTATTAGTCCGATATAATTTCCTGTGGCAAAACCGCTAGCATAAGCTATTATACAAATCCAATTGTCCATGTTCTTCATTATATTGCTTATAACAATAATCCAAATTAGAACTTCGAAAAAACCAAGTATCGGTGCTAGTATCTTTTGTCCCCTCGCAATCATCACTATCCTGAAAGTGCCAAAGGTTACATCACAAATCCTTGCCAGAAAAATCAATAATGGAAGAACAACAAAGTTGAATAGTTCTGTATTTGAGAATTCTTTTAATGTTTCAACCATAACTGTTTGTTTTTAGGTTCAATGTTTTTGAATATCATAAGCAATCAATGACTTACCATGCCTTATGTACAAGACTCCCTTGTTGATCACTGGGTGAGCAAAGTGTTCTTTTGTACCATAGTTGCACATAAATTTACTTTTAATTTCCAGCTTGGCAGTCTTTAAATCAATTAAGTTTACATTACCATTTTCAGAATAACAGTACAACATGTCGTCGGCATAGATGAGCGCACCCTTAGTCTGTTTGCACCACGCCACTGAGAGATAGTTTGTGACAAAGAACCCATCGAATAAAATAAAGACAGAATAATTAAAATAAGTTTGGTTTTTACCATTGCCGTAATAAATAAATTTCCTCTAAGATATTAATTTTCTCAAAAAAAAACCGCAGCACTTTAGATGCTGCGGTCTAGTAATAGTAGGTTTATTTAACTATCCCAACTCAACCACAACTGAGTGGGTTTCCCCAGCTGCGTATATTGGTAATACATTCGATGATTGTTCTTTACCATCAACAGTAACTTTGGCAATACCCATGTTGACATGGTTTTTATTTACAACTTTAATGTTGTAAGTTACTCCTCTGAACTTACGGGTAACTTCAAAACCATCCCATTCTTTCGGAATACAAGGATCTATCATCAGACCATCATAATCTGGTTTTATTCCAAGAATGAACTGACTGATAGCGTAGAAGTTCCAGGAAGCAGTTCCTGTGAGCCATGAATTTTTAGCTTCACCAGGTTTGAAAGCATCCTTACCTGCTACCATTTGAGCGTATACATAAGGCTCAGTTTTATGGAGTTCACTAATTTCTTCGAGGTATGAAGGGCAAATTTTGCGGAAATATTCCCATGCCTGGTCCCCACGGCCAATTACAGTTTCTCCAATAATAATCCATGGATTGTTATGGCAGAATACTCCTGCATTTTCTTTGTATCCCTGAGGATAGCTTGAAATCTCGCCGTATTCGATATAGTATTTGGTAAATGCAGGATTGTTGAGCACAATTCCGTATTTGCTATCAAGGCGTTCTTTTACAGAATCAAGGGCTCTTTCACAAAGACCTTCTTCTTTACCGATTCCGGCCATTGTGCACCATCCGTTTGATTCAATAAATATCTTACCTTCTTCGTTTTCGTTGCTTCCAATTTTACGTCCATAATAGTCGTAGGCACGTATAAACCATTCACCATCCCAACCATGCTTCTTAACTGCATCTATCATTTCATCAACATGCTTTTGAGCACGAGCTGCTTCATCAGTTTTACCAAGCTTTTTGCAGAGATCGACATAGTCTTTTCCGTAGATAACAAAAAGTCCGGCAATCATTATAGATTCAGCTTTAGTACCTTCAGTTTTGTTTTCTGTTGTCTGGAATGATTCATTTGGATCATTTGAGAAACAGTTTAGGTTAAGACAGTCGTTCCAGTCTGCACGTCCGATTAAAGGAAGTTTATTTGGTCCCAGATTATTGATTACATGATCGAAAGAAACAGTAAGATGGTCGAACAAAGTACGGGCTACGCTCATATCATTATCGAATGGCACCATTTCATCTAAAATGCTAAAATCGCCTGATTCTTTGATATAGCTGATAGTTCCAAGGATAAGCCACATAGGGTCATCATTAAAACCACCGCCGATATCGTTATTGCCACGTTTTGTAAGTGGCTGATATTGATGATAGCAACCGCCATCCTGGAATTGAGTTGATGCAATATCGATAATCCTTTCGCGAGCTCTTTCAGGTATCTGGTGAACAAAACCAATAAGGTCTTGATTTGAATCGCGGAAGCCCATTCCTCTGCCAATGCCGCTTTCAAAGAATGAAGCCGACCTTGAGAAGCAGAAAGTAATCATACACTGATACTGGTTCCAGATATTGACCATACGGTCGAGTTTATCATCTCCTGATTTTACTGAATAGTTGCTCAATAAGTTATCCCAATAGATTCTAAGCTCAGCCAAAGCAGCATCAACCTTTTCAACAGTGTTGAACTTTGCAATAGTTTCTTTCGCTTTTATTTTATTGATGACGCCCTTTGATTCCCATTTCTCTTCTTCTTTATTTTCAACGTACCCTAAAACAAAGATGAAATCTTTTGATTCGCCCGGTTTTAGTTCCACTTCAATATAGTGTGATGCAATAGGTGACCATCCATGAGCTTCTGTCATCCGTGGCTTTCCTTCTGCAACAACTTGTGGTTCTTCGAAACCGTTGTATAATCCAAAGAAAGATTCGCGGTCAGTATCATAACCATCTATTGGTGTATTGACTGAATAATAAGCATAATGGTCGCGACGTTCTTTGTATTCTGTCTTGTGATATATAACTGAACCTTCAATTTCAACTTCTCCGGTAGAAAAATTACGCTGGAAGTTTTCCATATCTGAAGCTGCATTCCACAAACACCATTCTGTAAAGGAGAAAAGTTTAAGTTTCTTAACTTCCTTTGAATTGTTTGTCAATGTAAGCTTCTGTATTTCAGCCCATGTTTTCAATGGAACAAAAAACAATACCTGAGCAGAAACGCCGTCTTTTTCACCTTTAATGGTAGTATAATTCATGCCATGGCGACATTCGTAGCTGTCGAGTTTTGTTTTGCAAGGTTTCCATCCCGGTGACCATACAGTTTCTTTATCTTTGATATAGAAGTATCTGCCGCCGCTGTCCATCGGCACATTATTATAACGATAGCGTGTTAAACGGCGAAACTTGGCGTCCTTGTAAAAAGTATAACCGCCTGCAGTATTTGATATCAGTGAAAAGAAGTCTTCGTTGCCAAGGTAATTGATCCATGGCCATGGAGTTTGTGGATTAGTAATAACATACTCCCTGTTTTTATCATCAAAATGTCCGAATTTCATCTTTTTATTCTTTAAGTAGTTGTAATTAATCCTTTATTTATCAGAGCTCTCCAAAGCTCTTCTTCTATTAAGTTCGATTGTAATCTCATCCATCTTTTTCTGATTTAATGGATAAAATACCATAACAGCAGCAGCTATTACAGTTATTATTGTTGGAATCCAGCTCATCAACATTATAATACCAGGCACTGCACCTTGAATTGAAGCTGTATCCTGACCGTTATAATGGAAAGCTGCAAGTACAAATCCTATTATTGCTCCGGCTATACCGCCGCCAAACTTAGTCGCAAACGATCCTGCTGAGTAAACAAGTCCGGTTGCCCTTCTGCCATTTTTATATTCAGAATAATCAGCAGCATCACCAAGCATTGCAAAAAAGAGGGTAGGGAATATAGCTGCTCCAAATTCAGAGATAATACCAATTGTGAATATCAATGGTATGTCGTTTGGTCCGCAGAAAACAAGTAAAGCATTGACTACACCTGAGAAAATCAAAGCGTAGATAAATAAATTTCTTTTGCCAAAGCGACGTCCAAGCGGAGAAGTAATCATTGCCCCTGCTATTGATGCCAGCATAAGTCCTATCATGAAAGAAGCAGCAAGCAGCTGGTTATGCAGATAGTGGGAGAAGTAGATTACTACAATGCCCTGTTTGATAGAATTATACACATTGAAAAGCAAACCGATCAGCAAGAGAATTACCCAGGGTTTGTTCTTCACAAGATCTTTAAGATCACGTCCAAGATTTGTTTCCTGCTCTTTCGGAGGCTGAACCCTTTCACGGGTTGTCAGGAAAGTTATCATCAGGAAGAGAGAAAGGAAAATTGATAACAGATAAATTGAGCTGCTATAACCTTTCTTTTGATCTATAATATTGATTTTCTTCGCTTCAAGATTTTCTTCGCCGGTAACAATGAAAGAATAATCCTTGTCTGCTTCCATAGAGAAGCTTTTGCCCTTTGTAGGCACATTTGAGGTATCGCTAGCCAGAGCTTCAGCCCATGTAAACATCGCAATACCGTCTTTAGTTTTTATATTGACATTTTCAATGTCCTTATCAGTCGAAACTACAACTTCATATTTCTGAGCCTCAAGTTTTTCAACTTCAATCTTAGGATCAATATTTCCGTAGTGGGCTACAAGGAATAAAAGTGCACCCTGAACAAGCATACCACCGGTAAAAGCGCCTACCATACGGTAAGAACCTAAAGTTGTGCGTTCCTTGTTATCTCCTGTCATAACGGCCATAAGAGCGCCGTATGGAATATTGTTGGCAGTATAAATGATGAAGAATGTAAGATAAGTTGCGTAGGCGTAAATTATCTTTCCTGTAGGTCCTAAATTTGGAGTTGTAAACAAGAGCGACAGCGTGATTCCCAGAGGAATAGCAGTCCACATTATCCATGGCCTGAATTTGCCATATTTGGAGTTTGTTCTGTCACAGATGATTCCCATGATGATATCGATGATACCATCGCCAAAACGGGCAATCAGCATTAAAAGACCAACAGCTGCTGGGCTAATCCCAAATAC
>CAYMTR010000009.1:32713-89211 GCA_964393405.1 uncultured Prolixibacteraceae bacterium
AAAAAATAAATAAAAACGTTGCTACCCCCCTCCAGGCGATGTTAGCTGCTCCATCACCAAGGGCATAGCCAATTTTCTCGGTGAATTTAAGTTTTTGGCTTAATCCTGACATTTTTAATTAAATTGTTGTGTGAATAATTCATGGCTTACTTAATTAATTGACTGGGTATATAATAAAAATTGACTGGGTCATATTGTAAAATCAAAGCGTTCTCTTCTTGTCCGTTCATACACATCCTTGCTGAAGATAAAAAGCTGAGCAGGTTTGTGCTTTACATCCTTTTGCTTTTCGTTCAAAGGAATAACGTACTTCATCTGCATGACTTTCTTCCTGAAGTTCCTCCTGTCGAGAGTAACACCAAGAATTGATTCATAAAGCTTTTGCAAGTGAGTGATAGTAAACTTCTCAGGAAGTAGTTCAAAACCTACAGGCTCAAACCTTAATTTATCCCTGAGTTTTTCGAGCGCTTTATTGAGAATTTCCTGATGGTCAAAACCTAACTCCGGAAGTTCGGTAATCGGGAACCATTTGACATTCCTTTCCTTTAAAGATAATGTGACAGTTGTGTTGTCAATCAAAGAATAATAGCCAACAGTTACAATCCTGTGGGCAAAACCTTCAGATTGATGTTCAAGCCAAAGCTTGTCCTTCGGAGCATCAACCCTGTTGACACCGCCAAAAGCATAAAACTGTTCAAGGTAAATATTATCGAGTCCGGAAAGATTTTTAAGAATTCTGGCAACTGCAGTATCATAGTCTTCATCTTCGAAGATATGGTAGCCAATCAGTGTCCAGTCGTCAATCAAAATTTCTTTTGACTTTTCATCCTCAAGCTTCCTTTCAACTAGCAAAACATTAAGCTGCTTAAAGTCGAATCCGAAGATTACACAGTCGACAGAAATATTTGGTATTATTTTTGACATCGCTTTGGTTAATGTGTAACAATTACACAGTGTAAATATATAAAAAATATCATTTCGCAATACAGAATGCGTAATATTTACATTATCTGATAAAGATATTTAAGCAATGTCCAGAATTACAGAGATATATAGAAACATGTTTTATAATATGTTTTTACAAAAACATGATTAAGTTTTAAAAATCTAATGATTTTGAATAACATAAGAATTAAAAAGGTGTAATATTTACGCTTTAAAACTCTGAAGTAAAGTGGAATTTTATTGTTTTAAAATCTTGCTGAGCCATATCGAGAATGAAAGGAGAGTCGGCCATAAAAACATTTCGTCCCTGCTTGTCCTTAGCCATTCTTTGAAGTTTCCTCTTGCAGAATTCATCAATAATTTTCTGGTCATCGCTTTCTATCCAACAAGCCTTGTACATTGAAATATTTTCAAACCGGCACTTTGCATTGTATTCATGCTCAAGCCTGTACTGTATTACTTCAAACTGAAGCTGTCCCACACAGCCAATAATTTTCCTGCCATTAAGCTGACTTGTAAACAACTGGGCAACACCTTCGTCCATTAAATGATCAACACCTTTTTCAAGCTGCTTTGACTTCATTGGGTCGGCATTTTCAATATACCTGAACATCTCGGGTGAAAAGCTTGGAAGTCCTTTATAGTGAATGTTTTCGCCTTCAGAAAGAGTATCTCCAATGATGAAATTTCCCGTATCCGGCAAACCTACAATATCTCCCGGGTAAGCTTCATCAATAACTTCCTTCTTATCAGCCATAAAAGCTGTAGGAGATGAAACCCTGAATGTTTTGCCCGTACGAGTGTGGGTATACATTTTATTCCTTTCAAATTTTCCTGAACAAACTTTCAGGAAAGCTATACGGCTTCTGTGGTTTGGATCAATATTGGCATGAATCTTAAAGATAAAGCCTGAAAAGTGCTCTTCATATGGGTCTACAAGCCTTTCTTGTGAGTTTCTGGGGCGTGGGGTAGGGGCAATCTTCAAAAACGTATTAAGAAGCTCCTGAACTCCAAAATTATACAAAGCACTACCAAAGAAAACCGGGGCAAGTTCACCAGCAAGATACTCTTCTACTTCAAATTCAGGATAAACACCTTCAAGAAGCTCGAGCTCTTCTCTTAACAAGATTGCATCTTTTCCTATATACCTTTCAAGCTCAGGGTCATTAATATCATCGAATTTTATATTTGGATCTATTTCCTGCACATTAGGATTAAAAAGCTGAAGACTCTTATTAAAAATATTGTAAACACCTTTAAAGTCGGGACCGCTGTTTATAGGCCAGCTCAGAGGGCGAGTGCCAATCTGAAGCTGTTTTTCAATCTCTTCCAAAAGGTAGAAAGTATCTTCTGAAGGACGGTCCATTTTATTTATAAAAACGATTACCGGAGTTTTGCGCATACGGCATACTTCCATTAGCTTCTTAGTCTGAGGTTCTACACCTTTGGCCGCATCGATAACTATAATAACACTATCAACGGCTGTAAGTGTGCGGAAGGTATCTTCCTGAAAGTCCTGGTGACCCGGAGTATCCAGGATGTTTACTTTATAACCGTTATAATCGAAAGCCATAACTGAAGTAGCAACTGAGATACCTCTCTGCCTTTCTATTTCCATGAAATCGGAAGTAGCAGACTTTTTGATTTTATTGCTTTTTACAGCACCCGCGACATGTATCGCTCCCCCAAAAAGCAAGAGCTTTTCAGTTAAAGTGGTTTTCCCGGCATCAGGGTGACTGACAATAGCAAAGGTCTTTCTCCTTTCAATTTCACTTATAAAACTCATAATAGCATTTTTAAACAGGCGCAAATGTAATTTATCTACTCAATATAAAAAAAAACGGGTCGATAAATACCGACCCGTTTCCATAACATTTAAGAAAATTGTTTCTCTTCAATGAAATTCAATTATTCCTTATTGAATTTGCTAATTGAGATTTCACCATTAACGGTGTAAACTTTAGCAATATAAGTTCCTTTTGATAAAGAAGAAACATTGATAGTTGAGTTGTTTGAAACAAGCACCCTTGAACCAACGATGCTGAATATTTCAACTGACTTAACTTCTTCACCCATAACACTGATCATGTTTGTAGCAGGATTAGGATATACTCTTGCACTTCCAGTACCCATCTTGTTAGATGAAACTGTATTTTCATAAGTAAGAGTCTGAGCTTTGTCGTCAGCAAGTTTGAATTGTTGATTATTACCAACTAAAACCCAACTTCCTTTTGCATCATTAATACCCCATTCCCATGTATTTGCGCCGTCGTCAACAAGCAAATTAAGAGTTACAGACCATTTGTGGTCGCCTGCAACTTTGTCACCATGTGTACCATCGTCAAAGAATTTAGTGTGCTCTGCACCTGCATTCCATTCTGTGTCATATTCGCCTGTAGCTGTTTTCCAACTTCCTTTAAGACCGAAACCAGTGCTTGTAGCAAGTTTTGAATCATCAACTACGAAAGTGATAGCAGCAACTTTTGGAGGAAGAATAACATCAACCTTACCGCAAATAAGAGTATCACCAACTACTGCATCCCAGTTTGAAGTTTCCTGACCGAAGAACTGTACACTGTGAACAAGTTTCATTGTAGCAGCAAAATTAGCTGTAACTTCTTTCATGTCTCCTGTTGGAGCTGATTGAATAAGACCTGTTGTTGAAGTTACAGGATCTGTTGACCATGAAACTGTCATTTTATTGATTGTGTCATTCAACTGTACAGCAGCATTGATTTGAGCAGCAGTAAAAGCAGTTTGTCCGATATTATATTCAAATTCAGTATGAGCTTTCATACCTTCTTTGACCTTGAATTCAGGAACATCAAGAAGTGAATTCCATCCATCAACAATAACTTTAAGATATTTCTTAGTTCCAATTTTAATGATTTCCATTCCTGGTTTCAAATTATCTGGATCATAAGTTGCAGGGTCGAAGATACAAGTTTCGTCAGTTTTATATGCGCGAACTTTACCTACCCATAGTGTGTCACCTGCTACAGCACCCCAACTTGATGTTTCCTGTCCAAAGAATTGTACCTGATGAGCAAATTTTGATGTAGCAGCAGCTTTAGCTGAAGTTGCAACAAAATTTCCTGAAGGATTAGACTGAACAAGACCAGTTGTAGTAGTTACAAGATCTGTAGTCCAAGAAACAGACATTTTATTAACTGTGTCCATAATCTGAACACAAGAATTAATTTGTGCTGCAGTAAACTGTGTTTGACCAACAACATATTTGAAAGTTGCATAAGCAGACATTCCCGGTTCAAATTTGAAAGCTGGAACATTCAATGTAGAATTCCAACCATCAACAACAACCTGAAGGATTTTCTTTCCATTAACTTCAATAACTTCCATGCCTTCAGCAAGTTCGTTAGGATCATAAGTTGCAGGATCGAAGATACAGTTTTCGTCAACTTTATAAGCGCGAACTTTACCTACCCAAAGAGTATCACCAGCTACAGCACCCCAGCTTGATGTTTCCTGTCCGAAGAACTGTACTTGATGAGCAAGTCTTGATGTAGCAGCAGCGTTTTGTTTAACTTTCACAAATTCGCCTGAAGGGTTTGATTGAACAAGACCTGTAGTTGTTGTCAGAAGGTCAGTTGACCATGAAACACTCATTAAGTTGATTGTATCCATAATCTGAACACAAGCATTAATTTGTGCAGCAGCATATTCAGTCTGTGCAACTTTGTATTTGAATTCAGCAAAAGCAGTCATTCCGGGTTCAAATACGAATTCAGGAACATTAAGAATTGAATTCCATCCGTCAACAACAACCTGAAGCATTTTCTTGCCATCGATTTCAACGATAGACATACCCTCAGGTAGTAAATCAGCATTTACAGCTGCAGGGTCGAAAATAGCATACGCATCATCTGAAACTCCTACAATAGGACCTTCATCAATAGGTTCTTCTTCAACTACAGCTTCTGATTTCAAGTAGTAAACGTTGATACCTTTTACTGCAGAGAATAAATAAATAGTTGTAGAATCACCTTCATAAAGGTATTCAGCTGAAGTCAACGATGCACCAAGGGCTGGAAATTGAGCCAATGTGTCGCCGGCAGCAGTTACAATATTCAAAAGGCGGTCTTCGTCAGCACTTGAAGACATCGCTGCTACAGTAATTTTTGTATCACCGGTAACTTCAAATGAAAGAACACGTGCAGAAGGTACACTATCAGTGTAAGTTCCGGCACCACCCAACTTCATACGACGTGTGAATGACATATCGCCGAGGGTTTTTTCATTTGCATCAAAAATAACTGACTTATCAGCAGCTGCATTAATTGTTAAACCATCGACGGTTGTTACTTCCAAGATAGTATCCAAGCCGTTAAATGTCTCAGAACTGACATTCCATTCCTGAGCATTTACAAAGCCTATAAATAAAAGGCTAAATAAAAAAGTAGAAATTAATTTTTTCATAAAAATAATTTTAAGTGATAGATGTAATCATTATTCTATTTTAAAAAAGAACATTAAAAGTACTAATTTTTAATTAAATTATAAAATTATCTAAAGCTAAATATTAGTAGTGGTCATTTATGACAAAACGAGGGGGAGAAACATTGCAATCAATAAATTTGTGAATATCTTAATAATATTCAATTACTTAAGATTTGTATTATCAATCATGAAATATTTTTTGGTTTACACCTTTTTCGACAAAATCATACATCATGGCATACATAATAGCATATTGTTTTTTTCTGCATTACAGTCAAGTGCAACAGTTTGTGCTGCAATCAGTAGCTCCTTCTGAAGTTTTATATTCCACTTGAATTGTTGAATGTGCTATTTCAAACTCTTCGTGTAACTTTCGCTGAATATTGCTTATAAAGCCTAAATCAGTAGGACAGTTTGTCGTCAAATGAACAGTAAGAGCAGAATCTGTTGTTCCAAGTGCCCAAATATGAAGATCGTGAAATTCATCTACTTCTTTCAAGCTCTTAAAATACTTGCCAACTTTTACAATATCAATATTTTCAGGTACTGCATCAAGAGCAAGGTTAATTGAGTCAATCAATAAATGGTAAGTACTATATAAAATTACTGCAACAATTGCGAAGGACACAATCAGATCAATCCAAACTACCCCTGTGATCAAAATCAAAATTCCTGCTACTACTACTCCTATCGAAACTAAAGCATCGGCAAGAAAATGGACGAATGCACTATTAACATTCAGATCGTGCTTTTTATCCTTGAAGAATAGCCATGCTGTAAATCCATTTACAACAATACCAATAAGGGCAACAGTAATTACACTGCCAGACTTTATTTCAACAGGTTTACCTATCCTTTCTATTGTTTCCCATACTATAATTGCAACAGCCGCAAGAAGTAAAAGGGTGTTCAGTAAAGCGATAAGTATTGTTGATCTTTTATATCCGTATGTGTATTTCTTGGTTGGTTTTCTTTGAGAAATGATGATAGCAATCAAAGAAAAAACTAAGGCAAGTACATCGCTTAAGTTATGTCCTGCATCAGCAATGAGTGCCATAGAATTGGAATAATAACCGTATGAAGCTTCAACTATTACGAAGATTACATTTATTATAATTCCAATAATGAAGGCCCTCCCGAGCTTTCCGGTATTGCTGAAACCATGATTATGATCGTGCATGATGCATATTTAAAACTTCAAAAATAAACAAGAATAGTTGAGAATAGTTCAAATAGGCTTTTTAAAGGTAACAGATAGTGACCACATTCGTCCTTTCTCCCTTTATTAAGGGAGAAAGGACGAATGTGGTACGAATGTGGTACTAATATGGTAGCTTGTTGTTTCCTTTCAAAGCTTCACTTATTAATGTAAAAAGGACATTCAAAATTAGATGTCATTATCATCTTCAATATCTAATTCTGAAGTTTCGGGAAGGATTAATTTCGTTTCATCATCTCCTAATGCTTCAACACCTCTGAGTTTGCGCTGTATGGCTCTGGTGCGTTTACCCATGACATCATCCAGTTGATTTAAACCCGTTTGTATGTTATTCTGAGCCTTTTCGAGTATTCCTCCAAAGTTCTCAAACTCTTTCTTCACTGCTCCTAAAATCTGCCATACTTCGCTGCTTCTTTTTTGTAAGGCTAAAGTTCTGAAGCCCATCTGCAGACTGTTTAGTATAGCAGCCAAAGTTGTAGGACCGGTGACTACAATTTTATAGTTCCTCTGAAGATCTTCCAGCAAGCTGGCTTTCTTTACTACTTCAGCATAAATGCTTTCAAATGGCAAGAACATGATGCCAAAATCAGTTGTGTTTGGTGGATCAAGATACTTTTCGCAAATATCTTTTGCCATGCTTCTTACGGCATTGTCAAAGGCCTTGGATGCTGATTCAATATGTTTTGGGTCGATAGTATCGTATGCGTTCAGCAAGTTTTCGTAGGCATCTTTTGGAAATTTGGCATCGATGGGAAGATAGATAGAAGTTTGATTTTCGTCCCTTCCGGGCAGCTTAATCGCAAATTCAACAATATCGTTGCTTTCTTTTTTGGTTTTGACATTAGCTTCAAACTGTTCGGGTGCGAGTATCTGATTCAGAAGCATCTCGAGCTGCACTTCGCCCACGCCACCACGGGTTTTTACGTTACTGAGAACTCTTTTAAGTCCGCCAACATCCTGAGCTAAAGTTCTCATTTCACCAAGTCCTTCCTGTACAGCCTGCAACTGATTACCTACAGTCTCGAAAGATTTGGTCAGACGCTCATTAAGAGTCTTTTGCAGTTTCTCGTCGACAGTTTCGCGCATCTGTTCCAGTTTCTTTTCAGTGCTTTCAATAAGCTTAGCCTGAGATACTTCAAGCTGCGAGAATTTTTCTCTTTGGAGGTTGTTGAACGATTGAACATTCTTGTCAAAAGAGGTTTGAAATTCATTGAAGGTTTTAGTCAGGGTATCGCGTAGCATATTATTGTTAGACTTATCCTGATCTGAGAGAATAGTGAGCTTATCGTTTAAAGTCTTATTAACTTCCTTTAGAGTTGTTTGATTAAGCTCAATAATAGTCTTAAGCGAGTTAGCAAGTTCAGTTTTAAATTCTTTTAAAGTATTATTCAGTTCGGTTCTGTTATCCTTAGCGATGTACAGGTTTTCCTCCCTGTTTGTTTTGAACTCATCGCGCTGAGTTTTCTCAATTTTGTCAAGATAGTTTTGCAACTCTGCTATACGGTTCTGCAATGATAGTATTTCATTGTTATTTCGGGGTCTGAAGACGATAATTAGAACAATGGCGCATGCGATTAAGATGGCAATTATGACCAGAAAGGGAGTTGTCATTTCAAAAAATATATTGGTTAAGAAAATAAATAAAACTAATTACCAGTAAGTCAATATTTTCTATAATCGAATTACAAAGGTCTAATATCGTTATATTTAAAAATAAAAGGAAAGAAAAATTGGAAAACCTTATTGTAATTCCACTCAAAATAACAATCCCCTTAATAAACAGATATTTATTAAGGGGATCGATAATTATCAAAGTTAAGATTCAGTATTAAATTTGATAAATAAATGTTTATAATAACTTGATAATAATGTAACTACTTATGATTTATTAAACCTTTCAGATAACATTAATTCACCTTCGTGAGATATATTCAAAATATAAATTCCATTCTTTAAAAAGGAAATATCTATTTGATTATTGTGTATCTGGTTTTTTCTGATTTCTTTTCCGCTGATGTCAATAATTCTGTAATCAATTTTATCAATATCATCATTGTTTTGAATTTCTATTCTATTTTCAGAAATTTTAAATGAAAAAGAATCATTATTTTCATCTGATACCCCAATAGATCCGCTGGTATTAATCTTTGAGACTCCGTTAAAGAAATCTACCATTTTCAAGAAATTCGCCTCAGTATGAGTACCTGAATAATGTTGTCCTCCGGGGACTTGAATATATTCACTTTGCACCCCTACAGATTTTAGGGCGAGATTAAGTAATTCACTTTCGCAATAAGGAACTACAACATCTGCATCGCCATGGAAAATAAGAAATGGGGGGTCCTTTGGATCAGCAAAAGTAATTGGATTCGCCAATTTGAATTTAGTTGTATTAACGGTTTTCTTTTCGCCAATCATTGCTTCTTCAGGAGTTTGTCCCGGAGTGCCGAATGAACTACCCCTGCATGAATCGATAAGTAATAAGTCGGTTGGTCCAAACCAATCGCAAACAGCGTCAACATCACTACTGAACGAGGTATATTTACCCAGACTTCCTTCCATATTCATTGTAATTGAATCCACTTTAAACGAATCGACAAAGCTGGTAGTACCTGCTAAAGCAGCCAGATGGCCTCCTGAAGAGCTTCCGGAGATACCAATAAAAGTAGTATCTAACTTATATTTCTCACAGTTTCCTCTTAAATAGCGGATTACAGCTTTAATATCGTGAATTTGTCCGGGAAAGAGAGTATCGCTGCTTGAGCGATGATTTGGTGTAGCAATAGCATAACCCGCATCGAGCAACTTACTGCCAATTGTGTTCATATCAGAACCTTTGGAATTATTGCTATACCAAGCACTTCCATAAATATATACAATCACCGGATAAGAATCTCTTTCAATAGTTGGCAGATAAATATCGAGCAGGTGATACGACTTAGCATCATCAGCGTAATTTAAATCAGCAAATTTTTGAGAAAATTGTTGAGCATAACTGCCCATAACAATAAATGAAAGAATAATAAAAAGAGTTTTTTTCATAATAAAAATCATTAGTTAAATAATATAGAGGAAGGTATTCCTATCATTTTTTAAATTTAATTAAAATGAACTTTGCAAAAAAATAATTAGCAAAGGAATAAAGAAAAGATGTTAATTTTATTAGAAAGTAAGCATTTTATCGGCCCAAGTAAGCAAATTAACACAATCAACCATTGTTGATATAGGACAAGATTCAGTACTATCCAATTGACGTGATTTTAAACAAGTTCCACAAGCGAGTATTTCACCACCGATTTTATTAAATTCCTTTAATTGTTCGTCGACATTGAATTTTACGTGGGTTAGTCCTTCACATTCAACTGCTTCACCCATAAGGAACAATTTTACTTCATGGCCTAATTTCTTTGCTGTAACTGCAAAACGAAAAGCATTCCATGCTTTTTCGAATTCCTTTGTTTCAAGTATAATTCCGATTTTCACTTAGTAAAAGATTAAAAATTTAATTAATGCATAACACATACTGATTCATACAGGTCTTACTTTCCGATGCAAAAATTCTTAAAAATATTTTCTAAAACCTCATCATTGCTAATATTTCCAGTGATGGTTCCAAGGTAATATAGGCATTCACGAATATCCTGAGCAAGGAAATCACCTGAAATCTTTTTGTTTATGCCATCGATTACCCTTTCAATAGATTTATCTGCTAAAGATAGGGCTTCAAAATGCCTCAGATTGGTTATAATCACATCGTTTTCGCTTGTATCTGAACTATTTATTGTTCTGGTAAGGTAATCCGTCAAAATATTGATATTTATATCCTTTTTAGCTGAAATAGCAATATAGGGTATAGAGTATTCTTGAGAAATTATTTCAATGTGGTTAAGTTGGTCATCATCAACTTTATCTATCTTATTAATTATCAGTGCTGCTTCTTTACCTTCGAGGTGATCGCTAATCTTTTCAATGAATTTACGTATTTCATCATAAGAAGAACGGGAATCAATCATTACCAGAACAATGCGTGCTTGCTTAATTTTTTCAAAAGAACGTTCTATTCCAAGGTTTTCAATTTTATCGGAAGTAGCCCTAATGCCGGCAGTATCAATGAAGCGGAACTGAATACCATTGATTGTCATCACATCTTCAATAACATCCCTGGTAGTTCCGGCTATATCCGAAACTATAGCTTTTTCTTCGTTGAGAAGGATATTCAGCAGGGTAGACTTACCCACATTCGTATCGCCAATAATTGCTACCGGGATGCCATTTCTGACCGCATTGCCATATTGAAAAGAGTTGACTAACTTCCTGATCAATTGATGAATCTTGATTGTTAATTGAAGTAAAGAATCACGATTAGCAAATTCCACATCCTCTTCACTGAAGTCGAGTTCAAGTTCAACGAGAGTAATAAACTGTAAAAGCTCATCCCTAAGCAGATTTATTTCCTTAGAAACGCCGCCCTTCATTTGTTTAACAGCCAAGGAATGAGCAGCTGAAGTTGAAGCTGAGATAAGGTCTGCAACTGCTTCTGCTTGAGAAAGGTCCATTTTGCCATTTAGAAAAGCTCGTTGGGTGAATTCACCGGGGAGAGCCATTCTTGCGCCATTTTCAATAAGTAGTTGGAGAATTTTCTGTTGAATAAATACTGATCCGTGGCATGAAATTTCAACAGTGTTTTCACCCGAGAAGGAGTGGGGTGCTATAAAAATTGTAACAAGCACATCATCAATAATTTCATCATTAAAAACAATAGAACCATAATGGGCAGTGTTTGCTGACTGTTCGACAAGTATTTTGTCAGACTTAACAGATTTAAACAACTTGTCAGTAATGGAAACAGCGTTTTCACCTGATAGTCTGATTACTGCTATGGCACCAGTGCCGGGTGAAGTACTTATGGCACAAATAGTCTGCTGCTCTGATATCATGTCTTTATAAAATTGGGTTAAGTAATAAACGAAACAAATTTAATTCATATAATTATCAAAAATTTGTATTATACTTGATACTTTGATATTTTTTATCAACAAAATTCGATTTTAAATTCATAAAACTGATGTACAGGATAGGGTTCGATGCAAAAAGGGCTTTCAATAATTTAAGAGGATTAGGTTCGTATTCGCGTAATCTCATCGACGGACTAATTACTTTTAATCCTGAGAATGAATATTTTCTATACGGGTCAAGACCAACTAACCCATCTTGTCGGCAGTGGCTTGAAAGCTTAGAGAACAAAGTCACAACAGTTTCTTCCGTTTCTAAGACAAAAATAGGCCGAGCTATATGGCGAAGTGCAGGAATGACAAACAGCATCAGAGAAGACAAGCTCAATATATATCACGGACTTAGTCATGAAATACCTTACGGGTCAAGGGCGATAAAAAGCAGGTTTGTTGTAACAATTCACGATCTCATATTTCTGTATTACAAAGAGAATTTCAGTTATTTCGACAGAGAGATTTATTTGTCGAAAATAAACAGAAGCTGCAGGAACAGCGACAAGATAATTGCCATTAGTGAGCAGACCAAATCGGACCTTGTAAATCTGATTGGGGTAGACAGCGATAAAATTACAGTCAATTATCAATCGTGTTCTCCTTTATTCTATGCCAAATCGGGAGAAGAAAAAAAGAGAGAAGTTCGAGATAAATATCAATTGCCCGATGAATACTTTTTGTTTGTAGGAGCACTTGTTAAGCATAAGAACATTATCAACATAGTTGATTCAATATCAATCCTTCCGGAAGAATATAAACTTCCATTAATTATAGTTGGAAGAGGGAAGGAGTACAAACAAGAAATACTGAAAAGAGCAAAACAGAAGGGTCTTGGTGAAAAAGTAACGATAATAGACTACGTTGACACAGAAGATATGCCTTCGATATATCAGTTGGCCAAGGTTCTTATCTGGCCTTCGCTGTATGAAGGATTTGGGATTCCGATAATAGAAGCACTGTTTAGTGGTCTCCCTGTAATAACAAGCAGGACAGGATGTTTCAGAGAAGCAGCAGGGAAGGGGAGTTGTTATATTGATCCAAATTCCATTGAAGAAATATCTGAATCAATTGTAAGTATTATGAGTGATTCTATTAAATATCAAAACATGCAGGACGAAGGATATCAGCATGTTCAAAAATTTCATATAAAAAGGACCACACAAGAATTAATGAATTTTTACAATTCCATGTTCTAATCGATTTGTTGAACAATCTACCCCGAAATTCAATATTCATGACAATTTTTAGTAAAACACATTTAATCTCTCAATAAATAAAGATTATTCATTTAAATTTCAACATATTATGTAAGAATACAGATCATAAATCATCAATTTTCTCAGATTATATATTGTTACAAACAAAATCATAATTTCATATATATCAATTAATTTCGTGTTACATCAATAAAGAAGTCCGTTTTTTAAATATGAATGTTAATCAACATATCAATTTTCAAATTGTTCAATAATATTACTTTTGACATCGCTAATTTTAAAAATTATAATCATGAAGTTACTTGAAGGAAAAACAGCTATTATAACAGGTGCATCCAGGGGAATCGGAAAAGCAATTGCAATGAGGTTTGCGCAAGAAGGATGTAATATAGCTTTTACAGATCTATTTGAGGATGAAAACATGAAGGCTACAGAAGCTGAAATAGCAGCTTTAGGAGTAAAAGTCAAAGGTTATGCATCAAATGCAGCAAAATTTGACGATACACAGAATGTAGTTGCAGCAATTAATAATGACTTCGGCAGAGTAGATGTTTTAGTAAACAATGCAGGTATAACAAAAGACGGAGCTCTAAAAAGAATGACTGAAGACCAATGGGATGCAGTTATAGCAGTAAACCTCAAGTCAATATTCAACTTTACAAAAGCAGTGCAGCCAATAATGTGGAAACAAGGAGAGGGCAGCATAATAAATATGAGTTCGGTTGTAGGAGTATCGGGCAATGCCAACCAGATCAATTATTCTTCTTCAAAGGCAGGTATCATAGGTTTTACTAAATCGGCAGCCAAGGAGTTTGGCGTAAGGAACATCAGATGCAATGCTATTGCTCCGGGTTTCATTATAACAGAAATGACACATCAGTTGCCGGAAGATGTACGTAAAGCTTGGGAATTGACTATACCTTTAAGAAGGGGAGGGGAACCTGAAGAAGTAGCGAAGGTATGTTTGTTTTTAGCTTCAGACCTATCGTCGTATGTAAGCGGACAAGTAATCAATGTTTGTGGTGCGATGAATACTTAATGAAAAAAAGGGCGCTCATCATTGGACTCACGACTGTTGATATTCAACATTTTATAAGTGAATTTCCATCTCCAAACCAGAAGATTAAAACAGAACCGCCCCATATTTATGTAGGCGGACCTGCTGCAAATGCTGCAGTTACTTATTCCTTTTTAGGAGGAGAAGTAGATTTTATCAGCTGTATTGGAGAAAATCCCTTTTCACAATTTATTTTAGAAGATTTGCACAAGCACAATCTTAAGGTCATTGATTTCAAACATTCCAGACAATTTACACCAATAATATCATCAGTACTTACAACAGTTGACAGTAACGACAGGTCGATAGTATCACATTATCCAGAGAAACTGAAAATAAGTGAAGAAGAAATTGATGCTATAGATTTGGATAAGTACAATTTAGTCTTTACTGATGGTTTCTATCCTGAAATAGCAGTTCCTCTATGCATTAAGGCTAAAAACAAGGGGATACAGGTGATTTTTGATGGAGGAAGCTGGAAACCATGTTCTGATGAAATAGTAAACAATATTGATATCGCCATTTGTTCTGACAACTTTTTTCCGCCTGAATGTGATGAAACAGATAAAGTTATCAGATATTTAAGAGAAAAAGGAGTAGAAAAGGTTGCAGTGACCAGGGGAGAGAAAAGCATAATATTTTCAGAAAACGGGCATAGCGACAAAATCCTGATTGAACAAGTTCAAACCGGTGATTCACTAGGAGCAGGTGATATTTTTCATGGGGCTTTCCTATGGTATTGGAGTAATGGAAACAATTTTAATGAATCACTATTAAAAGCCTCCAAGATTGCCACATATTCAACACGTTTCAAAGGCACACGATCATGGATGAAAGCAATTTCTGAGAATTCTTTTTTTTGAAACTTCTTTTTTTGTAAATTGTTGACATTATAACCAAACAAGTATTTACTCTTTAGAAATGCTAATAAGAAGCTTTTCATTCAGGATCAACATTTTGCACATCGTTTACTACGTATTGGTGAATTTATTGATTTTCACGAGTATATACTATATAATACACAAGCTTGTTGTTAAAAACCGTGTTGAATATATAAATGAGCAAAGCATAAGCTTCAGTCAGCAATTTGGGGTTGAAATTCAAAATTTAGAAAATAACACATCAATATTATCAGAAATAATAAGTTCGGGCAATTGTAATAAAAATTGGATTAAAAATTATTCTAGAAAGGTACTTGAAACAAGTCTTCTCACAGGGAATATTTACCTTTTGAACAAGGTAAACGAAGAAAATGAAATCATTGAAATAAGCAAGAGATCTGAGGATTTTGGAATTACTAATATAAATTTCTCAGATAGCTGTTTTAGCGCTAAAACCGGTAATTATTGGAATTCGTATGTATCTGAGAACCAAACTCACCTTTTCTACTCAAGGGATATTAGTATAAGCTCAAGGTTAATAATATTCATAAAGGAAAACACGCTAGATAAATTACTATCTGCTAATAATATCAATAAAGGAAATTTCTCCGCGATACTTGATAACAATTTCAGATACATATCTAGTGCAGATATTCCTGAAGAGGCTCACGAAGAAGTGATTAACAAGCTTCAGGAAGAAATAAGGGAAAACTTCAAAGATTCAAAAGAAGAAAAATATCTAAAATACTCTATTTCAAAAAATAGGAAAATATTCTCGAGTGTTGTTTACTACAAAGATTTAGATATATACATTTCTATTAGCCAGATGCGGAACGGCATAATTAAAGACCTGAGAATCTACTCATTATATGCTGCCATCGCTTTCATAATTTCAATCCTGATAGTAACTACACTTGTATTATTAAGCAACCATAACCTAACAAAATCGTTTAATGAGCTATATAGGAGAGTACAGAGGAGTACTTATTTAAAATTAAAACCAAGTTCATTTGAAAGTGAAATTTCGCTAATACATAAAAGCTTTGACCTATTAGAAAACCAAATACATCTATACGAAAAAAACGTTGAGAACCTTTCAAAGAGCAGTTCCGGCTTAGAAAATGATTTAAAGATTGCAAAGAAGCTTCAGTATAACCTATTGCCTTCGTTAACTTCGAAATTTAAAAATAGGAAGGAATTTGAATTATATGCCATTACAGAATCGCTATTCGATATTGGGGGAGACTTCTACGATTACTTCTTGATAGACGAAGAAAATCTGCTCGTCGCCGTTGCTGATGTGTCAGGTAAAGGAATTCCGGCTTCGTTGTTTATGATATATACACACACACTTTTAAGATCAATATCAGAAACAGGATTAAGGACTTCTGAAATAATAACCCGTTTAAACAATAAACTTATAGAAGAAAATATTAGTGACATGTTTGTTACTATTTTTCTAGGAATATTAAAGATCAAGACAGGTGAATTTCAATACTGTAACGCGGCACATAATCATCCACTGATTATTCACAAGGAAGGCAGGATTGATGAGATGAAAGAGACCCATGGCATTCCTGTAGGCATTTATCCAAATAGGATTTATACCGACAGTTCAATTACCTTAAATCAAGGTGATCAGGTATTTATATACACAGATGGATTGATAGATACGATAGACGAAAATGAGTTGAAATACTCGGTTGATGTATTGAAATACAATCTGATGGGCACATGGTTTTTTGATACAAAGGAAGTCGTGGAGAAGATAAAAGAGAGTGTCACAAATTTCAGGGGTAATATTAAACCCGGGGATGATTTAACGATTTTAAACCTTAAATACAAGCCCCGGGAAATGTAAATTTTATAGTTCTTTCTTTCCTATTTTAATTTTGATTTTTTGCTTTTTAGTATCTAATCCGATACTAATCAAATCACCTTCTTTAAGTTCTGTTTTCAGGATAGCTTCAGCCATTTCATCCTCAAGAAGTTTTTGAATTGCCCTTTTAAGAGGACGGGCACCAAATTGAGGATCAAAACCTTTAATAGCGATGAAATCTTTAGCTGCAGAAGAAATCCTAAGTTCATAATTAAGATTTTTGACTCTAGAATAAAGTCCGCTAAGTTCAATATCTATGATTTTATGTATATCCTTTTGAGTTAAAGGATTAAACATGATTACATCATCAATACGATTAAGGAATTCAGGAGCAAAAGCTTTTTTCAGTGCCTTCTGAATAACGAAAGAAGAGTTTTCAGAATCAGAAGAATCAGAGGTAGCAGTAAAACCTATTCCTTTACCAAAATCAGAAAGTTGTCT
Organism: uncultured Prolixibacteraceae bacterium; assembly: GCA_964393405.1. GTDB lineage: Bacteria > Bacteroidota > Bacteroidia > Bacteroidales > Prolixibacteraceae > CAYMTR01. The sequence goes on from CAYMTR010000009.1 coordinate 49,817, forward strand.
TGATCCGATATTTGAAGTCATTATGACAATAGTATTTTTGAAATCAATTCTTCTACCGAGACTATCTGTCAATCGACCTTCATCCATCACTTGTAATAAAAGGTGAAAAACATCGGGGTGAGCTTTTTCAATTTCATCGAGAAGAACCACAGAATAAGGTTTCCTTCGTACTTTCTCTGTAAGTTGACCACCTTCCTCATAACCAACATATCCGGGAGGAGCACCAACAAGTCTTGAAACGGCGAATTTCTCCATATATTCGCTCATATCAACGCGAATAAGAGCATCGGTAGAATCAAACAGATATTGAGCAAGCACTTTAGCAAGTTGAGTTTTACCAACTCCTGTAGGACCGAGGAAAATAAATGTACCGATAGGTTTATTCGGATCTTTCAATCCTGCACGGTTTCTTTGAATGGCTTTAACAATCTTTTCGATTGCAGAATCCTGGCCGATAATAGCACTTTTAAGGTCGTTGCCCATAGTAAGGAGTCGACGGCTTTCAGCCTGAGCAACTCTTTGAACAGGGACACCAGACATCATAGCCACCACTTCAGCGACTTTATCTTCAGTAACAATTTCGCGGTGGTTAATAAGTTCTTTTTCCCAGTCTTCCTTTTCCCTTTCAAGAAGTTGGAGAAGACTTTTTTCCTTATCGCGATAGTTGGCAGCGAGCTCAAAGTTTTGTCCTTTGACAGCCAGGATTTTTTCGTCACGAACAGACTCAATTTTCTCTTCGAGTTTCACTATTCGCTCAGGCACATTGATATTTGCGATATGTACCCTTGAGCCGGCTTCATCGAGAGCATCAATAGCTTTATCGGGCATATATCTGTCGGTAATATATCTTGCAGTAAGGTTTACACAAGCAGCAATTGCTTCGGGAGTATAAGTAACGTTGTGATGGTCTTCGTAACGAGACTTGATATTATTTAAAATCTGAATAGTTTCATCAACAGAAGTAGGGTCGACCATTACCTTTTGAAAACGGCGTTCAAGAGCACCGTCTTTTTCAATATTTTGTCTGTATTCATCTAAAGTTGTAGCTCCAATGCACTGAATATCACCGCGAGCAAGAGCAGGTTTAAGCATATTTGCAGCATCGAGAGAACCAGTAGCACCTCCGGCGCCAACAATCGTATGAATTTCATCAATAAACAGGATGACATTGCTAACTTTAGCCAGTTCATTTAAAATAGCTTTCATTCTTTCTTCGAATTGCCCTCGGTATTTAGTACCTGCAACAATAGAAGCCAAGTCGAGGGAAACAACCCTTTTTTCAAAAAGCACCCTTGAAACTTTCTTTTCAATAATTCTGATTGCCAGACCTTCAGCAATAGCAGATTTTCCAACGCCCGGTTCTCCGATAAGGATAGGATTGTTCTTTTTTCTACGGCTAAGTATCTGAGCCAGACGTTCGATTTCTTTTTCTCTACCAACGATAGGATCGAGACTACCTTCTTCGGCAGCTTTAGTAATATCTATACCAAAATTGTCGAGTACAGGAGTATCTGATTTTCCGGGGTTTGATTGAGATGAGCCACTGCCTGATGAAGGTTTATGAGGGAAGAAATCATTACTATCGTCGTCGCTATCGCCCGGCATATCGGAACGGGACTCAATAGGCTTATTTTTATTTTCAGAAAGAAGGTTTTTCACGGAATCGTAATTAATACTATAATCGTTAAGAAGCTTAGAAATCAATGAGTTTTCACTTTTAAGGAGAGCCAGAAGTAAATGACCGGTGTTAATAGTATTACTACCCATAGCTCTAGCTTCGAGATATACAATCTTTAAGGATTTATCAGCTTCCTTAAGAAGTTGGATATTTGCATTTGAGTCAAGAGTTTGATCAGCCTTAATTTCCAATTCAACAGCTTTTTTAATGCTCTCAAGATCAATTTCAAAACTGTTCAAAAGATCAATTGCAATACCATCGCCATCTCTAAGAATACCAAGAAAGATATGTTCGAGGCCGATAAAATCGTTTCCCATTCTTATAGCTTCTTCTCTGCTATATAATAATACATCCTTTATTTTAGGAGAAAATTTCGAATCCATATATTAATTCTATAAAAAATGATGACTAATATACATCTTTTTCTAAATAGAGTGAAACTAACGAGACAAGGAAAATAACAATTGTTGATAGTTTGTCAAACTATGTTAATTTTTTAATCAACCTCTTGGCATAATAAGACTTTTATAATGGTAATTTTGTATTTTTAACGACTTTTTTAAGGTCAAATAAAAGGATATTAATAATGTCTGATAGCGAAAGAATTATTCAAATTAACATCGAGGAGCAAATGAAATCGGCATACATTGATTATTCAATGTCTGTTATAGTTTCGCGTGCTCTGCCTGATGTACGTGATGGATTTAAGCCTGTTCACAGGAGAGTATTATATGGGATGAACGATCTTGGCATTGTTGCCGGAAAGCCATTTAAAAAGTCTGCCAGGATAGTAGGGGAAGTATTAGGTAAGTACCACCCTCATGGGGATTCATCTGTATATATGGCCATGGTAAGAATGGCACAGGATTGGTCATTACGATATACACTAGTAGAGGGTCAAGGGAACTTTGGGTCGGTAGACGGCGATAGTCCTGCAGCCATGAGGTATACAGAAGCCAGGCTTTCAAAGATTGCAGAAGAAACGTTAGCTGATCTTGAAAAGAACACAGTAGATTTTCAGCCCAATTTCGATGAGTCATTGAAAGAGCCAACAGTATTACCAACAAGAATACCAAATTTACTTGTTAACGGAGCATCTGGTATAGCGGTTGGTATGGCAACAAACATGCCACCTCACAATCTTTCCGATACAGTAGATGCAGTGATTGCATATATTGATAATCGTGAAATAGAAATTGATCAATTGATTGAAATCATAAAAGCTCCTGACTTCCCAACAGGAGGAATAATTTATGGTTATCAAGGAGTTAAGGAGTCATATCATACAGGAAGGGGTAGAATTGTTGTTCGTGGAAAAGCTCACATCGAAACTACATCAACAGGAAGAGAAAAAATTATAATCACTGAAATTCCATATCAGGTCAACAAAGCAGAGCTCATTATAAAAATCGCAGAGTTGGTCAATGAGAAAAGAATTGAGGGTATTTCAAACGTCAACGACGAGTCAGACAGAAGTGGTATGCGCATTGTAATCGACATCAAAAGAGATGAGATTTCAAATGTTGTACTTAATAAACTGTATAAACTGACATTATTGCAATCTGCGTTTGGAGTTAACAATATCGCACTTGTAAAAGGCAGACCACGATTGCTTAACCTCAAGCAACTTATCAAGTATTTTGTTGAGCATAGACATGATGTTGTCGTCCGCAGAACTCAATTTGAACTAGATCAGGCAGAAAAGCGTGCGCACATACTTGAAGGTTTAATAATTGCCAGTGACAATATAGATGAAGTAATATCAATCATCAGATCGTCGAACAATGCAGACGTAGCCAGAGAAAGGCTCATTGAAAGGTTTGAACTTTCTGAGTTACAGGCCAGAGCAATTGTAGAGATGAGGTTAAGGCAACTTACAGGCCTTGAACAAGAAAAGCTTCGTGCTGAATATGAAGATATTCTTAAGCTAATTGAGCATTTAAAAGAAATCCTTGCAGATGAATCGTTAAGGATGGAAATAATTAAGAAGGAGCTTATAGAAGTAAAAGAAGCCTACAAGGATGAAAGGAGAACAGAAATAGTTCCTAATGCTGAAGAGTTCATCCCTGAAGATTTTTATGCTGATGATGAAATGTTAATAACAATATCACATCTTGGATATATTAAAAGGACTCCTCTAACTGAATTCAGAACTCAGGGAAGGGGAGGGGTAGGCTCCAAGGGAGGAGCTACTCGAGATGAAGATTTCCTTGAACATATGTTTTCAGCCACAAACCACAATACCCTACTTTTGTTTACAGAAAAAGGTAAATGCTTCTGGCTAAAGGTATATCAGATTCCTGAAGGATCAAGAACTTCTAAGGGTCGTGCAATACAAAACCTTTTGAATATAGAGCAAGATGACAAAGTAATGGCCTATATTAATGTAAATAAACTTGATGATGAAGAATACATTAATAATAATTACATCATACTTTGTACTAAGAACGGAATAATAAAGAAAACTTCATTAGAAGCATACTCACGCCCTCGACAAAACGGTGTTAATGCAATTACCATAAGGGAAGGGGACCAACTTCTTGAAGCCAAGCTAACAAATGGTAAAAATGAGATTATGCTTGCAGTTCGTTCCGGTAAGGCAATAAGATTTAATGAAAGTGCAGTTAGAGCAATAGGTAGGACAGCTTCAGGAGTAAGAGGAGTTACCCTTTCAGAAGGAGATGAAGTAATTGGCATGATATGTGTTGAAGAAGAATCTGAAGATGTAATGGTAGTATCTGAAAATGGTTACGGCAAACGGTCGAAGATTGAAGATTACCGGGTAACCAATAGGGGAGGTAAAGGAGTTAAAACTATTAACATTACAGAAAAGACCGGAAAACTTGTTGCAATTAAAAGTGTGACTGACAACGATGACCTTATGATAATTACTGAAAACGGAATGACAATAAGGTTAGCTATAGGGTTAGTGAGATTGATGGGAAGGACTGCACAGGGAGTTAGGCTCATTAATTTGAAGGAAAACTCTACAATTGCCTCAGTAGCAAGAGTTAGCAAAAGTGAGGACATTGATGAAAACGAAGAAAATATTGTTGTAGAAAATATTGATAATGAGGAAATAAATAGTGAGGAATAAATAATATTTATATTTTTGCACAAATAATCATCAAATAAGAATTAGTTATGAAAAAATTAGTAACACTTTTATCGTTATTGATTGTTGTTTTTTCAGCGTTTGCTCAAAAAGGGAAAGTTACAACTGCCATCAGTTATAAAGATGCAGGAGAAATCCAAAAAGCATATGAAGCAATAACGGAGGCTTTAAATCCCAATAATCCGCAAGCAGAAAAATCAATACCTTGGCCTAAATCATGGGAAGTTAAGGGTCAGATTTTGCAAGAAGTTTACAGAAAGGGAATAACCGACCTTGTAGAAGAGCCACTTTTTGAAGCTTTTGAATCATACAAAAAAGCCATAGAGCTTGATGATAAAAATAAATATGCGAAAAGTCTGATTATTGACCTGACTTTCTTACAGACTGATTTGTCAAATTATGCAGTTTCAAGTTATGAAAAGCAAAGATTTGATGCATCATTAAAATGCTTTGAAACTTACATGGACATTTCAGCATTGCCAATAATGAAACAAAACGCTCCGTCACAAGCAATTGATACAGCGATAGTTTACAATGCCGGTCTTGCAGCGTTTAAAGCAAAAAATTGGGAAAAGGCTATCAGTTACTTTACCCAATCAGCTGATAACCATTACAATGAATCAGCATGTTATCATTTTAAATATCAAGCTTATCAGGCAAATGGAGATACTCTTCAATCGCTAACTACATTAAAGGAAGGATTCCAGAAATTTCCAAACGATGAAGTTATGCTTGTAGAAATTATCAATTTCTACATCAGCAAAAACAAGTCTGATGAAGCAATAAAGTATATTGACATGGCGATCAAAGAGAAACCTGAAAATTCATCTTTATATACAGCTAAGGGCGCCATGCTTGAAAAGCTAGGAGATCCTGATGGAGCTATTGAAATGTATAAAGAATCGATAAAGGTTGACAGTACTCAGTTTACACCATATTATAATTTGAGTGTAATTCATTACAATCGTGGTGTTGAAGTTATTAATTCAGCAGGTCAGATTCCTCCAAGTCAGAGTGATAAATACAATGCAGAGATGGAAAAGGCAAAGAATCACTTTAGAATTTCATTACCATATGTAGAAAAAGCATATTCAATTGATTCATCTGAAGTTGCTATCATGGAATCATTAAGGACAATCTACTATAGGTTGCAGATGAATGATAAATACATGGAAATGAATAAGAAAATTCAAGGATTAAAACAATAAGTAATAAATCAAAAACCGGACTTAGTTCCGGTTTTTTTGCATATATAAAAATAACATAATATCAATTATAAGACAAGGGTGTTATTCCAATTAAATTGAGTTAAGGACTCTTCAGATTGTGGGAATTCGCATTCAGGGCAAGAATTAATTCAAATATACAAATCTCAGCGACTTTAAAAAATTTAAAAGAAGACTATTTAAGGAATAATTCTTTTAATGTATTCTGAGTAATCTTTAAGAATTGGTTCATAATCTTTGTGAAATAATGAACTGGAAACAACAAAATCAGCAGTTGATCTGTTAGTCGCCGTAGGTATATTATACAAAGCACAAATTCGTAGCAAGGCTTTTACATCAACGTCATGTGGCTGAGGTTGCATTGGATCCCAGAAAAATATAACAATGTCAACGCGTCGTTCAGCAATCATAGCTCCAAGTTGTTGGTCACCGCCAAGTGGTCCTGACTTAAGTTTAATTACTTCAGGAGGAATTGTCTCATTTTCACTGCATTTCTGTTTCAATGTGTGTTCAATCATTGAACCGGTAGTTCCAGTACAAACTAAAACATGAGGAGCCAATTCTTTCCAATTATAAGCAACCCATTCTACCATATCAGCTTTTCTGTTATCGTGAGCAACAATGCCTATCGTTTTTTTTCTCATTTTAAATTCTTTCATTCCAATAATCTTTAACATAATAAGGAATTTCACCTTCACATAATTTCTTAACAATATAGCAAAGGCTTCCTTTTTTGTAAATATAAGTATCGTCTAGTTTACATTTGTCATATTTTTCGAGATCATTCCAAATAATCACTTGTTTTAACATTTTCTTATATTCATCCCCTGCTGTTGAATATTTATTAAGCTCGTTGATCAATTGGTAGACACTGGCTTCCTCAAATCTTTTAGCTCTGAGTTTCTTGTAAGCTCTATTTTTGCCAATTGTCAAAAAATAATGATCAACAGATTGATAAATATTTTCGTATTTTTTCATAAATATCCTTCCACCTTCAGGATATGAGTTATATGCTTTCAATGAATTTTTGTCAGATTTGCTGGAAATAATACCAAAAAGATTATAGCCTTCTATCGCAAACCTCGATTGTCCCCAGCCTGATTCTAATGCTGCCTGAGCAAGAACTAAGCTTGTTGGATGTTCCTTCAGATGTACCAGTAGATCACTGGGTTTATTCGCATCGTATTTTGCCATAAGGCTATCAAGAAGTGAATGTTCTCTAATATGAATTGTATCTCCGCTTTCAATTTTCTTTAAAATTCGGTCTACCCTTCTATAGTCCATTTGAATGTGAAATTTTACAATTAAAATAGCAGGAAGCACCTGACTTATGAATTGCAGTTTCTTGTCAGAAATAGAAGATAAATCATCAATAAGCAAAGTATCGTAAAGAACAGGAACGACAATAGAATCATTCACCTGAATTATTTGGGATATACTATCAAGCTTTATTTCTTTTATTCTCAGGTCAACAGGAATATTCTTTTCATCACAAGAAATAAAAAGTGAGCCCAAAAGTATAATAATGAAAAATATACTTATTTTCAAATGTTTAAGTATTCTCAATACATATAAGTATTAAATTCTACACAAAACAAAGCTAAGAGGATTTTAATAAAATTCAAAAGATTAATGTTTACTAGAAAATAATTAAAAATTAAATCTTTGTTAAAATCTAATTGTATAAACAAAGAAGGTCAACATCAGGCCAACTGTCGACTTTATTTAGAATTTTCCTCATTTCTCTGGCAACAATCCTAGAAAAATAAGGTCCTTTCCAAGTACTCGTATTAGATAAAAACACCCATTCAGTACCGTCATTTCCTCGATACAAAACAGCAGCAGTTCCAGCAAAGGTCCCAGTTCTGATTATTCCATCATCATGCAGTTCTTTCCATCCTAAGGTCTCTCCCAGCCCACCTGACATTTGGTTAAAGCTTGCCTCAGAAATTATATCTTTAACTTCATTAAAACCATCAATATGTACTAAAAATTTTGATAAATCTATTGAAGATGCGATCCATCCTCCTGCAGCCCCTAATAGTTTGACATCGTTACCTCCATACATCTTAGGAACTAGGGCAGAATCGCCTGTAAATGACATTTTAAAGCAAGAATCGCTTTGATCGTAATAAGTTACTTCCTGAGCATAACGATCTTCAAAAAGGTTGTTAGCAATTTCCATATCCCTAATTCCCATAGGCTTGAGAATCTCTTTTTTAACCCATTCGTCGTAAGGCTTTTTGGTTACCCTTTCAATTACTTCACCAAGGAAAAGATATCCCATATTTGAATAACTGTTCATTGTACCTGGCTTAAAATGTAGTCTTCTTTTAATTGCAAACTTTATAAAAGTATCAACAGTAACTGGAGGCTCAACCTTTACAAGTTCAGCAACCCTCAATGGATTAAACATTGGATCACCATACCTTTGAGTCCATCCTCCTGAATGGTTTAATAAATTTAAAACTGTAATGTCAAGTAGTTGGGGATCTTTAATATCCAAATATTGTTGATCGTTTATAATACCATCTTTTCCAAAAACTTTGTCATCAAGAGTGATTTTTCCCTGCTCAACAAGTTTCATAATTGCAACAGCTGTAATCAATTTTGAAACACTAGCAAGTCGAAAAGAATGTTCAGGAGTAGTTTTTATCTTATCTTTAGTGTTAGCATATCCATAAGCTCTAGAAAATATCAATTTTTCATTTTTAATAATAGCTATAGAAATACCCCTAAGACTATAAAATTGTCTAAATCGCTCAAACTCTTCATCTACATAATTCGATTTATCAAATGCCGACAATTCCTTAATCATTAATTTTCTTATTGGATCGGAATAAACGAATGAGTCTTGGGATTCTGAACTTCTGTTGTATAAAAAAGATTGTAAAGGATAAAAAAATACAATCAGAAATACTATAATCAATTTTAAATTTCTTCTTTTCATTGGTAACATTTGTAAACTATATAGAATTACATTTGTAATCCTCCGATTAAGTCGCTTATTGACTGTATGTTGTGTCTGTCCAAATATTCGTTTATACCTTCAACTACTTCAAGTGCAGTCATTGGATTTATAAAATTAGCAGTACCTATCTGAACGGCTGAGGCTCCAGCTAGAATAAACTCAATTGCGTCAGTAGCATTCATTATACCCCCAAGTCCAATAACCGGCACATTTACAGACTTGTAAACCTGCCAGACCATCCTGAGAGCTATTGGTTTAATTGCAGGACCGGACAAGCCTCCAGTAATTGTTGATAACTTTGGTCTTCTGTTTTCAGCGTCTATGGCCATTCCTAAGAAAGTATTGGTAAGAGAGACGCTATCTGCCCCCCCGTTAACAACAGCTCTGGCAATCTCAGATATATCAGTAACATTGGGTGAAAGCTTGACTATCAAAGTTTTGTCGTAAACACGTCTAACCTCTTTAGTAACCTTTTCAGCCATTGCCGCATCTGTTCCAAAAGCCATGCCCCCCTGTTTTACGTTAGGACAAGAAATATTCAACTCAATAGCAGGGATCTTATCTAGCTCGTTGATGACTTTAGTGAGTTCAATATATTCATCAATCGATGAACCGTTTACGTTGATAATAACGTTAGTGTCGTATTTTTTCACTGTAGGATAGATGTTTTTGCAGAAATAATCTATCCCTTTGTTCTGTAGGCCAACAGCATTAAGCATACCGGAACTAGTTTCTGCCATCCTAGGATAATCGTTACCTTCGCGATAATGTAGAGTTGTACCTTTTAAAATAATACCGCCTAAAAGGTCAACATCAAAAAAATCATCAAACTCGGCACCATTTCCAAAAGTACCCGAAGCTGTTATAACCGGATTTTTAAGATCCAGTTCATGTATTTTTATCCTTAAATCTGCCATTGGAGTTCGTTTACATTAAAAACAGGTCCTTCAGTACAAACACATTTGTTGCCATCATTAGTTTTCGTAACACAGCATAAACACACGCCGAAGCCGCAAGCCATAAGGTTCTCGAGCGATACTTCGCAATCAATTTTCATTGAAATTGCTTTTGCAGCTACAGACTTCATCATCAATTCTGGTCCACAACAATAAATTCTGTTAAAACCTTTGGGATCGTTAAAAATTCCATGCTGTACAACAAATCCCTTTTCTCCCAAAGTTCCATCATCTGTTGTAATATATAGCTCTCCGTTTTTTTCAAATTCATCAATAAGAATATGGTCTTTTGATGAACGAGCTCCAAGCAGAACGTGTACTTCAGCCTTAGCTTTCGTAGACTCTTTAGCCAAATGCAACATTGGTGCTATGCCTACCCCTCCTCCAACAAGAAGTACCCTTTCGCCAGCAGCAGGCAAGGTAAATCCGTTACCTAATGGAAAAACCGTATTTAAGACCTCTCCGGGCTTCATATTTGCAATTTTGGACGTCCCCTTGCCAACTTCCTTGACTAAAATAGAAATTGAATTTAAGCTGTAATTTACGTCATGTATTGAAAAGGGTCTCCTGAGAAATGTTGATGGAGAATCTTCAACAAGAATATTAACAAATTGACCCGGGTTTATTATTTCCAACTGTTGCTCATATTTTAGAACAAGCAGATTGTTATTATAATTGAGTTTTTTGTTTTGCAGTATCTCTAAATCAGAAACTCTTTTGTTCATTTGAATATAAATTTTCCCGGCAAATATAGTATATTTATTCTGCAGGTCGAAAATCTTCGAATGTATGATCACTATAAAATATCAACACTTTAACGATTCGTTTATGATCATGCTTTAATTCAATAATTTCACTTTTCCCTTTTTCTGATTCTTCTTTAGGTTTAGATTCCTTTTCTATGATATCTGTTTGATTTAACTTTTCAGACACTTGAGGCTTTTTGACATCTGTAAACAAAGTTTTAGGCACTTGTTCAACTCCATTTTTCTTGTTTATGTAGATATCTCCTTCACCTGTTAAAAGCCATCTTGAATTAATATTAGAAAAAGATTCAAGAATTTTCTGTATAAAGGAGAATCCTGGATTGTTTCGTCCATTTAGAACATGCGAAACACTTGATCTTTGGACACCAATCTTATCGGCAAATTCAGCTGCAGAGATATGTTCAGCCTCTATGAATTTTATAATCCTGTCTTTCATTTTTGTGGAAGTTACAAAGTTAAATCTTGTGCAGAATGAATCCTTTTACAAATGTAATAAATAATTAAACAATGCGAGTTACATTTGTGTTTTCATTGTTGTTTACATTTGTATTGTTGTGTATTCCTCTACACTTAGTATATCTCAGGCCTAACAGGCATTTAAGCAAAGTACCTGTCCGTGAATTTATCGTTTATATAAATACTCCTATGTATCTGATTATGTGGCATTTTATAAATCTAATTCTATATATAAGTGACTAAATACTGAAATAATTCACAATTGTGTAATTGTACTTAAACAAGTATTTGATAAAAAGCACGTTTATCAGCTGGTAATCAATATCATAGGTTTAATATTCATTGTTCTGCTTAATTAACCTTGAGGCAATTAGAATCTAGATCCATATGTTTATAGTTTTCTAATTAAAAAGAAGAAATTACACTGATTTCTTGTGTCTAAATGTGAATTCCAGGAGTTTTATTTTTTTTCTAAGGCTATCAGTAAAATTCATTTGTCATCTGATGTAATTCAAAAGTTTTAGCATTCGCATAATCTAACATTAAAATAATTTCTATAGTAGAATTTATTCTTGCTTATTTTTATAAGGTGCCAATTTGCATGCTCACTTTTTATCCCTTCCCCAATTCTCGATTTAAGTGTTTATAATTCGAAAATTCCCTTGTGCAATACGAATTATTTAAGATATAAAATTCTCAAGAGGTTTACTCCTTCTCTTTTATATTAGAAGTTATTGATATATAAAACAATATGAGAGTATTTATGTGTTAATTATTTCAATCCAAATAGAATATTTAGACTGAAATAATTAATTCGTTAGAAAAATAAGCTTATTCGAATCCTGAATAATAAAGATTTAGGTTAAAGGGAGAAATTTACATTAAACAAGAAATCAAAATTGACTTTCTTATTAAAAAGATAACTTGTCCTGAACCCTATTTCAAATGGGAAAGTCAAACGTAATAAATTAACATCTGTTTTCAATTCAATTCCTGCTGATTGTATATTACTTGTATAATTTGTCTTGACTCCGTTTACTACTTTTGATGCTTCCAAATAAGCATGATCATAAAACATAGTCATCTTTATTCTTTTTATATATGCAAGTCCACCAATCGGTAGATCAGGATAAAACAATGGCATCATATAATCTATGCTTCCCAGGTACATATAGTTGTTAATTTCACTATTGTGTCCCCTAGGGAAACGAATATTATCTGAAAATGAATAATCTCCTTTAAACTTCCTTTGAAAGGCATTATAAACTTGAATTCCATGGGTTTTTAATACCCCAGGTAATTGCAACCTGTTTGAAATAGAGAAAGCTGAGCCAAAATCAACAACTCCCGGTAATGATTTAGAATATCTTATATCAAGAAAGAAACCGAAATCCGGCAATAAATCTTGTTGAGAACTATATATGACGTTGTAAAGATAAATTCTTGCTTCTAAAGAATGAAAAATGCCATCGGGAAAGCTTTTTGGGGCTTTATCATCTTTCTGATAATTACTTAACCTATAATTTAAGAATGGATAAATCATTCTGTATTTGTTCCCTTTACTAAAGTTTAAAGGCACGTATGTGCTTAAATTCCAATTGGTCTCGTTAAATGTAAAGGGTATTACTATAGTGTCACTTCCAACCAACTGCATATTCTGGTTATATCTCGGATCAATAAGCCTGTATGATGTTTTTGACTTTCCATAGTTAACTTCCGTTTCTATAACAGGAAACCACCCAAAATACTTATATTTTGCATAAAATTCCCCCTTGTCATCATCCCACTTATATTTGTAACCAAGCGTGGTCTCAGCTGTTCCAAGCATATTCTGCCCCATAACCGAAACACCAGGATAAAAAGATTGACTTTCAGGATCGATTGAAACAGGTGCCCAACTATGAAAATTAAATAAATGTGCCGGCTTAAAATACTTTTCAATACGATAATCGACATTATCAAGTGACTGAAAATCAATAGCTCCTCCCTCCTGTTTACTTAAGTTCTCAGCTAACGGGAATGGGTCTTTATTTGTTTCCAAATCAAAAGGTTCCAATGATAATAACTCATTATCAGTTTTTACTACCCTATATCCATCTGATGAATAATCATTATACAGAATTGCCTCTTGATCAAAACTGTAATCAAATATGCCAAATCTTGAATTTATGACTTTATAAATCTTCTTGTCGGTTTTTTTTAAGGCATATAAATTATCGGTTCCGGTAAAGCTTCCTATAAAATATATATAATTCCCTCTTTCTTTGGGACTTGTTACTTCCTCTTTCTTAAAACTCTCAACTTCATTTATTTTTCCTGAATAAGAATCTATAACAACAATTTTTTTAACGTTCTTCTCTAATAACACACTAACTATAGTTTCATCCTTTTCACCCCATGATGGAGTAATAAATAAATCAAAATCTGGAGTATTTATCCTTTTTAATTCTTCTCCACTCTCTATGTCGATTATTACCAGTGAAAAGCGGTATTTATCATCGACTTCTACTGCTACAATCTTTTTGTTATCGTTGGAAATAGAAGGAGCAAAAACGTTGTTTTTAAGTTTATAATATCTTGACCTATCATTTATTATATCATATACTACTAATGCTGATTTAACGGCATGAGACCATCTAATGTCATTTTTATACTCACACCATACAATTAGGTTTTCCTTGGCAGTAAATGATCTATCAAATATATATCCGGGGGTTAATATTTTTCTGTCGTTCCCATCGTCCAGTATTGAAACAATTGATGTTACTTCTGATAAACCCGACTTCAAGGTGTATATATTCCCATCTTCAAGGCGAGCACAATACTTGTAATCAGTGTAATAAAAATTTTCAGGAGATATAATAACTTGTGGAGTTGTAACTTTAACTTTATCCTCCTCAATCCATTCTTTTCTTAAACCATTGAAAATAGTATCATATAATGCAACCTTTCCAATTCCTGCTTTCCTTTTAATACCTCTACCAAATGGATTCAGAGAAAATGGCTTCTTAGCTACGTTACTAACAACATCATCCCAAAAAAAGTCATTGTATCTTTTTCTTGCTCCCGAAACTAACAGATAGCCAAATTCATAATGGTTGGCAACATTATCCTTATAGGATCCTAAACTTGCCTTATCGTATTTGTACTTACCTTTCTCAATAAGTTGGGCTTTTATAGTCTTATGAAAATCAGGCACTCTTCCTCTCCCACTATTTCCTAGTCCAGTTTCTGCCGAAACAGCATCACCTTCAATAAACCAAAAAGGTAGATATAAACCTGTTAATAAAGCTGCAGCTTGCTCTCCGAAAATAAACCTTAGCAATTTCGGCATTTCCGATTCAAGTTTGCTAAGTTGAACCATGTGCCGAAATTCATGTATCGCCAACTGTTCAAACCAATCCTGAGAATAACAATCCTGAGGCGGCACTGTATACATGTCGATTCTACTCGGAGCCCACCCCAATGAAGCATTTGAAATTGAAGATTCTGTATGTAATACAACACTTACTTTCTTTGGTTTGTGGCCTAAGGAAACCGAAGTATATTCATACGATTTCTCTAACAATTTTGCTACTCTTTCACCTTGTGCTTCAAATCCTTCTGGAAAAATTACATTGAAGTTCACTGACCTTATCTGTTGCCATTTAATCGTCCCTCTGTCCTTGCCATTATTGTAGTATTGCCCACTAGAGTATATACTAACGGCAAGAAAGATAATAGTAATCAAACAATTACGTAGATAGTTCATTAATAAGGTCATCGTAATAAAAAAAGCGATCATTAAGACCGCTTTTATATCTAATTAATTTAAAATTAAGCCTGAGTTTGTGTAGCGTCAACAAATACCCTAGTAGCAAGGTCTCTATCAATCAGTAACATACCTTGTCCTTTTCCTTCAACAAGTTTAAGCTGATCGAGAATTGTCTGTACGTTTGCTTCTTCTTCTACTTGTTCATCAACAAACCACATTAGCATGCTACGTGTTGCGTGATCGCTTACTTCTATGGAAATATCCATAAGTTTATTTATTGAATCAGTAACATACCTTTCGTGATCGAGTGTTTTTTCAAACATTTCTATTACACTTCCAAATTCGTTCGGCACACTTTCAATTGCGCTCAATGTAACTTTGCCATTTCTTTCAATAATATAATCAAAGAACTTATTGGCATGTGTCAGCTCTTCATTTGCTTGAACCTTCATCCAATTGGCAACTCCAGGCAATCCAAGTGTCTGTGCATAAGCACACATAGACAAATATAAATAAGAAGAATACAACTCCTTATTTATCTGCTCATTAAGAGCCTTTTCCATTTTTTCTTTAAGCATGATATATTAATTTTTTTTTGTTAGTAATCTATTTCATAAAGTTAACAATCAAAATTCAAAAAAGATTAAAAAATCTCTGCTTAACCATTAAAATCAAGATTAAAGAGATTTTTCATCTTGACCAATGAAGGATTCTTCTTTAACATTGCCTGAAGCTTTTGATCTTCGGTAAGTAACTTATCCTGATGACTTTCATGCTTCAACTCAATCTTGATATCAATTTTGCTATTTTTCAAAGTCCTGATTAAATATCCCATTAACTCAGGCTTTACCGACCTCATCTGATCGAGTTGAACAGAATTCTCAAACTGAATCCTTACTTTAAAATTATCAAGCAATTCGGGTTTATTCGACAATGTATTGTATAGGTGTACTTGTTCTGAATGTTTTAAGGCAAACTCCTCCCATACTTTCTGAAGTTGCTCCTCTGTAAAGTATTCGTCAATTTTGAAAGCATCATCAGCATAGTTTTTTGGAATTCCTACTTCAGCCTCTTCTTCTTTTGCTTTACCATTTAGTGCGTCAGAAATTGACGGAGTATCAATATCAGTTCTTTTTCTTTGTGGAATAATTGTTTTTGATGCCTTTTTCTCAGTCTGAACTTTAGTCTCTACATCTGGCGTTCTTTCACTTTGTCCAGAAAATGGTATATTGAAGATAGGATCAATCCTCAGCTTATCAATCGACCATTCAGTCTCTACTTTTTTTTTTGACCTAATTGTCCAATTTTAATCAAAGCAAGCTCAATAAGTAGCCTTTTGTTTTGTGATGTCTTGTAATTTAAATCACACTGGTTTGCAATCTCAATTGACCTGACAAGAAATTCATAATCACATGCTGCCGCCTGAACGCTATATTTGCCCTGAACTTCTTTTCCTACATCAAGCAATTGTATCGTTGATTGGTCTTTACATACAAGAAGATCACGAAAATGAGAATTCAATCCGGTGATAAAATGTTGCCCGTCAAATCCATTTTCAAGAATTTCATTAAATATTAAAAGTGATTCTGAAATCTCTGATTTTAGAAAACAATCAGTCAACTTAAAGTAGTAATCGTAATCAAGGACATTAAGATTTGAAATTACATCCTGATATGTAACACTTCTGCCTGAGAAGCTCACTATTTGATCAAATATAGATAGGGCGTCGCGCATGGCACCATCGGCTTTCTGAGCAATGATGTTTACTCCTGCTTCTTCAACTTCTATGCCCTCCTTTTCTGCTACAAATTTTACGTACCCGGCAATATCTGAAATCTTTATCCTATTGAAATCAAATATCTGACAGCGAGAAAGAATTGTAGGAATAATCTTATGCTTCTCTGTTGTTGCAAGAATGAATATCGCATGTTTTGGTGGCTCTTCCAAAGTCTTCAAAAATGCGTTGAATGCACTTTGTGACAACATATGGACTTCATCGATTATATAAACACTGTATTTACCAATCTGTGGAGGAACCCTAACTTTGTCTGTCAACGACCTTATGTCGTCAACGGAGTTGTTAGATGCAGCATCAAGCTCATGAATATTGTATGATCTGTTTTCGTTGAACGAAAGGCATGATTCACACTGATTACATGGTTCAAAATCTGATGAAACATTCTGGCAGTTTAATGTTTTTGCAAAAATCCTTGCACAAGTAGTTTTACCAACTCCCCTCGGACCGCAAAACAAATAAGCATGCGCCATCTGATTGTTCTTGATAGCATTCTTTAAGGTTGCAGTAATAGATTGCTGACCTACAACTGACATAAATGTTGAAGGGCGATATTTTCGTGCAGAAACAATAAAATCTTCCATAATATATTGATTGACCTCAAAGATAAAGATTGTATCATTAACTATATCAAAATAGATTTATCAACTTATCAACATTTAATTAAAAGAAAGCTGAAAATCATTTTTCCGGATAACTATATTTGTAATAACTTTAAATAAAAACTTATGGGTAAAAGGGGATTTGCCAGTGACAACAATTCAGGTGTTCATCCCGACATTCTAATGGCGTTGGGAAAAGCCAATTCAGGACATGTAATCGGCTATGGTGACGACATTTATACTGAAAGATGTAAATTAAAGTTTAAAGAGATTTTCGGAGATGAGTGTGATGTTTATCTTGTTTTCAATGGAACCGGAGCTAATGTTTTGTCAATCACTACCCTAACCCGCTCTTTTAATTCTATTATTGCCCCTTCTACATCGCATATAATGGTTGATGAATGTGGCGCCCCTGAAAAAGCTTCAGGTTGCAAAATTTTACCAATTGATACTCCAGATGGTAAACTAACACCCGAATTGATAAAACCTCATTTACATGGTTTTGACTTTGAACATCATTCTCAACCCAAAATAATTTCTATTTCTCAGGTAAGCGAACTTGGGACTGTTTATTCTGTTGATGAAATTAAAGCAATCAGCAGCCTCGCTCATGACAACAACATGTTCCTCCATATGGATGGTGCCAGGGTCTCAAATGCTGCTGTAAGCCTCGATATCCCGTTTAAAGCATTTACTAAAGATGCCGGGGTCGATGTTTTATCTTTCGGCGGCACTAAGAATGGAATGATGTTTGGCGAAGCTGTTATTTTCTTTAATAAAGAGCTTTCCCTAAATGCGAAGTATGTCAGGAAGCAGTCGGCTCAACTATATTCGAAGATGAGGTACATTTCAGCCCAATTTACTGAATATCTGGAAACTAACCTATGGAAAAAGAATGCTGAACACTCAAATAAAATGGCCAAACTTTTAGAAAGAAAAGTGCGCGAATTAGGAGTAACAATTACTCAAAAAGTTCAAGCAAACGGAGTTTTTGCCTTAATTGATGATGAAATAAGTGAGAAACTTAAAGATAGATACTTCTTTTATCCCTGGGATGAAAGCAAGCACGAAGTACGCTGGATGACTTCTTTTGACACAACAGAAGATGATATAAACAATTTCTGTTCTTATCTAAAAGAATTATTGAATGGGTAAACTGACCTTCAGATATTACCCCCAGCCTTTAACCCCGGAAATAGAGGAACTTGAGAAAAAGATTTTCAAATACAGCCTTATTATACCTTGCCTTTTCCTTTTGATAATTTGGCTTATTAAATTTGTTGAATTATCTCTCGATATAAGTTTTGCTGAACTTGGTGTTTATCCTAGAAACCTGAAAGGACTGATAGGAATTATAACATCCCCCTTGATTCATAGTAATTTCGGCCATCTTATTGGCAACTCAACTTCTTTTTTCGTTCTATCAGTAGCTCTGTTTTTCTTTTATAGAAGATTGGCCCTAAAGATATTTTTACTTAATTACTTCCTTTCAGGATTGCTTTTATGGATTGGTGGGCGTGAAGCATGGCATATTGGTGCCAGTGGTATTATTTATGGACTGACAACTTTTCTGTTGTTCTCCGGAATTCTGCGACAAGACCTTAGATTATTAACCATATCTCTGATAGTTACATTCTTATACGGTAGTTTTATTTGGGGAATCTTCCCTTTTGACCCAAAGATTTCTTGGGATGGACACCTTATGGGAGCAGTTTCAGGGACTGTTCTTTCTCTTATCTTTTATAAATATGGACCGCCAAGAAATAAATTTGAGTGGGAAGATGAACCCGACGAAGAAGATGATGATTCCGAATCATCTCAATTAGAAGACAGCACATCGATACAAGACGACAAGGAAATAAATCAATAAATCAATAAAATATTAAATTGATCGAACAGTTCTTTTCTTATAGTGGCTAATATAAAAAAATATATAATTTTACACCCGAATAACAAAGCAGTTCTTTTTAATGATAAGCCGACGAATAATCAGAATTAAGGTAATGCAGTCTTTATATGCATTCCACTCTTCTCCTGACCAGACTATCAATCTTGCTGAAAAAGAATTATTTTTCAGCATTAACAAATCCTACGATTTATATCATCTGTTACTACAGTTACTTGTTGAAATTCGAAATTATGCTATTGCAAAAATTGAGCTAAACAAGGTCAAGAAAATGCCTACCAAAGAGGATCTTGACCCAAATATGAAATTCGTAAACAACGAAATTCTTGTAAAGCTTTCGAACAACGAGTCGTTGCAACAATATCTTGATAAATCAAAATTGTCATGGATTAATAGTCCTGAACTTATCAAAAAGATTTATTATCAACTTATCGAGTCAGAACAGTATCTTGAATACATGAACACTAAAGAAAGCTCTGTTGCTGACGATAGAAAGATGATAGAGTTTATGCTTGTTGAAATTATTGCTTTAGAAGATGATTTATTTCAAATACTGGAAGAACAAAGCATATACTGGAACGATGACGTTGAATTTGTTGTTGGTATGATCCTTAAAACTCTTGGAAAGTTTAAATCTACTACAACAATATCTAAAGGCTTAATGCCTCTTTTCAAAGATGAAGATGATAGAGACTTTGCTAAAAATCTTTTCAGAAAAGCTGTACTCAACTCTGCCGAACATCGCGAAATTATTAAGAAACACTTGAGAAATTGGGATCTTGAAAGAGTCGCTTTCATTGATGTGTTAATAATGGAACTCGCTCTCTGCGAATTTATTTATTTCCCTTCTATACCTACCAAAGTTTCTTTAAATGAATATATTGACCTTGCCAGATATTATAGCACTTCGAAAAGCCAAACCTTCATCAACGGAATTATGGATAAGATTTTAAAAAGTTTGAAGGATGAAGGCAAAATTTCTAAAACAGGAAGGGGTCTTATCGGGGAAACTGATTAAAGTTGCCTCCAATTATTTGTGGTTCATTAATAAATACATATTTTTGACATCAACAGCAATCTGATATCATATTAATTCAAGAAATTTTATTAAAATTGAAAAGCTTTGTTTCAACTAAATATTGATTGAAGCACTTAATTTGAAAAATAATAAATAATTTAATAATCAAGACATGAACTTATTGAACATCATTTTAATGGCTGCCCCTGCAACAGAAGGAGGTCAGCAACAAAGTCCACTGGGAATGTTTTTGCCACTGATCCTTATCCTCGTTATTTTCTGGATCTTCATGATCAGACCACAGGCAAAACGCCAGAAAGAATTGAAGAAATTCCGTGAATCACTTCAGAAAGGTGATAAAGTTATCACAACTGGTGGTATCTACGGAAAAATCGTAAATACAAACGAAACAACTGTTGTACTTCAGGTTGATGAAAACACAAAATTAACTGTCGATAAAGGCAGTGTAATTAAAGATCCTTCTGATATACAGCAACCACAGAAATAACAGTTTTACTGTTGAAATTGAAAGTGTCATTTGGGTAAAATTATTATGCCGAAATGACACTTTTTTAATGTATTGTTTTATTAAAAGCTACTTTTCTAATTCGAATTATTAACTTTACCCTAAGCAAAAGAGGTTTATATTCAAATGTCAAAAGACAACAAACATAATCCGTTTAAATTAAATCTTAAAGAAAACAACCGGCCTTTTATTTTCCTGGTTTGCCTATTCGTTGCTGCTTCTTTATGGTTCATAAATGCTATGGAAAAGCAATACGAGAACTATGTAATGATTCCGGTTGAATTCACTAATTTCCCTAAAAATAAGACACTTATCAACGAACCCCCAACAAAATTAAGAGCCAAAATTAAAACTCGGGGTTTTACTTTGCTACGCTATAAAATCAATGCTTCTATATATCCTGTTAATTTCAACGTCAGATCTTTTACAAACAGCAAGTTCGAGAACCAAGAAAGCGGAGAAATAATCATCAAACCTGATGATTATATTTACCAAATATCAAACCAACTTAATGCTGATATCAATATTCTTGACCTTTATCCCGATACAGTGAAATTTGTTTTCGATAAAATCGTCGAAAGAAAGTTGAGAGTGGTACCTAATATTGATCTTGAATTTGAAAATCAATACTTTTTGTGCGATTCAATAAAGTTTACTCCGGAATATATTACTGTAAAAGGACCTTTGGCAATTATCGACACCCTTAAATACATTAGCACTAAGAAACTTAAAATCAAGAAATTAAACAGTTCAATCAAAAAGAATTTCACTCTTGAGTTGATTGAAGGCATAGTAACTAATCCTGATAAGGTTGTCGGTGAAATACCTGTGTCTCAATACACTGAATATTCTGAAAAAGTTAACGTTTCTAAAATTAATGTCCCCGACAGTCTTAATATTATTACATTCCCCGGAAAAGTAGACATAAATTGCATAATTGCTCTGAATCAATATAAAAATATTAACCCCTCAAGTTTTGTAATTGGGGTTGATTATAATGATATTAAGCCCGGATCCAGACTGATACCAATCAAAATATTCAAAATTCCCTCCAATACAAAAATCATTAATTTCCAACCTATTACAGTAGAATTTTTAATTGAAAGGAAGTAAGGAATGATCAAGGTTGCTGTCACAGGTGGTATTGGTTCGGGAAAAACTATCGTATGTAAAGTTTTTGAAACACTTGGTGTTCCTGTGTTCTATGCTGACATCGAAGCTAAAAGGATAATGTCGGAGAACCCTATCGTGAAAGAAAACCTAATTGCCCTTTTTGGAACCGATATTTACTTGCCAAATGGGGATATTCACCGAATAAAATTAGCTGACATTATTTTCAATAACGAAATTGCACTTCGTAAAATCAACGATATTATTCATCCTATTGTAAAAAATGAATTTATTAAATGGTCTGATAACCAATCGTATCATTACGTAATTCAAGAAGCTGCTCTTATATTTGAGTCAAAAATGGAGAATTTGTTCGATAAAATTATTACCGTTTATGCCCCGGAACAAATTAAAATTGACAGGGTAATGAAAAGAGATAACGTTTCTATGAAAAATGTACTGGAAAGAATGAGCAAACAGTTAGACGATGATTATAAAATATCAAAATCTGATTTTCTAATTTTGAATGATGACTCTGAAATGATTATACCACAAATAATTAAAATACACAATAATATTCTTTTGTAATGGCAAAATTTGGTAAATGGATTGGTGCCGGACTTGGTGGCTACGCAGGTGGACCTATCGGTGCAATAATTGGTTTTGTTTTAGGATCTGCTTTCGATGCTGCTTCAGGTGGAAAAGGTGCTCAGAACCCCTACTCTCAGTCAGACCCGTATGGCTATAATAAAACAACAATAGGACGACCCACTACCGGTGGGTATGCTATGAGCCTACTGGTTTTGGTTGCTGCAATCATGAAAGCCGATGGTAAAACCATGAAGTCTGAACTAAATTTTGTCAAAGAATTCTTTACAAGAAATTTTGGAGCTCAATCTGCTAATGAGGCTGTAAAATTGTTATACGACCTGCTTCAACAAAATATTCCTGTAACCGATGTTTGCCATCAAATCAGAGCAAATGCTGATTATTCATCACGACTTGAACTTATGCACTTCCTTTTCGGAATAGCCCAAGCCGATACTGCCATAAACAAAGAAGAGCTTAAGATAATTGCCCATATTGGAGTATCTCTTGGAATTAGCAGTCAGGATTACGAATCTATTAAAGCAATGTTCGTCAAAAATGCTGACGCAGCTTATAAAATTCTGGAAATCACTCCTGATGCAAGCGAAGAAGATATCAAAAGGGCTTACCGTGATATGGCAAAAAAATTCCATCCAGATAAAGTAAGCTATCTAGGTGATGATTTTCAAAAAGCAGCTAAAGAAAAATTCCAGAAAGTCAACGAAGCTTATGAAGAAATAAAAAAGCAAAGAAATATTGCTTAATATTACTTGTCTAAATCATCAAAATCAACGTCTGTAAATTCAGATACTGAATCTGATTCTTCAGGCTCTTCAACAAATGGTTGATTGGTCCTTATATATTCAATAATATCTTTCAACCCATCAGCAAATTTATCAAAATCTTCTTTGTAGAGAAATATTTTGTGCTTTTCATAAAATGAACTGCCTCCAGTGTCATTCCTCTTTTTGCTTTCGGTAATCGTGAGGTAATACTCGTTCCTTCGGGTGGCTTTAACATCAAAAAAATAGGTCCTCTTGCCTGCCCTAACAGCTTTTGAAAATACTTCTTCCCTGAATTTACTGCCGTCAAAGTCGTTATTTTCAGGTCTTTCCTTAGGTTCAAAGCTCATAATTTCATAGTCAATATTAAGTTCAACTTTCAAATATATGAAAAATTTCCCAAGTTGGTTTAATATAATCTATCAATAAAAGAGTATTTACAAATATTTATCTTTAGGGTTTATATGCCGCCATTTCAGGTATTGCCTTTTTCAATTCCTCAATCCTTTTCTCCGACATTGGATGCGTGCTAAGGAATTCAGGCACCTTTGCTGTTTCTGTCTTTGCCATTCTTTCCCAGAAACTTACAGCTTGATTTGGATCATATCCGGCCATTGTCATGAATATTAATCCTAATTTATCTGCTTCGAATTCGTGTTTTCTTGAATATGGTAACATGACTCCAAGCTGAGCTCCAATTCCATATGCTTGCAGAAATAAATTCTTTGTTTCTTCAGGTTTGCTCTGTAATGCAACTTCTAATGCCATTCCACCAAGTTGCGCTACTAACGACTGACTCATTCTTTCATTTCCATGAAGAGCTACTGCATGGGCTATTTCATGACCCATTACAACCGCAACTCCTTGTTCGTCTTGGCATATTGGCATGATTCCACTATAGAAAACAACCTTTCCGCCCGGCATACACCATGCGTTAACCTGATCTTCTTTTACAAGATTGTATTCCCAAGCAAAATTGGCAGCACTTTCCTTAAGGTTATTTTGACTTAAGAATTTTATTACTGACCTCGATATTTTCATTCCTGCACTTTTTACCATCTCATAATCTTTCCCGGTCTTTATGACCTCAGTTGTGTCAAGAAAAGATTTATAGTTGGTAAGACTGAGCGATAACATTTGTGACTCCGGAAGTAGATGAAGCTGCTTGCGACCTATAATTGGTACCGTCGAACAAGAATCTATTATTAATGCTACAATAACAACTACAATGATTGAGAATAACTTTTTCATATACTTCTGATTTAGAAATTAAGGATAAATCTCCTTCTTCGCGGCCAGCAGCGTGTTTTTCAACAATCCAACCCTTGTCATCGGGCCAACTCCACCGGGAACAGGAGTTATAAAGTTACACTTTTTTGAAACCTCTTCAAACAATACATCCCCCTTTAATCGAAATCCCGATTTTGTCTCGCTTGATGCTACCCTCGTTGTACCAACATCTATAACTACAGCCCCCTCTTTTACCATATTTGCTTTTACAAATTCAGGTGAGCCCAAAGCTGCAATCAAAATATCGGCCTGAGAACAAATCTGTTCAAGATTTTCTGTCCTGCTATGTGCCACTGTTACAGTAGTATTCATTTCTTTCTGCGACATCAGTATGCTCATCGGCCGGCCAACAATATTGCTCCTGCCAACTACGACACAATTTTTTCCTGATGTTTCAACTTTATATCTTTTTAGTAGTTCGACTATGCCAAATGGTGTTGCTGAAATAAAACATGGCAACCCAATTACCATCCTTCCTACATTCACCGGATGAAAACCATCAACATCTTTTTTATATGATATAGCTTCTATTACTTTTTGCTCAGAAATATGTTTCGGTAAAGGTAACTGTACTATAAAACCGTCTACATCATCATCGTTGTTGAGTTCTTCGATTTTCTCAAGTAACTCAGCTTCTGTTGCATCATCCTCATATCGATACAACGACGACTTAAATCCCACTTCTGCACAATCTTTTATCTTGAAAGCAACATACGATTCACTTCCACCATCATGCCCAACGAGTATGGCTGCCAAATGAGGCCTTTTACCGCCGTTTTTAATGATGTTTTCTACTTCATTAGCTATCTCTGCCTTTATTTCTTTGGCTGTCTTATTTCCGTCAATTAATACCATAGTGAGAATGCTTTAAATACTTCTTATTTTCTAAATCCTTGCATCGGATTGCCAATTCTTTTTCCCTGGGCAACCATCTTCATCATTTTACGGGTTTCTGTAAATTGTTTTAACAATCTGTTGACTTCTTGTATTGAGGTTCCCGAACCATCAGCTATCCTCTTTCTGCGTGTTCCGCTCATCAAGGAAGGGTCTTCTCTTTCTGCCGGAGTCATCGAATATATAATTGCTTCTACATGCTTAAATGCATCATCTTCAATTTCAACATCTTTTAAGGCTTTGCCCATCCCGGGAATCATTCCTGCAATATCCTTTAGGTTACCCATCTTTTTAACCTGGTTGATCTGCTTGAGGAAGTCGTTGAAGTTGAACTGGTCTTTGGCAAGTTTCTTCTGAAGCTTCAAGGCTTCTTCTTCGTCAAACTGTTCCTGGGCCTTTTCTACAAGTGAAACAATATCTCCCATGCCTAAAATTCTGTCTGCCATCCTTTGTGGATGGAAAACATCCAGAGCATCCATCTTTTCGCCTGTCCCAACAAATTTGATAGGCTTATTAACTACCGACCTAATAGACAATGCTGCTCCACCTCTGGTGTCACCATCAAGCTTGGTAAGTACAACTCCATCAAAATCAAGCCTGTCGTTGAATTCTTTGGCTGTGTTTACTGCATCCTGACCTGTCATCGAGTCTACAACAAACAGAATTTCCTGCGGATCAATTGCTTTTTTGATCGCAGCAATTTCTTTCATCATTTCTTCGTCTACTGCAAGTCGACCTGCAGTATCGACAATTACAAGGTCGAAACCTCTCTGCTTTGCATATTTTATTGATTCCTTTGCTATTGCAACAGGATTCGTATTGCCATCCTCGGTGTATACAGGAATATTGTTTTGCTCCCCGATTACTTTCAACTGCTCAATGGCTGCCGGCCTATATACGTCGCCTGCAACAAGTAGTGGGTTTTTGCCTCTTTTTTCTTTCAGAAATTTAGAAAGTTTGCCCGAAAAGGTTGTCTTTCCTGATCCCTGAAGCCCTGCAATGAGTATCACTGCCGGATTTCCTTTGATATTTATATCTGTAGAAGTGCTCCCCATCAATTCGGTAAGCTCGTCATGAACAATCTTAACCATCAATTGACCGGGCTTCAGGGAGTTCAATACGTCCTGCCCTAATGCTTTTTCTTTAACAGTATCGGTAAACTGCTTCGCAATTTTAAAGTTTACGTCGGCATCGAGCAATGCCCTCCTGACTTCTTTAAGTGTTTCTGCTACATTTATTTCGGTGATTTTTCCCTGCCCTTTTAATATCTTAAACGAGCGCTCCAGCTTATCACTTAGGTTTTCAAACATGATTCAGTAATATTTATTAAAATGTATTCCTATTTTATTTATTCTCTATCTATTATGCTTAAGATCACATCCTTTGAGGACATTCAATTCCTAAGAGTCCCATCCCCTTTTCAATTATTCTTGCTGTACTTTCTGCAAGCACTAACCTCAGGTTCTTCTTTTTTTCATCACTTTCTCCCAGTATTGTGAAATCGTGATAAAACTGATTAAATTCCTTTACCAGATCGTAACAGTAATTAGCAATTAGCGCAGGACTATAAGAGTCAGCCGATTCAGCAACCACAGTTGGGAAAGTATTGATTTTCTTGATCAACTCTATCTCTTTCTGGTCTGCACTTATCCCTGTGTCTTCTATACTCCATGAAATGCCTGTGCTTTTTGCTTTTCTCAGCACACTTTGTATCCTCGCAAATGTGTATTGTATAAATGGTCCTGTATTTCCATTGAAATCTATCGATTCTTCCGGATTGAACAACATTGTTTTCTTTGGATCTACCTTAAGAATGAAATACTTAAGTGCCCCAAGCGCTATCATCTTGTATATGTCTTCTTTCTCTTTTTCTGAAAAATCGTCCAGCTTTCCAAGTTCTTCTGACGTTTTTCTGGCAACATTGACCATTTCATCAACCAAGTCATCAGCATCAACCACAGTTCCTTCTCTCGATTTCATTTTTCCCTGCGGAAGCTCTACCATACCATAGGAAAAGTGATAAAGATCCTTACCCCATGAAAATCCAAGCTTATCAAGAAGTATAGACAAAACCTGAAAATGGTAGTTTTGTTCATTACCAACAACATATACCATTTGATCAATAGGATAATCCTGAAAACGAAGCTTTGCAGTTCCTATATCCTGGGTCATATATACCGAAGTTCCGTCTGAACGCAGAAGAATCTTTTGGTCAAGTCCCTCATTCTCAAGGTTTGCCCAAACTGATCCATCGTCCCTTCTTTCAAATACTCCTTCTTCAACTCCTCTCAGCACTTCTTCCTTTCCGGTCGTATATGTTTCTGATTCGTAATATATTTTATCAAAATTAACCCCTAGTTTCTTGTATGTAACATCAAAACCTGCATACACCCAGCTGTTCATTTTCTTCCAAAGCTCTATTGTATCAGGGTCGTTAGCCTCCCAACGGCGAAGCATCTCACGGGTTTCGTTCATCGAAGGTGCATTGTTTTCTGCTTCCTCCTTGCTCATCCCTTTAGCCATCAACTCAGATACTTCCTTTTTAAACATCTTGTCAAACTTCACGTAATAAGCCCCAACCAGATGGTCACCTTTCATTCCGGTGCTTTCAGGAGTATCGTTTTTCCCTTCCTTCAGCCATGCATACATCGATTTACATATATGTATACCTCTGTCGTTCACTATGTTGGTCTTAACAACTTTATTACCATTGGCCTTAAGTATCTCCGAAATTGAATATCCAAGAAGGTTATTGCGTATATGTCCTAAATGCAGTGGTTTGTTTGTATTTGGTGATGAATATTCAACCATTGCCACCGGCGATTCATCATCTACATTCTTTAATCCGAAATTGGGGTCTTCAGCAATATTTTTCAATGCTTCCATCCAATATGATGAAGAAATGACAAGGTTCAGAAATCCCTTCACAACATTAAACCGTGATATTTCAGGAACATTTTTAGTCAAGAATTCGCCTAACTCACTACCTGTTTGCTCCGGTCCTTTCTTTGAAAATTTGGTAAAAGGAAACACAACAACCGTTAAGTCTCCCTCAAATTCCTTTCTTGTAAGCTGAATCTGAACAGAACCAACCTCAAAATCCGCATCGTACAATGCTTTAAGCGCGCTGCATACGTTCTGCCCAATTATCAATTCAATATTCATAATGAATGTAGATTTTAAAATGCGCTGCAAATATAATTAAATAGAGAAATAAGTCATTCGCTGTTACTGATATGAAATCGTTAAAAGGGAAAATTATCATTGTGATAACCCTGAATTCAGAAATATTTACCTCATGAAGAAGTATGTTTCAAACTGAACTTTTCGTGCTTTACGGTATTTCTGATCGATCGACATGTTCTCTTCGTCCTTGCCCGACTTCACTTCCTGTACTTCTCCCAAAGCCCTCACCATTATACGGTTTTCAGGAATACCTTTCTTCATCAGGTATTTCTTGACCGCTTCAACTCTCTGAGCCGAAAGATCAGCATTGTATTCAGCTGTACCCCTAGGGTCGGCAGTGCCATAGAGCCTTATGTTCATGGTCGGATTTTCGAACATGTATTTCACTATATCTCCAAGTTCTTTTTCCTGATCAGGTGTTATGTCCCATTTGGCAGTTTCAAAATAAACTTCCATCGGGGTTTCCTGATTAAGCATCGGCCATACTGCTTCCGGTGGCTCTGGGCAACCAAGATATTCCATCGGACCATATTCGTCTGGACACTGGTCTACATCATCTGTAAGTCCATCACCGTCAGAGTCTATCGGACAACCATATTCGTCTACAACAATACCAGGCTGTGTGTCAGGGCATAAATCTTTTGGATCTATTACACCATCACCGTCAGTATCTGGACAACCGTTATATTTTGGAATACCCGGTAAATCAGGACAATCGTCAAGTTTGTCAATTATCCCATCGCCATCTCTGTCAGGACAACCATTATATTCTGGAAGACCGGGATCATCAGGACATTCATCCAGATAATCAGGTATGCCGTCTTTATCTCTGTCTTTCGGGCAGCCAACTTCGTCAACTTCAACTCCAAACGGGGTGTCGGGACATTCATCAATATCATCAGTAACTCCATCACGGTCAGAGTCTTTTGGACCTCCAAGCTTCACAAAAACACCTATTCTGGCCCCAATGTACTGATCGTTAATCATATCAAGTGCAGCTCCATCAATTTCTTCAGTAGTCATGAGGTTAGCATAACCCTCAATGAAAAGACTGATTCTTCGAGAGATATCGCTTTTTAAACCTGCGGTAAAGGTAAAAGCAAATTCATCAATAAAATGGTTGAACTGCTCCCCCTTATAATCGAAGCTGTCGCCTTTCGAATTGCCTATCAAATAAGAAAATCCGGCTCCTAAATAAGGTTTGAAAATAGATGTTTCCTTTAGAAGGTATCCGTTATAAAATTTGTAGTTGAAAGATACATTAGGATTAAAGAGGTTCCCATTTACTTTGTAATCGATTCCGTCGACCGATCCTTTTATATTCACCCGGTAATAATCAAGTCCCAGTATCAAATCGAGCGAAGGATTTACAAACCGCGAAGCAGCAAGACCACCTCCATCATTTCTGCTGTTAAGGTTAAAAAACTGGTTCCCGAGCTCTCCTTTATATTGAAGTAAAGAGTATGAACCTTTGATTGCCCAATAATAGTCAGCATTTTGAGCTTTGCTTATCGCCGGGAAAACCCCGGAAAACAAACCAATAAAAAAAAGAATTATTACAGCTCTCTTACTCATCGCCCGATTATTATTGCAATATTAACAAATATAACATTTTGCTCTAAAAAGACTTTAAATAATCTTGAAAATAAGGTTGAAAAATTATTAGCTATATTTGAAACATGTACGCTGTTGTTGATATAGAGACATCCGGAGGTAATTATCAGACCTGTAAGATAACAGAGATTGCCATTTTGATCTTCAACGGTCAGAAGATTTATGATTCATTAGTAACTCTCATTAATCCTGAATGTTATATCCCTGAATATATTACAAGAATAACCGGAATTACAAATGAAATGGTTAAAGGCGCACCAAAATTTTATGAAGTTGCAAGGAAAATTGTGGAGATAACAGCCAATAAGATTTTTGTAGCCCACAATTCAAGCTTCGACTACAATTTTATAAGAAAGGAATTCAGCGATTTGGGATATAACTACAACAGGAAGACAATCTGCACCGTCGAATTATCAAGAAAGCTAATGCCTTTTCATGCTTCATACTCATTGGGAAACCTGTGCAACGACCTTAAAATTGAGATAAACGGTCGCCATAGGGCTGAAGGTGATGCTACTGCTACTGTTGAGCTCTTCAGAAGACTGCTCGTGATTTATAATCAAAATGAGCAGTCAATGTTCAAGTAATTTTAATCTTTCCCATTCTTTTTCAAAGACCTCTTTCACGTTGAATATTCCAGAAACAAACATGAACCAAATAGGGAATTGAGTAATACCATATTCGTACCATATTCGTACCACATTCGTCCTTTCTCCCTTAATAAAGGGAGAAAGGACGAATGTGGTAGGGCGGAGGTATTAATCAAACCTTAATGAGAATAGGATAAAAGGGTGGATGATACCAGAGATATAAAATTTTCGAAAAATTGCATTATTAGTTAATTTATGTCGTTTAATGGTAAAAAACGTGCAATTCAAACAATTTATGGCTGGGAGACAACGAGTTGTATTGTTTAAAAAGATTATTTTATATAATTTTATCAGTATTAAATAATCATAAAATAAAACCCTAATGAAAAAAATCAAAACATGTGGACAATTGCCACAAACAAACAAACAAACAAACAAACAAACAAACAAACCTTAAGAGCTTCTATTCTGATAATGTCGCTTGTGAAAAGGGGCAACGCTTCTATAACTATTGAAGGAAATTCTCTGGAAGCAGGTATGTACCTTTATACTCTTATTGCATTACACATCCTTGTCCGCAATAAAATAAAAACATTTAAAATTATGAAACTAAAAATATACATGCTATTCTTAATGATGATAATAGCGATACTAAATCTAAAAGCTCAGGAACAATCAATAAATTTTTATGACTATTTACCAGACATTACATTAGATAATCACCTTAAGGATACTCTAAAGATTGATCTAAACAACGATTCAGTCAATGATGTGGTGTTTTATCTAATGAGACCTTCATCTGGAAATGTATTAATTGTAGAACCGTTTTATTCCGACTGTTATATTTTTATTGCTCCTTGGACTTCCTATTCCTTAAATAAAGATTCTCTCAATTGGTTATCAAGCAGGTGGTTCGTTCAAATAGAGACTAACGACAAGACTGGTCAAATTGGGATAAAAATAATTTCAAATGGTAAAAATTATTATGGTTGGATTAAAGCATATTACAAGAATATTGGGTTGAATACATTTTGGTATATCGACAAATATGCCTTCTGCACCATCCCCGACTACCCTCTGATGTGGGGACAAACTGAGCTTACCGGAACAAAAGAAATAAAAGTTCGGGATAAGATTAAAGTATCAGTCGATGGTAAGTCTATGAACATTAACATTCAATCAAAAAGGGTTGTCAACGAAATATCTCTTATCAATTCAGTCGGTAGGATTATTCGGAAATGGAGAAACTTAAAATCATCAAAGGTTGATATCCCTTCTATAGGGATAAAGGGCGGTGTTTACTTTTTGAGGATCAAGACTGAAAATAATGAGGTTGTTACAGAAAAGGTTGTGCTGTAGTTTAATTCTTGAATTGGATCCGGTAAACTGAATTGTACTGTATATAAAAAATGGGAGCTAGTTAAGGCTCCCATTTTGTTTTATTCTGACTTTTCTTTTGGCTCTTCTTCCGATTTTTCTTCCGGCGCATCATCAAGATTGAGCAGATCTTTTTCTGTCAACATCAAATACCACTGCACCAACTTTTTAATATCCGACACATAGACCCTGTCCTCATCATAATCGGGCAACACCCTTTTAAAATAAGTCTTTAGCTTGTCGGTCGGCGATTTTGGATCTATCCCCTTCTTAAGTTCTTCATCGGCTACAATTTTCTTAAATACTTCCCTGAGCTGGATTTCACCTGTCTTGGTGTATATTGCTATATCCTCAAGCGTAAGTATTTTACTAGTCGAATAGGCAGGAAAACGTTTCCCGTTGATCAGCGATTCAACAATAACTGCATTGTTCCCTTTAGAGATCATTTTGAACAAACCCGGTTGTCCGGATATTGATAATATATCTTTCAACATATCTTTTTTCGTTAAAATTTCAGGCCGAATATAATAAAAATGTTTCTGTACGAATAATATTATTGAAAAACGATCTTTTTGGACACACCAAACTTAATCCATCTTCCCGGTTGGGCAATATTCCCATAATCAACGTATTCAGTATTAAAAATATTATTCACAGTGCCATATAAATTCCAACCCTTGTATTTCCAATATATCTTCAAGTCGCATATAATAAATGGATTATAATCTGTCAGTCCGTATGATATTTTTTCTTCAATTTTTTCGTACTGCCCGTTCCTGTCAGAATATGAAACATGCCATACTGCATAAACATTCTTCCAAATAAGATGGTTCAAATCGATATCCAGTTTGTGCTTCAGGTAATTCATCGAGTAGTTTGAAATAAGGTTCCCCCCTGCCCTCTCCTGATTAAGATATGAATATGCAATCTTCAGATTGTTAAGTACTTTCTGACCTTTAATTAGTTTCTGAAAATCGACCTTTGCCATAGTTTCAATACCAAACGAATTGATTGTTGTGTAATTTATAGTCTTCCATTTGTCATCGAGATTTTCTTTTACCCAGTCGATAAGATTTTCGTTTATCGAATAAAATCCTGTTAACGAGTAATCTATAAAGCCATATTTCAATCCATATCCTAATTCAAATCCCAGCGATTCTTCAGGGAGGAGGTCTTTATTCCCTTCATTCGAAGGGCTCGTGTAAAACAATTCGGTGAACGTAGGCATCCTCATCGATTTATTTACTGAAGCATTTACAGAAGAATGATCATTGAATGAATAACTTAGATCCAATCCGGGGTATATGAACCACTTATAATTCATATCAGTATTCCTTGTAAAATTGATACCGGCATTGACCATCAGTTTTGAAAAATACCTTTTATGTCCTACAAATGTTGAAAAGTTTGTCCGTGAATGAAACCTGTCGAGCAATACTGAATCGCGCATTATCGAATGCTGCGGGTCATCAATCTTATCACCAAGGTTATTGCTGTGAATGGTTTCAGTCCTTACATCGAAGCCCAGACTTGTTACAGCATCGGTTTCATGCTTAAAATTTGTAACAATGTTTTCCCCCACAACTTCTGTAAGATGTACATTCTTATATAAGCCAGGATTATCGCGAAAAAGGAGAAACATGTCATCATGCCTTTTGTAATAAACCCTTGGAGTAAACTGCACATTATCACTATTAATTTTCATCGAGAATGAAGCCAGGAAAGTACTGGTTTCCTCATATTGATTGGGATATTTAGCAGAGTAAAAGCTGTTTGAGCCAAAACCCTTGTCGGTATATCCTGTCTGCAATTGCAGTTCATTATCCTTCAGTTTTAACCGTCCGCTATAAAAAATATTCCTGTTATAGAAGTCGGTATTTTCGATGTAACCATCAGAAGACGAATTGTTTATTGAAACAAGATGACCAGAGTTCCCTATTTTGAATCCGGCTGATAGCTTTTCAGCATTAAAAAGATGCTCCCCTCCTTCAAGGTCGACACGCACAAATTTCTCATCATCTTTCTTTGTGATAAAATTGATAGCGCCACCAAAGGCTCCCGGGCCAAACTTCCATGAACCTGGACCTTTAAGAATTTCAATACAATCAATTACGGAAAAATCAATAGGAAGGTTTAAATTATGGTGCCCTGTCTGAGGATCAGTAATATTAACACCATTAAGAAGAATCAAAACCTGATCGAAAGAGCTGCCGCGGATCGAGATGTCGGCTTGTACACCGCCCGTTCCCCTCTGCCTGATATCAATGTCAGAAGCATATTCAAGCAGCTCGTTCACTGAAGAAATCGCCGCTTGCTCAATCTCTTTTTGAGAGATTACCAAGACCACCCTGCTAATACCGGAATACATCTCCGGCTGCTGTTCAGACGTTACCACAACCTGTTCCAAATCGTAGTTTTGCACTACGGTAGAGGTGTCGGGCTGTGCTGCAATTACAGTATTGTTTGCAAACTTTAAATAAATAATCAGAAGACATCCAATCCTGATTACTCTTTTCAAGCTACAGAATACTGAAAAGCTTTTGTTTTTCCAACGGCGAAATGTCGGAACACTTTCCGCTCGTTTAAATTTATAACTAATTTTCATCAATGAAATAATGGCACAAATATATATCTGATTTGAACAATTGTACTTTTTGTTCATTTATAATTAAAATATTTTACTCCCCTTTTTTTTTAAAAAAAACATCCGGATAGCGCACAGTCACATGGATGCCTTGTCGTAGACAAATAATAAATAACTGATTTTCAGTCAATGATAAAAATATTTAGTTGTATTCTTCCAAAAAATTGATTAAATTATATCTGCCTTAGACATTAAACTAATGTTAATTTAAAAAGGTTATAAATAAATATATATAATAAAAGATGATTAAGTCTTTTATATCCTATATATTTGAATCAACAACAAAACAAAAATCTACAATTATGGCAAGCATACAATTCAATAATAATCTTTTAGGCTTAGAAAAGAATCTCAAGTATTATGCTCTGAGCCTTACATCAGATAGTGACAGGGCTAATGACCTGCTCCAGGAAACGTTTTTGAAAGCTTTGACATATAAGGATAAGTTTTCGCAGGACACTAATTTCAAAGCGTGGGTTTATACCATCATGAAGAATACTTTCATCAATGATTATAGAAAAGTTTCGAAGTCAAGGAATACTCTTGGTGGTTCAAACAGTGAATTCCATCTTTTGATAGCAAAAGACAAAATTTACCCATCGCCTGAATCTTTCTATTCTACAAATGAAATAGAAAAAAGCATTTCATTGCTTGAAGATGAATATCGCATTCCTTTCCAGATGTTTCTGGATGGTTATAAATACAAAGAGATTGCAGACAAACTCGAGCTACCCCTAGGCACAGTAAAAAGCAGGATTTTCTTTACCAGAAAGAAATTATCTGCAGTGTTAAAAGATTTCGTAAAATAATATTTTAATTTTAGCCGTTATAAAGGTCTCCGGAACATGGAGACCTTTTTTGTTTTCAACACTTTATCAACGACATTCGTAGCGAATCGTTATTTTAGTTATTTTTACATAAAAAAATATTGATGAGAAGATTTTTGGTGATCATATGTCTAATTGTTTCTTCTTATGCGCTTTATGGCCAATCCCCATTTAACGTTGGCATTAAAATAGGCGCTAATAGTTCTTCGCTGATTACCGATTATAACCAGTTTTTTAATGAAAGCGAGGTAAACAATTACATTGTAGGTGCATTTTTGAAGTTAAACATTGGAAATATATACATACAACCCGAAGCTTATTTTAATACCAAAAAAGGAGGAAGAATTGAAGATCTCGTCAGTTTTAGTGAATTTGATTTGAAATATCAGACTATCGACATTCCCCTTTTAATAGGTTTTCACATTATTAACAAACCGAACTTCAATATCAGGGCATACGGCGGTCCTGTTCTTTCATATATCACTACTGAGCCTATCATTGATGAACTTACAACCTTTAATATCAATGAACTAAAGGACAATTACATTGGAATACAAGCCGGTATTGGCATCGATTTATGGTTTTTAACTTTCGATGTCAGGGTTGAAAATAGCTTTAATATCTTTCTTGATAACAGTCAATATCAGGCAGCAAACAGAGTATATTTAATGTCTGCAGGAGTCAAAATATTCTGATTATTAAGCAATAAATCTTCCTTACATTTGAACATTGTTAATAAATCGTTGTTTCACCAATGATATTTCCCCAATTAATAATTCATTGATTCTATTTCTTATAAAAAATTCTACTTTTGCGCGACTTTTAAACAAGATGAATGGTACCAATCAGAAATATTGCAATTATTGCCCATGTTGACCATGGAAAGACAACCCTAGTAGACAAAATGTTACTTGCTGGCAAGCTGTTCAAAGACCACGAGAGACCGGGGGAACTTATCATGGACAACAACGATCTTGAAAGAGAAAGGGGGATCACTATTCTTGCTAAAAATGTTTCAGTTATTTATAAAGGAACTAAAATCAATATTATTGATACCCCGGGACACGCCGACTTTGGTGGTGAAGTTGAAAGGGTTCTAAATATGGCCGACGGCGTTCTTCTTTTAGTCGACGCTTTCGAAGGTCCAATGCCCCAAACAAGGTTCGTTCTCCAAAAAGCAATTCAGATGGGCCTCAAACCCATTGTTGTAATCAATAAAGTCGATAAACCAAATTGTCGCCCTGAAGAGGTGCACGAACTGGTATTCGAACTGATGTTCAACCTCAATGCTACGGAGCACCAGCTGAATTTCCATACTGTTTTTGGTTCAGCTAAAGAAGGCTGGATGTCCGACAACTGGAACAAAAAAACAAACGATATTACTACCCTGCTCGACGCTATTCTCGAATATATTCCTGCCCCTAGTGTTGAGAAAGGGACAACTCAAATGCTAATTTCTTCAATAGTTTACTCCCCTTATCTTGGACGTATTGCTGTTGGTCGCCTTCACCGTGGTGAACTAAAAGAAGGTCAGGTTGTTAGTCTGTGTCATCGCGACGGCTCTATCGTCAGAACAAAAATCAAGGAGCTAAACCTTTTTGTAGGTCTTGGTAGGATTAGTGTTCCACAGGTTTCAGCCGGCGATATTTGTGCTTTAGTGGGCATCGATCAATTCGATATCGGTGATACAATAGCCGATTTTGAAAACCCTGAGCCACTGCCTCCTATCGATATTGATGAGCCGACAATGAGTATGTTGTTTACAATCAACAATTCTCCATTTTACGGACAGGACGGTAAATATGTAACCTCACGCCATATATACGACAGGCTTCAAAAGGAGCTTGAAAAGAACCTTGCTCTCAGGGTCGAAGATACTAATAGTGCTGACTCATGGATCGTTTTCGGTCGTGGAGTACTCCACCTCTCAGTTCTTATCGAAACTATGCGCCGCGAAGGATTTGAACTTCAGGTAGGTCAGCCGCAGGTTATTATTAAAGTAATTGACGGCGTTAAGAACGAACCTGTTGAAGAGCTTTCTATAGATGTTCTCGATGAATACGCAGGGAAAGTCATTGAACTGGTTTCAAGAAGAAAAGGTGAAATGCTTTCGATGGAAAGAAAAAACGACCGTACTTTATTGCAATTCCATATTCCTTCAAGAGGTATAATTGGTTTAAGAAGCAACGTTCTTACAGGTACAGCCGGTGAAGCTATTATGTCGCACCGTTTTATTGAATACCAACCCTATAAAGGTGATATTGAAAAAAGGGTAAACGGTTCGCTGGTGAGCCTCGAAACAGGTACAGCTATTGCTTATGCCCTCGACAAACTTCAGGACAGGGGCAAGTACTTTGTAAAACCGGGCGATGAAGTTTATGAAGGAATGGTAATTGGCGAACATACAAGAGACAACGATTTAACTATCAATATTTCTAAAGGCAAAAAGCTAACCAACATGAGGGCTTCTGGATCAGACGATAAGGTAAAGTTGGCACCGCCTATTGTTTTCTCTCTTGAGGAAGCTCTTGAATATATTCAGGAAGATGAATATGTGGAGTTGACACCAAAAATTATACGTATCAGAAAGATAATGCTTAAGGAATTGGACAGAAAAAGAAGTTCAAGATAAAAATTTAAAAATCCGGTTTATAGCCGGATTTTTTTATCTATGATAAGAAGTATGTCATCTCAGGAATTTTAGTAAAACATGCGGTATATACATCACCAAAGAATCTGAACCTCCTTTTCTCACTGTACAAAGGATAGAAACCGGCATTAGCAAACAGCTCCTCAATTTCATCGTAAGGCATACCATGCTTTTCATTTATCGGTTCACGCAA
Source organism: uncultured Prolixibacteraceae bacterium (assembly GCA_964393405.1). Lineage (GTDB taxonomy): Bacteria > Bacteroidota > Bacteroidia > Bacteroidales > Prolixibacteraceae > CAYMTR01. The sequence goes on from CAYMTR010000009.1 coordinate 88,332, forward strand.
AAATACTTTACCGCCGGGCTGTAACAGTTCAAACATCTCTGCGAGTAACTTTTCCCGGTTTTCTTTTAAAACATCATGCAATACGTAATGGATATTGATAGCATCAAATTCTCCTGGTTTTAAGTCAAGGTTTACAAGTTTACCCTTAAGGAAAGTGGTATTTGGATATTCCTTAAGATTTTTACGAGCTCTTTTAAGATATCTGTTAGAAATATCTACACAAGTAAGTTGCCCTTCACTAAGTCTTCTGGCCAGAAGTTCAGCCATTGCACCTATCCCTGATCCAAATTCAAGTAATTTGTAATATGGTCTCAATGGAAGTGAGTTGGCATAAGAAGAATAAAGATATTTTTTACTTATTGGTCGCAAAGCCTGTTGCATATATATTGTCAGGCTGCTGGGTTCAGGATTGTTCGGGCTATTCATTTTTGATATATTTTAATATTATTACTATTCTAACGGTGAAAGGTCTGAAATAATATAACAAAAGTCAAAATATAATCGATGAGATACCTTTTAAAACCGATAAAAGTAAGATTTTATGCGAAGAAACAGTAAATCAAAATCTTGTGATCAATAAACAACCTTTCTGGTCATTCGCTTATTATTTTGCTCAATCTTCAGAATATATACTCCGGGCTTTTGCTGAGGAATTAAACTAATAGCTGAAGAACAGTCTTCTATCCATACTAGTTTTCCTGACATATCGTACATTCTTATTTTAACCTGATTAGTATTTCTACTTATCCTTATACTATACAAACCATCACTTTTATTAAAAATCACCTTTATATCTGATGTTGACAATTCATCAGTTGAATTGGTCTGATTGGTAATAGTAATATCTACATATGCCGTAACTCCTGATCCATCATTGGCT
>CAYMTR010000009.1:89311-92971 GCA_964393405.1 uncultured Prolixibacteraceae bacterium
TATTTTCTACCGACCTTATTTCCATATAATCAACAGTAACAGGCTGATTGGTAATTGTAATATCAATATACGCTGAAACTCCTGATCCATCATTGGCTGATACCTGAACCCTTACTACTCCATTACGAATTGCTTGGAGCATACCGTCTGGAGATAACCATGCAAGCTCTTCCCCATCAATGATCGACCATGTAATTGATGATGTTGTATTGATAGGCAAAACATTAGCCATAAGCTGAAGCATTCCTCCCTGTACATCTATTTTGGCTGCCCCACCCTCTGTTTCTATTGATAATGACTCTATCGGGTTGACTTGATTTGATACTAAAATATCATACATGGCTGTTATACCGGGATTATCGTTTGAGTTTGCTACAACAGTAGCATAACCAGTGGCAAGAGCTGTTACAACTCCTGCTGATGAAACAGTAATTATCTCGCTCCCTGAGAATATCGACCATGTAACATTAGTATAATCAATATCTTCAGGCATTGCATGTACAATAAGATGCAGTGTTCCATTGTCGGTATTGATTTCGTTGGTATTTTCTACCGACCTTATTTCCATATAATCAACAGTAACAGGCTGGTTGGTAATAGTAATATCTACATATGCCGTAACTCCTGATCCATCATTGGCTGATACCTGAACCCTTACTACTCCATTACGAATTGCTTGGAGCATACCGTCTGGAGATAACCATGCAAGCTCTTCCCCATCAATGATCGACCATGTAATACTTTTATTAGTCGCGTTAACCGGTAAAACATTAGCATAAAGCTGAACTGAGCCACTATTAACATTAATTAAATTACTTCCGCTTCCTGAAGTTATTTCAATATTTTCTACGTTAATATCAGGGACATTCTGAAGGCAATTGACAATTGCATTGGCAAAAATTGGACCGGCAACCTGATTTGCTGCATAGTTGGGATGAGAATCATCACCACCGTGGTCACCCTCATATTCATATTTCAGGCAATTTACACTGCCATTAGCAGGTGTAGGATTGGATTCTGCAACGATATTATAGAAATCAAAAATTGATATATTGGAATGAGAATTCCCATCTTCTGAAAGCCAGGTATTTCTAACCCAGTTGACAAATTCCCTTGCTCTGGCAGCATCTTCAACTGAAGTAGCATTCCTATGCAATGGGGCAAGTGTCCAAACCATGAACATAGTACCTGGATAACTATCCATGACCGAACGTAAAGCCCTATACTGTGATTTGTAATTTTCCAATGACTTACGGTCTGAAGCTACATTAGGAGAACCGGTATCTTCCTGGATTGCTGCCCCCGGGAAACAATGCTTAAAAATAATCAGTTCATAGCTTTGCGTAAGTGAGCTTAAGCATTCAATGCCTGACTGGCTTGAACTACAACTACCATTTACCCATAGATTCCAGAAATCATAAGGATAGTTTTCCCATGGATATGGTGAATTAGGATATGACCTTTCAGTAACTGAAAAGCTTGTAGAGTTTAGGCTATTGTAATTTGATATCCAACCTTCTACATTTCCATCATAGTATACTCCACCTCCTGTTGAGTGATGAAGGAAAATAGCATTCTGGGAAAAACAGATACTAACTAAAGTAAATATTGCAATGCTTAAGGCGATTATATGTTTCATGATTTAAAAATAAAAAAATAAAAGCTTTTGACTTCAAAAGTGTTTATTTTATTTTAAACCATATCAATTTACTTTTTTCTTTTTAGTACCCTTCTTTACGGGGAAGGCACCTGTCTTCAAAAATTCAACCACCAATTTGCACACGATCTTTCTTTGGGGCAATAAACCATGAAATTCTTTAACAACAGCAAAATCTTTTTCTATTCCCATCTTAGCACTTTCAGGAGTTACCAAACCATCATTATCGCCTTTAATAAATGGGTTATAACCTTGTTTATCAGTTCCTAAGCTACCAATTATTAGCCCCACCTCTGAGTGGTAAGGAATAGGAAGATTATTGACATAAGAATTAGAATCCGTTTTCATGAGTTCAAGGTTTGGACCAAGGAAATTTGGTAACAGTTCTACTGTAGAACCAAAATCTGCCATTTCAGAACCGTGGTTTGGCGGAGCAATCATTACAATCCGAAAAATGATAGGAAAATTCTCATCTGACTGTGAATACTGTAACATTGATCTTACTACCAATGCTCCCATTGAATGGGTAACAAAAGAAACGGAGTCGACACCTGAATTTTTAATCTCAGAGTAAAGCTCATGACCTAGTGTATCCAAATTTTCAGTAATACTTTTATAATGATAATTTTTTGTAGCAAAGTTTTCTTTAACACAGCTTTTCTCTATCCTGTCCATCACCATAGCCGGGCAGAAATAACAATGCAGGAGATAAACTTCATGACTTCCGAAAATCGTAGAAGGGATAAGTAATAAAAGGAGATTGAGAAGAAGTTTAGCTCGTTTCATTTCATTTGAATTTACAATACGATTCTATCGTGAGGATGCATTATTCCTTTGTTTCAAAAGTAATGTTTGAAAGTTAAGAAAAAATAACTACAACCTTTATGAATTTTATTCGTACTGCCCTGTCGCCAATAACACAAGAGTACAAGCTATTTCTGGAAATATACCTTTAGATTTCAACTTATCTATGAATTCCTGATTTTCTGTCCCCGGATTAAAAATAACTCTTTCAGGCTTGAGACCAATGATATATTCGTAATATTCAGGCTGATGTTTTGGACCTATATACAGTGTCACTGTATCAATATTTTCAAATTCTTTCTTTTCAGAATTAAACTTAACACCTGCCACTTCACCTTCCCTGAGTCCAATTGCAACTACCTCATGATCATGTGATACCAAAGCGCTAATTGCCTTCGCAGAATAACGTTCCGGGTTTTCACTCGCTCCTATTACCAAGGTTTTTTTCATATATTTCCTCTTAGTTATTATTGACTCAAACTGAATAATTTCAAAATTACTATCTTCCTGCCTATAACAAACAACGAATTGCAAAAGTTCAGATGCGTAAAAAAGGTTTTTATATTTGCATTTTGAATTAAATCTATAAACTAATAATTATTAATGGACCATTCAGAAGTAAAAAAAGGCACTTCAAAAAAGAGTATATTCTTATATATCATTGTTTTCTTATTTCCGGTACTCTTATATATCCAGACTGTGGAATCCGGGTTTATTAAATTCGATGATGATAAAATAATAAATGGAAATATTGAGCTTCTGAAAGACATTAAAAATGCCCCCCGATTGTTTGTGAGTGACGCATTTATGGATGGCAACAGTAAATTCTACCGTCCGCTTCAGTCACTTACATATATGACAGACATTCAGCTTTCTGGAATTTCCGAAACATGGATGTTTCATCTTTCAAATATACTTTTACTAGGTATTATTGCCTGTTTTATTTTTGCTTTACTGAAGAAGTTCAATTTACCCTCTGCATTTGCTTTGTTATGTACACTTATATATGTTTCCAATCCTCTTTTTGTTTCAAATATTGCATGGATACCGGCACGGGGTGACCTGTTACTGGTTTTGTTCTCTTTATTGGCGCTACTTTCATTTATTGATATACAAAAGAAAGGATCATTTACAAGCATGATAAGCTGTTGGTTGGCTTTTACCTTAGCAATTTTCTGTAAAGAAACGGCAATTGTTTT